>NZ_JANWTB010000014.1:0-128425 GCF_024919535.1 Lysinibacillus sp. A4 | reverse complement strand
TGTTCGCTCGACTTGCATGTATTAGGCACGCCGCCAGCGTTCGTCCTGAGCCAGGATCAAACTCTCCATAAAAGAAATTTGATTAGCTCAAATTGTTTTGCTGGCATCATGTTTGATGTCCAAAATTTTTGTTTTGTTCACTAACCGAAGCTAGTTACTTAAAACTTTATTGATTACGTTTTGCTTGTTCAGTTTTCAAGGTTCATGTTTTGCTTTATTTTAGCGTGTCACCCTGGCGACTTGTATAATACTACACCCTTATTTTTAAAAGGTCAACACTTTTTAATAAAAAACTTTATTATTTTTATTACCAAAGTAAAACTTCCTATATTAATAACTATAAAATCTATTCACAAGCTAGTTCAATATTAGACCATGAACTAGAAAATAATTTTATCATAATTTCCTACAAAAAAATAATAGATCTTTAAAAAAACAAAAAACTCGGTAAAGAAACCGAGTTTTTAAAATGGGAAAAAGAACGGGATGGCTATCATCATCACAATAAACATAACAAGCTGTAACGGAACCCCTATTCTTACGAAATCCATAAATTTATAGCCCCCCGCCGTCATTACCAGTGCATTCGTAGGGGAAGCAATTGGCGTCGCAAATGCCATACTTGCTGCAACTGCGACTGCAATCATAAATGTTGTGGGACTAACCTCCATTGCAATGGCTGCACTCATGGCAATGGGTGCAAACAATACAGCAGTTGCCGTATTACTAATAAATTGACCGAAAATAGCTGTCAAAATATAAACTCCTATGAGTACACCGTATGGTCCGAAACCACCTAAAGCATTAATAATACCATCAGATAAAATGGTCATGCCCCCTGTTTTTTCTAACGCTGTCGCCATTGGTAACATCGCAGCCACTAACACAATACTTTCAAAATTCATATTGCTATAGGCATCTTCCATGTTTCTCAAGCAGCCTGTTAAAATCATAAGTACAGCACCAATCATCACAGAAATGACAGCAGGGAAAACTTCAAATGCCATCAAAATAATCATGAATAACATAATAATCCCCGCAATTCCAGCTTTGCCTGTAGCTGCTGCCACACTTGCGTGTTCTTTCGGCTGTCCTACAACCACGACATCTTGCGTTTCTCTTGCTAACAAAAGAATTTCATCCCATGCTCCCTGTACTAATATTGCGTCTCCAAATTTTAATTTGTGAGACACCATATCCTGAAGCTTGTAACCACCCTTACGATTAATACCAATGATATTTAGATTGTATTTTTCCCGGAACCCAAGGGAACTAACCGTTTCATTGATAAAGCTCGAATTTGGGGTAAGCAATACCTCTGCAATACCCAGATGCTTCGATACCAATTCATCGGCTTCTCCTTCAACTAATCCTTGCATCTCAAGATGATAATCCTCAACAAAACGCCGAATATCCTCTATTTCTCCTTGAACATATAACTCATCCTTGGCATGAATGACACTAGTTGGTCCTGCCATTTCTTGATAAGTCATCGGTAGTAAATTAATGCCCTCCTGTGATTTCCGATGAATTTTCATCATACAAAGCATATACTTAGCTGGTAGTTTTAATTCCGCTAACGATGTTTCAATAATAGGTGACTCCTCAGGAACGGAGATTTTAAATAGACGATTATTTAAATCATATTGCTTAATAATTTTTTTCGGCGAAAGTTTATAGCCTTCATTAGTCTGTGTACGGTTTTGATCCTTTGGTAATAAAATATTTCTTACAAGTACTAAATAGGAAATGCCAGCAATCATCCCCACGATACCAATAGGAGTTACTTCAAAAAAGCCAAGTTTGTTATAGCCTCGATCAACCAATAACTGACTGACAATTAAATTGGTTGGGGACGCAATCAGTGTCATCAGACCAGAAAGACTTGCTACATAGGAGAGTGGTAGTAGAAATTTAGAAGGGCTGACTTTCATACTTATTGCTATACTTACAACGATTGGCATCATTAAGGCGACAGTACCCGTATTACTCATAAATGCACCAACCGACCCTACAATAATAAGCAGTAGCACAAATAACTTCAGCTCACTATTGCCTGACCATTTTAGTAAGAGTTGCCCCGCCATGCCTGCCAGGCCCGTACGTAAAATCCCTGCACCCACGACAAATAACCCTGCAATCATTAAAACTACAGAGTTTGAAAAACCAGCTAATGCCTCCGCGGGCGTCAAAATATCCATAATAACAAACGCTAATAGTGACACAATTGCTACAAGATCTGCTCGTATTTTATTGGTCACAAATGCGAAAATCGTTGCTCCTAAAATAAGAAATGTTAATGTAAGCTGCACATTCATGAATTCCTTTCTAACATTAATCATTACAAAAAATTGACAGCAAAAAATTGTACTTCATTACTATTTTTATTATAGCTTACCCTGAGCTCTATATGATAAAATTCACCATCTTTTCAAAATTAAAATAAGTGTGGTAGTCATCCACACTTATTAATGATAGCTTCACTATTTTATTTTTGGTAAAGATGATGTTCTTTAATATAGTTGTAACAAGCAGTAGGCAAGAGATATCTCGGTTCTCCTCCCATTGCGAATTCTTCTCGAATATAGGTAGAGCTAATTTCCATCGCTAGCCCTTTATCGATAAGATGAAATCTTCCATCATCATTATTTCTTAAAATCGGAGAACGACTAATGGTTGAGAGCATATCAATGCCATGTCGTGCCATTACAATAAATTTATTCTCCGCTACTAATGCGTCGCCCTTTTTCCATAAACCCGCACCAATATCCACTAATAAATCAGCACCCATAATAAAATGCACCTCATCCTCTGGGTTCTTCTCTCTAAAGTATTTCATAGTGTCATATGTGTAGATATTCCAGCCTTCTTGATCCATCTCATAGGAATCTGCTATAAAACGATCGTCTTTAGCAATAGCTAACTGAAGCATATTCCAACGATGTGTATCAGCTGTTTTGATGGTTTTATCTTTGCGTTTATTTGAGCAAGGCAAAAAAATAACCTTATCTAACTTACATCGATGTGCTACAGTGCTTGCTGTCCAAAGATGGACATTGGTAATAGGATCAAATGATGAACCATAAATACCTATTCTCGCCATCGTCTCTACCTCCTAGCAGTTACTTTTAAATACGTTGTGAAACCTTTTCTTTTATTGCCTGTATGCTTGCCATTTTATTGTCCCAACAAGCTTGACTTAAATCGACTGGATATTCTTCAGGATTCATTGTTCGCTTATACTCACACCACAATAAATGTAAGTTTTCCTGTACATATTTTTGTATTTCTTGAATAGTTGGCTCCTCATAAACAACATTTCCATTTTCTACAATACTTTCATGTAACTCTTTCGCGGTAAAATTTGTAACAAATTTACTAATATACGTATGAATAGGGTGGAACATTTTCAATCTTTCTTCTTGCTGTATGTTTTCATTATCTAACGCAATATAATCTCCTTCAGCATGACCATTCTCTGCATTAATAATACGGTAAACACGTTTACGTCCAGGTGTAGTCACTTTCTCAGGATTTGCTGAAATTTTAATGGTATCAACTAGTTCTCCACTTTCGTCTTCTATCGAAACTAATTTGTATACTCCACCAAGAGCTGCTTGATCATAGGCTGTAATCAACTTAGTTCCGATTCCCCAAGCATCAATTTGCGCCCCTTGTGACTTTAAATGCATAATTGTATATTCATCCAAATCATTCGAAGCCATAATTTTAGTTGCTGTAAATCCTGCATCATCTAGCATTTTCCTTGCCTGTTTTGAGAGATAGGCTAAATCTCCACTGTCTAAACGGATACCAATAAAATTAATTTGATTCCCTAGCTCCTTCGCTACGCGGATAGCATTAGGAACACCAGAACGTAGTGTGTCATAAGTATCTACTAGGAAAACACAGTCTTTATGGGCTGCTGCGTATTTTTTAAACGCAGTATATTCATCTCGATAGGTTTGAATCATCGCATGGGCATGTGTTCCTGACACAGGAATACCGAATAATTTTCCTGCTCTTACATTGCTTGTTGCAGAGAATCCGCCTATATAAGCAGCACGAGTTCCCCAAATAGCAGCATCAAATTCGTGTGCGCGGCGGGTTCCAAATTCCATTACAACATCCTCACCCGTCACTTGTTTGATACGTGAAGCTTTTGTCGCAATCAGGGTTTGGTAATTAACGATATTTAACAACGGCGTTTCAATTAATTGAGCCTCTGCTAATGGTGCTTCAATTCGCAGGATAGGCTCGTTTGCAAAGACCAATTCTCCCTCTCTCATCCCCTTAATTGTCCCTGTAAATTTAAGTTCTTTTAGGTATTCAAGAAATTCCTCGGGATACTTCCCCTCTTCTCGTAAATATTGAATATCGCTTTGAGAGAAACCAAAGTTATTAATAAACTCAATCACTTTTTTCAATCCAGCGAAAACTCCATAGCCATTGCCAAATGGAAGCTTTCTAAAATATAGTTCGAAAACAGCTTTACGTTGATGAACACCATCTTGCCAATAAGTTTGAACCATATTAATTTGGTATAGGTCCGTGTGTAACATGAAACTATCATCTACATATTTCATATTTTCCCCTCCATTCATGTCAAATAATAGTTGCACCTAGAGTATGCTCGAAATGATTTAACGCCCACTCATGTCCAGCTTGATTAAAGGAGGCGACAGCATTTTTATGAATGACGATATCGAACCCTTTATTATAAGCATCTACTGCTGTATGAAGAACACAGATATCTGTACAAACGCCGATTAAATGCAGCTCAGTAATTCCTCTTTCACGCAATTTCAATTCTAGATCTGTCCCTGCAAAAGCAGAATAACGCGTTTTATCAATGTAATAGACGAAATCTTGATCTTTATTTTCTTCATATAATGCGTTTAATGCACCATATAACTCTCTACCTTCTGTATGACGAATATTATGAGGTGGGAATAGCTTTGTTTCTGGATGATAAACATCTCCCTTTTCATGAACATCTATCGCAAATACTGTAAAATCCCCCCTCTTAATAAACTCCTTTGTTAAATCAACATTTGCACGTTCGAGCAATTGCCCAGGCTCTCCGCAAGTAAGAGCCCCATCCGTCGCAACGAAATCCACTGTATAATCAATATTAATTAATGCACGCTTTTTCATCATTTCATCACTCCATTTAATTAATTAGTAATACTAAAATTACAAATTACATTTATTAAAATAAACAGGAAAGACGGATCTTTCCTAATGATAGATAGACTCTACCATTTCAAAATCATTAAATGTATAGAGCTGGGAAGGCCGGAACGAATTTCTTTTTGTTTTCTTCGGTTTTCCTTCTTCATCCAATGCTTTTTCGATAAATGGTAATTTAGGTGCTTTTGTAAAGAATACGGAATCGTTAGAGATTCGTGGATCTTCTCCAACTGTTAGTAGTACTCGTTGCAATTCGGACAATGTAAACTCTTGTGGTAAAAAGTTTTTGGCAACAGTTGTTTGTATCATATCCCTTTTAATAAAATGCAACGCATCGGAAATGATTTTTCGATGATCGAAAGCTAATGGAAGCGTAAATACACTTTCTATATCGAACAGTTCTACATCATCTGCATCATCATTCGCTTGTCGTTGCTCAATATATGTCTCAGGAACAATGGCATAAAATGCATTTGAAATCATCCAACCGCGTGGATCTCGATCGATCTCATCATAAACACCAAAATGTTGAACATGTAAACCTTCTACATTTGTTTCTTCTTTTAATTCTCTCTTTGCTGCGATAAAGGCAGTTTCTTTTTGATTTGCATCTACAAAGCCCCCTGGAAGTGCCCATTTTCCTCCTTCAATATTGGGATTTCCTTCAGCATCCTTAGTAGCACGTTTAATGAGCATAATCTTTAGCGTCATGTTCGGCGGTGCTTTTTCTTCTTTTTTTTCTGAGACAATTGTAAAAATAGCAATATCTGCGGTATATCCATCAGGTGTTAGATATTTTGAGGAATCATAATGTGCAAGCACTTCTTCTTCAGTACGAAATTTTGTCATTGTATAACCCCTTCTATAATTACAAGCTTTAAGTAATTTGTAATTCTATAATTACTATTTATTAGAATTATAATCTTTCAGCAAAGCATTTGCAACTAATTTATAAAAAAAAGCATAAATAAAGCTACTCCGCCTTATTTATGCCCATTATTATTATTGATCTTTCAGCAGAATTCCGTTTTTTACAACAACTTGCCCATTTTTGATTACTGTATGTGTATGATTCATGCCGTAGAAATATTGCAGTTGCTTGTAATTCGCAACATCAAGGATAAGTACGTCAGCTTTTTTATGTGCTTCAAGGGAACCAATTTGCTCGCCTCGATTTAGGGCATATGCTGCATTAATTGTTGTTGCCGTTAATACTTCCTCCAATGTCATACCCATATGCATGCAAGCTAAATTCATAATGAAGGGTAGGCTCATTGTTGGGGATGACCCAGGGTTAAAGTCTGTTGATATCGCCACAGGCACTCCCTCGTCAATCATTAGACGCCCTCTTGCAAAGGGTGCACGTAAAAAGAATGCAGTACCTGGCAGCAATACAGCAATTGTACCCGCTTCAGCCATTTTTTTAATTCCCTTATCAGAAGCAACTAACAAATGCTCCGCAGAAATGGCCTCTACTTCCGCAGCCAGCTCTGCGCCTTGATAAGGTTCAATTTCATCCGCATGTATTTTTGGGGTTAAGCCTAGTGCTTTTCCAGCCTCTAAAATGCGTCGGGATTGTTCGGGTGTAAAGACGCCTTTTTCACAAAATACATCATTAAATTCAGCCAACTCTAGTTCTGCTACTTTTGGCAGCATCTCATTGACCACCACATCCACAAATTCATCCTCACGCCCCTTATAATCACGAGGAACTGCATGAGCTCCCATAAACGTGCTAATGACATCAATATGATGTGCAGCGTGTAATTCTTTTGCGACCTCTAGCTGTTTCTTTTCCGTTTCCCAATCCAAGCCATACCCTGATTTTGCTTCAACTGTTGTTACGCCATGCTTTAAAAATACATCTAAATGCTGCATCGTTTTTTCATATAATTCATCAAAGCTTGTTTCTCGTGTACGCTTTGTTGTAGCATGAATGCCACCGCCTGCATTCATGATTTCCATATAGGTAGAACCATTTAATCTCATATTAAACTCTTGCTCGCGTGTTCCACCATGCACTAAATGTGTATGACAATCCACTAAGCCAGGCATAACAATCTTACCAGTAGCATCAATCGTTTCTGCCTTCTTTATTAATTCTGGAAAGTCAGCTTCTAGTTGCTCATACGCTCCTACTGCTACAATACGCTCTTCTTCAATTAGAACACTGCCATATTCTATTACTGCAATTTCCTGCATTTGTTCTTTTGTACGTGGTCCTTGTACATTACTTTTCAAGGTAATTACTTCATTTGCATTTTTTATTAGAATAGTCACTTCACATCACCCTTTAACATTGGTATATGGACACCTTTGTTTTTTGCTGTATCGATAGCAATATCGTAGCCTGCATCAGCATGACGAGCAACGCCCATTCCAGGGTCTGAAACTAATACACGTGCAATTTTTTCAGCGGCAAGCTCTGATCCATCTGCTACTAAGACTTGACCTGCATGCTGTGAATAACCCATTCCTACACCACCACCATGGTGTACGCTTACCCAGCTTGCACCACTTGCAGTATTAACTAGAGCATTTAAAATTGGCCAATCCGATACCGCATCCGAACCATCTAGCATCCCTTCTGTTTCACGATTTGGTGATGCTACAGAACCTGAATCTAAGTGATCGCGACCAAAGACAATTGGTGCTGATAATTCACCATTTGCAACCATTTCATTGACCTTTAATGCAAAACGATGACGATCACCATAGCCTAACCAGCAAATGCGTGCAGGTAGCCCTTGCCATTTCACCATTTTTTGTGCCATATCAATCCAATTGACTAGCCCCTCATCTTCAGCGAACATCTCTTTTGCCAGTGCATCTGTTTTATATATATCCTCAGGGTCTCCTGAAAGCGCCGCCCAACGGAATGGGCCCTTTCCTTCACAGAATAACGGACGAATATACGCTGGTACAAAGCCTGGGAAATCAAAGGCATTTGTCACACCCATTTCTTTGGCATAGGCACGAATGTTATTCCCATAATCAAATACTTCTGCGCCTGCCTCTTGGAACTCTAGCATTGTACGAACATGCTCTGCCATTGTTTCTTTTGCTTTACGCTCATATGTTTTTACATCCTCTTTGCGAAGTTTTAGCGCTTCTTCAAAGGTCATGCCATTAGGTACATAACCATTAATCGGATCATGTGCAGATGTTTGGTCTGTCACAAAATCTGGAATAATTCCACGATTCAACAACTCACGATTAACATCAGCACAGTTACCAACAAGGCCAATGGATGCTGGCTCATTTTGGTCACGTAATTTATTAACTAATGCAATTGCTTCATCTACAGTTTCTACAATATAATCACAGTAGCCTTCTTTGATTTTACGTTCAATGCGAGCACGTTCAACTTCAACAACTAAGATTACAGCACCAGCCATTTTCCCTGCTAATGGCTGTGCACCACTCATACCGCCCATACCACCTGTAAGGATGAATTTACCCCGTAAATCAGCAGTACCAAATACCTTTTTTCCTGCTTCTATAAAGGACAGATAAGTGCCTTGTAAAATTCCTTGAGCACCAATATAAATCCAGCTCCCAGCAGTCATTTGACCATACATCATTAAATCTCTTTCTTCTAATTCATAAAAGTGATCCCAATTTGCCCATGCTGGTACAAGGTTTGAATTAGCAATCAACACTCGAGGGGAATGCTCATGTGTACGGAATACAGCTACTGGCTTTCCAGATTGGATTAATAGAGTCTCATCATTCTCTAATTCTTTCAAAGAGGCAATGATTTGCTCATAGCTTTCCCAGTTACGAGCAGCCTTACCAATACCCCCATAAACAATCAGTTCATCTGGATTCTCTGCCACCTCTGGGTCAAGATTATTCATTAACATACGCATTGCAGCTTCCTGTGTCCATCCCTTACATGTGAGTTCATTTCCACGTGGTGCACGAATATCTGTCTTAAATACCATTAAAAACACGCTCCTTTTCCTATTAAAAATAACGCTGTCTAAAACTCTAAAATAACTGAATATTCAGACTTAATTACATATAAATATTTTCAAAGCAGAGGCTACTCGGTGTATAACCGAGCCACGCCTTTGCTCTTTCATATTAAATTAATCCAATTTACACATATTCATTTACTAATTCATTACTTGATAGTAAATATTTCGCCAATGCTTCAATTTCATCGCCAATTGGTTGATCGGCTAGTAATGGTGGACAAAATTCTCGCACTTTCTTTAAGAATTTACTTGTAGTAGGAGATAATTGCTCTTCTGCCTTGTCTAAATGAATAGCCTGTGATGCACAAATCAATTCGATAGCTATAACGCGAGCAGCGTTGTGAACAATCTGACGTACTTGTCGTGCCGAAGTTGTTCCCATACTTACATGATCCTCTTGGTTACCTGATGTAGGAATAGAATCCACACTCGAAGGATGTGCTAAAACTTTATTTTCTGAGACAATAGAGGCTGCTGTATATTGAGCAATCATAAGTCCACATTCAATCCCAGGATTTGTTGCTAGAAACGGCGGAAGCCCTTCATTAAGCTGAGGATTTACCATACGTTCTGTACGGCGTTCTGAAATATTGGCCCACTCACATACACCTATTTTCAAAAAGTCCATTGCCAAGGCTATTGGCTGTCCATGGAAATGCCCACCCGATAAAACCTCCCCGCTTTCTAAAACGATTGGATTATCAGTTGTTGCATTCATTTCAGTTTGAACACGATCCTGCGCGTAGAAAAATGACTGCCAAGAAGCACCATGTACTTGTGGTATACAACGTAGTGAATAAGCATCCTGCATGCGAATTTCACCCTGCTTTGTCACACGTTTACTACCATCAAGCCACTTACGAATACGCCCGCCCACTAGTTCTAACTCAGGATGTGGTCTTACTGCTAAAAGTGCTGGATCAAATGCAGAGGTAATGCCCTTTAAAGCTTCCAGTGTTAAGCTAGCAGCCATATCTGCTGCAAGACCGATTCGTTCAGCTTCATTGACCGTTAATACACCTATCCCCGTCATAGCTTGTGTACCGTTAACTAATGCTAGCCCCTCTTTAGCTTGAAGTCTAACAGGGGTTAATCCTGCTTGCTTTAGCGCGTCACTACCACTCATGATTTCTCCGTTAAACTCAGCCTTTCCTTCTCCCACTAACACTAATGCCAAATGTGATAAAGGCGCTAAATCACCACTTGCTCCTACTGAACCTTGTGACGGAACAATTGGATGAACACCTTTATTAATAAGATTCAACAATAGTTGGACAGTTTCCTCACGAATGCCAGAAAATCCTCTGGCCAAAGCATTGGCACGTAACACCATCATTGCACGTACAACATCTGTTGGGAATGGTTCACCAACACCGGTTGCATCTGATCGTAATAAATTTAGCTGCAATAGCTCAATGTCTTCTTCTTCAATTTTTATATGGCTGAGTTTACCAAACCCTGTATTCACACCATAAATTGTTTGGCCTTCAGCTAAACGCTTTTCGATACGCTCTCTACTTAAACGAATACGTTCCAAACTCTCTGTAGCAAGTGCAACTGTTGCTTGCCCCTTCACGATTTCCTCTATTTGTTGTCTTGTTAATGTATTGCCATCAAGCTCGATGATTGACTTCACATGACATCCCCCTATTCCCTATATGGCTATGTAAATAAATTATCTTCATTCATATTTTCGTAATACGAAAACATCAGTATCAAACTTTCTAAGCGTTTTTATATCCAAAGTTGATTGTTGCTGATGATCAATTACTCTATTTACATTGTACTAACTACCTTTTTCAGAATATAGAGAATTTTAATAGAGAAAACAAGACTTTTTTCAGATTACTATGTTATTTTTATTAATATAATCGTACTTTTATATGAAACTGTATTTTTTTAAGAAAGGTTGATGGTATGAAGCTGTTATTAATTGATCGCGATCCTACTGACCTAGCAGGAATAAAGTGGTTTTTACATACATACTTCCCTGGAGATGTTGTTATTGAAATGTGTACAAGTATTTCAGAAGTGCCCCAAATTATTCGACAATTTGAACCAGACGCCATACTGTTAAATATCGATTTATTTCCTAATAATCGCTTAGCAGGTCTTTATCGCGATTTACAGAAGCTTTCTGGTGCCATTTTAGCAATGACAACAGAGCCATTATTTAAAAATGCTTTGAAGGCAATTGATTTACAAGTGGCTCATCTTTTTGTGAAGCCTATTGATTTAGAGCTATTAAAGAAAAAACTCACAACCATTTCTCTTCGCACACCCCAGATTACAGAAGATGCTCAAGAGGCTACAAACGATTCCTTTTATAATCAATTATTTTTAGATAATAAATCTAGTTCAATTGAGACCACGATACATTTCACAATGATTGAACCCGAGCATACTGAAACCTTCAATAAGCTTTACAATTGGCTTCAACAAACACCGATTCACTTTCATATGAAAACCTACCCTCTATCTAATAGAATCGTATGTCTTTTTCAAACAAATGATATAAGGATTGTGGAAAAAGATGTACGTACACTTATGAAGGAATGGCGTTTGATTAGTAATAGTTCTTTAAATATCGGCATATATGATGGAACACCTACAACCATTAAAAATATGTATACATTAACAAAGCGTGCACTACATCAAAGTTTTTATGAGGGCTTTGGCCATATTTTTTATGCGAGCAAACAATATGAAACTCAGCCCTTTGATCCCTTACTGACACCTGAAGAGCAACAATTACTAATAAGTAGTTTGGAAGATGGAAACCTAGAGGCCGTTAAAACATTTTTATATCGGCTTTCTAATGAAGGCATATATTATGAGCAAGATGATTTACGCATTCATCTGACGAGTGTCTTAGCACAAATTAGACGCTTTATGCTGAAATATAAATTACATGAAAAAGCGGTTATCGAACAAAACTACCGTCAGCTATTTCACTTAATCATTGAGCATCCTATATTTTACACGATACTCAATGAGATTATTTCTTTCACGCAGACATTAATTGAGTTAGCAAGGGTAGCCCGAATAGAGAAACGAGCTGATTATGTTGAACTAGCTATAGAAATAATTGATCAACAATTTAAAGATAGTGCACTGTCTCTTCCCTTTGTTGCTCATAAGCTTGGAATAAGCCCCAATTATTTAAGTACGATTTTCTCAAGAAAACAAGGCTTGCCATTTAAGCGCTATTTACAGCAAGTAAGAATTCATCATGCCACAAAAATGCTGCTAGAAACAGATTTTGCTATTAGTGAAATTGCTCATTTAAACGGTTTTGATGATCCAAATTATTTTATAAAATTATTTAAGCAACAAATTGGTATTACACCTAACCGATATAGAAAAAAATAAAAGATTGATTAAAATAGTTTTCAATTAGTTGATTTTATTTTCAATAAAGACTCTTATCATGATGTCATTATCCTAATCTTAACGTGAGAATTATCTATAAAATTGAGATTAGATAAAATAAATTAAAGTTAAAAACTATGTATATTCCGTATGTCTAGCGCATATATTTATAGTTTATACTTAAATATAAAAATTCTTTAACGATAATTATTATAATGTACTAGCAATTCTATTTTATATTTGTTATAGTTATAGACGAAGAGTTTGACTCACATTTTTTTCAGGAGGTAAACTAATATGACAAACGCAAATGATCGTAGCCGTCGTTTTACAACAGCAGGTGGCGCTCCAGTAGTAAGTAACCATGACTCTATGTCAGCAGGTCCACGTGGCCCTCTTTTACTTCAGGATGTATGGTTAGTTGAAAAACTAGCAAATTTCAATCGTGAAGTAATTCCGGAACGTCGTATGCACGCAAAGGGCTCAGGTGCATTTGGTACTTTTACTGTAACGCATGATATTTCACAATATACTAAAGCGAAAATCTTCTCAGAGATCGGCAAGAAAACTGAAATGTTCGCACGTTTCTCTACAGTAGCGGGTGAGCGCGGTGCAGCAGATGCAGAGCGAGATATTCGTGGCTTCGCCCTTAAATTTTATACAGAAGATGGAAACTGGGATTTAGTAGGGAACAATACACCAGTATTCTTCTTCCGCGATCCTTTACACTTTACAGATTTAAACCATGTGGTAAAACGTGACCCACGTACAAATATGAAAAATGCCAACTCTAACTGGGATTTCTGGACTTCATTACCTGAAGCACTTCACCAAGTGACAATTGTTATGTCTGACCGTGGTATTCCAGCTGGTTACCGTAATATGCACGGATTTGGTTCTCATACGTATAGCTTTATCAATGCTAATAATGAACGTGTTTGGGTTAAATTCCACTTCCGTACAGAGCAAGGCATTAAGAATTTAACTGGTGCCGAGGCTAATGAGATTATTGGTCAAGACCGCGAATCTTCACAACGTGATTTATATGAAGCAATTGAAAAAGGCGATTTCCCTAAATGGAAAATGTACATTCAGGTAATGACAGAGGAGCAAGCTCGTGAGCTACCATACAACCCATTTGATTTAACAAAGGTATGGTATAAAAAAGACTTCCCATTAATTCCTGTAGGTGAATTCGAGTTAAACAAAAATCCAGACAACTACTTTGCAGAAGTTGAACAAGCTGCATTCGCACCATCTAACATTGTTCCTGGCATCAGCTTCTCACCAGATAAAATGTTACAAGGTCGTATCTTTGCATATGCGGATGCCCAACGCTATCGTCTTGGTGTAAACCACTATATGCTTCCTGTCAACGCACCAAAATGTCCATTCCGTACTTTCCACCGCGATGGAGCAATGCGCTTTGATGGCAATCTTGGTTCGACATTAAGCTATGAACCAAATAGCTATGGTGAGTGGGAGCATAATTTAGACCATAAAGAGCCTGAATTACGTATTGATGGTCATGCAGGTATTCATGATTTCCGTGAAGACGATAATAATTACTTTGAACAACCAGGTAAACTATTCCGTCTATTGACTTCGGAAGAGCAGCAACGCTTATTTGAAAATACCGCGAACGATATGGCTTCTGTTGAAGAATTCATCAAACGCCGTCACATCCTTCACTGCTATCTAGCTGACCCAGCATATGGTGAAGGTGTCGCTAAAGCGATGGGTCTTTCCTTAGAAGGTATGGACCTTACAAATCCATATGTAAAACAACCAACAAACGTTTAATATTCCACGTTATTATTGATATCCAAATCCAACTTTTACTCCATGTGAATCCACTATTCACATGGAGTTTTTTGATTAAGAAAAGGCCTATGTCTATTTTTCTGACATAAGCCTTTTCTTTCATTATTGATAAATTTGACTGCCTGCTTTTTTAAACTCCTCAGCCTTTTCTTTCATACCTTGATGGATCGCTTCAGTCGTATTCAAATCCTTATCTTTCGCATAATTACGAATATCCTGTGAAATTCTCATGCTACAGAATTTAGGCCCGCACATAGAACAAAAGTGTGCTGTTTTTGCTCCCTCTGCTGGCAGTGTCTCATCATGATATTCCACTGCACGCTCGGGATCTAGTGACAGATTGAATTGATCACGCCAACGGAACTCAAAGCGCGCTTTAGACAGCGCATCGTCTCGTTGTTGTGCACCTGGATGACCTTTTGCTAAATCAGCAGCATGTGCAGCAATTTTATAAGTGATAACGCCCACACGAACGTCCTCGCGATTCGGTAAACCAAGATGCTCTTTCGGTGTCACATAACAAAGCATCGCTGTACCAAACCAGCCAATCATGGCTGCCCCAATGGCTGATGTAATGTGGTCATAACCTGGAGCAATATCTGTTGTGAGTGGTCCTAATGTATAGAAGGGCGCTTCCTTACAAACCTCTAATTGCTTGTCCATATTTTCTTTAATCAGATGCATTGGTACATGACCTGGTCCTTCAACCATCACCTGAACATCATGCTGCCAAGCAATTTGTGTTAGCTCACCTAGTGTTTCAAGCTCTGCAAATTGTGCCTCATCATTGGCATCTGCAATTGAGCCTGGGCGTAAACCATCACCTAAGGAAAAAGCAACATCATAGGCTTTCATAATTTCACAAATTTCCTCAAAGTGTGTATACAGGAAATTCTCTTGATGATGATATAAACACCACTGTGCCATGATAGAGCCACCTCGAGATACAATACCTGTCACACGATTTGCTGTAAGCGGTACATAGCGTAAAAGGACACCTGCATGAATAGTGAAATAATCCACACCCTGCTCAGCTTGCTCGATGAGGGTATCACGATAAACCTCCCACGTTAAATCCTCTGCTACACCATTTACCTTTTCTAAAGCCTGATAAATTGGCACTGTTCCCACTGGTACTGCAGCATTTCGAATAATCCATTCTCTCGTTGTATGAATATGTTTACCAGTCGATAAATCCATAATATTATCTGCGCCCCATCGAGTTGCCCAGGTCATTTTCTCAACTTCTTCTGCAATGGAAGAAGATACAGCAGAATTCCCGATATTCGCATTGATCTTTACATGAAAATTACGCCCAATAATCATTGGTTCTGCCTCAGGGTGATTAATATTAGAAGGCATTATAGCACGCCCAGCTGCAATTTCTGAACGTACAAATTCAGGATCCATATTTTCACGTATCGCTACAAACTCCATTTCAGGCGTTATCATCCCCCTTCGTGCATAGTAAAGCTGTGTCACATTTTTACCTTTTTTAGCACGAAAAGGCTTTCTCGCCAACTCAGGAAAGACATTTTCTTGAATACGCGGGTCATCAACATGACGAAAGCCATTATCCTCAGGTTTAATGGAGCGTCCCTCATATGCTTCTACATCCCCTCGCTCTTGAATCCATGCATTTCGTAAGGCAGGTAAACCTTTCGTAATATCTACTTGGTAGGCTGGATCTGTATAGGGCCCACTTGTATCATATACTCGAATAGGAGCATTTTCTTCATTTCCAAAGCTGCCTGTTGTCGGACTTAATGCAATTTCTCGCATAGGTACTAGAATATCTGGGCGTGATCCTTCCACATATACTTTTTTGCTTCCTTCAAAGCTAGACATAATGGTAATATTCTTTTCACTAATTGCTGACATGAGCTACTTCTCTCCCTTAAATATATTTTGATACAAGGACCGAATCTAGCTCACCCAACAATCCAAAAAATAAAGGCCGAATCCAAAATAATTATTTGGATCCGGCCACGAATGTAAAGGTCTATTGATTGCATACTCTGCAATAGCTTCTTAACTTTCCCACGCTGGTATGAGCCAGATCAGGTCCAAAGGGTCAAGAAACTTCGTAGCGTTTCCCTCTCAGCCTGACTCATCAGACTCCCCTAGTTAATACTATTTAGTTTGATGCTAGTGTAGCAGATAATACTAAGAGATGGAAGTTATTTTTTATCTTACTAGGTAAATAATATTTCCGCAAAATAGATCACAATGGTTACAGTTATACAGCTTACAATGGTTGAAAATAAAACAGCTTGCGCGGCTGTTGCTGATTCTACATCATATTCCAATGCTAGACTAGAACTATTACGAGATGTTGGAAAGGCACTAGCTATAAACAGTGATTGTGCGACGACTCCATCTAATCCCAATATATAAATAATGGCTAATGCAACAGAAGGTCCAATAATTAATCGCGTAAAACAGCTGATAAAGACGGTTTTATTAAACATTGATTTCATCTCTAGTTGTGATAATTGCGCGCCTAATGTAATTAAGGCCACAGCAATAAATCCATCTGCCACATGTTCTACTGGTATTTTGATAAACTGTGGAATACCAATATCAAAATAATTCATAGCTGCACCTATAATCAGCGCATGAATAATAGGCATTTTAAAAAAATCCTTAATGATTGTCATACCTGACTTTGTAGAAGAAATTAAATTGTATAAACCATATGTATACGTAGTCATATTTTGAAAGATTACGAGCATGACCTGAATGGCTACCCCAATAGGTTGCGTGGCAAATATCATTTGAGCCACTGGAATACCGTAATTGCCCGAGTTAATAAGCACCACACTATTTTTAAAGACAGCTGCCTCTGTTCTAGGTAAACCTAACCCTTTTGCCATAAAATGACTGAGCAACATTTGACTACCGATAAAAAGTACAATAAATAATCCGACCTCTGCCAGTACAGATAACTCCACATGTGTTTCATATAAATTTATAAAAACAGCTGCTGGCATAAAGCAATATGTAATAAGCTGAGACAATGCTTTTAAATTAAAGCGAAATTTCTTTTGTAGTATAGCGCCTATTACAAGTAACACTAAAATAGGTACAACAATTTGAAAGAAAATCATTCCGAGATACATCATTTCAATGTCCCCCTTCCAGTGTGAATAGTAGTGTTGAATTCCTTCTAGGTCAATTTCTCTGGCTTTCACCATAAAGAAGACTGCCTCTATATTGAAGGCAGCCTTTCTTTTTAAGCAAGCTTAAATCGGTTTACAACTTCTTGTAGCTCGTTTGAAATATCGTTCATATTTTGAATAGACTCAGCTACTTTTTGTAATTCTACTTGTTGATCCATTGCAGAAGCACTTACTTGTTCCGCAGAGGCTGCTGTTTGCTCTGAAATAGCCGAAATACTTTGGATAGCCATGATTGCTTGATTTTTATGCTCTAACATGCTAGATAGTTTATTCATTAATTCACTAATAGAATTTGCAATTGAACCTGACAAGTCACTGCTATCTTTAAATGCTAGTTGCGTGCTTTGTACGGACTCATTTTGAGATTGCATTAAATCTGCATTAGATGCAATCACAGCAACCGTCTGCTGAGAATTTTCAAGAATGCTTTCTACTGTACTCTTAATAATTTCTGTTTCATTCTTAGATTGTTCTGCTAGCTTTCTAACTTCCTCTGCAACTACAGCAAATCCTTTACCATGTTCACCAGCACGTGCAGCCTCGATACTTGCATTTAAAGCTAGCAGATTAGTCTGCTCGGTAATACTTTGGATCGAAGCAATAATCTGATTAATATTGGCAATATTGAAAGCTAATGATTCCATTTGCTGCTGAATACGCCCATTCATTTCATTTGTCTCCATATTACGCTCTCTTAAACTTTCAACCTCATGCAATCCTTTTTCTGTTGTTACACCTGTTTTATGAGATAGCTCATCCATTTCATTAGATAGAGCCGTAATCGCATCAATCTGATCTGATAAATCCATCATTCGATAATTTGTTTCTTCTGTATCCTCTGATTGCTTCGAAGCTCCTTGTGCAATCTCGTTGATAGCTACAGAAACCTCTTGACTAGAAGCAACTACCTCATTAAATGCCTCATTTACCTGATTAGAAGATTGGTTCAATAACCTTGTGGAATTTAGTACAGTTTGAATCGCACTATTGGTTTTATCTAACATATTATTATAAGCCACAGCCACTGCACCAATTTCATCAGGCTTAATATATCGCTCTTCTACCTTTTGTGTTAAATCCCCTTCGGCTGCAGTTTCAATCGATGCACGTAAAAATTTAAGTGGTTTTAGTTGTTTATAGATGAATAACACACTTGCAGCTGTCATCAAAACCACCATAATAATGGAAGCAATAATCGTAAATACAAATACATGATTATATGTTTCTAGAATCTTTGATTCAGCTAACACGACTTGAACAGTCCATGTTTCGTCAATACCCTCTAAAATCATTGGAGCAAAAACATTATAGGCCTTTTCCTTCAGTTGATTAGAGTCAACGTACATACTTGTTAGTTCACCATTTTCCATTGTCTTACTAATACTTGTCCAAGTAGGATCCTCTTGCATATTGCGCCCAACTAGCTCATCACCAAAACTGTTAGCTGTTAGCACACCTTTATTCGTAATAATTGCCGCATAACCGCCCTCTGGGGCATTCGATTTTGTTAAATCATTTAAAAAATCTATTGATACATCGGCTGTCAATACACCGAAAAATGATCCGGAAGCATTGATCAATGGCACCGAAATCGTTGTCATTAATACGGATTGTCCGTTTACATTATAATCATAGGGCTCTGTCAAAACTGCACGTCTCTCTTCTTTTGGTACCCAATACCATTCAGAAATACTCTTATCATCAATACCTTCGATTAGAGCAGTCGAGATATCATTTCCGTTCTTACTTAAATAAGGGATAAAGCGATTTTTACTATCTACTAAAGAAGCCTCAGTTGGTTCTAAAATAATAGATTCTTGCTCAAAGATTGCTCCTACTCCAAGAATGTCATTATTGCTAGCTAAATTTTTTTCCATTATGTCTATGACACCTTTGGTAGACAACGTATTATTCTTCTCCATGCTTTCTATGATACGCTTTGTTGTTTGTAATGTCGTATTGGCTTTCTTAAATCTTTCACTCATAATAGCTGCAGAGGATTCAGCAGTTTGCAATGTTCCATGCTCTGCGTCTTCAACACTTTGCTTTTTTATAATAATTCCCGTTATGACAGTATAGGATAAAAATAAAATGAGAAATAATCCTATTATAAGGGAAGAAAGTTTTAAGGCAATTCCTCTTGATTTTTTCATAACTAACACCCCCACTTTTATACTAATAATAATAGATGGATGATTGTATCACAATAAATTATTTAGCGAATAAAGTAGAAAATTTACAGAATTATAGAGAAAAATACCGATACTTTGCTAATCAATTATTTTTCAATATGAATGACTAATGACTTATTTGAATTGAGATTCATAGTAAAACATCCTCTTTGAATTCTAAATTATAGAAAAATATGATATATTAACTATTAAATAGTATGATTGGAGTGACTTACATGAAAAATAAAGCGCTATCAACATTAATGGCCACGGCTATTACAGCGACACTAGTATTACCAATGTCTACTGCGAATGCCGCATCATCTCAAATACAATCAAATTCATATGAGACACATGTAGCAGCAGCCAAAAAAGTAATAGGTGAATCCGTAACGATCAAAAATATAACAAAAGATACTGTGATAACATCTAATGGTACATTTAGAATTCAATCGGCATTAAAGCCCCTATTTGATACTTCAAATAAAGCTGCATTAACCAATGCCCGAGCTACCATTGTAGTGAAAAATGGTCAAATTACGGACGTTACCTCATTAATATTAAACAAAGCAGGTACTAGCAAAAAAACTGTCTATTTTGATGGAGGTGACGCACTAATCTCGGGAGATCTTACTGTAAACGCTGACTATGTAAAGGTTCAAGATGTTAGCGTAGATGGACAGCTTATCATTACAAACAGAGTAAAAAAAGCCGTTACACTCGATGAAGTAGTAGTAGATGAAACAATTACACTAAAACCAATTGTCACGAAAAAGGTAAGTTGGCTATACGTCAACCTAATCGATATGAAATCATCAAACATCAATTTGGGACGTACTAAAGTCAATATATCTTCTGACCAAACTCTTGCCAAAGTAGATGTAGTAGGTAAAGTGGAATCTTTTGAAGCAATGACTAATATAGAAAAACTTACAATTGATGTATTGAAAGATTTTAACCTTTATGGTGAGGGTAAAATTGAGCAAATTGTTGTAAAAGGCGGTACTAAAGTAGCTTTAGATTCAGGACATCTGGTAAACAATGTACAGGTGGACGATAGTCGTGTCTCCGTGACGCTTCCTGTCATTGATAAAAAGGAACTTAATACACTTATCGCATCCCCACCATATGTACAAGTATCTGTGAACGGCTATGATGTTTTAAATACGGACAAATGGACAACACAAGCAGACCGTACAGTGTTTGATTCTGCTGTAGCAAGTGCGAAAGCTATAGCAAATAATTCAAATGCCTCACAAGAACAGGTGAAAAATGCCATCAATCAGTATAAAAATGCACTAGCAGTCTACCAAGCTGCTCAGAAGAGTGGTACAAAATATGGTTATGGTGATAAAGCTTCCCTTCAATCTTTAATTAATTCTGTTCAATATGTTACGGTTTCATGGGACGGTTCAAATGTCCCTTATAATTCGCCTTGGACTACTCAGACGGAAAGAAACGCCATCGAAGCTGCTGTTTCGTCTGCACAGTTAATTGTCAATAATTATTATGCGACTCAAACTGATATTGCCAACGCGATCAATAATTTAAACAATGCTATTCGCACTTATAAAAATGCTTATAAGTATGGCACAAATGGTGGTTATAATGTCGAAAAATCTTATTTAGAGTCCCTTATCACTTCAGCCTATAATGACCTTGTGTCAATATCGTACAACGGAGATGGCAGTGATGTACCTTATTACTCAAAATGGACTTCACAAAATGACTGGATCTATATAAATAACTATATTGAACAAGCGAAATCTATTGTAAACAATTATTACGCAACTCAGCTTGAAGTCGTAAGTGCTTATAATAATTTGAACAGCGCATTGAGCTATTACAACTCTGCTAAACGTGATGGTTTATTACACTAAAAGAAGGACTCTGCGTCATGCAGAGTCCTTAAAATTTTAACTAATTAAAAGCATCTACTTGAGACATGGTATTAATCTGTTTCCAGCTTCTATACCAATCCTCAATCTCCTCACTTGGTTCCACTGCCAAATGCTCTTGAAGCGTCTTTTTTAACAGCCAATATTGCTCCTCAACGGCGGCTGTATTATTAAGTAGATCGTAAAGTTTCATTAAAGTAAAATAACCAACCTCTGCATCTTTAATCTATTAACTTCTTATATTATTTTTCCAAAATAACAAAAATCTCTATAACAATAGGCAATTTTAAATTATTCTAGCATTCAGAAATATACATCTTCTATACCACACATCTAAAAACCTCTTCAATCTTATTTCATGGTAGATATTAAGCACATTTGCATATGGTATTTTAAAGCAAAAGTACTTGAAGAAGTTGCAATGTTCCCTTTGTCTCTCCAACCTTTTTCTACTTACTGAGCATTTGCAATATAAACAGCACAAGTTCAACTAATAAATACAAAAAAGATTCTAGACTATGTTAAGATTAAATTAACACCATATATTGTATATACTGCCTTCAATTAACCAAGAACATTAAACACAGGAGGATTCTACATTATGAAATCTAAAAAGAAACTTGTCTTACTGTCTTTAGTGGCAGTGCCTTCACTTCTTTACACCGCGCCAGTATCGGCTGCTGAACTACCAAACTCAGCCTACATAACTGCTAACTACAATGCTAACGTGGCAAATGTTGTACAACTTATTAACAACATTAACAATACAACAGCTACCTTTCAAACAAACTTAGAGGCCGCTTTAAAAGCTTATAATGCTTTAACGGGCACGGAAAAACAGTATGTCACGAACTACTCCACTTTGTCAGCACATCAGCAAACAAGAATTGCTTATCGTAAGCTGGCAGCACAAATTGAAGAGAAATTGTATTCTGTGGATTCTACGTCCCCTAATTATTATCAAAATGTTACTGATACAAAAGATTGGTATAATACCCTGAATGCAGCGCAAAAAACATTTGTAAGTGCATCTGCGCAAAAAATTCTAACTTCCTATATCGCGCCAAATACATCTGTTGACAAGGTGGTCAATAAAATTCAATTGATTAATTCATCTCGTCTCTCGTTCCATAAAGATGTAGCCAATGCCCGAGCAGAGCTTAATGCATTACGAAGGTTTTCAAATATTTCTTTACCTGCAGGTATCGAGCAACAATTACTTGATGCAGAACAGCTGGTTGTAAAGGATAAAGCAGCAGCTAAAGAAGTTGAAAACGCTATTGCAGCTTTATCACCAAAAACATCGACAGCTCAGGATGTGCAGGCAGTCAAAACTTCTTTTGAAGCATTAACACCTGTTCAGCAGCAACTCGTCCCAAATGTTTGGACTTTAGTGGATTTTGTACAAGGAAAGCATACACTTCCTACAAAAGACAACATACCTAAAAAACCTGATTTATCAGATACGGCAGCTATTCCAGGAAAAACAACTGCGATGACAAAAAATAAAAATACTTATAGAGCCAAAATTAATGTAGCCGCATCAGAAATTGACACGGAACGTTATATTCTTACAACAAAGGACAAAATGACCATCATCATTCCGCCACTTTATACACTTGTCAATGAAGATGAAGGAATAATGGATATTCAAGTAACTAAAAAGGCAAACCGAATTACACTTCAAGCGACATTGAATAAAAAACCAGTAACCTTTGATGCCAATATGGAAATCATAATTGAAGGTTTAACAGCAAATTCATCCATCGTCCGCTCAAATGATTTGGGCAAGCGAGTTCCTGCCGATTTCATTATCAGTGGAAATCGCCATATTATCCAAACAACTATATCTGACACATTCCAAATCCTAAACAATTAAAATAAAAGCACTAAAGAAATACCAACCTGAAACGATGTTGGTTTCTTTAGTGCTATCTTTTGAAAGTGGGCTATAAAAACAATAGACAAAGTCAACTAATCGACTTTGTCTGATCGTAAATGAAAATATCTGCTCCATAAATGTTATGTATCAATAAATATTTATGGGGTAAACCATCCATTTTTTAATTTAATTTGTTGTAGCAACTAGTTGATCCACAATGAAATCTAGCTGTTTTGATAATGAATAAATGTCGTTGTAGTAACAAAAACCAAAATCCATTTCGATAAGCCTTCCTTCTTTAATGGCAGGAATGTTAGCCCAAACTGGATGATCTGTTAAATCTACCATTCCTTCATAAGATGAGCGGAACACATAATCTCCTGCATAATCTGTTAATACTTCTAATGAAACATCGATTGCCTCATTGGTGTTGTTTTTATCATCTATTTTCTTTTGAATAATATCTGGTGCTTTCATTCCTAAATACTCATAAATAGCTTGAGAACCACGTCCAAAGGTATAGCTTGTTACAACAGACATTTTTCCTTTGCCGCCTTCCATAATACTAACCGTTCTATCTGAAATACCTGCCTCTTCTAGCTTCTCTTGGCTATCCTCTACTTTTGTATAGAAACTAGCTAAAAGCTCTTTTGCTTCTTTCTCTTTCCCTAGTACTTCACCAATCTTTGTTAAACGTTCATCGAGTGAGATTGAGAAATCGATCATGATTGTAGGTGCAATTTTCTGCATTTGATCGTAAAGCTCATCCTTACTTGGAATAATGATGACATCAGGTTTTAATTGAATCACTGCCTCGACATTTGGTTCAAACCATTCACCTAAACTTTCAACTGTTTTTAATTCTTCCTCAAATGCTGCTCCCTCTTGTATTTTAGAAGAACCCACTGGTGTCACATCAAATGCTAGTACATCACCTGTATAATACATCACCACTACTCGCTCAGGGTTAACAGGTATTTCTACGTCTCCTTTCATAGTAGAGACAGTTTTTGTTTGTGATTCGCTGACTGCTTGAGTGGTAGAGGCTTGTTTTTCCCCGCCCTGTGTACTGGTTGATGCCCCACTACTGCAAGCACTTAATAAAAGCGTCAGACATAGAAAGAGTGTTGTAAAAGCTGATAAACCTCTTTTATTCATTGGTTCATATTTCCTTTCATTATATTGATAACCATTCTCAATATAATCTTGGAAGCTCCAATCGACAATGGAGTATCTTTCAGACATTGAAGGACTATCTTTTATCAGATCACTTACTTTTTGCTTTTGACGGAATTTTGTAGGAGAAACGCCTACTCTCTTTTTGAAAAGTCTACTAAAATAATAGACATCACTATAGCCGACACCCAAAGCGATATCGCGTAAGCTAGCATTTGTCCTCTCAAGTAAAATAGAAGCTTTTTCAATACGTAGCTGAATTAAATACTCAATCGGGCTGCAACCTAATTGTTGCTTGAATTGAATGGATAAATGAGATGGACTATAGCGCAATGCCTTCGCAATGGATTCTAAGGTTAAAGGCTGTGCATAATTTTGCTCTAGATAGGCTTTAATTTGACTAGAGACATTTAGCTTTTGAATGTCGTCACTGTCCTGATCTAACTGCATGAAAATTTCATTTAATAATTGATAGAATAGCGATTTAACAGTAAATTTGCTGAGGTTATTGGCATTTTCCCACTTCTTATACATAAAATATATTTTTTCAAACATTGTAATAGGTGAGTTAGGAACAAGACTGTATTGATAGTTGAAAGGATTATTTGTTTGTAACGCCCTTGCTATCATTTTATTTGAGGTTAAAGGAATGGAAGCTCGATAAAATATTAAAAAATATTCAAAGCCTTTGTCTGTAGCCATTATTTGTAGTGTGGTGCCCTTTCCACCGTGAATAAGATGAAAGCCCTCTAGTGTATAGTTTATTAAATCGATTTGAACTTCCGCACCACCACCTGTGGCATAAAGAAACATATTTGCAGGCAATCTATATGATTTTCCAATTTCCCCAGGTTTGAATAGCTCATATCTTATATCGAGCACTTTGATCGTTGCTTGATTCCAAAGAAATAGAAACTCCTCTTTTGGTAGCATCCTACATCATTCCTTCCAATTCTTCACTACCTACAAGCTTATTATAATTGATAATTATTCTCAATATAAACCTGTATAAGCATAGAAAAATCACTCAAACAATCCAATGGCTGAGTGATTTAATGGAATTTCACTTAATTTTGTTTAGTATGTTGTACTAGCATATCCAATTATTTAGCTTATTTTTTATTCGTTAGCCAGTTTGTTAATTCCTCTACCTGAGCCAACACGGCTGTTGGGTCATATACTATGAGCGCTCCTCTGGCCAAACATAAAGATGATCATTTTTTACGGCTGGCAAGCTATCCCATATAGGATCTTTCTTAAAATAACCTAAAAACAGCATTGTTCCTAAGTAACCAGATTGAGTGGTCTTGAAACTCATTCCCTCCTGCATAAACGGCAATATAACTCCATATACCATTCGACCAAATCTCCTAGTTGTAACAATTAATAGCATTCCTGTTATGACAAACACCCAATAATTTTTCATTTTTACCCCCTTTCATTACACGAATCTTAGTCCAATGAAAGGTCCATTCTCCACCAATGGAAGGATACTTATACGGTAAAACGGATTTTAATTTAAGGTTACAGTTAGATTTTTGGATAAACCTTAATGGCCCCTTTTCATTTTATCCATTGTTCTAGGTCACTGACTAATTTATGCTAGCCTATATCGATAATGATTATCATTTACGGAGGAAGAGACATGAAAAAATTAAAGCGACATATGCTCATTTATAGCTTATTACTACTGGTTAGTATCATACTGGCTGCTTGTGGTTCTACCAATGAAGAAACGAAGAAGGAAGAGACAACAGCATCAGCATCAACCACTCGGGTCTATAAGGATTATTTAGGTCATGAGGTTGAAATTCCTGTAGATCCTGAGAGAGTGGTTTATCATGGAGAAGGATACGGTGATTTACTTGCATTGAATATCAAAACAGTTGGTGCTGGCTTCTCTTGGATTACAAATTACGCTTGGGAAGATCGCGTAAAAGATGTGGAGGACGTTGGTTTTCCTATTAATGTGGAAAAAACATTGTCATTAAAGCCTGATCTTATCATTATTGGTACTTCAGATGAAAAAACATATTCACAGCTTTCTAAAATCGCCCCTACTATCGTGTTTGATACTTTTGCGCCCTTAAACCAACGCTTAACAGAGCTGGGCGATATACTTAATAAAAAAGAAGAAGCAACTCAATGGATGGATGCTTATACAGAAAAAGCGGATAAAATGTGGGAGTCGCTTGTAGCTGATGACATCATTAAACCAGATGAAACGGCATCGGTTTTAACATATTATCCAGGAGATCGATTATTTGTCATGGCACGTGCTGGACTTTCTCAAGTTTTATACGATTCAAATGTGCTTAAGCCTGGCGACAACATACAAAAAATTCTTGATGATGGAACAGGCTTTGCTGAAATCTCCACAGAACTTCTTCCTGAATATGCTGGTGATCGAATTTTCATCCTTACACCAGTCGATGATGAAGCAAAACAATCGACAAAAGAAATGATGGAAAGTCCAATTTGGAAGAACCTACCAGCAGCGAAGAACGGTCATGTCTACACATTTGATATTGAAAAAAGTGATAGCGATGCCTCAACAAGAGAATGGCTGTTATCACAATTACCTACTATGTTAAAAAAATAACTAACAAGAGACATTTCATCTTTGTTGAAATGTCTCTTTACTTTTTATACAATACAGTTAATTGATAATCATTTTCATTTACTAAGGAAGTGAACAGATGGAAGACAATAAATCAGCTTCTATTAACAATGATTTACTATTTCATTTAGAAGATATTGACTGTATTTCGCAGAGCTATCCGTTTATCTCGACTTCTCATCATACGATGATACTTTTTACAAATGGCTGTGGGACATTAACGATTGATGATATACCCTATTTGGTGACGAAAGGAAAAATTTTTCTTGTTCAGCCCCATTCTATGATTGATTTATCGGATATAAATCATGGTTACCGTTTCTATAAAATTGCCTTTTCAGCCTTTCAGCTAAAACATAAGCACCCTTCCCCACATCTAGGATCTATTTTTTCTGATGAAGTGGAATATACAATTTATCCGTATACACGATTAATTCGTCTTAGCGAAGATCTGTATAATTTAAATCCTAAATTGGATTTTCTTAAACAACAAGGAGTCTTGTATGAACTCTTAAATTTATTATTTGAACATCAGCTTCATATGAACTACCAGTTGACAAAGGCGGTTGAAGAAACTATCGACTATATACATAACTATTTTCAACAGCCTTTAACAGTGAAAAAGCTAGCGGAACTCGCTCGTATAGCTCAATGGCAATATAGTACGATCTTCCAAACCTTAACTGGGAAGAAACCGCTTGATTATATTACAGATTTACGTCTTACAAATGCCAAGGAATTATTACTACAAACAAATGAGCCATTAAAAGATATTGCGCAGCAAGTGGGATTTGATGATGAATATTATTTTAATCGCCGCTTCCGACAGGTAATTGGAATACCTCCAAAACAGTTTGCACGACAATATAAACAAAAAACTGTTGTAAAAGATTGGACAGGACACGAGGTAGCCATTCCTCGTTCACCGCATCGTGTTATTTATCATGGAGAAACGTTTGGGGATATGTTGATTTTTGATGTGCAGCCAATAGGTGGTAACAAAAACTCTATTAGTAAATCCTTCTATAAAAACCATGTTCCTTATATTCAAGATGTTGCCTTTCCAATCAATCTTGAAAAATCTTCGAAGCTGAACCCTGATTTAATTATCTTTACAAATAATGACGAGCAGCAATATCAAGCACTATCTTCTATTGCACCAACAGTTACCCTAAATTCCTGGGATTCATTGGAGGAACGCGTTCTTTTATTAGGGCAGTGGCTTAGCCAACAACAGCGTGCAGAAGATTGGCTAGAATATTTTAAAATCCAAGAAAATACTATGTGGCAGCAGCTACAAACAGTTGTAGAGCCTGGCGAAACAGCATCTGTTTTGACTTTTGATCATGGCAAACGCCTTTTTATTATGGGCTGTACAGGTCTATCCCCTGCCCTTTTTCATCCAGATGGTTTTCAGCCTCACCCACAAGTCAAAAAGCTACTTCAAGCAGGCGAAGGGTATAGAGAAATACCAATAGATCACTTACCTCAGTATGCTGGTGACCGCATCTTTATGTTGTTATCTGATAAACCCGAATCGCAAATGGCTACGATGGAGTTGATTAATAGCGATATGTGGAAAGGACTCCCTGCTGTCCAAACTAACCATACTTATTTAGTGGATGCAACAAAGTGGAATTACGGAGATGCCTTTACAAGAGAGAAGTTACTCGGTGCATTACCAAAACTATTGGTTACTGCCAAGTAATTCTCATACCTATAATAAGGGGTGACATTTATATGAAAACGGGAAGTATAACAGATACGACAACTCAAATATCATTAAAGGATATTCGAGATTATATTGCTAAAAACCATCATCAACCTCTCACGATTAAGCATCTAGCACTCATTTCGGGTCTGAGTTCCAGCTACTTTGGAGAGGCATTTAAAAAGGCATTCGGTCAAAGTGCCACAGATTATTTAACGGCGCTACGTATCGGACATGCCAAGCAATTACTGCGTGATACCGATTTATTACTTCGTGAGATTGCTAGAAAAGTAGGTTACAGTGACGAATTTTATTTTAGCCGAAAATTTAAAAAAGAAGTTGGGATTTCACCTTCTGCTTATAGTAAGATGGCTCGCCAGCGTATTTCTACTTTTTCGGTCTCCGCTACCGGAAATTTATTAGCGCTTGGTATCATACCAGTTGCAGCTCCGCTGAATGCTAAATGGAGTCCTTATTATTACAATCATTATCAAGAGAAAATTCCCGTGCATGTTAATATATTCGATACAGAATCAGAGGATAACTTCAAAAAATTAGCCTCCGCTAAGCCAGATATTCATATTTTTCAAGAGGAACCCTCCCTCTCCATGCTTAATTGGCTTCAAACTATTGGCATCAAAAGTGTCTTTATACAAGCGAAGGATTGGCGAACACAGCTGAGAGAAATAGCTGTAGCTGTTAAAAAGCAAAGCGTAGGTGAGCACTTCATTCAAACATATGAACAAAAGGTATTACAGGCGAGATTAGAAATTAATCAAGTTGCTGAAAATGATACGTTTGCTGTTCTTCGTTTATGCGGTGATCAATTATTTATGTATTGTAATAAAGGGATTCAGGATGTACTGTATACAGATTTACAGCTTCGCTCTGTCGATGCTCACCAACAAACATATAATGAGCATATTACACTTGATCAGCTAGTAAATATAGACCCTGACCGTTTGCTATTTATCATTTGTCCCGATTCACCAACCCGAAATTATTGGCTTACTCTACAATACCTTGATCGTTGGAAAGAGCTCCGTGCTGTAAAAAATGGACATGTCTATGTTTTACCTTCGAATCCTTGGTTCGAATACTCAGCTATTGCTATAAGCCGAATGCTAGATGAAATGTTACTTATGCTAACCGGAAAAAATCCAAATCCTTTTCCTGTCCCCGTCCATGGTAACGTATCAGACAGTGATTTATAATTTCATTTGAGAATGATTATCACTGGAAGGAGACTTTGATGAACAATGAAACAAAATTGTCCTATTCAATGTCATACAATTATAAAATCTGCCTATTTATCAGCGATGTTTTTGCTTACTATCGGCATACTTTCCGCCTGCAATACCCAATCAAGCAATAAAGTGGAACAGGTAGAAACGCAGGCATCCTCAGAAAGTACAAAGGAGCAAAGTATTTATCCGTTAACACTAAAAGATGAGGTTGGTAATGAGGTAACACTACCAGCTAAGCCTACTAAAATTTTTGCACCTGTCATGGAGGATTCATTACTAGCTCTTGGTATCAAGCCTACTATGCAATGGTCTAATGGTGTTAAGCCACAGCTTTATTTACAAGATCAGCTACAGGGTATACCAGAAATTAGCTTTGCAAGCGGTCCCCCATCAGCCGAAGCCATTATGGCAGATAAACCAGACTTAATTATTTTGCACAATTCATTTTATATGGAAAATGGCACCTATGAAAAATATGCAAAAATCGCACCAACCTATGTTTTTAATAATGCTGCAAGTGATTTAGAAGGCTCTATTAAAGTTTTAGGGCAACTACTTGATGAAACAGACAAGGCTGAGCAAGCCATACAGGATTATCAAGAAAAAGTAGATGCAGCAAAAACAAAGCTATCCTCTATAACAGAGGGTAAAAAAATTGCGTTAATTCGCTTTAATGCAAAAGGTATGTTTTTCATGACAGATGAGTATTTTAGTGGGTATGTCTTAACACATGAATTAGGATTTGAACAAAGCAGCTACGTGAAAAATGGTGCCTTCGAAGTATCATTGGAGATTCTACCTGAACTGGATGCCGATTATATTTTCCTAATCAATGATGGTAATCTTGGGGATGAATTTTTAAATGAGTTGAAGAACAGTAAAATTTGGCAAAGTACAGCAGCCTTCAAAAACAATCAAGTATTTGAGACATCCGCGGATTACTGGCTAAATGGCGGTATTCATGCTCAAGGAAAAGTGATAGAAGATGTATTGGAGTTTTTAGCGCCATGATAACAATGACAAAGAAACCTTATACATCAGAAAACTACTTTGAAGTTGCCATGACATCTCGTCAACAGCTAGATTATCGCATTTTAATTGCAAGCCCAACAGATGAACCACCAGCAGATGGTTATACTGTCATCTACGCCTTAGATGGGGACGCCCTTTTTCCAACACTTGCAGAGGCAGTGAAATTACAAACACGTAAACCAAAAGGCTATGATCCTATTCTTGTTATTGGCATCGGATATCCCTCAAAGGAACCTTTTGATATGGAGCGACGCTGTCTCGATTTTACACTACCTGTTACCAAAGAACATCTGCCTCCACGTCCAGATGGAACGCCTTGGCCTCCAAATGGCAAAGCTAATGAGTTCTTAGATTTTATTGAACATGAGCTCATGCCTGCTATAGCAAAGGAATGGCCTCTCAATAAAAAGAAGCAAGCGATTGTTGGTCATTCCTTAGGCGGTCTTTTCACACTATATGCTTTATGTGCAAGACCTCACTTATTCAGTCATATTGTAGCTGGCAGTCCCTCTGTTTGGTGGGCAGACAATGCAGTACTAAAAGTAATAGACAGATTTTTTGAAGATTGTAACGGTCAGCATGCTATTAATCTCTTACTTACAATCGGTGCTAACGAGTTGCCAGATATGTTAGAGGGAGCTGATCTAGCGGCTGAACAACTGAAGCGTTTAAGCGACCAAAACATTCTTACTAATTATGTGAAGTTTGATGAGGAGGACCATGTGAGCGTTCTACCCTGTATGCTTGGCCGCCTTCCTCGGTTTTTGGATTCCTAGTAGAAAAACCCAAGTGGTCATTCCACTTGGGTAGTTTTATAACATTTACTTCTCTTTCTCTAAATGATCCTTAAGTATGCTAGCGATTTCCTCAACTTGTGATTTTAAAGCAATGGATCATAAGGCCAGAAACGCACTGGGTTTAAGTTGAATACGCTATTATTTTTGACAGCTTCAATTGTCAATAGTAAAATTGTGAGGAACCAGTCATGTTAGTTCTAAGATCATTTAACCAAGATTAATACTTTTTTAAACTAAATGAATTATTAATTTTTCGCATTCTTTATTTTCTTTTTACGGATAACCTTAAATAAAATTGCTACGATGATTATGATCATTATAAAACTTAAATATGGGATCCACCATTTAATAGTTTCAACTATTCCCTCCGATAATCCAAAACCCATTAGAAATTCAGTCATAATATCTTCTCCTTTTATTTAAGTCTACTGTCTAAAATTACCTGTTTTGCACTCTGATAAGTTGCCATGAAATATATTACATATAGCAACAAAATAATACCAAAGCTTAAAAACATATTCTGTTTGATAGAAACTTCAAAAAATGGTTCTAATTTTTCTAATACAACCTTAGTAGTAAAGATCGATATGAAACTAGCTAAAATTAAAGGTGAAATAAAATAAAATCCAATTTGTCTAAATAACAACCTATTAATCATTTTTTTATCTGCACCAATTTTCGATAATGTCAGGTATCTTTCTTTGTTATCCTGTGTTTCTGTTAATTGCTGTAATGCTAGTATGGATAACGTGACAATCATTAAAATTATTCCTAAGTAACTACTAATAAAAGCTATTACTCCAAATACGCCAAAGTAAGTGTCTTGTATCACACTCTTAGTTACATAATAAATCTCTCCATCAAGAGATTTTTCGACCCATTTATTATTCATTATTTTATAGACCGTACCCTCAATTTCTTGAGAGGGAAAAACGCCATTCAATAAGAAACTATCAGGATTCATATAATTTTTCATATTGTCTGGAACAACCACTGTTCCTACATCATTTGCCCTGGTTGAATTTGTTAAGTAAGTAATGTTACCAAATATTTTTTTGTTTGCAGGAGTGAGCTCCTTATCACCAATTCTTATTTTCCCTTCTTTATTTAAGAAATATTGAATATGTTTATTAAAGGGTTCATAATTTGCATTAATAATGAATTTATTTTCTCCTAACCGAATTCCCTCTTCTCCAGATAGTTCCAATATTTTATTGTAATCTGTTTCAGTTATTAAAGTAACTTGTGACATAAGTATCTCTTGTTCTAAATCAGATAGTTTTACTTGTTGCTCTTTAAACAATTCTCCATAAGTTAAATCTGCATTAAACAACATTATCTCTACATAACTTTTAAGATTTTCTTTAAGTGGAATGCCATCTTGTTTTGCTGTTTCTAAAAGATTTTTGTTATCCTCATATGGTTTTACAATTGTTAAGTCAAATGGGGTAGCCGTGGTAACTTGTTTATTCATAGAACTTGTAACACTAAATCCTGTACCTAGAACAACCAGTGAAGCTATCAGTAATGCACTTAAGATACTTATTACTAGAAAATTGATTTGCATTTTACTTCCGAATTGTCGAAACAAAAATGAATTTAGTTCTTTAAAATATAGCTTTTTGTTTCTTTTAGCCAAGAACACCATCACACCGGAAATTGTATAATAAAACAAAATAATACCAACACCAAGAAGCGAGACTATTACAGTTAAATAATTCTTATCAAGTCCGAATTTCATTAACAATAGTATTCCAGTAGTTATTAAAGTAATTGCTACTAAAAAAAGGCTACTTGTCGCCCATTTGTTATAGACCTTTAACTCTTGATTTTTACGATTCGCAGTTAATAAATCGATAAGTTTAATGTTCATAATATTACGAGTATTAAAAAGTGCTACTATAATATAAATAATTGAAAAACTTATAATAGTTTCTTTTATAGCTTCTTTTGATAACAGCAATTTATATCCTACTGCATCACCTACAAACATTTTTAAAGCTAATATCGAAATAACTTGTGACATTAAAAATCCTAGCCCAAGGCCTATAATTAAAGCAAATAACCCTACCAAAAAGGTCTCACCTACAAAAATAAAGGATATCCGCCATTTACTCATCCCTAATGTCATATAAATACCCATTTCTTTTTTTCTTCGCTTCATTATGAATTGATTGGCATATATGATGAGAAAAGCAAACACAATTGCAATGAACCTTGTTAATAGTCCAATATACGTAACTAATGCATCCCCAAAAATCTCCATAGAATAATTTAAATCATTTAAAGCTGGTTGTGATGATACTGAATTAAATGCATAAAATAGGCTGACACCTAAGACAAGAGTTAGAAAATAGATAGCGTAATCTTTAATACTTCTGCCTACATTTTTATATATCAATTTAAAACTCATCATTGATATTTCCTCCTAGTAGTGCAACGACCTCCATTATTCGATTAAAGAAAGTTTTACGATCATCTTTTCCTCGTATTAGTTCATTAAAAATTTCTCCATCCTTTAGAAAAATAATCCTTCTGCAATAACTAGCATTATAAGGATCGTGAGTAACCATCAAAGTTGTAGCATCTTGTTGCTGATTTAATATTTCTAAATTTTTCAGCAGCATTTTAGCAGATTTACTATCAAGAGCCCCTGTTGGCTCATCGGCTAATAATAATGTAGGCCTTGTAACAATGGCTCTCGCTGCCGCGATTCTCTGCTGTTGTCCTCCTGACATTTGATATGGATATTTATACAATACTTCCTTTATATCCAAAGCGGCGGCAACTCTATCGACTTCATGTTCAATTTCATTGACTGGGTAATTAATTATAGATAATGCCAAAGAGACATTTTCAAAAGCAGTTAGTGTATCTAGTAAATTATATTCTTGAAAAATAAAACCTAACTTCTCACTTCTAAATTTTGATAATTTATGGCCCTTTAATTTTGTGACATTTTCGCCATCTATAAATACATGACCAGCTGTAGCAGTATCAATGGTTGAAATACAATTAAGTAAAGTCGATTTACCACTTCCACTTGGTCCCATAATTGCTATAAAATCGCCTTTTTGCACTTCAAATGAAATGTTTTTTAATGCATGGGTTACATTACCTTTATTACCATACACCTTTTCAATATTCTCAACTTTTAATATTGTATTCACTTCCCATTTTCACTCCTTTTATGGATGACTTATCCTTTTACTACCATAATTTTACCATTCAATGAATTAACAAAAAATCGATTATTGTATCATAATATTACCGTTTTGTAAGATTACTAACTATGCACTATAATATAATGAAAATGTATAAATAATGGAAATAAAACCAGTCATTGGTTCTATTGAGGAGAGATTAAAAATGAAAATATTCATTATCGAAGATGATCCAATTATCAGAAAGGAACTTTTTGATTTTCTAGAGAGGTATGGGTATGAATGCATAAGTGGCGATGATTTCACAAAAATTGTAGAAGATGCTCTACAAAGCATGCCGCATTTAATTATTTTAGATCTTAACCTTCCTTTTCAAGACGGTTTTCAGGTGTGTCGTGAAATTCGGAAATTGTCTTCTGTGCCCATTATTATAGTGACTAGCCGTGACACTTCCTTTGACGAACTATTAAGTCTTCAAATAGGAGCAGATGACTTTATTACAAAACCATATGATTTACAAATCCTTTTAGCTCATATTCAATCCGTTTTAAAGAGAACTTACGAAATTTCCAAAAGTGCTATTCTTTCTTATAAAGATTTAACACTGGAAATATTAAAGAGCAAAGCTATTTATAATAATATAGAAATAGAACTTACAAAAAATGAATTATGTATTCTTAGATTATTGATGATGAATAAAGGAAACGTAGTTTCTAGAGATGAAATAATGAATGAGCTTTGGCAAAACGGAGATTTTATTGATGAAAATACCTTAAATGTTAATATATCAAGGTTAAGGCGCAAATTGGAATCAATCGGTTTAAAAAAATATTTATTAACGAAGAGAGGACAGGGTTATCAGTTATGAGTTTAATTGAATTTTTTAAGGAAAAACAGTTAGCAATACTTTTTCATTTACTATCATTGCTAATTATATCTAGTGTCCTCTACTTGTATAATGAAAATGGAAGTTTAGTAATAGTAATAGATTTAATTCTTCTATTCTTCTTTTTCACACCAATTATAGTTAAATACTATCAATTAAGTAAATATTATAATGAAATAAAAAATATTTCAAAACAAATCGAAGAAAAAACATACATCGCAGATATTGTAGAGGAACCCCCTTTTTTTTCAGGGAAATTCTTCTACAACATCTTAAATGAAGCAACAAAATACATGAATGATTGTATGTTCTCTTTGAAAAACTCTCAACGTGATTATACCGACTACATTGAACTTTGGGTGCATGAAATAAAAACACCAATCACTGCCCTAAAGTTAATTTTAAGTAACCATAAGACACCTGAAAACATACTTATTCAAGAAGAACTATTAAAAATAGAAGGTTATGTTGAACAAGCTCTATACTATGCAAGAAGCAGTACTTTAAATCAAGATTATAGAATAGAAACATTTACACTTGATAAGGCTGTAAATTTAGCCATTAAATCACTATCTCTAAGTATTATTCGTGCCAACGGTAGTATATATAAGGATAACCTCGATTTGAAAGTCACATCTGATTCAAAATGGATTATTTTTATTTTGAAGCAATTAATAGATAATGCTATCAAATATCGTCATAATCCACTTAAATTATCCTTTATTGCTAAAAAAGTAGAAAACGGTACTTTATTGTTAATATCAGACAACGGTATAGGTATAGCTTCATCTGATATTGAGAGAATTTTTAAACGTGGATTCACAGGAACCAATGGTAGAAACTATGTTAAATCTACTGGTATGGGTTTGTACCTTTGTGAAACCTTGTGCAAAAAATTAGGGTTACGCATAAGTGTAGATTCTCAAGAAGATACTGGCACTACATTTAAAATATATTTCCCTGATAAACTGCGATTATTCCAAGAATCTAAATAATAGAGTTTATTTATTTCAAATCTCTTTTTTTGAGTACATAGAGACCTATTATATAAATTACTACTGAAAAGAAGCTTAAGTAAATAATATCATTAATATTGTAGTATAGAGTAGAAAAACCATCAGAAGCAATGTAAAAAGGTGTATTCTCCATAATCGTCTTTATCCAACTGTCATCTCTTTCTACAATTTGTATACCAATGTTATATAAAAAAATATATAGAACATATCCAATTATTAATGAGTAAACGCGATTGAACGTAATAGAAATTGTAAATATACCTAATGATAAGATAGAAGCGAAATAAACTATATATACAATCCAAACTGAAAATAGCGTACTTAGGATCTCCATACTAGAGAAATGTTTACCTATGAAAAGTTGAACAGTTAATCCAATTAATATATTAAAAATGCCATATAAAGAAGTATAAAATAAAAATGAAACACTTTTAATATGAATTATTTGACTTCGACTGAACATACTACTAAATACCATTTTCGAAGTTCCAAAACTAAACTCGGATCCTATCATATTACTGCCTAAGTAAATAAAGTAAATTTGTATAATAAATAAGGAAATACCAATATTTCCGCTTAACTCTACGCTTTTACTTAAGTTCATCTGATAATAAAGAACATTATCAATAATTGTAGCAATAAATAGTATTATTAAGAAAACGCATGTTGATGTATCAAATATTTTCTTTATTTCCATTCGGCTTATAGAAAACATACCAGTCATATTATCAATCTCCTAAATTTCCCTTTTATTAATAATTATTAAAGCTATTAAAAATAATACTAAGCCCGTTAATGCTAAACAAATATTATTTGACATTGATAAATTATTAAATTGCATTCCCTTATAAACCAAAGCCAGTGGATTCTCTTTAATCCAAAGAGCTAATTTTGTTGTAGCGTCTAATTTTATTAAAATAATACCTCTAATCATACTCTCAAATGAAAACATAGAAATAATGGAAACTATTGTTGCAATTTGACTGAACGTAATAAACCCAATGATGAAAGATAAACTAGAAACAAAAAAGGAAATAAGTATATAATTTGTTAGATTAGTAAAAATATCGTGTGTAAGGTTATTCAGAGTAAATTTATTATGATCCAATATCCACAATAAATTGGCTAGTAATCGGTGAATAGTTCCTACAATACATCCAATTAAAATCAATGAAAGTAATTTTGATAGGACTATATTTATACGTGAAAAAGATCCTGTGAATATAATTCTAGAAGTTTTTAATGAAAACTCTCTGGACATAATAAAAGAAGGCATAATGAGAATAATATAGTATGAAATATCACCAAAGTAATTGAAATATGTATCCAAATCCGAAGGGGTTGGGTACATGGGCCTTTTTAGATAAATTGTAATAGTGTACAAAACTGCAATAAATAAACTTGACCAAATGCCATATCTTTTGAATAATTGTTTAACCTCTAATATTGATATTCTTATAGTGCTATTCAATCTTATTTCCTCCCATTAACTCAAAAAATCTCTTTTCTAAATCTTTGCGAAGTGGATAAATAGCATTTATACTAATTTTATTTTTTACTAAATCTACTATAAGGGAATCAGAATCTTTATAAAGATATTGAAATTTTACTTTATCTTGATCAATTTCTATAAAAGGAATGTTTTGTATATCATTTAAATAGTTTTTTACCATTTCTATTTTTTTAGTTTCTATGATAAATTCATGTAGCTCTCTATCAGTCTGTTTTTCTGTTTTTAAATCAATATAATCTACTACTGTTCCCTTCTTCAAAAATAAAACTTTATCACAAACAGTTTCAATTTCTGATAAAATATGGCTGGATATAAGAATTGATATCCCTTTCTCTTTTGAAACTTTTCCTAATATTTCTCTTATTTCAGCAACTCCTTTTGGATCTAATCCATTTGTAGGTTCATCTAAAATCAATAATTTAGGATTATTAACTAATGCCTGTGCAATTCCTAACCTCTGTTTCATTCCTAAAGAATACCTTTTTACCTTCTTATGAACAAAACCTTCAATCCCCAATAAATGGACTACAGATGAAACATTATCTCTATCATATCCCCCTGAAATCTCTGCAAAATAAATAAGGTTATCCATTCCACTCATATGGGGATAAAAACTAGGGTATTCAATCAGTCCTCCAATACGTTTTATATGTTGTAAAGGTTGCTTTTCAATATCAAACCGAACCTCCCCCTCAAACTTCGTTATTAACCCCATAATTATTCGCATAAGGGTTGTCTTTCCTGCACCATTTGGTCCAACTAAACCTATTACTTCACCTTTTGGAACTGAGAAAGAAACATTATTAATTACTTTATTATTTCGATAACTTTTTGTGATATTCGTCAATGTTAAAATATTACTCATTTCTTCTCCTCCTTGTAACGCATTTTATCAATTACACGCAACAATTTTACTGATTTCCCATAAAAATGGTTTATAATAACATTTTATTAAAATAAGTATTTATTGTAAAATAATAACATTTATAAATATTATTCTTTCATAAAAAAGATATAGCAAATTGTAATTTAGTAGTCTTTCTCCCTAGCTGAAAAGCCCAAGTGGATACATCCACTTAGGCTTTGTTGTAACTTCTGTTTGTAGGAAAAAATAAGGTCTAACCTTGCCTCTCCTTCACAGTAGGTAAGGAGTTCCACAATTTCGTATAAATTGGTATATAACTATATTGCAACTGAAAGAGATTACATCATGAGTTTTGCTATTTCTTGATTTGTAGGACAGGCATGGTCGCTTTAAAAAATTCAAATAATACTCCAGCTCATCCTCTTATAGAACAATATCTTAGAGCGTTCCTTTGCTACCATGTATGACTTAAAATAATATACTCAATTTAATCTTCCTAACATAAAGCACTTTGATAGCAGCATGAGCCCACAGATATATAGAATTCAACATCCATAATGCACCTAACTCCTCCTATCTCCTTTCTTGCTACTACTATATTTGAAATGATACTCGAATAAAAGTCTGCGAAATGTTCACAATTTGACAAACGATTGAGCACTGTGAAATTTAATTGACTAAAAAAGCACCCCTCAGTATACGCTGAAGGGTGTTGGTAACTATTATGGTTTAATATCAGAGCCAATTTCAAAGTAACTATTATTCATATTATTTTGATTTTTGGCTAATACAACATTACCGAATTTATCTAAAGTGAATATAAAGAAATTATTTCCTTTTCTAAAGATAGGATTATATCCAGGAGTAGTCGATACAGGAGCAGTTAAATCCAATGTAAATTGCTTTCCTGCAGGGTTTGTTGCTGATAATACACCAGTTCCATAGACTAGTATAGAATTGTTAGGTGTGTTAGGGTCTTTAACCAAATCAATTACTAGCTGTGGATCAATTTTAGTTGCTGAGCCCGTAACTGCATAATAATATCTTTGTTCGTATGATAAATCGGCATCAATATTTACAATAGCACGCATTGTTTTTGAAGCTGGAACATTGCTTGTACCTATATTTGTACCCGTCACTACTGCATCCTCAATGCTATTTGTAACTGTACCTTGATGTACATATTTACCAAAGTCATTGATATCAAATTTATTACCAGTAAAGCCTGTAATTTGATAGTCTACTGCATCATCCTTCATTTTCACTGTAAACGTTTTGTCCATTGTACCAGACGAAGATGGTTTTATAATTAAATAACTTTCATCTGTGGTTTTTGTACCTCTTGTGTAAGAAACAAATTGATATTCTGATGTTATGTCATCACCATTTTCATTTTCAATACTTAACAAACCTAAATCATTTATAGTAGATTTGCCACTTGAATCACGCATAATAGCTTCACTAAATGTGATTGTAAATGTTTCATTAGGATTACGATAAACTATGTTCTGTTTCTTTTTCCCATCGACAATTTTTTCAAACCGTGGTGGTGTACCATCTGAATAAAAGTTTTGTTTCATCCAGCCATTTTCTGATTCATCATGATTATTACCGCCTGAATCAGCTGTGTAAACAGTAAAATTACCGTACGTATCTTGTGCACCAAAGTAGACAACATATTCTGTATGAGGGGTTAAGGAAATTCCACTCATATCTAATATACCCGAGGCACCTTTACCACTCTTTTTAATAGAAGGACTGGATTTTAGTTTATCTTCTAATTGTTTTCTTTCTGCAGCTGTGTTTATTGTAAGTTTTGCATCTGGATTTTCACTACCGTCAGCATTTTTCTTTGGAACAAACCAATAATGAAGTTCTGTTGTCTCATCAGTATTAAAGCTAATAGTAGCTTGTTTATCATCGGGTCCTTTTATAGTACCTGATTTTAACACTAAATCAGAAATTAAAGGCGCCTTAGAATCTCCAATCATTTCTCTCGATGTGATTTTAGAGACTTCTCCACCACGATCTTTTAAAACCATATAAACAGAGTAGCTTATGAATGGGTTAAGTTTGTCTTTCGAAATAGTAATTGGGAATTTTTTTGTTTTTTCTTCTAAATCAGCTGGTCCAGAGCCCATTTCAATATAAATATCTTTTCCATCTATTTGGAAATATCCGGATTTTGATGATGAATCTGAAGCAAATTCATTTACAAAATCACGCTCTGTAATTCCTTTGTCCGTTAAATATTGTTTAAATGTTTTAGTTTCACCATTATCAACAACAGTATCAGGTAGCATCATATAATAGTACGTACCAGCCTTACTTGGTTTAAACTCAACTTCTACTCGTTTGAAATTATCCGATTCATCCGGTTTATTTACAATATTCTCTATTTTAATGACAGGCATTTCAAATTTTTCATGTACGTATTCCGCAAAGTTACGGATATTTTCACCAGATTGTACTGTATTCGAATTCTCAAAGTCATTCCCTGCTAAATCCTTGACACCAGGTAAAATCGTTACACGTAATGTATCCTTGTAAACAAAACCGGTTCCTGAAGGGATGGTAAATAATACTTTTTTGTCACCTTCTTTGTATTCCACAGAAGAAGGTTTAATTTTTTTCTGACCTGTTGTATTAACAATAACTGTTCCGGATAAATCATAATTATTTACATCTCGCGCACTTTCAGGATCTAAAGCCTCATTAAGATAAACATAAAATTGGTTTTCCTTACCAGCAGGTTCGAGTTTCACATTGTCTACAAACGGATGAATACTATCAAGCTCTTTCGTTGTAAAATCCTTTGCTACAGCAGGGTCTACTGAAAAGTTGCCAGACTCATCTTTCATCACAACATAAAGCTGATAGCCTGTTTCAGCCTGTAAGCCTGTTAAAATTTCTGTTATGCCTAATGCGCCAGCCTTTGCTTTTCCTTTACTCGTTGGATTGGCAACAATATCTGCTGTTGTTGGGTCAGGCGCTGTCGTTTTTGGGCGTAAATAATAGTAATAGTCTCCAGGTTCACTAGCAGTGAATTTGAATTCAGCTCTTGTTCCACCATGTAAAGGCGTAACTTGTAAGGATTTTACTGCTGGTGGTGATGCATCTTTCATTTGGAAAGACTGTGATGCAATATCTGATGCATTTTTCGATCCATCCACTACCATAATGTAGATAACATATTCTTTTTTCTCGCCTAAATTAGAAACCTTAATAGTATTCTTATCTTTAATGGCTGCACCAGTTCCATGTGCTACGTTCTTGTTTGAAAGACGGTTGACCATTTCACTTTTATTTGGCGCCTCTACATCCTTTTCACGCACAATATAGTAGTAAGTACCGACCTCATCTGAAGTGAAATCTACTTGTATCTCACTACCATTTAGTAATTGGAGTTCCGTAATACTAACGAGAGGTTTTGTTTTATCATCAGGATTCTGGTTCTCATTATCATCTTTATCGATTGGTTTGCCATCTGGATCAGTAATTTCTCCAACATTATCTTTATCATCTAAGAAATCATCAAAGATATCATTTGGTGACACGTCCTTAGGTAAAATAACTTTATCAATATACGTATAATCTCCAATATCAATCTTGCCATATGAATTATCAACAAATAATGTGCCAATTCGGCCATCAATATACAGCTCAAGATCTTTGTAGCTATTGTAATTGATCCAATCGATATTCCCTGAACCATAAATTGTAAGCTTTGTTTCGGTATTTAAATTTAAAGTGCCAATATTCCCTTGAATTTCAAACTCTCGTACATTTCCAATGATATCTACACGTGGTAATTTTGTATTTGTTTCAATTTTTGTACCAGTTTGAGATACTACTAGTCTAGAAACACTGCTGTTATAGAATTCAAGATACTTTTCAACATTTTTCATTTCCTCTTTTTCTTTAGACCAGTTGACGAACGGCTTGTCATTATCATTATTGGGTTTTGTCCAATTTTGAAGATCGTTCGAATTGTTAGTTGACGAATCTTCTCCTTTATTGTTATCTGGATTCGACCAATTGATGAATGAGATATTGTTACTTGCCACACGTCCAAGAGCTAATGGTTGATGGTTTGCAGCCCCTATATGCAATGGTGGGCGAACTGTTTCATTGACAAACATTGTCCCTGTCAATGTCATATTAGAGAATTCGATATAATTACCATTTACTACAATCGTTGCACCTAAAGAACCGTAATTTCCATCAAAATCGAGAGAACGAGAACTTGTTCCACTTGCATTCAGCGTTAGCTTTGAAATGGATCGAATTACTTTCCCTGAAAGATCACCCTCAATATAGGCACCTTTTAAGACAGGTGCATTATAGTCGTTAAAAATATGAGAAAGGTGTTCTGGAATTGTGTAAGATTCACCATTTACATAAACTGTATCATCTTCAACACTTGTAATTTTGAAAGATGTTTCATTGCTCTTCTTCTCCTGTGAACCTACAACAAACGAAGCAAACTGTCCACGGGTTACTGGAGCAAACGGTGAGAAAGTAACTGGGGTTGTACCCTCGGTAATATTTAAGTCAATAACTGTTTGAATATAGAGGGCGTTACTTGTTTGGCTATTAACATCCTTAAAAATATTATTATAATTTTGGGATACCTCTAGATGGAATCCAACCACTACCATTTTGGCAAGTTCGCCTCGAGTAATAACTTCATTTGGCATAAATGTTCCGTTTGAATAGCCCGACATGATGCCTGCGTTTTGCAATGCAGCGACATATTTATAATATTCGCTACCTTTAGGTACGTCTTTAAAATAAGGATCTTGGATATTTTTCGTATCCAATTTTAAAACAGTTGCCAACATTTTCGCTGCCTGTCCACGTGTTACATTCACATCTGGACGAAATGTATTGTCAGCAAACCCTTTAATTACGCCTTGTGAATATAATTTTAAAATATCGTTATAATGATCTGTGTACTGGTTAATATCCGTAAAGGGAGAAGTAGCCGCTGCTGCATTTGGTGGAGGTACTACAACAGCAATCCCACTTGAAGCAAATACTGTTGCAATCAAGGCTTTATTTACTTTTTGGATTTTAGATTTATCCATTCCACTCTTCCTTTCGCTTATGTATTTTGATACGCACAAATATCATTTTGCTCATATCCTTTATATCGACCAAAGGCTAGTGTACCTTCATAGATAAATCTAAAATAGTAGGGTAAATTTTAGGGTATTGCTAAGGAGCAACAAATTTGTTGTCATCAAAAGGAAAGCTAAGTTTTCCTTAAAGGCTCCTTGTACTAATCACCTTTCTATAATTCGTATCAAAACCACAGCTTGCCAGGCTTAGAATATTCCAAAATGCAAAAAAGCCAAGGAGCATCGGTGCTCGCTTGGCTTTTGACGATATATAGGCATACATCTAGTCGTACTTGGGGTGTCATAAGGGAAAGGGGGATAACCTTACGTCTTGTCAAGTCGATCAAGAGATGTGGCCCGAGTTACATATCATTTGAACATAATTTAAAAGTCATGTGGCTGATGACTTATATACAGCTTGCCCAAATGATGTTTGCATTAATCATTACCCCAAAAATTAGGGTTGTAAGCTCTTTTGTTATATTTTTTTATTCCTTTTTTGAGACTCCAACTTTTACCTGATTTCGCCCTTCTTGTTTCGCAAGGTAAAGTGCGTCATCAGCCGCTTCAATTAGCGCTTCAGTTGTATGTGCCATTGCTGGATAGGCAGCTATTCCTGCAGATAATGTTATTGGTCTACCACATGGACTGACCGTATCGGCCAAAGTTTTTCGTAATTGTTCTGCGACTAGTGTGGCTTCCTCTATCGTCGTGTTCGGCAGAAGTATGACAAATTCCTCGCCACCGTACCGGCAACATACATCGCCTTCACGAGCTACTGATTCCATTTGTCTAGCCAAAAATTGTAAAACTTTATCGCCTACCGCATGTCCATATGTATCATTCACACTTTTAAAGTGGTCTAAATCTAACAAAATAATGACATGCGGTACCTTACTTGCTAACCATTCAGCAAGCATCGAATCCATTGTACGTCGGTTCGTAATCCCCGTCAGTGGATCAACAGTAGATTGATCTTTGAAAAAGGAGACCTGTCCATGTAGAAACGATAAACTTCGAACCAATGCATTCTTCAAAGAATAGGCTTCAAAGTACCATCCACTAACAGATTTTAAACCTTCTACATTTTTCTTATCTAAACTTTCTTCTGTTAATGATGCTAGTTGTTGTAAGGGATTCGCAATACGTGCTGCAGCCCAAAGTACAATGATAATCGAAACAAACATAAGAGGGACAGATTTTATAATGACCTCCTGTACACGATCAAATGAAGGGGCTAATGCTACTTCTAAAGGTTTCTGCGCAACAACTCCCCACCCTGTCGATGCCACCGCACTATAGCCAGCTAGCATTTTCACTCCTTTTGTATTCTCAACTAGTTGGGCGCCATCCTTGCCAGATGTAACAGCTTGAACGACTTTATTTTTCGTTACAATGTCATTAATACGACTTGGATCTTGATGATAGATAACTCGTCCATCTGAATCAACTACATATACGTAAGAACCATCTTTACTATAATGTTCTCCCAACAAGGTTTTAAAGGCATTAGGTTCCTTTAAATAAATAGTGCCAGCAATCATTCCTAGATATTCATTGGACTCCGAGAAAATAGGATGCGATATAAAAATGATGAGCCGCCCTGTCATCGCCTCATATGGCTTAGAAATAATTGGTGTCTTTTTGGCTAATGCCTCTTTAGCGCCAATTGATGTTAAAATCTCTCCTTTAATTTCTATAGATGGCGGAGAGACAGATAAAACAAGTCCCTTTGCATTTGTTATAACCACCGAATTGAACATTTGATTTTGCAATCTCAAACGCTCTGTTTCATCATTTAATATTTGTTCATCATCCATTTTCGTCCTGACCTGATCCGCGCTATATCCTAAGATTTGAAAAGCTTCATTTAGATAGGAATCAGCAGTTGAGGCCAATTTTTGAGCATAAACTCTATTCGTTTCTAGCGTATTTTCCTTAATGGAATCAATGTTCATCCTATAGCCGCCCCAAACACTACCTATGCTTGTTAAAAAGAATGCTGCCATTGCTACGCCCATTATAAGATGCTTTAATTTTAATCGGTGCGATTTCATTTTTCCCCTCCTATTTATGTTTTTTTATATGTATATTTTGAGAGATTCTTAAACAATTAGTGCCTATTAGAAGCAAAGACTCCTATAGGTAAAAGTAACATGTATTAATTGTGTAAGAAGAATCCAACACACCTCTAGGATTGTATCAATAAACGTGGATGTATCATATAGAATCTGGCAAACAAAATTCCAACATTTTAGTTATTTAGATTAAAAATTGCAACAGCTGACGCTAATTATCTGAAATTTGATAGAAAATCTAAATTCTAAATTTTTTTACTTTTATTGTTATTCTGACATATAAAAGTTGAAGCGTTTATTTTATAATAAAAATTAGCATAGGCAAGTTAAGATTTAATCTGTTATAATACTCATTAAAATATAATAAACTGTAATAATACAGAATATAGAATATGCTTTTCACACAATGGGGATTATGAGAAAAGCGCTACTCGCCATCATCATCCAGATGGTTATGTAGCCTACACAAAAAGGGGTTGGAAGATTTGGGCATTTTAAAGGGGTTAAAAATTCTCGATTTTTCTGCATTACTACCAGGACCAATGGCGACAATGATATTTGCTGATTTAGGAGCAGATGTCATCCATGTTGAATCTTCAAAGCGGGTTGATTTAACGCGAATTATGCCTCCCTATGACGATGATCATGAGGCATATATCCATCAACATTTAAATCGATCAAAAAAATCTATAACGCTAAATTTAAAATCACCAGAAGCTATCGACATTGTTAAATCACTTGTACAGGAGTATGACGTTATTATCGAAGGATTTCGACCTGGTGTAATGCAGCGACTTGGCATCGGCTATGAAGCGCTTAAAGAAATAAATCCTAAGGTTATTTATTGTGCGATTACTGGCTACGGACAAACAGGGCCTTATAGTAATCGACCAGGACATGATAATAACTATCTATCCTTAGCTGGCTTACTCGACTATTCCCGCCATAAGGATAAAAAGCCTGTTTCCATGGGCGTTCAACTAGCTGACATAGCTGGAGGGACAATGCATGCAGCAATAGGTGTGCTTGCTGCTGCTCTACATCGCGAAAAAACAGGAGAGGGACAGTTCATCGATATTAGTATGACAGATGCTGTCTTTTCACTTAATGCTATGTATGGGGCAGCATTTATTGGAGGTGGCCGTATTCCACAGCCAGAGCAAGAAATTTTAAATGGAGGCAGTTACTATGATTTTTACAAAACAAAGGATGGGCGCTTTTTCTCTGTCGGTAGTTTAGAGCCTCAATTTCGCAAATTGCTCTGTGAAGCACTCGATATTCCCGAATTGATCGATAATACCTTCAATGACTCCTACTATACGCAAATTCGTTTTAAAGAGGCTGTTCACGATGCCTTCTTGTCCAAGACATATGAGGAATGGCTTGAAGTGTTTAACGAGGATTTCGAAGGTTGTGTAGAGCCAGTTCTAACATTTCCTGAAGCATGTGAGCATCCACAGCTAAAGGCACGAGAAATGATTGTGACTATACCCAAAAGCGATGGCACTATGCAAAAACAAATTGCCTCTCCGTTTAAATTTGATGGTACGCAGCCTGAATACAAGCATGTTGGTGCTAAATTAGGCGAGCATAATGAGGAAGTTTTACTATCTCTGGGCTTTAATGCTGAACAAATTGAGGCTTTGAAGGAAAAAGGTGTTTTAGAGTAAAAAAAGGTGTCTAATACTGTGATGTATTAGACACTTTTCATGTTGTTGAAAAAGATCATGTCACTAGCAGAAAAAGATCTTTTAGCAAGGCGAGGGGTTGATTTCCGTTCCAATCAACCATTCTGCAAAGTGTCTTTACTTTTCATAGAGATTAAATCTCCCATTATCTGTATTCTTAGAGGGGATAAGCTTTTATTTTCAATGTGGGAAAGTGAAACCATCAATGACATGGGTAGTGAACACTCCATTTTATTTGTGTAACCTTTGCCAAAAAGAAAGCACTTTTGTGGGTTGGAGTGGAGGGCTACTTGACTCCCGTGGGATAGCGAGACAGGCGAAACCCTGCACGGAGCGGTAGCGGAGGAAGCGATTCGGCGCTCGCCCACAGGAAAGCAAGTAGCCTGCAACAGAAACCATTTTCACCTTTCACAAAAATTCTATGGATGTTTTGTTTTTCAACACTATGAAAGGTGTCTAATACTGTGACGTATTAGACACCTTTTTTATACATACGCACTAATAAACATACGAAGGCTTTCAAAGTGATCATCTATTAGTAGATATTTTTTGTAAATCTCCATTAACTTTTCAAAAAGCTCGTACTGCTCTGTTACAAACAAAACTCTTAAAATATTTAACATATGCAGGGAGGCACTTTGTGCTACAACATAGTATGGTGCATTTGGTTGACGATAATTGCGTCGCCACTCTTCCACAGACAAGCCAATATGTTGTAGAGAGTTATTCACATGAAGTGCTATATCCTGTTGAACATATGCTTCAATTGCAATAAGCTGTTCACTACTAAAGTTTTTTTGTACTAATGAAGAATTAATTTTTTTATTCGATGCTAAAACATGCTCTTTTAATAAAAGTAAGCCATCCTCATAACGTGCCATTTTTACATAATGCTCTAGTAGAATGGCATATAAATTTTCTAAATAATTTAACTGATAATTTTTAATAATGGCAGGTGGTGTTGGTTTACGATTTGGTAATAGCTCTTTATACTCTAGTAATATTTCAATGGCATAATTATTTATTCGTTCATCCTCTAATAAATATTCACCATAATGTATAACGTTTTCACTCTGCTGTTCTCTATTTGCTATATGAAATAAAATATAGGCAATTAACACTTTTTCCTTCTCTGATAGTGCATACATTGAGTAGCGCCATTCCGCTTCAAATGAGGTAATAAACGATTTGACACGATTAAAATCACCTTCTGATAAGCAATAATGAGTAACAATTTGATAAAGACGTAACTGTTTCTTTGCCAAACAGCTAGCATTATGCTTATCCACATGAGTTATACACTTATCCAGTATCGCTTTATAGTTATTCACAAAGTTATCCACATGTTCACAATTTTCTCTCACAGAATGCTCGAAATGTCCCATTATTTCATAAAGAAATGTGAATTGCTCTAAAGGTTTGTGGATAAGCAGTGAATAAACTTTTTTTGTGAAAAGCCAATGCCAAAAAGATGCATGCTCTTTATACATCATATGCACTAAATATTCATCTTGAAATTTATATAAAATAATTGATTGTAGCTCATTAACTGGCATAGCTATTTGCATTCTTTTCCCAAAGACTAACCAAATTAATCGTTCTAAGTCTATTGTATGTTGTGCAAAAAGCTGCTCAAAAAAAGTATCTTTACCTTTTTGTGTATAGAAAAAAGCACTGAGACGCTCATTCACAAATTTTGAATCTAAGCCATATTTGTCAAAATATATTTGCATTTCTGTTGATACATGACCCCAATATTTACGTGCTGTGGAAAAGGCAATATTCTTAGCCGTTTCTTCGTTTACTAAAAATAGATTGGGTGAAAGTGAAGTACCAAGTATTTTTGGATCTTCTTGCAGATTTGACTCTGCCTCCAGCCAAGTTGCTAGTATATTTTCAGCACCCTTTTTACTTCTTTGTTTATAAGCCATGAATAATTGCTCATCACAGTCCAACAGCATAAAAATGGATCCTCCCATCAATTTCTACCAACAAAGATCTTCCCCTATCATTCAAATACATGATTTTTACACTCTTTCTTCAATATAACAAATCTTAACTAACATATGCTAAAAAAATATGGGTATGCATAGCAAAAACGTTAACAAATATAAAAAACCATCTATATAAGTGAACACACTACATAGATGGATATCATCTTTACCAAAACAACGGATATTTTCTTTTTTCTCGTAAATTATTGATCAACAAACCGAAAAATACAATGATGATTGCTCCAATTAATACAGGGGTTAGTAAATAACTCCAACCATAACCTCCTAAAATAATAATTATAGGATTGGCGCCTGCTGGAGGATGGATGACCCCTAAAAAGGCCATAAAAAATATAGTTAATCCAACACCAAGACTAATAGACAATATATTGGAGCCTAGTAATGAATACATGGCCAACCCGATAAATGCCGAAATGAAATGACCTCCAATTATATTTCGAGGCTGGGACAAAGGTGCATTCCAGACGACAAATATAAGGACACAGCTACCGCCTAATGATGCCATTAACCATGGTGAATCGGTAAGGTTAGTTAACCATAGCAACACAAAAATGCATATTAACCCTCCCAATGCTCCAGTAAAGGCATCAGCGAAATTTGTTCGAGAAGGAGCATGACCTCCTCCTCTCATTTTTAATATAAAAGGTTTTATACTATTCTTTTTCTCTATTTTGTTTTCTACACCTATAATTTCTGTCATTAGACACCAACTTTTCTCATCTATACTCATCTATTTTATATAAGGTCCTGTTAATCATTGTTAAACTTTAACTATTATATCAACACAACAATAGATTTCAATCCAAACTTCAAATTTCAGACAAACATTTACTTATCTGACTTGTAGCTCATACAAAAAAGCAAACTTTTAAAAGTTTGCTTTTTCAAGAAATCATTATTAGTCATATTGTTTTTTAATAGTTTTATATATTCTTACCTTTTTCAATACAGTTTTAGGTACTTGGAAAGTGGCTGTAACAACCCCTGGATGGCGTCCGATTTCAATGGAGCCTGTGATAGTTGCTCTGTTTAAAACCTCTGGTTCGCTCATCTCAAATAGCTTCGCAGCTCGACTAATCGCGTTATCAGTCGCCTCATTTAACGTTTTACCAGAACCAACCACTGACACTGGGAATGCATCCTCTACCTGCTTAACACCAAATTCCTCCGCTAGCTCACGTGCGCGACGTTTTTCTTCCTTGGTAAAGGGCTTTGCTGTATAAGGTAAGTCTTCTACGTTTGGTAGTAAAATTGGGCCTTCCAAAGCTACTTTCTTCAATACCTTAACTTGAAGCTGCACAATACCCGCTACATCGGTTGTATGTCCTGCAATCTCGCCGTCCCCTTGCATAGCATGCATGTCTCCAATATATACACCACCGCCTGGTACCTTGACTGGACAAATAATAGTCGCACCTTCTCGTACTCGGCTGATATCCATATGTCCATCGGTACGATGTAAATCCAATTCTTCTTGAGTAAAAGCATATTCATGTGGTGCTCCAATTAAAAATGAACCAAAGTCACCTGCATTATGTGAATCAGGCATCGCTTTAGAAGGGGTTGTCCCAAGCTGACCTAAAAATGGTCGCATTCTCGCCAATACACCTACTAAGTCGCTTGGAGCCAATGCAACAACAGGATTTTGTACAGCGTTTTCAGGTGTTCTCATGTAGTTTCTAGCATCAAGTGCAATTCGTCTAGCACCCTCTCGCCCAACAGTTACACCCATTTGCCCTTTATGATCTAGTGCCATCGTATAGCCGTTTGTCATTTTAAAGGGTGCCGTTTCTGTATCACATGTAGAACATCGAATTGCATGTGGGCCTATTCCTTTTACAACTGTGCTTGGATGAAGCTTGCCACAGCCTGGACATTTTACAGAAACAAATGGATCACCAATGAATCGATCTACAATTGCTTCATCATGGCCAGACGAAGTTGCAAGAGATGTGACCTGAATAGATTTAATTTTTATAACAATGGCGTCTCCCACCTCTGCTCCTTCTACAAACACGGGCTTCGTTACTTCATGTCCTCCACGAATAGTAGGAGTAAGCATGGGTCCCCAACATCCAGGTGTTGTATTGGCAATAATCGTTCCACCATCCTTAAGCGGCCCTAACATCTTCTGTGATGGATCTAAAATACCATCAATAAACTCATTTACGAACAATGTTTCAGCGGCTTGAGGTTGCTGTATAAAATCATCACTTTCTACTTCTTCTTTTTCTAGCACATGCATGTCGTTTGTCATTTTCTAATCACGCTCCTAGAATAATTTTTATGTATATCGTTATATGTTAAAAATGCTCTCTACACTTGCAGAGAGCTATTTTTATCAATTGTTCATATATAAATCAAAAATATGTGAGAAGTCTTCTTTTTTATACTTATCTTTATGATCGATCATCCAAGTATTCGCAAAGCTTGTAATTTCTTTGAATGACGACGCAGGAGATATATTGTCATTGCCAATTCGACCAAGTGATGATGATGCTATGTTTAAACTTTTTTCCGCTACTTCTAGCTTATAAGCATTGTTCTTTTGTTCATAGCTAATGGCATGTAGTGCTTTATATAAATCTTTAATGTCATCAATAAAGCGTTTATGAATGTCGATGGATAGTGGGGAATTGCCGATTGTAAACTTAATTTCGACATCAAGGTCGATTGTTCCTGCTGTTTCGAGAAAAACTTCTGTCACAGTATACATTGAGTAGTCATAGCGTCGCAGTAATCGTTTCTTGCTCATAGCACTTTCGCCATCTACATGAATAATCGCACGATTTGTAAAGCAATACTCATCTGCCTTCGTTTTAATTAAAAAGTAAATTTTTTCATCAATTTCATGTAAGATAAAATCATCTGCATCTGTCTTATCATAGTCCTCTCTTGGCACAACCACACCAATATCTGAAAGTCCAAGTGCATCTGCTGCTATTTTTTTAAACATCGTCATTCCTCCTAATTTGTCATACTCTTTTTACGCTTTAGAATCTGTAAAGGTTTCATCAGGTATTGATTTATATAAAAAATGTTCTTCTTCTCTTGTAGAATAAAAACATTTACTGGTTAAGCTATATAACCCAACATTTCCTCTTTTCTATACATTTCATTTATAATAATTGTCAGTAAAGATTCTTCCAAATCGAAAGGTCGTGTGAACAAGTGCAAGAACCAACCATTTTAGTAGTGGATGATGAGGCAGATTTAGCGAATCTACTAAAAGTAAGTTTACAAAAAGAGGGCTACAAACAAATTTATACAGCTGGTACCATTCACGATGCTTGGACAAGCTTTCAACAAACAACACCCGATATTATACTTCTAGATGTCATGCTTCCCGATGGTGAGGGCTACGATTTATGTAGACGTATCCGTGAAGTATCCCATGTCCCTGTGCTCTTTATGTCTGCTAAAAATGAGGAAATTGATAAAATTTTAGGACTAGCCATTGGCGGAGACGATTATATTACAAAACCTTTTAGCCCGAAAGAAGTAGCCTATCGTGTGAAGGCGCAATTACGTAGAGCTGGCTATCAAACACAAGATACCCTAACGAATATTGTTGAAAAAGCACTCCAAATTGGGCCATTTCAGTTGAATGCCGATGAAACTGAAGTGCATAAAAATGGCGTATTATTGGAGTTAACAGCTAAGGAAATTGGATTAATGGCGTGTTTTATGCACAATCCCAATCGAATCTTAAGTAAAGAAACATTGTTTGAACGTGTATGGGGAGAGGATTTCTTCGGTTCCGATAACACTGTTATGGTGCATATTCGCCGATTGCGTGAAAAAATTGAGGAAGATGCCTCTAATCCTCTATATATCACAACGGTAAAAGGACTTGGCTATAAGTTTGTCATGCCAAAAGAGGCACAAGAATGAAGTGGAAATTAACCGCTCGCTTTCTCCTTTCTGTACTTTCTATCGTCATCATTGTTATTTTCGTCAATACAGCTATCTTCATGGGACTCCTTACTTATCGGCTAGCAACTGACTCTGAAGGCGTTTCTGCCACCAAAGAGGAGCACTTTGTGCGGGAATTTCAAAAATATATCGAGTTAAAAAATGGAGCAACCTCCATACGTGCAGACGGAATCGAAGAATTGCATCAAAGAAATGCTTGGATACAATTGCTTGATGAAAATGGTCAAGTGATTGATGCTCATTTTGCACCAGCTAAAGCACCATTGCACTATGCACCTATCGACTTAATTCAAGTATATAAATATAAAGAATTCGATTCTGATACTACGGTGTATATCGGCAGTAAGGATTCCATTAGTTATTTAATCGGTATTAAAGGTAGCGGTGTTACAAGGTTTGTTACGCATGTTTCTGGCACATCACTTTTACAGTTTATAGGGAAATTTGGCCTGTTCATCGTAATTGCGGACTTGTTAGTAGCTACATTAGTAGGGTGGCTTTTTGGTCGCACATTAACGAAACCTCTTTATGCGATGATAGATCGCATTCATCATTTAAAGAACCATGATCATACGTCTATTAAGTCTCCTGGTGGTGTCTACAAGCCGGTTTTTGAAAACTTAAATGAAGTATCACGAGAATTGGCAGCCCATGAACAGGAGCGAAAGAGACTAGAGATTATGCGTGAAGAATGGATTAGTAATGTCTCACACGATATGAAAACACCACTTGCCTCTATTCGAGGTTATGCAGAACTATTGAATGATGCACAAATAACAAATACTGAGCAAATGGAGTATGCTCGAATCGTAGAAAAGCAATCATTGCATATGCAAAATCTGCTGGATGACTTAAATTTAACGATGCGTTTAAGACATCAACAGCTTCCACTTACACTAAATGAAGTGAACATGGTGCCTTTTATTCGAGAGATAGTGATTGAAACATTAAATACACCACAATATGAACAAGCTAATCTTATGTTTGAGGCGACAACCGAGAAAAGTCTGCATCAAATCGATGAACATTTTATGCGCAGAGCTATCATGAACTTTTTACACAATGCATTGCTTCATAATGCTCCCGATGTATCTGTCCATGTGTCTGTTGATGAGCATACTCTTACAATTTCTGATAATGGCAAGGGAATAGACCCAGAGGATCTAGAACATATTTTTGAACGCTATTACCGAGGCACAAATACAGACAATACTGCTGGGACTGGTTTAGGTACAGCTATTGCTAGAGATATCATTGAGGCCCATGGAGGAACAGTGACCATCACCTCGGAAAAAGGAAAAGGTACATGCGTTATTATTGATCTACAAAAGGAATACTAAATAAATAAACCAAATTTAACCAGTTGGATTTAAACGCTAAATACTTTGCACTGAACTTTCGTGTGGAAAAGAAGGAGTCTCAAAATTTGAGACTCCTTCTTTGTGCTATTTCATTTGATCCTGCACTTTAGCAGGTAATTCATGGAATTTTACCTCATCAAATGAAGTAACTTCTGTTTCCTTTTTCACGTAAAGCTTTAAATATGCATCCTGGCGTAAATTTTTATGAGCGGAAAACTTTAATGTTTTCTCTTCCCCATTTTTATCGTAAGTAGGTAGCTCGTACCAATACATTTTAAAGATTTCACCACTATCTGCTTTATACTCCTCTACCTCACCATCAGCCGTGATATGAACATAGTAGGTATCTTTATTTAAACGGTTAAAATCTACAGTCATCAATACAATTAACCCTGCTACGAATAAGATAAACAATGCACCTATTCCGAAAAATACTTTTTTCATATTAATTCCCCTGTCTCACTATTTTATAAAACGAACGAACGGTAAAGATATAATAAATAAAGTAAATAGCTGAATAAGCAATCATCCACAAGATGACTGGTTTTGTAATATTCATGTTAAATAGCTGTGAAAATGCTAGTAATGCAAACACACTATGTGCAATACCCACAATAAGCGGCGCACTAAAGATAACAGCGACCTGTCCTGCTACTGTCTTTAAGATTTGCTTACTATTTACACCAATTTTATTTAAAATAGCATATTTTGACTGATCTTCTTCGGCTTCCGTTAAAATTTTGAAGTAGATAATACTGCCTGTTGCCGCTAGGAAGACCAATCCTAGGAAGCTTCCCACAAACAGTAGAGCACCAACTGTTGCTAAACTATCCTCATAGCTTTGCGGTACACTAGAAAATGATTCTTGTTGTTCAGAAGACAACTGCTGGTAAATGTCTTTCGACACGTCCTGTTGTTTCAAATCATTGTCCAATCCAACAACCTGCATCATAATCTCAGCGGCATCAGTAGCTTTAAACTCTTGATCATTCACAACGAGAACTGTTCCAGCTGCTATAAAGTTTAATACGCTTTCCGTGTACATCTTCTCTACATGGAAGGAGTCTCCGTTTTGTAGCTTAAAGTCCTCACCTGTAAAATCATGTGAAAATCGTTCATCATAGGCTGCATCCAGTAAAACCGTAGAGCCCTCTGGAATGTGTAGCTCTTTATCCTTGCCTTGTAATTTCGCTAAGCGATTATAGTCCGATTCCTTAAGTAATGTATATTCGAAAAATGAGAATTCATTATCCACACGTAAATTTTTCACAGCCAGTGCTTCATTATATAAGACATCCTGTTGTGAAAATTCTACTGTCTCGCCTTTCCACATAAATGTGTTTGGCAGCATCTGACGTACAGAAGCTTCTGCATTATAATACATACCGAAGACACCGCCACCTGCTGTAATCGTAGTGGCACTTAAAATTGCAATGATTGACAACGATTTGGCATTGGCTCGAATACGATACAATAGCTGAGAAACACCGATTAAATTTAAACCCTTCCAGGACCATGATGTTGCTTTCTTTAATGCTGTTAATACAAAGACACTCACACTATGGAATAGAAGGTATGTCCCTGCAATTGTTACCCCTATAACCATTAATGGCGTACCTAATACCGTAAAGAATCTCCATATTTCACTCGTAAACATATCAGAGGCAGCTGTATAATAACCAAATGCAATAAGTACAGTGCCAAGTAAAGCAGCTACTAATGATGCACGTGGAATTTGCTCTCCCTGTTTGTCTGCATGGAATAAATCAATTAGTTTAAATTGATAAATCACACGGTAACCTTGTAAGGATGTGAATAAAAACAGTAGTGTAAAAATGCCCGTTGTATTAATTAGCGCCTCCATTGAAAATGTCAGGCTACCAACCACTTCATAGCCCATTAAGCGTACTAGTATCATTAATAGCCCTTGGGACATAAAGAAACCTAGAAGGATACCAAACACAAGAGAGACAAGCCCTATGACTAAATTTTCAAAAAAGAGCATTAAGCCAATTTTTTGCTTACGTACACCTAGTAACGAGTAAAGGGCTACTTCCTTTTTCCGCTTCTTCATAAAAAACGAGTTGGAATAGGCCATAAAGATGACAATGAAGAACAGAAGTACGACTGACGAGGCACTCATTAAACCTTTAATTTGTTGTGACGATTGCTTTAAGGCTGAAAGATCATCATTATATTTGAGCGTCACAAATGTAAAGTAAATAACGATACTAAATACCATTGAGGCAATATATAAAAAGTAATTCGATAAATTGCGTTGAATATTTTTACGCGCTAAACTAAATAACGTCATTTACTCCACCCCCGATGCTAGATAGCACCTGCAAGATCTCTTGGAAAAATTGCTTCCTCGTTAGAGTCCCACGTTGAATTTCCTTAGATAGCTGTCCATCCTGAATAAATAGAATGCGCTGGCAGAAGCTAGCGGCAAAGGCATCATGTGTAACCATCATAATCGTTGCGGCTTGAGATTGGTTTAAATCACTTAAGCTTTCTAATAAATCGGTTGCAGATTTTGAATCTAGCGCACCTGTAGGCTCATCGGCAAAAATTAGTTTTGGTTCTGTCACTAATGCTCGCGACGAGGCTGTACGCTGCTTTTGCCCACCTGAAATTTGATAAGGATATTTGTTTAACAAATCACTAATTCCAAACAATGCAGCAATTCGATCAACTCTTGCATTAATAGCCTTTGTCGGCATTTTTGCAATCGCTAGTGGTAAAACAATATTTTCTCGCACTGTTAAAGAATCGAGCAAGTTATAATCCTGGAAAATAAACCCTAAATTGTCTCGACGAAAATCCGCTAATTCAGCATCCTTCATACGTGCCAAATTAGTATCTTCAATAATAATTTCACCAGTTGTTGGCGTATCAATCGTTGCTAATACATTAAGAAGCGTAGATTTTCCAGCCCCAGAAGGACCCATTACCCCAACAAACTCTCCCTTTTCTACTTCAAATGATATATTCGATAGCGCTGTAAAAGTATTTGCGCCTTTGCCGTAATTTTTCCCAACGTTTTGTACCTTTAATAATGGCGTCATATACGCTCACCTCTTCTTTCTGACTTTAGTATACGACCTCAAACTTACAGCAAATTTGTCGCAAACTTACAGCAACCTTAAATCATCTGCTTTTTGAAATGTGTAGACAAAAAAAGATTCATACACAAACTGTGCATGAATCTTTTTAATCTATTGTGCTAATACTTTTTGAACATCTTCCTCAAAGCTACTTGGCTTATCTGCTGAAGCGTATCGTCCAACAACCTCTCCATTACGGTTTACAAGGAATTTTGTAAAGTTCCATTTAACACTATTGCCTAAAAATCCTTTGGAGTGGGAAGTAAGATAATCGAAAATAGGATGTGCTTCTTTACCATTCACCTTAACAATCTCATGCATGGGAAATGTCACACCATATGTTAATCGACATTGGGAGGCCGCTTCTTCAGCTGTCGCTAGCTCTTGTTTAAATTGATTGGATGGGAAACCAAGTACAACCAGACCTTGCTCCTGATACTTTTCATAGAGACCTTCTAATTCTTCAAATTGTGGTGTAAAGCCACATTTGGAAGCTGTATTAACAATTAGCATCGGCTTTCCTTTATAACGTTCAAGGCTATAGATAGTACCATCTTCTAAAGTTACATTAATATCATAAATGCTCATCTCTCTACCTCCTATTATAAACGTCCATTCATTCTTGCCACCTGCTGCAAAGGGTCCCAAACACCATTGAATGGTGGTGCATAGGCCAAATCTAAGTCTAGCAAATCAGGTAAGGTCATTTTACTATATAATGCTGTCGCAAACACATCGATACGCTTATCGACTCCCGCTGGTCCCACGATTTGTGCACCCAATAACAATTGATCACGCTTGCGAACGACCACTTTTATAAACATACGTTGTGCACCTGGATAATAGCCGGCTATGTGGCGTGCAGATAATTTAAATGCCTCATAGTCAAAACCAAGCTCTTTAGCATCGCGCTCATTAATACCTGTTGTAGCAATAGTTAAATTGAAAAATTTTAAAATAGAAGTGCCCACAATTCCTCTAAACGGGGCAAATTTGCCTGACATGTTGAGACCTGCTAAACGGCCTTGCTTATTGGCAGTCGTTCCTAAAGGTATATAATCTAAACGTTCTTTCACAATATTAAAGTGAGTTGCACAATCGCCAGCTGCATAAATATTTTCAAGGGAAGTCTCTAAATGGCGATTTACAATGATCGCTCCATTTTTTGCAAGTGCAATCCCAGTATCCTTTAAAAACTGTGTATTTGGTTTTATGCCAGAAGCGACAATGACTAAATCCGTCTCTAGAACGCCGTTATCTGTAATCACACGTTCCACTCGTTTATTTCCTTCAAAAGCTTCAACGCTCGTATTTAATAACAGCTCTACATCGGTCTTTTTCGCTTCCTCATGAACATGCTGAGCAAGCTCTTCATCTAAAATACGAGCCACATGACTTCCGCGCTGAATAAGTCTTACCTTTTTCCCACAGGCTTGTATGGTTTCAGCCATTTCTAAACCAATATAGCCACCACCTATGATTGTTACCTGCTCAATCTCTGGTGTTAAATCTGCCATCAAATCTTCCAGTTGAGGAATTGTTTTTACCGTATGGATACCATCTAGCTCATTCCCCCTTTTCACAGGCATGACTGGACTAGCCCCCGTTGCAATAAGAAGTTTATCGTAGGCAATCTCAAATTTATCGCCACTTGCTTGTGTACCTGTAATAACCTTCTTCTCTATATCTACATTCTCTACCTCATAGCCAACTCTTGCATCAATGCCATACTTATCTCGAAAAGTTTCGACATCTCTTGCAATTAGACGTTTGGTTGATGAAATACGACCATCTACAACATAAGGCAATCCACATTGCCCATATGAATAAATAAAACCACGTTCTAAAGTAGTTATTTCTGCTCCTGGAACATTCCGATAGATTTCCATTGCTGCAGACATACCTGCAGCATCTCCCCCAATGATGACGTATTTCATTCTACAAGCCCCCTTATTTTTTCCTTGTTGCCATTAAATCTGCATATTGATCGATATACAAACGTCGTTTTCCACCACTTACGATGACCCGTACCACATGAATAGCTATTATCATTGTAAGTGCAAAACCTGCTATTGCAGCAAGTAGAGAAATGACAATTTGTAGAACATAAAATGGTGAATCCATATCTAATTGGATGTCACCTAATGTTGTAATGGCTTCTGATAAACACAAGGTAGCGATAATAGCAATACAACGACGCCATGATTGCTTTACAATACTTTTGCCATTCTTGTTGACCATTGTAAAACGCATCACCTTCATACCGAGTGTTGCACCATTCATCATACTTGGTAACACCCCAAAGAGTACCACGTACAGAGCCATTTGCACTAAGAATTCAAAAGTACCGCTATACCCTGTCAGAACACCAATAATCATCCAAACTGATTGGACGATAAATAAATCAATGGCCAAAGCTAATAAAATAGAAATCGGCTTAACAATATCATTTTTTTCCATTTCAGCAGCTTTAGCCTCAACCTCTTCATGAGAGGGGAATAATGCCCAAACAATTGGTGCTAAGAAGAAACCTAGGAGCGCACCTACACTGTTTAGTAATAAGTCATCAACATCAAAGATTCGGTATGCACAATTAAAGATGCCATATATGCCTGTTCTTTGTGTGACCTCATAAAACAATGTTAGCAAAAAGCTAATTAAAAATGCACGTTTCCAGTACCTTCTTTCTTTAAGAAAATATCGCAAGTAAACGCCGAAAGGCATTAGTAGTAAGAAATTAAAGAAGGCTTGAAAAAATGCCTGTTGTTTTGTGATAGCAAGCCATGTAGATGGATTTGTTACTACAACGCCACTATCCTTTAAAACATCATCAACAAATTGAAAAAGTCGCAAATTAGTATGAACGGTGTCCGCGGATTGAAGTGAGCAAGTATCTCTTGTAGACGGAAATGGTAGTAATACTAAACAAAGCGCAGATAAAAAGTAAAAAATAAATGAGAACATGATAATGGTTTTGGACATCGATAAGTATCCATACTTACGATACGTATAAATCAGCCATGGTATAAAAAGTACAAAGGATAAAATAATGGTTATGAAAAATGCTATAAAAATGGATTGCGTGTACGTTGACATAGAAACACCTCTCTCTTTAAATTGCCCTATTTTCTGAACACTAAAACTAAGTTTAGTCCTTCAATACGACATGTATATTTCATCAAGCTTACATAATCCTTAATTCAATAAAAAAACAGGTAAAGAATATTTACTCTCTACCTGTTACTTACTATGCTTTCGCTATTTCTTCTTTACAGAATGTCAAAATTCCTTCTAGTTCATCATCCTCTAATGCAAAGTCTAAATATTCACCTTCAGCCTTTTCCATGATGAAGTAATTTAATATAAATGGTTCTTCGTCTTTTTCACCAATTAGGACACGAATTTCAATGCCAGCTTCGTGATAAAGCTCATCCTCTTCATCAATTTCTACATCCAGAATAAATTCATAACGCTTACCTTCAATAATATTTGTTGGGTCTAAAATTTCTTCCATTGAGAATTGTGTAATTTCCATTATATTTGCTCCTTTTTCTTTAGCTGTTCTTTTCTATATTAAATCAATTTCAGCATGGGTCAACTAGAAAACCCGTATACACTTGTAGTTAATTATGCCACAATGAAATGGAATTAATTTAGAACTAAATTTCCCTACATACAAGGAGGCTTTTTCATGAAAGAGCTATTATATTATCAAGACGTTATGTTACAAGAGTTTGATGCAACTATTATTAGTAAAGGAACTGACGAATCCGACCGTCATTATGTTGTACTATCGAACACCGCTTTCTATCCAACTGGTGGTGGTCAACCTCACGATACAGGTACATTGAATGCGTTGGAGGTCATAGATGTTGAAAAAGTGGATAATGAAATTCGTCACTATATTGAAGGTGATCTATCGACTTTAGATGGTGTGGTACATGGCAAGTTAAATTGGCCAAGACGATTCGATCATATGCAGCAGCATGCTGGGCAACATATTTTAACAGCTGCTTTTGTAGAGCTTTTTAATGCGCAGACTGTAAGCTTTCATCTAGGCAGTGAGCAAGTAACAATTGATCTTGCTATAGAAACGATTTCTGAGCAACAGCTTGCAGCGGCAGAAGCAAGAGCCAATGACATTATTCTAGAGAACCGCCCCATTCAAACTATCTGGGTTACAGAGCAAGAGCTGGGCAACTATAATCTTCGTAAAGAAGTTGCAGTGACGGGAGACATTCGACTTGTGATTATCCCTAATTTTGATTACAACGGTTGTGGTGGCACTCACCCTACATCCACAGGGCAAGTTAGTTCCATCAAAATATTAGGGACTGAAAAAATGAAGGGCAATGTGCGCGTTTCTTTTGTGTGTGGTCAACGCGTTTTGACTGAGCTTGGCATGCGGAAAAAAGTATTAGCGGACGTTGCTCGTCAATTAAGTGTCCCTGAGATTGATGCTGCCACAGCACTTACAAAAGTTTTATCTACTCAAAAAACTACAGAAAAAGCACTCGCTGCTGCGAAAGAGGAATTACTCACGTATGAAGCAAAGGCACTTGTTAATAGCGAAGGTGTCGTAACGGCTGCTTTTAATCAGCGAACAATGCAAGAGCTACAAAAAATAGCCCGTATGATTGTTACGGAACAGAAAGATGTAATAGCTCTACTTGTGTCTGAAAATGAAGGCAAACTACAATTCGTTGCAGCAAGAGGTAATAATGTTTCAAAAAGCATGAAGGATGTTGCCCAAAAGGCACTGCCTCTTATTAATGGTAAGGGTGGCGGAAGTGACCAAATGGTACAAGGCGGTGGCGATTGCACCGTTTCGAAAGAAGAATTACTAGCAGCGATGCAAGACGCTTAGTTGCATTATAATAGAGGAGCTGTTATTAAAAGACGGCTCCTACTATGTTGTTGAAAAAAGAAAATGTCGCTAGCAGAAAAAGACTTCTTGACTAGGCGAGGGGTTGATTTCCGTTCCGCCAGTGTCCTTTCCAGGGGGCGTCCGATGAGTCGCTTCACTCACTTACGTTCGCTCCAGTGTCTCATCTGTGACTAAATCCCCTAGGAGTGACACTGACTCCACTTCAATTAACCATTCTGTAAAAGTGGCTTTTCCTTATCTTTCATACAGTCGTTGTGAACAAAATAGCAAATGTATAATTCGAGAAAGGATAGACTCTTAATTTCAATGGGAGAAATGATGATGATTGACCACACCTCTCCATAAAATGAGTAGTGAACACCTTCAATTAAGCCTTTGCTAAAAAGGTAACATTTTTATGAGGTGGAGTGGATGGATACCTGACTTCTGTGGGATAGCGAGACAGACGATCCCCTGTATGGAGCGGTAATCCATCTTCACCTTTCACAAAAATTGTATGAAGGGCTTTGTTTTTCAACACTCTGAGAGGAGCTGTCATTAATAGACAGCTCCTCTCTAATTTAATATTTAAATTTTTGAATGGCTTCATATAAACGTTTTGCCATTTCTGATAGTTTTTCAGTTTGATTGTTCATTACTGCTACCGTCTTCAACTGTTCCGCTGTTGCATCTGTTACCTCATGCACATAATCACTTGCCGCATGTGCAGTAGCTGCCATTTCTTCCATAGACGCGGAAACTTCCTCCGTATTGGCAGACATTTGTTCAGCTGAAGCATTCATTTCTTCAATTTGACCTGCTATTTCTCCTACTGCTTGAACCATTTCCTCGAAGCGTTCTCCCACTGCCTCAATAGAAGCTAAACCACGCTCAACATTATCTTCACCAAATTCAGCTGCGTTTACTACTTCTAATGTATAAGATTGAACTCTTTCAATGAGCACATTAATTTTAGTAGCTGATTCTGCTGTTTGCTCCGATAGCTTGCGAACTTCTTCTGCTACAACGGCAAAGCCTTTACCAGCATCTCCTGCCCGTGCTGCTTCTATAGAGGCATTCAATGCCAATAAATTTGTTTGATCGGAGATATCGGTAATCATTTTTGAAATTAAGCTAATTTCTTCTGACTCTTTTTCTAGCTTGTGAATAATTGATAGTTCATCTGTTGTGCCTTGCTGAATCTCATTCATACGTAAAACGGATTGTTGAACTGCATGATTGCTTTCACTAATTTTCTGGGAAATAAAATCTGTATTACAAGCAATTGTGGAGGCAACTTCAGCTACATTTTGTATCCCTATCGCCATTTGTTCCATTGCTGAGGCACTTTCCTCTGCCATCACAGTTTGGCTTTGTGCCCCTCGATCTACTTCACTTATTGCACCAGCAATTTGCTTTGAACGCTTTGTTACTCCATTTACATCTCCCATTAAATCACACGCAGCTTCATTCACTGCCGTTGCTTCTTGACTCACTTTGGCTATCATTTCCCGCATATTATCAGTCATGCGATCTAATGCACGTGCCATCGTTCCCATTTCATCAATACGTTTCAAATATTTTTCTGGAATTTCCTGTGTAAAGTCTCCTTCCGATAAGCCCTCACTAATGCGAAGTACATGTCGAAGTGGTCTACTAACAGAGCGAGAAATGGCAAATGAGATGCATAGCCCAAGTATTGAAACTATGATCGTAGTGACAATGAAGTTCGCCTTAAGCTTAGAAAGCCCTGAAAACATCTCATCTTCTAATGCGATAACCCCCATTTTCCAACCATTATCGAGGGTATGATAGCCCATTAGACTAGTTCCTGTATCTTCCGTTTCAAAAGAAAAATAACCGTTATCATTAGCAATCATTTCTTTAGCAGCCATTGCTCTGCCTGTCTTGATACCTGTTTCGTCTGCTTCCTTAATTGGATTGTATTGCTCCTTCACATACGAATGATTATTATGTCCAATAATTGTTCCGTTAGCATCTAACATAAATGCATAGCCACTGTCTCCAACCTTAATGCCTTCTACAATTTTAGATAGGTAATAGCCGTCAATACGTGCTAATAATAAAGCTTTTTCACCTGTCACTGTGTCAATTGGAGAAACGATTAAAATGACTGGTTCACCTGTTACACGACTAATCGTAATGTCAGACATGACAGACTTACCAGTAAAACCTTCTTTTACGTAATCACGATCCCCTAGATCAGCTGTTGTATCATCCAGATAATGGGCAACTCCATTAGCATTGACAATGCCAAAACCTAAGTAATTTTCATTACTGGCAAGACGTTTCGATAGATACTGCTTCTGCTTTTCAAAGTCCATGCTCCGAACTGCCTCTTGCTCTGCAATGGCTTCCACCTCCACTAGTGTTAATTGGAAGTGTTCTTCTATATATTGGGAAACATCCTCTGCTCTAGATACCAAATTAGATTCCACTTGCTCATTCACAGCTTTTGTACTATTTATCCAAGTAGATAGCCCAAGCGTGCCACATGTTACAAATACAAGAGCTATAATTGCAACAATTAATTTACCACCAATACCTTTTAACCACATTTCTCTTTTTCTCACTTCTTCCATTTTTAGCTATACAATCCGCATATTTTTGCATAACTTCAGAGTAAAGTCACTAAAAGTAGAAGTCAACAAAAGTTTTCCAATATGATTAATAAATGTATAATAATACCATTTACACTACCTTTATAGTGCTAACAATTTTCTACAAAATTTTCAATTCATAGATCCCCCTTGTCATTAAAAAGGAGAGTACACCATGCTAATAGAGGTAATTAAAACATTTTCCAACAAAAATTGATTATAATTCACATTTTTTGCTGATTATTAAAGATAGGATCCGTTTAACACATTTTGAGGGGAGGATTTCCATGAGTTCAGACAAAAATAATGTTTCTCGTCGAGACTTTTTAAAAACTACAGGTATTGCTGCTGGTACATTAGTCGGTGGTGGTTTAATTGGAGGATTAGTTGGTTACAACATCCATGGTAAAGGTACTTCTACCCTAGAGCATGGTGGTCATGAAACAACGAATGAGGCCACAGGCTCACCAAAAGCTAAGATGTTCTTCAGAAATGAAAAAGATTTTAGTATCTTATCAAAGGCCACAGAACGTATCTTCCCAGAGGACGATTTGGGACCAGGAGCTATTGGTTTAGACGTTCCCTATTTTATCGATCATCAACTTGCAGGAAATTATGGAAGTAACTCTAAAGAATATATGCAAGGTCCATTTGATGTTGGTGCCCCAACTCAAGGCTATCAGAGCCGTTTAACGCGAGCGGAAATTTTTAGACAGGGTATTCAAAAAATGGAGGATGAAGCACAAAAGCGTTATAAGAAAAGCTTTAACGATTTAGATGGCAAACAAATGGATGAAATATTAACTGCCTTCCAAAAAGGTGACATAGAAATGGTTGGGGTTACTTCCGCGTTCTTCTTTACATTATTACGAGCAGCTACATTAGAGGGAGCTTATTCTGACCCTATGTATGGAGGAAATCGCAATATGGATGGCTGGCGTATGAAGGGCTTCCCTGGTCACCAGATGGCTTATATTACACAAATAGAAGATGCCAAGTTCCAAAAAATTGAGCCTAATCCATTAGGCAACCACTAAGGGGGGATACAAAATGGCTAAAACATTACCGAGTGTAGACGTTGTAACAGTTGGTGTAGGTTGGACTGGCGGTATCGTCGCTGCTGAATGTGCTAAAGCTGGCTTAAAGGTAGTCGGTTTAGAGCGAGGTCAAAAGCGTGGGACCGAGGATTATTTAAATGTTCATGACGAATACCGTTATGCCATCCGATATGATTTAATGCAAAATCTTTCTAAAGAGACCGTAAGCTTTCGTAATGATCGCAATATGAAGGCATTACCAATGCGTCAGCTTGGCTCCTTCTTACTTGGAGAGGGTCTGGGTGGATCAGGAACACATTGGAATGGAATGACTTATCGATTTTTACCCTATGATTTTCAAATTAAGACATTAACAGAAAAACGTTATGGACCAAATAAGCTTGGACCAGATTATCTGATTCAGGATTGGGGATTAACATATGATCAGCTTGAGCCCTATTTCGATAAGTTCGAGAAAACAGCTGGTATTTCGGGTGATGATAAAAATAAATTTAGTGGAAAGCGTTCGAATCCCTATCCAACACCGCCTATGAAAAAAACGCCTATGCTTGCACAATTCGAAAAAGCTGCAACAAACCTGAAGCTAACACCTTATATGGTTCCATCAGCTAATGTATCAGAGGTTTATAAAAATCCAGATGGCGAAACAATCAACGCTTGCCAATATTGTGGGTTTTGTGAACGCTTTGGATGCGAATATGGTGCAAAGTCGTCCGCAGAAATTACTGTTGTCCCTACAGCCCTGAAGACAGGGAATTTTGATTTACGCTTTAATTCCAATGTTGTTGAAATTTTAAAGCAGGGTAACAAGGCTACAGGTGTAAGATATATCGATACTGTTTCGGGAGAAGAATTCATTCAGCCAGCTAATGCTGTTGTTTTAACTAGTTATGTCTTTAATAATGCCAAGCTATTAATGGTCTCTGACATTGGTGAAAGATATGACCCTACTACTGGCAAAGGAACACTTGGCAGAAACTATTGCTATCAAATTTTGCCTGGTGCTGCTGGGTTCTTCGAGGAACAATACAATACATTTATGGGTGCAGGTTCGTTAGGCATGTGTATAGACGATTACAATGGGGATAATTTTGATCATAGTGATTTAGATTTTATTCACGGAGGTAATATTGCACTTACACAGACAGGTACGCGACCAATCGGCTCAAATCCAACTCCGCCTGATACGCCTACTTGGGGACCAGAATTTAAAAAGCAATCTATTTATTACTATACACGTTCATTTGGGATTGGTGCGCAAGGAGCATCTATGCCACATAAGGAAAACTATATATCACTGGACCCTACCTATAAGGATGCTTACGGGCTGCCATTAACTCAGTTAACATACAATTTTACTGATCAGGATCGAGCTCTTCATAAATATATCTCTGCACGTGCAGCTGACATTATGAAGGAAATGGGTGCAAAAACTATTGTCCCTAACGCGGAAATTACCGATTACAATATCGTACCTTACCAAACAACGCATAATACAGGTGGTACGGTGATGAGCTTAACACCAGAGCAAGGGGTTGTGAATAATTACTTACAGCACTGGGATGTTGATAACCTTTTCGCAGTAAGTGCAGGCAACTTTGCACACAATAGTGGTTATAATCCAACAGGCACATTAGGGGCACTTGCCTACCGTTGTGCTGAGGGAGTCATCAAATACAGTCAATCAGGTGGTTCATTAGTATAAAAAAATTATTCTAAAGGAGGCAAGACTTATGGGAGGTCTAGGAGCAATTGGAGTACCTGGATTAATCATTATTTTAGTGATTGTATTAATTGTATTTGGCCCAAAAAAATTACCAGAAATCGGTGGAGCGGTTGGCAAAACGTTTGCAGAATTTAAAAAGTCTACTAAGGGACTTATGGATGATGAAGATGATACCGTGAAAAAGGTCGAAAAAAAATCTGATGCTTCGTAGGAGGGTTTCCTATGGATCCATATGAAGACGGAAAAAGAAAATATTTAAGCCCTCTAGATAAACCACAAGCCGAGCCTCCAAAGCCAGTGGAGGCTTTAGTTGAAATACCTACGGTAGCAATTGAAGAGGATCATGTGTCAGATGAACCCCTGATACCTGTTACCTCATTATTGGAGCATCTTAGTGATTTACGTAAGCAAATTATCAAAGGGTTAACGGTTTTTATTTTATTTTTCATTGTTGTCTTTTCTACTATTAATATTTGGTTTCCATTCATAACGCGAGGTCACTCACTCGTTATTTTAGGACCACTAGAAGTAGTTAAATTTTACATGACGATTTCAACAACTTTAGCTTTTGGTCTTGCAATGCCTTTCCTCGTCCACTTTCTTTGGAGCTTTATTAAACCAGGCTTAAAAGAAGAGGAAAGTCGATTTTTAGGCCTCTATGCACCAATCATGTTAGTTCTATTTTTAGTAGGAGTAGCTTTTGGCTATTTCGTCGTTAACCCACTTAGCTATACATTCTTAGTAAGCATTGGGGCTACCAATTTCGATGTCATGGTATCAGCAAATGAATATATGCACTTTTTAATCATGACTACAGTACCGCTTGGTCTATTATTTGAGTTACCGATTGTTGCCCTATTCTTATCAGCCATTGGTGTACTGACTGCTGAATCCATGAAAAAAATACGAGGCTGGTCTTATATCACAATGGGCGTAGGCTCCGCTGTTATCACGCCACCAGACTTTATAAGTCAGTTACTCGTATTAATACCAATGATTATTTTGTATGAAATAAGTATTTACCTCGTTAAACGTATAGAACGCAAACAAATTGAAAGCACTGCGTAAATTTTACGCAGTGCTTATTTTTTCTTTAGATCCATCACAATAATTTCTGGTAGATTAAAAATGCGATATGGTACTGAGCTATTACCCAGCCCTCTACTAACTACCATTTTCGTCGCGCCCGCTTCGTAGACACCAGCTGTATATTTTGGGAACAGACCCTGTCCTGGTGCAACAAGTCCTCCAAGCCCAGGAATACGAACTTGCCCACCATGCGCATGTCCCGAAAATACTAAATTTATGTGATAATTTACATACGTATTAAATATTTCTGGTCTATGTGCTAGTAACAACTTAAACATATCGTCTGGCAAATTGGCCGTTGCTATGTCCAGCATATCTTCTGTTGTTCTACCCATTAACGGATCCTCAATACCAACAATCGCCAAGCGCTCCCCGTCGCGCTCTAACACGGTCGATTCGTTGGCCATAATATGTACCCCTAACGATGACAGCGCCTCATAAATTTCATTCACCTTATTCGTCGCTACCTCATGGTTTCCTAGTACATAATAAACATCCGCTATTTTTACTAGTCCTTCCACTGCTTGTAGACTTTGTTTTAAATTATAGCGATTACTATCGATTACGTCACCTGTGATAAAAATATAATCAGGCTTTGTATCTTTTACCTTAGCAATCAATTTTTGTTGCTTGTCACCAAAGACAGCGTCATGTAAATCCGAAACTTGTACAATGCGTAGCCCATCAAAGCTGTCAGGCACACTTTCTGATTCAAACACATGCTTACTTACGACTAGCCAGTGATTGTTTACGTACAAAAAAATGACTATAAAAACAACAAAGAAGATCCCATATAATAATTTTTTCAATCGCAATCGCTCACTTTGTGGCTACTTTTTTCAGAAATATTTCTGACTTTCTTATTATAAGCAAAAAACAGAGTGATTGTAAGTATATGCACTTTAAATACACAAAATGCACAAATACACTGAGCTTTAAATTTTTCTCATTAGCTTATGATACACGGTTTAATCTATTTTTTGTTAACTATTGCATGCTATACTATGGGTAGAAAGGCATATTTTATTATCCACTCATAATACGCCACGATTTGGGAAATGCATCTCATTTACTAAAGTGCGAGAATACTAATAAACTTAAATCAGTTAAAGGAGAAAAAATTGCTGTACTGTAGGTAATGATCCAATTAGATTGGACGGTATATGGTGTTTTACCACCTAATAAATTACATAATTTTCAGAATTGAGTGATTTCAGAGTCCAGCTTCCATCGCTACATGCAAGTAGAAAATTGATGAAGAAAAATTATTTAAAGCCAGTTACGCTACATAATATTCTAAATTTAGATGATAAGAGGTGAAAAAATGTTAAAAGCCATCATAGTAGATGATGAAATTTTAGCAATTAATTTATTAGAAGCCACGTTACATGATAATAGCGCTGTTACTATTATTGGAAAATTCATAAATCCACTAGAAGCTATAGCAAACATTCCTACACTTAAACCTGATATTCTTTTTTTAGATATAGATATGGCCGAAATGAATGGTATTGAATTTGCTAATAAGATTGCAAACTTTCCTTTTTTAATGGACATTGTATTTGTCACTGCCTATGAGCGTTTTGCAATAGAAGCTTTTAATGTACAGGCTGTTGACTATATTTTAAAGCCTATTGAGAAAGAGCGTTTAATGAAGACAATCAAGAGAATATTCATGCGTAGAAAGCAATTTCAAGTTAAAGCTGCTGTACACCACATAGAGGAAGATGCTCATATAATAGAGGATTTTCACTTTCATGTTCATTCTGGAAGAGTATATATCGGTAACACAGCATTAGCCCTATCTACAAAGGAATTTCAAATTTTTTTCTTTCTAGCACAACGACCAGGACAAATTTTTCCCCCATCAGAGCTGTATAAGCTTATTTGGGCAGAGGAAAGTATCGGGCATACACAGGCATTGAAGGTTCATATTAGTAATTTACGAAAAAAGCTAGAATCCGTTGCGGGCCATAGAGCAAAGATTATAACAGTGAGGGGTTCGGGATATAAATTCCATTTCGAGCCATGAAAAGAAGGGCACTGCGATTACATTATGAATCGCGTACCCTCTTTTTTGGTTATTTTTTTGCGGCTTCTTGAATCTCATAAAATGCCCAATGGTGTTTTGGAACATCTTTAAATAATGGTGTTTGATCTTCAATGAGGACTTGACGTTCAAACAGTCGATTTAGTACCTTCACTGCTTGTGCACGTGTTAACAATCCATCTGGATTGAATGTATCTGCTGTTATTCCTGTCATAATTTCCGCTGCATTGACAGTATCAATTGCTTTTGCTGCCCAATGATGGACGCTCACATCTTTGAATGCTGCACTTTGTGAGGTTGGTGGACAGAAATCTGCATCAGGACGTTCTACACATTGCTGTTCTATCCAGCGCGCAGCCACTGTAGCCATCTGTGCACGTGTAATCAAGCCGTTTGGATTAAAGTTAGTTGCTGTAACCCCTTTAAACAGACCCTTCTCCTTCGCAAATTCGATTGCATCTTTAGCATCGTGTTGGAATGTATCTGTATAGGTTGCCTTTGCTTGCGGAATGGCATTACCTGTTAATTGACGAGCAAACATACTTGCCATCTGTGCCCTTGTAACAGGTGCATTTGGACGGAAGGTACCATCTGGATAGCCTTGAATGTAAGGTAGATGTGTAACACCCTCAGTAGTTGGTTCCTTCACTTCTTCTTCCTTCTCTAGTAAGTAGAGAATGGAGAAGGTGGAGAACTTATTCACCTCAAACTGTAAACCTGTTATTCCCTTTTGATATTCTACACTCTTCCCACGCACAACTTCTTTTGTGCCATCACTATGCTCGATAAAGATCGCCAAATTGGCAAGTTGTTCATCTGTTAAATCTGTAGGCAATGGCAATGTTAATTTAACAGGACGGCTTTGCATATTGGTTTCAATGGTCATTGGGCGACCAAGCAACTCAACAACCGCATTTCCTGCCAACTGCTGTACAACCCTTTCCTTTTTAGCTTGTTCTTTAATATCCAATTGATCAGCCAGCCCTTTTATAGGGACAAGTCGGAAATAGAGATTATCATTAAACGTTTCCAACGAAGTTTTCGGCACTTCAATTCTAACGTTATCGGTAACAATTTCGAGATGGACTGCTCCATTTTGCAGAAGTGACAGCACATTTTTCGGAATGGACACCTGGACTTGATTTACTTGATCCTTCTCATCTGGAATGATAATCCTTGCTTTATCATTCCCTTGTTCCTTTAATTTCCTAATTGTCTCTGTTGCGCTCTGGGCCGTTAATGTCACTTCATCGTTTATAGTGTTATCTACATTTTTTTTTCGTTTTATTGTTGTTTTAGAAACTAGGTCGCCATCACCAGACTCAACATCTACCACAATTTCCTCTACATTGGTTGAAGGTGTTGATGCACCAGAATCAGGATTCGCTGAAGGATCGGTATTACCGCCACCTGTATCATTACTAATCCATTTTGCATAGATTACTGTGCTAGCTGTAATTGCAGTATCAAATTTAAATGGTGTTGTATAGGCATTATTTGTATACCAGCCAACAAATGTATAGCCGGCTTTCGTTGGCTCAATCGTAGGCTGACTTGCTTTTTTACCATGTTCTACCGTTTGATTTGAGATAGCACTACCGCCGTCGACATCAAAACTCACTGTATACATCACAGGATTCCATTTTGCATAGATGGTTGTGCTCTCGGTAATGGCACTATTAAAATCATATGATGTTGTATAAGCATTACTTGTATACCAGCCACCGAATATATAGCCCGCTTTCGTTGGCTTTTGGGCTGGCTGACTTGCTTTTTTCCCATGCTCCACCGTTTGATTTGAGACTGCACTTCCTCCGTTGACATCAAAACTCACCGTATACGTTATTGGTATCCATTTTGCGTATATCGTTGTGTGCTTAGTAATGGCACTATTAAAATCATATGGTGTTGTATAGGTAGTACTCGTATACCAGCCACCGAATGTATGTCCCGCCTTGGTTGGAGGCGGTGGCTCCGTCGCCTTCTCACCATGAGCTATTGTTTGTGAAGCAACCGTACTTCCTCCGTCTACATTAAAGCTCACTGTATGTGTCACAGGACTCCATTTGGCATAAATCGTTGTGTCTCCTGTTATCGCAGTATCAAAATTAAAGGGTGTATTTCCCGTACTGCTTGGGTACCAGCCACCGAATGTATGTCCCGCCTTGGTTGGGGGCGGTGGCTCCGTTGCTTTCTCTCCATGAGCTATTGTTTGTGAAGCAACCGCACTTCCTCCGTCTACATTAAAGCTCACTGTATGCGTTACTGTCACAGGACTCCATTTGGCATAGACGATTGTGTCTCCTGTTATCGCAGTATCAAAATTAAAGGGTGTATTTCCCGTACTGCTTGGGTACCAGCCACCGAATGTATGACCCGCCTTGGTTGGGGGCGGTGGCTCCGTCGCTTTCTCTCCATGAGCTATTGTTTGTGAAGCAACCGCACTTCCTCCGTCTACATTAAAGCTCACTGTATGTGTCACAGGATTCCATTTGGCATAAATCGTTGTGTCTCCTGTTATCCCAGTATCAAAATTAAAGGGTGTATTTCCCGTACTGCTTGGGTACCAGCCACCGAATGTATGTCCCGCCTTGGTTGGAGGCGGTGGCTCCGTCGCCTTCTCTCCATGAGCTATTGTTTGTGAAGCAACCGCACTTCCTCCGTCTACATTAAAGCTCACTGTATGTGTCACAGGATTCCATTTGGCATAAATCGTTGTGTCTCCTGTTATCCCAGTATCAAAATTAAAGGGTGTATTTCCCGTACTGCTTGGGTACCAGCCACCGAATGTATGTCCCGCCTTGGTTGGGGGCGGTGGCTCCGTCGCCTTCTCTCCATGAGCTATTGTTTGTGAAGCAACCGCACTTCCTCCTTCTACATTAAAGCTCACTGTATGCGTTACTGTCACAGGACTCCATTTGGCATAGACGATTGTGTCCCCCGTTATGGCCGTATTAAAACTAAATGGCGTATCCCCTACACTGCTTGTGTACCAGCCACCGAATGTATGTCCCGCCTTGGTTGGGGGCGGTGGCTCCGTCGCCTTCTCTCCATGAGCTATTGTTTGTGAAGCAACCGTACTTCCTCCGTCTACATTAAAGCTCACTGTATGCGTTACTGTCACAGGAATCCATTTGGCATAAACGATTGTGTCTCCTGTTATGGCCGTATTAAAACTAAATGGCGTATCCCCTACACTGCTTGGGTACCAGCCACCGAATGTATGTCCCGCCTTGGTTGGGGGCGGTGGCTCCGTCGCCTTCTCTCCATGAGCTATTGTTTGTGAAGCAACCGCACTTCCTCCGTCTACATTAAAGCTCACTGTATGCGTTACTGTCACAGGACTCCATTTGGCATAAATCGTTGTGTCTCCTGTTATCGCAGTATCAAAATTAAAGGGTGTATTTCCCGTACTGCTTGGGTACCAGCCACCGAATGTATGTCCCGCCTTGGTTGGAGGCGGTGGCTCCGTTGCTTTTTCTCCATGAACTATTGTTTGTGCTGGGACTGTACTTCCTCCGTCTACCTCAAAGCTTACAGAATATGCTTTAAGTGTAGTTACATTCACCATAGTATAGGCTGTTTTATTTCCTGCTGCATCCTTCACTATGATGTTAAAATAGTAGGTTGTATTTTGTAATAAATCAGGTATATCAAATGTTGCGATATCCTTTGAATAGTTTCCTAAAGCAATGCCATTTGTCTCTATATGACTAACTGTATCAATATTGTTACTTGTAGATTGATAAACTTGATACTCTAAATCTTCTGTAGAAGTAATATTATCTGTTGCTTTTAGCCAGTTTAATCTCACGCTATTATTACTATTATTCTTAACAAGAATAGATGGATTGCTTATTTCTGGAGGTATTAAATCTTCTATACTCGTAACTGGTGCACTTACATCCAAATGATAAATCCTCACAAATATATCTGCAACTCCATCTGTTCTACTAATTCTAATTTCATCGATATTTTGCCATGGTTCTCCCGTTAATGGAACTTCAATTTTTTTAAAAGGCATGTACTGATTTATAACTACAGCTCCGCTAACAAATGTATTATCTCTATATCCTTCTATTTTGAGTTCTACAATTTCATTAACCGCACTTTCTAATCGTAATGAGTTTAGCTTAAAATTTCCTTTAATAGACTTAATAGAAGCTGTAGTAACAATACCAGGGTAACCCGACATCCCTAAACTCTTATCAGTTGGATAAAAATCGTCAATATCATTGTTACTATTATTTGAATCATCAAAAGTACCATCAATTTTTAATAATGCAAATTTCCAATCTCCTATAATACGGGGATTTGTTCCCACGCCGTCACTAGATTCAAAATCCTCGCTTGATGGAAATGTAGTTGCTGAAACTCTTGGAACCTCTACAATTGTCATCGAAGAAAGATTTAGTACCATCATACAAATGCACAGAATGCCTATCTTTAACCTAGAAAATATTTTCATCATAACACGCCCCTAAATTACTAAGGTCTCGGTGGATATAGTCCTTCGATACAAATAATATAGTTCACTGCTAAATAAGGTTGGCGATTATCAAATGAAGTACCACTACCTGTCTCTCCTATTATCCCACTAATTGATACATCACCAGTTACCGGGGCATCAAAGGACTTTAGAGTGCCGTTTGAAGTATTCTTACTATAAATATTAGCGTCCCTGCCATTAGAAATGCCTTTTCCGAGGGTACTGTTATCATCTGGAATATTAGTCGTACCATCATTATTTACAACTGGAATAGCCACACTAGCACTAGCGTTTTTAAGGATACCACCTGCGCTACTAAAAAGATGATTGTGTCTTGGTAAATTATTTATACTTAAAGTCGTCTGCTCTGTACCACCCTTACTACCATTCGAATAAGATGATATTCCTGCATCTCTTTGTCCCCCCATATCGGCACCTACTGGAACACGGCCATTAAGGTTGGGCAAATTAAAAACCGTTTTTCCATCCCCTCCGTATTGAAATCCAATCACTGCATACAAAGCTTGGTATTGATTAATTTGTAATTGTTGTCCATTACAAAATAACCATCCTCTTGGGGCATATGTTCCTGCCCAAGGTAAAATTACACCTATAAATGCTTCCATAAATATCTCTCCTTAAGTTTATTTTCTCCAGTACATATCAAATGTTGCTTCTTTATCCATGACAATCTTAAACCCTAGCTTTTTATATAACTGATAGGCAGCTATATTAAATTTAGCCACTTCAAGTTCTATGCCCTTCATATAATGAGTTGCTTCCTTCATCATAGATTGAATAATATACTTCCCAATACCTTTGCTTCTCCACGTATGAAGGAATCCTATCCAAATTAATCGATAGTCTGTATTTGTTTTATCAATGGTATATCTCCCGATTGGCTTCCCTTTATATTGAACAATTATCTTTTCTGCCCTCGGGAACATCTTCTTAGTTTGCACATCATCTAATTCATATTGTTGTTGTACAATACTTTTCCTTACATTTTCATCCTCTATATAGGATAACTCCATTCGTGATTCTTCAAATATTCGATATAATACCGCTTGGTCTTCCTTTGTAGCGAGACGTAAGCTTATTTCATCAAAATTTATCGAATTATCAGAAAAATTAGATGTAATTCCTTTCATATTTATCACCATACAATCAATTACTCTTAGGAGTTCTTATTTGTAACAATGATGGAACGCACAAAGTTATGCCCTTTTTCCGGTAGTTTTTCCCAACTATCTATATGAAATTGATGATCAGCCAAGCATTCAGCTCTATTTTGACTTTTTTGCGGTACGTCTAATGATAACGAGATGGTACCATAGGATTTTTCACCTGGCGGTACCTTATCTCGCCAAGAGCACGAACATTCATAGCCATTAGGCCCTGTTGAAGCCTTAATTCCTAAAGCCTGAATAGTTGTATTAGGCGGAACATTCATAGGCTCTTTGCCCTCAATATCCTCTGTATTCCAAATACCCCAAGTTCTCTCCTTATGAAAAACTTCTAATTCACGATCTGTTGCATTTGTTATCATTAACGAAAAAGTCCAAGTTGCCATTTTAATTCTCCCCTCCTGTTGTTACTTTTATCTTTGCATTATCCATAACATCGAATTCATGTGTACGGTTCAAAATTGCGTAATCCCATTCGGATGCTCCGATTAAGGTTGTCACATTTTCTTTATCAGTTCGATATAAAAGAATCATCTTACTAAAAATCCAAGGTATAACATCCATATCTTTATCGTTTGGTGCTTCAAATTCTCTATCAATTGACTTTCTTTCTGTTTGTTGTTGTTCTGTAGTCACAGAATTTAATATATTAAACTTCGCTCTTAATTCCGTCTGTAATTCTTGCTCAACACTCGCCTTCACTATCTTATCTTCAGAAACTGAAGCTTTTTCCGAAAATTTCAGTGCGGTTTCAATCGTGCTAACCTTTTCTATTACTTTTTTACTTGTAGTCGATATAAATCGTTCATCTTTTACTTTTATTTTTCCTCTTCTAGTGACAGTTTCAATTTTTGAAGCATCTGCTCTTATGCAAGTAACCTCAACAGAAAAATAATCATTAACTTCACGCTTTTTTAAATAAAGGCTATCAAAATCTACATCATTAACCCCATCCCAAAGTTTTTTCGAAATTTTAAATATAGATGTTTTAAATATTGCTTTCTTTTCAAAGTTAACTCCGCTAGGAATATACTGATTTAGATCAATAGTTTCTACATTCTCAACAACTTTTAATGAGTCTATTTTGGACCAATCTGTATATAAACTATTAGGTACTTCCTTTTTTCTAATCCTGTCCATCTTATTCGAAATCTGTATATCTCGAACAAAGTTATGTCCATCATGAGTAATACCCTTCCATCCATTCACTTCAAAATACCCATTCGCTCTGCAAGTTGCTTCATTGGGATTGTTATATGGCACATTAACATAAAGGCTTACTACACCATATGGTTCCAGCATATTCCCTTCATAATTCTTGTTATTATCCTTCCATGAACAAGAAAATTCGTAACCATTCGGACCAAAGGCAGATTTGACCCCAACGGCCTGTATTGTTTGTCCTGCTTTAATTGATTGGGGTGCTTTATCCTCTTCACCATTTGTATTCCAGTATCCCCAGTGCAATTGTGATTCCACCAATTCTAAATCTCGATCTGTGTCATTTGTAACGTTTAAACTAAATGTCCATGCCATAGCTTGGTACCTCCGATTAAAATATTTTAATATTCAGAAATCAATTTATATAAAAATAATTCTTATTACCTAATAAAAAATCTAAATGTCATATTTTTTAGTTCTTTATAACTTTTTTTCATTATATTATAGGTCCATAGATTCCGCTATGAGTTTATTCCATTTTTTAGGTTAATTTTTCTTAACCTTTTAACTTCTAATCAGAAATCTACTGATTAAAATGCTAATAAACAAAAGAATCTGCTAGAGAGCTAGCAGATTCTTTTGTTCAACTTATTAATCTAATTGGAAGCGGCAGAAGATCTTCCATACTAGCTCATTCCGATTTGAGACATTTACTTTTTGAAAAATTACCTTTAAATGATCTTGTACCGTGTAGGTTGAAATATCAAGATTATAAGCAATCTCTTTTGTAGGAATCCCTTTAATAACTTCAAATACTACTTCCTTTTCTCTAGGGGTAAGATTATAGGCCGTTATTAAGAAATTGAGCATTTCTCTTGATGATGCTTCATTTATTAATAAAGCAATTTGCTGTTCTTTTTGGCTCGTCAGCAAAAGTGATGCCCGAATAGCGATATAGCCTGTATCTTTGATAGGTACTATTAAAGAAGTATTTGAATTGTAATTGTCAGCAAGTAGTTTTGCGCAGATAGCTTGAATAGGCTTAGGAACTTGAATTTCTGCTAAACTTTCATACTTTCTTAAAATGGATAGCAATTCACAAGCTTTGGTATTACTTGAAAGAATTTTTAACCCTTTATCAAAAATAACAATGCCTTGTTCTCCTTCTACAGCTGGAATTCTCTCCTCAATAATATAATGATGGAACTTCTTTAATGATTCGCCCATAATTGGCATCAGTCTTTTTAAAAGCACTAGATCTTTATCTTTAAATAAAGACTGCTCATTTTTAGCTCTTTTGAAAAGTGTTAAAAAACCATAGCATTGTCCTTGGTAAGTTAATACGGCTCTTACTTCATCACTAAAACCATTGGGCATTAAAACTTCTCTATAGCGAAAGCTTCGACTTGAGGAATCACTTAACCTGCCTATGTTTTGCCCACTGTGCACTAAGAATCCATATTTATTTACATCTTCTGTCGTATATTCCAAATCCATAATTTCCTGATGAATCGCCTCTATTGATTGTTCAGTGACTGCTCCTACAGAAAAAAGTGTATGTGTATCCGTTAATGTACAGCAATACGCATCAAAATTTATATGTGTCCGTAGAGCTTCGATCATCAATTGGCGATATTCGAATGAATTTTTGCTGTGCTTTAAGCAATGGTCAGATTTTTGTTGCCAATATTGTGTTTCCTTCATAAACACCTACCTCCCCCCAGAAATATGGGATAGTTCTTTTTTTCTGAAAGTTTATAATTGAGAATAATTCTTAATTGAATTGTACAGAAGTTCAACAAGGAGGAATACTATTTTGAAGTAAATGTTTACTTTTTATTGTCTTGCTAGCTACTTCCGTTATTAGTGGCTGCTCAGAGAAATCTTCTCAAGCAATTGTGGGTGGTGAGAATTCAGATTAAAGCTACTATTAGTGCCCCTAACTCACCTGCTATTTTTCCAAGCATCCTGTTGGCAGAACAAAAGAGGATATTGAACTTATTACCTGGGAAACAGTAGATACCCTTTTAGCTCAAATACAAAAAACAAGCACAATTTATGGTACTTCCTCTTAATATGGGAGCTAATCTATATGCAAAAAGAGTGCCATTACAACTTATAGGAGGTTTAGCACATCAAACTATTTTCGTACCTAGTCAAGGTGGTCTACCAGATATTTTTATGGAATAGTCCACACAAATACTAGGTGACTTCACTAAACAATCATCAAAATGATTGCTTAAAGATGAAGAAATTGCTCTCAAAATCTTAACGCATAAAAATAAATTGTTTTGGAGGTATTTTAATGAATAGATCTATACATAGCTGGGACAGTCCTTCTGTCAACAATTATCAACAGTCCATTCGACAAAAAATCATAGGCTATGATCTTATTTATGACATGATGGTCAATATACTTCAGAATTTCACTCCTGCAAATAAATTTTTAGTGGTAGGTGCTGGAGGTGGACAGGAATTACTCACTTTAGGCAAATCATTTCCTTCTGCCCATTTCACAGCAGTCGATTCCTCAAAGGAAATGCTGGAGCTGGCTGCTAAACAAATTGAATCGCTACCACATCGACCTACTATTATGTGGGTTGAGAAGGATCTACTATCCTTAAGAGTAAATGAGGTCTTCGATGTAGTTAGTTGTCATTTGGTTTTGCATTTCATAGAAAGCCTTGATCAAAAGAAAACAATGCTTCAAAAGATTGCGGATAGCTTAAAAGAAAATGGAGTGTTATTTATTTCATCGATAAATGCTGATTTAACTTCACAAACATTCAAACATGAGCTTTGTTATTGGCGAAGCTCCATGCTTCATAACGGAATAGGTGAGGATCATTGGCAACGCTTTGAGCAATCCTTTAGCGTCACAACCCATCCGATTAATCTTGAATTGCTTATTAATTTACTGAAAGAGGCTGGCTTTACAACAATCCTTCCCTATTTTAAAACACATATGATTGACGCTTTAGTCGCTATTAAGGGAGAAACTACTATATGAAAAATGGGAATATCTTAATCATCGGAGGCTATGGTGAAGTGGGAGGGAAAATTGCAAAATTATTGTTGCAAAGCTATCCCAACAGAATATGGATTGCCGGAAGAAATATAGAAAAGGCTAAGGATTTCTGTGTCGAGCACAAAAACTTAGTAAGACCTCTTCAATTGGATGTGTCAGAAAAAGTGCATCCAGAGCAATTAGAAAATGTAGCACTGGTCATTATGTGTCTAGAGCAAAAGGATACTGCATTTGCACAGCTCTGCTTAAATGAAGGGATTATCTATATCGATATTACTGCAAGCTATACCTTCCTTAAAAAGTTAGAGGCACTCCACTCACTAGCTGTACAAAAACAATCTACAGCCATTTTTAGTGTTGGTATGGCTCCAGGATTGACCAACTTAATGGCCATGCATGCTGCAAGGCAATTATCCTCCCTCGAGAAGATGCATATTTCCATCTTACTTGGGGCAGGCGATACACATGGCACTGCGGCAATTCTTTGGATATTACAACAATTAAATAAACCCTTTAGTAGCTACAACAATCAGAAGGTTGCTAATTTTACTAATAAGAGAACCGTGAAATTTAAAAAGATTGGGAAACGAAGTGTGTATCAATTTAATTTCTCTGACCAGCATACATTAACAAAGCATTTCCCTTCTATTCCTATCGTCACAAGATTAGGCTTTGATGTTGAGCCACTCAATAAATTCGTATCCTTTTTACAAAAGAGTAGAATTGCTTACTTATTAAAATTTAACCGTATACAAATCTTGCTCGCTTCACTTATTCAAAAATTTAAAATTGGTTCTGATGTGTGTGGCATACAAATTGAAGCCATTGGGAAAAAACATCATAAAGAAGTAATATTTACATTAGACTTTCTTGATCGCGATGAATCTCTCGTAACAGCGAAAGTAGCAGCATTTATAGCTAAAGAATTTCTTAACAATAAACATCCAGCAGGAGCCTATCATATTGAGGAATTATTTACATTAGACACCTTACAGACTCAATTTGATATGTCCCTTCAATAAAAAAGGCATTTAGCTCTCATCTAAACGGAGAAGCTAAATGCCTGTTGTTTTTTTATAAGACCTTCTCTAAAAAATCCTTTGCACGCTGTGTTGATGGCGCTGAAAAAAACTGTTCTGGAGGAGCATCCTCAATGAGCTTGCCGCCATCAAGGAAAAGAATACGATCAGCAACCTCACGAGCAAAGCCCATCTCATGTGTCACAATCAACATGGTCATCCCAGAATCTGCGAGGTTTTTCATAACAGCCAATACCTCTTTAACCATTTCAGGGTCAAGTGCCGATGTAGGCTCATCAAATAATATAACTTTAGGGTCCATGGCAAGTGCTCGCGCAATAGCAACACGTTGCTTTTGTCCTCCCGATAAACGATTTGGATATTCTAGACGCTTCTCAAACAGACCTACTTTCTTTAGTAACTCTTCTGCTTTGTTGATAGCTGTAGCCTTATCCAAACCCTTCACATTGATTGGCGCATATGTTAAATTTTCAAGCACAGTTTTATGAGGGAAAAGATGAAAATGCTGAAATACCATACCTACTTCTTCACGTATTTTCATTATATTTGTCCCTTTATCTGTCAGGACATCCCCTGCAATCGTTACCTTCCCACTTGTCGGAGTTTCTAATAAATTTAAGCAACGAAGAAATGTCGATTTACCTGATCCTGAAGGTCCGATAATAGCAATTACTTCTTTTTCTTTAACTTCAGTTGATATACCCTTTAGTACTTCATTCTGCCCATAAGATTTGTGTAAATCTTCTATTTTAATCACTTTTTCTCATTCCTTTCTCGATTCGTTTACCAAGGAACGTTAAAACAAGCGTCATAATGTAATAGATTATCCCTGCAAAAAGTAATGGCTCAAGATAACGGTATGTCGAACCTCCTACAATATAGGCACGACGCATAATATCTAATGCACTGATTACTGTCACAACTGCTGTTTCTTTATTTAATGTAATAAATTCATTTACTAAGGATGGTAAAATATTTTTTACTGCTTGCGGAATAATAATATCCTTCATCATTTTTGCATATGGAATACCCAATGCTTGTGCAGCTTCCATTTGTCCTTTATCAACTGCATTGATACCAGCACGGATAATCTCCGAAATATATGCACCTGAATTTAAACCAAAGGCAATAATAGCTGTTGGTATAGGCTCAATTTGGATATCTAGTAATTGCGGTACTGCATAATAAATAATTAGTAATTGTAATACAAGAGGTGTACCGCGGAAAATCGACGTATAGAAATCAGCAAACCAACGTAAAAAATTCACTTTACCAATTTTACATAATGCTAAAAGTATACCTACGATAAAACCAATGATGGATGCACCAATTGCAATTTGAAGTGTAACACCTATCCCTTTTAAAATATAAGGAATAGAGGGAACGATAGCTGTAAAATCTAAATTCACAGCGCTCCCTCCTTTCTTTTTCATCATGATGAGCTTTGTTTTTTGTACCAAACACAAATTTAGAAGAGGCTTAAAGGATAATAATGAAAAGCACAAGCGATAGCCCAAAAGTAGAGCTATCGCACGCAATTATTATTCAGCTTTTTCTAACCATTTTTCTTCTAGCTCTTTGATTTTGCCTTCTTCAGCTAGCTCTTTTAAAGCTTTATTAATTTTATCTTTTAAATCGCTTCCTTTTGGAACAGCGATTGCTTTGAAATCTTCAGGCTGTTCTTCTACAGGAAAAGCTTCTAATTGATCATTCGTTTTTAAATAGCCTTTCGCAACGCCACCCTCTAAAATACCTGCGTCTAAACGTTTAGACATCATATCTTGCACAATCTCAGGGATTCGCGTACGTCCTTCTACTGTTACATCAACCTTTTTCGCAATTTCATTACCTAAGTTTTCCTGAATAGATGCAGTTTGTACACCTATTTTTTTACCAGCTAAGTCAGCTTCTTTTTTAATACCGCTATCCTTTTTAACAAGGATTACTTGCTCTGTTTCATTATATTTATCTGAGAAATCTACCACTTTTTCACGCTCTGGATTCGGTGTCATACCAGAAATAACGACATCAATTTTCCCTGCTTGAAGTGCTGGCACTAAACTGTTAAAGTCCATATCTTGCACTTGCATATCAACGCCTATTTTTTCTCCAACTAATTTGATTAGATCAATATCAAATCCAATAATTTCTTCGCCTTTTGCTGCATCCACATATTCAAATGGCGCATAGTCAGCTGATGTACCAACTTTTAATACTTGCTTACCCTCTGTATCCGTAGTAGATCCTGTATCGCTTGCATTATTGTCTTTAGTGCCACATGCTGCAAGTACACCTATTACTAGTACCAGCATCATGATGAATAACTTGTTCTTCATAAACTGTAACTCCTTTTATTTATAATTTATTGTGTATGAGAATACATTTCTCGAATATAGTTGATTGGATATTTATTCATGTTGAAGAATAAAAAATCTATCTGCTAATTAAGATATACTCTTTTGAAATAATAATCAAGATAAACTAAAAAAATTTTAGCTAAATATTATATGCATAATTTTCTGATAAGTCAATTTATTTTTGTTTTCATTCATTTTACATAGTAACTTTACTATTTTCCGTTTTAGCATTATTTATTCCTCCATCATAAAAACAACTTAATTTCAACAGTTCAGAGATAGAGATTATCGCCATCCTTTAAGCTCGCAATATTTAGATTTCATCGCTAGTAGGAATTTTGTATGAATGCCGTAAGTTATCTTGTATAATCCAAATAAATCATTTGAAAGGGATTTTTACGATGAAAAAATTATCGTTATTGCTCGCAATTATTATTGGCTCAGTGCTGATAGCAGGCATTACCTTTTTCTTAACTCAACCTAAGTCGCATGGGCCGCAAGCGATTGAAGGTGTGATGGATTTACGTCATCATTCATTTCACGATAATACGCCTATCAAATTAGATGGGGAGTGGGAATTTATCCCGAATCATTTAGTGGACGGTGAAGCCTTTGATTCCTATCAAAGCTATCTTGTTAATGTCCCTTCAGCTTGGACAAAATATACAATTGATGGGCAACAAATACCTGTATTTGAAAGTGGGACTTATCGTCTCAAGGTTTTAATCGATGATACCGAAGATATTTTAGGAATTAAAACGAGTAACATTCGAATGTCGAACACATTGTATATTAATGGAAAGCGAGTTGGACATAGTGGAGAGCCAGCTGAGGATAACAGCTATACACCCCACAATACCCCATATACCGCTTATTTTTCGCCTGATAAAAAAGAACTTGAATTAATTGTTCATGTAGCCAATTTTGATTATGCGCCAGGAGGAGGAATTATTAGCTCCATTTTTTTAGGGGATCAATCTAGTATTGCAAAGCTTCGAGAGGGTGCCATATTCTACGATTTAATTACCCTAGCAGGTTTTTTAACAATGTTTATCTACTTTTTTGGCTCATATCTTTATTCAAAATTTGGTATAGAACAGCTTTACTTCTCTATATTTTGTTTCGCAAGTGGGGTTTACACCCTTACTCATGGCGAAAAGTTATTACTAGACTTTATAAATATTTCCTATGCTCCATTTCAGAAAATGCAAATGATCTCTAGTATAGCTGTAGGCCTTTTTATATTGTTGTATTTTTATCGTGCTCTAATAAAACATATGAATCGTTTAGTTGTGAAAGTGTTTTGTGCAATAGGTACCCTTCTAATGCTGGTTGCATTGCTTCCAACATCCATTAATTCACTATTTCAGAATATCAACTCATTGTATGTATTCGCAAATATTGTTTATATCTTCTATGTACAAATTATAGCAATTTACAAACGTGCTACTGGAGTAATGTATTTAACATTAAGCTCTCTAGCCATTTTGCTTTATTTTATCGTTGCTACTTTAAATACAAATATTAATCTTGAACTGAGTGCTCTACCACCATTGTTGCCATTTATTTGCCTGACAATGCTTTCCCTATATATTTCTCATCGTTTTGCAGATTCTTATTTAGAAAAAGGCAAGCTAACGGAGGCACTGATACGTGTAGATAAATTAAAGGATGAGTTTCTAGCTAAAACATCTCATGAATTCCAAACGCCCTTACATGGCATTATAGGCATTTCACAATCTATGCTGAAGGATAATAGTTTACCTATCTCAGCGGACGAACAAAAAGAAAAAGTATCACTTATTTTCAATATTGCAGAACGTCTATCCTATTTAGTCAATGATTTACTTGATTTTTCAAAGCTGAAGGAGAATGAATTAACATTGCGGATGGCATCTGTTGATTTATATGCCATTACACATATGACTGTTGAAGTGCTTTCCTACACGATTAGCAAGAATGTCAAAATTTATAATCATATAGAACGGGGAACCTTTGTCCAAGCTGATGAAAACCGTCTTCGCCAAATTTTATATAATTTAATTCATAACGCAGTGAAGTATACAAATGAAGGAAAAATTGATATAACTTGTTATGAGAAACAGTCATTCCTTGTGATTGAAGTTAAGGATACTGGGTGTGGGATAGCACCAGAAAATTTAAAAACCATTTTTAACCCGTTCCAACAATTCAATTATTCAATCGGTGGCAGTGGATTAGGTTTACATATTACAAAGGAGCTTGTCGAGCGGCAGGGTGGAAAAATATTTGTGGATTCTATTGTCGGACAAGGTACTACCTTTTCATTCAAATTACGAAAAGGTCTGCCGACAAATGAGGAATTACCTTCAATGCCAATCCAAACATACCAGCATCCTTTCCTAACATTCCCACATATTGTTGAAAAAATAGGAAAGAAAAAAATTCTTATTGTGGATGACGATGCTGTTAATTTAAAGGTACTAATAGATATATTGACCCAAGAAAACTATTCCATTATAGCAATTGATAATGGACATCATGTATTTGAGTACCTTACACAACAACCTAGTATTGATTTATTAATTTTAGATATTATGATGCCCTCTATTTCTGGCTATGAGATATGTCAACAGGTTAGACAAAATTACACGTCTACAGAGCTACCTATTCTAATGTTGACTGCGGCGGTTCGACCAGAGGATATGATTGCAGCCTTTCAATCTGGTGCAAATGATTTTTTACATAAACCTTTAGATGCTACCGAGCTAAAGACTAGGGTTCGCAATCTTCTTTTATTGAAGGAGTCTGCAGAAACAGCTGTGAAAATGGAGACCGCGTTTTTACAAGCACAAATTAAACCTCATTTTATTTATAATGTCTTAAATTCCATTCTGTCCCTAAGCTATTTAGACTTAGATAAATCACGGGCAATGATTACAGATTTTGCTACATTTTTACGTAATAGCTTTGCCTTTGAAAATGCCAACAGTCTTGTCCCTTTGGAAAAGGAGCTTAGTCTTATTGAGGCCTATGTAAATATTCATCGCACTAGATATCCTGAGCAATTAGAATTTAATATTTGCATGGATGAGCCTATCCAATGTCTTATTCCTCCTTTACTGCTTCAGCCTTTAGTTGAGAATGCCCTTCTTCATGGTTTGAAAGTCAGAAAAGAGCTTAGCGAGCTACAATTAGTTATAAGGCAGGAAGAGCATATGGTGATTTTCCAACTGATTGACAATGGCATTGGTATATCTTCAGAGCTTTTAAGACAAATTCAAAATGGCGAAAAAACAGCTAGTCAAGGCATTGGTATTTTAAATATTTCCAAACGATTAAAAAAATTCGACAAAGCTACTATCCATTTTGATAGCCACGAAAACAAAGGAACGACTGTTGAAATAAGATTTCCAATAATTACTTTATAGAGGATGTGAGCAGCTTGTTAAAAGCAGTTATTATAGATGATGAAATTTTAGCCATTCGTTTATTAGAATCCATGCTAAAGGCAAGTGGCTCTATTGAGATTATTGGAACCTTCCAGAATCCAAAAGATGGTTTAGTAAATATCGGCATGTTAAAACCTGATATTTTGTTTTTAGACATTGAAATGACTGAAATGACTGGTCTTGAATTTGCTTCTAAAATAGAAGATGTCTCAAGCTATATAGATATTGTCTTTGTTACAGCTTATGAAAATTATGCGTTAGAGGCCTTTAATGTTCAGGCTATAGATTATATTTTAAAGCCAATTGACCACACCCGACTCTTAAAAACAATTGATAGGCTACTTGAACGAAGGCAGCAAAAAAAGCTGATACAACCAATTGATCATGCTTCTGTAAATGAAGGGACCAAAATTATTCATACATTACACTTCCATATACACTCAGGAAAAGTTTCAATTGGTGATACTGTATTAACTTTATCAACAAAAGAATTTCAAATTTTGTTCTTTTTAGCACAGCATTGCAATCAAGCTTTTCCAGCTGTCGAGCTGTACCGACTTATTTGGGACGAGGATAGCTTTGGACAAACACAAGCCTTACGAGTTCATATCAGCAATTTAAGAAAGAAACTCGAAGCAATTCCAGGACACACAGCTAAAATTTCTATGGTAAGAGGCTCTGGCTATCAATTAATTTTTCAAGCTGAATAATTTAAAAGGGAAGTTGATTAAACCGAGCAACTTCCCTTTTCCTCTTGAATTGCCCAATGATTACTGATTAGAATCCACTGCTCTCTCATCTAGTTCAAAAATTTTATCCCCTTGGAACAATCAATTCATCAATTTTACAATTCTATTTTTCATTTTTTTTGCACTAAAAAGACTGTTTGCTTTAGGGCAAACAGTCCTCCTTCTATTTTATCGTATGTTCTTCAGGGAACAATTTTGACTTTAATTCATCTTCACCAGAGCCCTTGGCTAGTGGAACGCGAGAACGATAGGCTGCACGACAAATTAAATGCCCTGCAACGGGTGCTGTCACAAAGACGAAAAGAATACCTAAAATGAGCCGTACACTAACAAAACCATCATGTACCCAAAAATAGATAAACGCTCCTAACAAACAGGTTAAAACTGATAATGTAGAGCTTTTCGTAGCAGCATGTGATCGTGTATAGACATCTGGTAGGCGAATCATTCCAAATGCGCTAATAACACTCACAATGGAACCTATAAGAATAAGGATAACTGCTGCCCATTCAATCATTTGATTTACGTTCAACAATCACACCTCTTTCTATATATTTTGTAAATGCAATCGTTCCGATAAACGCTAAAATGCCCAAAATAAGAATAGCTTCTAAATATGCTTTAGTCTTCAATATTATAGAGACAATCGCAATAGCTGATAATAAATTAACTCCAATTGTATCGAGAGCTATCGCTCGATCAGGCAGTGACGGACCACGGATAACACGATATAACGACAGCGCAATGGAAATACTGAAGAAAGCAAGTGCAAGAAGTAATATATTGTTAATCATTAGCGTGTCACCTCCATTATTGCTTGTTCGAATTTTCCAATTGATCGTATAACTGCATCCTTTGACTGTTCGATGTCCATAGCATGGATATAAAAGACATCTCCCTCTTCCGATACCTCCATGACGACAGAGCCAGGTGTTAATGTTAACAATAAGGCAAGAGCTGTAATCTCCCAATCACCCTTTAATACAGTTTTATATGTGAAAATACCAGGTGTAATATTTAGCTTAGGCGTAGTGATTTGTCTTAATACACTATAGCTTGATAAAAATAGCTCCCAGTTAAACAGCCATAATAACTTGATAATGGAAAAGACTCTCCGCATGTAAAATTGAGTACCATAAAAGCGATGCATCGCATATAGAATACCCATACCTACTACAAAACCCATTAGAAATGTCGAAAATTGTGGTGTCACTTCATCCTTTAGAAGTAACCAAAGTGTTGCGATAAATAAATTTAAAATAAACTGCATCGCCATTATTTATTCACCTCACCTTGCCATTGTTCGCCATCTAAAACTGCATCGATATAGATAGATGGTGTATAAAGTGTTTCAGCTGCATCTGTGACAAATGGTGCCAGTTTTTCTGCCCCAATCCCTAATCCAAATGTGCAAACAGCCAGTAATGTTAAAGGCAACAATATACGTTTAGGTAAAGGTTTTTCATCCTCTAAGCTAATAATGGTTTCGCCGAAAAAGGAAGAAAGAAATATCCTTAACAATGAATATAAAACAATTAAACTAGAGAAAAACCCTAGACCTAATAGAACGAAATGGCCACCTTCTATCGCACCTTGTCCAATTAAAACCTTTCCTAAAAAACCACTCAGTGGGGGTATACCAGCTAGTGAACACATTGCTATAAAGAACAACCATCCAAAAATGGGGTAGTTACGAATAAGTCCACTCATCTTATCAATTACTGTTTCCCCAGTGAGATATATCATCATGCCAACAGCTAAGAACAACATAGCCTTAGCTATCATATCGTGCATTAAATAGTAGATAACACCTTGTAAGGCTGACTCTGTGCCTACAGCTAGCCCAATTATTATAAAACCAACGCCAATTAGTACATTGTAAGAGGCTATTGTTCTAACATCACGACCTGAAAGTGCACCGATACAGCCTGCTATAATTGTGAGTCCAGCCATGATGCCAAGAGCTGTGTGTGTGACTTCAGGATTGTTAGGGAACAGCAATGTAAAGGAACGTACAAGTGCATACATCCCTACCTTTGTTAATAAAGCAGCAAATAAAGCAGCAATGGCAGTTGGTGGTACACTATACGAGCCTGGCAACCAGAAGAATAATAAAAGCCCAGCCTTCAAGCTAAAGACGATTAAGAAAATAAGCGCTACTGTTGTAATAAGAGGATTAGCTCCTGCCTCCATTACACGAACTGAAATATGTGCCATATTTAATGTGCCTACCGTTCCATACAGAAAAGCTAGTGCCACTAAGAAAATCCAAGAGGCAACAATGTTGATGAGCACATATTTCAATGCTTCACGTAGCTGAATTTTTTCGCCACCTAAGCTAATCAATGCATAGGAAGCGAGCAACATTACTTCAAAACACACAAATAAGTTAAAAATATCGCCCGTCAAAAATGAGCCATTGACACCTGCTATCATCAGCAAGGTAAATGGATAAAAATACATTTTTTCATATCTTAGCTCCATTGTAAAAATTGCATATAGCATACAAATGAGGGCTACAATATTTGCAACTAACACTAATAGTGTCGCAAATGAATCGGCTACAAATGAGATTCCAAATGGTGGTGCCCATCCACTAAAATCAATGCGCATCACTCCCTGTTCTTGAATCTCTACTAATAAAATGACGCTAATGATAATAATAAAGCTCAATGTCAATAAGCTGATGATACGTTGTAGCGTCACATGCTCTTTTAAAAACACCAGTAAAATAGCCGTAATTACTGGTACAATTAATGGTAAAACAATCATATTACTCATCAGGCGTACCTCTCAATTCATCAAAATTCCCTGAACCATTTGTTTTGTACGCGCGATACCCTAAAACGAGAACAAAAGCAGTGACAGCAAAGCTAATCACAATCGCTGTTAATATTAATGCTTGAGGTAATGCATCTGTATATGGTCCCTCTGATTCTCCTAATAACGGGACATCCCCTTTTTTTAAACCTCCCATAGTCAAAATCAGTAAGTGGGCAGCATGAGATAAAACAGCGGTGCCTAAAATAACACGCAATAACTGCTTCGAGAGGATTAAGTACGTCGCAACAGCTACTAATATACCTACTAAAACAAGTATTAAAGACTCCATTGGCTACTCATCCTCACTTATACTTAAAATAATTGTTACAACAACCCCCACCACTGTTAAAGCCACACCTGCTTCAAAAATAGTGACAGTTGAAAAGCCCATTTTCCCAAAGATAGGAACATCTATATACGTATGTGCTTGTGTTAAAAATGGGACATCAAAAAACAACGAACCTATTGCTGTTCCAGTTGCTAGCAATACACCAAGAGCTGCAACTTTTTTGAAGTCGAAAGGCATCCCTTTATGAACAGTTTCAATATCATAGGCTAGATATAACAAAACAATGCCTGAGGCTAACACCAGACCACCTATAAAGCCACCACCAGGAGCATGATGCCCAGCAAAGAATAAATACACGCCGAGTGTTAAAATAATGAACACAACGGCTTTGGTGACGGTTCTTAAAATCACATCATTAATTTTCATGATCTGCTTCCTCCTTTCGTGGCTTAAGCTTTGTCAGAGCATAGACCCCTAAGCCAGCAATTAGAAGAACAACAACCTCTAGCATCGTATCAAAAGCACGGAAATCCCCTAGTATTGTATTAACGATGTTGGAACCGCCAGCCAATTCATAGGCATCATTGAAGTAAGTAGCCACTGGTTCAAAGCGATCATAGTGTACGACGGCTAAACCAACAATAGTTACGGTTGCACCAACAAAAATAGAAATTAATGCTTTTGACCATTGAACCCTTTTACGTGGTAGCTCTGGCATTAAATCTGGCAAATATTTAAAACATAAAAGGAATAAAGCTGTTGTGACCGATTCAACAACTAGTTGTGTTAAAGCTAGGTCTGGTGCACGGAAAATAACAAAGAAGAAGGCAATAGAATAGCCTAGTACACCATTTAGCAACATGGCTGTCACCCGACCCTTTGCGAAAATCATCCAAACAGCAGCAAAAATCATGACAAACACAAGGATTAACTCGTAGGATTCTATAGCGGAATCTTTGTCAAAATTAAAGGTCATGGCATCTGACCAAACAAAATAACCAGCGATAAGTGCAACAAAAAATACATATATATAGACAAAATAATGTGTTAAATTACCTGTCATATATTTATTGGTAAGCTTCTGTGAGCCATTTTCACTCATCTCTATCATTCGATTGTAATACGTATTAAACGTATACTTTTGTGAAAATAGACGATAAAGTGGCTTCCAGCTTTTTAATGTTTTAAACAAGATAATTCCAATAATAATGACACCTACTGTCATCAATAACTCTGCATTGATGCCATGCCATGCATGAATATGTGGTGTTAACTCACTTGTAGTTGGGAATGTTGGATAAATACTAGCCATAGCAGGCTCTAAAATATAATGACCTAATATATTTGGGAAGAAAAAGATACCAACTACCAACAAGCATAAAATAATTGGCGATATTAACATGCCAAGTGGAGCCTCGTGTGGTTTTTTATCAATCTTCTCTGGCTGTAGTTTACCCAAAAATGTACGACTAATTAAAATCAAACTATAGACAAAGGTAAAGATACTTGCCACCCATGCTACTATCGGGAAAAACAGCCCTATATCAGCAATAGAGAATGCTTCTACATCACGAATAGCCAATACTGCTGCAAAAAACATTTCCTTACTTAAAAAGCCATTAAATGGTGGCAATCCTGCCATTGAGAAGCTACCTATCACTGCGATTGTAAAAGTGATAGGCATGAAAGACATTAAGCCACCTAAACGACGAATATCACGAGTACCTACTTCATGATCGACAATTCCAACCATCATGAATAAAGCTCCTTTAAAGGTCGAATGATTCACAAGGTGGAATAGCGCTGCAAAGCTTGCTTGAGTGTAAAGAATTGAGTTTTCCTCATAGCCATAATAATGACCAACAGACCCAAGACCAAAGAGACTCATAATTAAACCAAGCTGACTCACTGTTGAAAAGGCTAATAATGCTTTTAAATCCGTCTGACGGACAGCATTAAATGAGCCCCAGAATAATGTAACAAGGCCGATAACACTAACTAGCCAGAACCATACTGCCTCTCCTCCAAAAACCGGTGAAAAACGAGCAACTAAATAAATACCTGCCTTCACCATTGTTGCGGAATGTAAGTAAGCACTAACTGGTGTTGGGGCCTCCATAGCATCAGGCAACCAAATGTGGAATGGAAATTGTGCAGATTTTGTAAAGGCCCCTAATAAAATTAGAATAAGGGCTGGCGTAAATAAGGCATGATCTCGTATAACCTCTACATTAGCTACAATTTCACGAATACTAAATGTATGAGAAGCCACATAGAGCATTAAGAAACCCACAAGCATTGAGAGTCCGCCAAAGACTGTAATCATCATCGCTTTTTTAGCTCCTGCGCGAGAAGCCTTTCTATGATGCCAAAATGCGATTAATAGGAATGATGACACACTTGTTAATTCCCAAAATGTGTATAATACCATTAGGTTATCTGAAAAAACAACGCCAAGCATAGCGCCCATGAATAGTAATAAATAGCAGTAAAAATGATGAAGAGATTCTTTCGTTGATAAATAAAAAATAGAATATAAAATGACTAAACTACCTACACCTGTAATCAGCAGACCAAAAATCATACTGAGTCCATCTAGGTAAGTTGTGAAATTTATATTAAAAGAGGGAATCCACTCATATGTATGAATAACGGTTTTACCCTCGGCTAATTGAGGAATATAGCGAGCGAGTAAAAGAAACAAGATGAATGGAACAGATAAAACAAACCAGCCAAGATGTGTGACACGCCTTAGTCGCCTGTAAAGCAATGGAATTAGAGCAGCACAAACAAATGGCAAAAGTATCGCAATGAGAACTGTGACCAAATGAAAACCTCCTACTATCTAAATCATCTAGCAAATTTTTGTGGTGATGGGCATGTAAAGTGCTAAGACTTTAGAAATTTGTTCAAGCTAAGTAACATATTAGATGTATTCTTGAAATTATTTAATGGAATATGGTGGGGTGTTAAAGTGCTTAATTGTTTATTAAAAAGGTTATTTTAGTTATTTAGTCACTTCTAACCCGATGCAAGCCTAAATAACTTGTGGAAAATCAGATAATTTATACAGTTACAATTCAGTTAATATCAGCATGATGAAGACACTTGACTATCTATTTAACTCACTGCATAATAGTGTGGCATATGAAAGCAAAGTAGCATAGATGCACAGAATGCATAAATTAAATAATCTCTAATTATCGATTTAGGCTTAATCCTTCAAGGGTTTTCCAATACATTTTCGTTAACTTTTATACATTTTTAAGTATACAATATAAATGAGCATAATGCACTGTAACAGCATCGATTTTAGCTGTTTTAGGATAATTTTTTCAAAATCAACAGTGAAATTAACAAAATACCAACAGATAAGAGGTGTACATTTTTTATGAAGCATGTAAAAGGGCGTTTGGATGAAAGTATATTAGTTTGTGTTTACTACGGCTTAAATGGCGAACGTTTGATTCGTCGTGGTCATAAGATGGCCACAATGCTTGATTGCCCACTCTATATTCTTTCAGTCGATTCGCAACCCCTTGATGCATTTGACGCAGAGAAATCTAGTTATATAGAGCAATGGAAAAAGTTATCAGATGAACTTGAGGTTGAAAAATTTATTTTGCAAGATAATGAAAAACGCCCCATACAAAAGGTTATTGCAGAGGTCGCAAAGAATTATAGTATTTCGCAAATAATCGTAGGGCAAAGCGCACAAAGCCGTTGGGAGGAAATCACTAAAGGCTCGTTCTTAAACGTACTGTTAAAGGAAGTTCCTTTTGTTGATTTTCATATCGTAGCTGTTCAACGCCCAACCGATGATGATGCAAATGAAACATATGAAAAAGGAGTACGTGCTTACTTAATTAAAGAACAGGAGAACTTTAAAGTAGCATTTACATGTCCTAAGTATGTATCGATTGAAGGTATATTCTTTAAAGAAATTGGCACAGATTTTGACAACGGCATCTTTAAATTTACTTACAACGATAAAATGCATGAAGTTCATATTTCAGAGGGCTATGTAATTGATCAGGAAAAATTGCCAGCAGAATTTTTAGCTCCATTAAGACAATAAAAAAACGCGTAGATACGCGTTTTTTTTATTAGACAGCAGCTGAAGCAGGTTTATCTTTCGGTAAGAAGAAGGCAACTAGTAATAATAAAGGTAATAATGAAACAACAATCATTGTAAAATCAATGCCTTTATGATCCATTAAAACGCCGATAACCATTGCCCCTATTGCGCCCATACCAAAAGCAAATCCTGTTGTTAAACCAGCCATTGTGCCAATTTTTGTTGGGACTAACTCTTGCGCATAGACCACTGTTACGGAGAAGCTAATCATAATCAACGTACCAATAATAATCAAAAATATCATAGCCGCCCATAATGGTACATATGGCAATGCTAAACAAAATGGCATAGGGCCAACTACAGAAAGGATAATAACATTTTTCCTACCAATACGGTCTGATAAAGAGCCTCCGAAAAAGGTACCTACTACACCAAATGCCATGAAGGTGAAGATTAATATTTGCCCTAGTCGAAGGCTGACCTCATAGTGATCCATTAGATAAAACACATAAAAACTTGTTATATTTGTTGTATAAAATGATCGTGCAAAAATAATTGTAAATAATAATGTTAATGCGATTCCAACTTGTTTTTTTGTTAATGGAGGCAATGTTGAAACGAGTACACGCTTTTTCTTGGTTGTACGCTCCTGCTCCAATTGTTTTTTATACCATGTAGCAATTTTACTTAATAAAATGATACCAAACGTTGCAATGACTAATATGATCGCAGCCCCACGTTGCCCTAAAATATCAAAGATGTAAGCACTAATTAATGGTGCTAGTGCTTGCCCTGAATTTCCCCCCACTTGATAAATTGACTGTGCAAGTCCTCGTTTAGATCCAGCTGCCATAAAGGAAACTCTCGATCCCTCAGGGTGAAAAATAGCTGACCCAAAGCCTATAAATAATACCGCAATAATAATAATCCAATACTGCGTTGTGAACGCTATAATAGCAATCCCTATAAATGAACTAATCATACCGATAGGTAAAGCATAAGGCATTGGTTTTTTATCACTGATAAAGCCTACCGCAGGCTGCAATGCAGAAGCAAATATGTTTAATACAAAAGAAATCATTCCAATTTGTGTAAAGGTCAATCCTAATTCACTCTTAAATATCGGAAACATCGCTGGGATAACAGCTTGCATCGTATCATTTATTAGGTGAGCAACACCGATTGCAATCATTATTGGATAGATTGGATTGGTTACATTTAATTGTTTATTCATGTTGCCACCTCACTCTTATTTTGTTTAAACATGATTGTCGCATACTATCGACCATTTTGCACAAGCTATAGTTCGACAGCTGTAAAAGGAGTTGATATATGCATGGAAAGCTTTATTCATGCTCACTTTTGGGAAATGATTCTACGAACAACACTTTCGTTTTTTGCCTTACTAATTCTGGCACGTCTACTTGGTAAAAAACAATTAGGCCAGTTAACGTTTTTCCATTACATTACAGGTATTACATTTGGGTCGATCGCTTCAGAAATTGCCTCTCAGGAAGAAACACCTTTTTTAGATGGTTTGATTTCCCTCGTTTGGTGGAGTGCTTTAACGTATTTGATGACCGTTATTACGATTAAATCTAAAAAAGCTCGCGTTCTCATTGATGATAAACCAACAATTGTTATTCAAAAGGGTCTTATTTTAGAATCAGCACTACAAAAAAACCGTCTTCATCTAGATGAGCTTACAATGATGTTACGTGAACAAGCCATTTTCTCCGTACAGGACGTTGAGTATGCTTTACTAGAAACGAATGGAAAGCTCAGTGTGCTACAAAAAACCTCTGAACAAGTGGCTACAAAGCAGGATGTTAAAGCCGATGTATCACCACCTACCTACCTTCCTACAGAAGTTATTTCTGATGGTCAACTTATTACCGAGAATATTGTTGAACTTGAGCTGACAGAAGACTGGGTAATAAAGAAATTGAAAAAGCAAAATGTGCATTCTGTAGAAGAAGTTTATTTTGCTCAAGTCCAAACAAATGGTTCCTTGTACATCAGCTTAAAAGATAAAGCGAGACATTCAAGCCCTTAATTGCTTGTCTAGTCTCGTTTTTTTGTTAATCAATTTTGACAATATCTAAGGGCGTAATAATACCGAGTAATCTTTGATGTGGTTGACCATGCTCCGTTATTAATAATGCCTCAAAGCGTCTCCCTCTTTCGACTCCTTGTTTAAATATTTCCTCAGCCTCATAGATGGATATCGTTCTACTGACAAATTTGTAATTCACTCTATTTTTCTCATGCAATAAGATATCATGCAGTGTTGGTATTCTTTTCGGTAAATGATCACCACCCATCTTTGACGCAAGCCAATTTGTGATTCCTACTGTTGTGATGAGCCCCTTAAACTGCTTATTATAATAAACAGGAAATTGTGTATATTTGCGCTGACGTATCACTTTTAAAACATGTTTTAAAGAATCATTTTCTTGAAAAATCAATACTCTTTTACGGAACATTTGCCCCACAAGCGTTGGCTTAGCAAGGGTAGCATCTATGTATTCAATTCGTTCTACAACATCAGTATGTGGCTCTGCAATCACATAATGTAATGATGTACGATGATGCACAATCGCATTTCGTAAGTCTGCATATGAGCGGAGATCATCTTCATATTTCTTCACCAAGACATCCTTTTTCTTTGCTTGATCAATCAGCCGATAAAAAGGCATAAAATCCTTCGCACCTACAATATCTCTCAGTCTATGATCTATTCGATTAAACGCTGTCAGGAAACGATCGGAATTTTCAGTTCCCACTTTTCATGTCCCTTCTTTCTATAGTAGTCTATATATTTTCCGAGTTATTTGACAAATTTCGAGTTACACACCCATTATATTCCTAAGTTATAGAGATTCCAAGAAAGGAGTTTTACAATCCCTCTTGAAAGTGACGTTACGTCATTTTATATAATGTCATTAACAGAGAGGAGGAGTGATTACCTTGCTTACGATTCACAATGTATCAAAACAAACTGGCATTTCTGTTCGAACGTTACGTTACTATGAGGAGATCGGCTTGTTACTTCCTATAGCAAAGACTGAGGGGGGACATAGGATTTACGGAGAGAACGAGCTCAAAACGTTACAACAGATTGTATTTTTAAAGGCATTGGGCTTCAAGTTGAAAGAAATTCAGACACTTATCAATAATTCATGGAACTGGGAAGCAAGTTTAGACCATCAGTTAGCTTTTGTAGCAGAAGAGCAAAAGAAACTACAGCAAATGAAGAACACTATTCTTGGATTAAAGAATGCTTCGTCTATCGAAGGTGGGTTGACAGAGTCCCTTATCCAAAAGTACATTAAGCTTTCAAATCAAGAACGAGATAATAAGCAAGCCTTCCGCCAGCAGATTTTCGCAGCTACAGAAATGGAACTACTTAGAAAATTACCCAATTTAAATAAAAATGATCCTAATTCTTTAGAGTGGATTGGTTTATTAGGTCAATTAAAGCAGCTTCATAAGGAAAGTCCTGAAGCCGATTCCGTTCAGTTTATTATTAAACGAATGATGGAAAAAGCCGAGGTAGAATATAACGGAAATGATGAATTTTTAGAGAAGATGTGGACCATAAGAAAATCTACTTATAAATCCGAACAAATTGGATTATATCCTTTAGAGGAAGAATTTCTACATTTTATAGAGCAGGCTTTTCATGTTTATGAAACAAAAAAACAGGCGTTAGGAAAATCACAATCATGAACATAGAAATGTTGCTACTGATTGGTACTTTAGCTTTGTTAGACATGTTTAGTCCTTCTATAATTGGCGTATCCGTCTATGTATTGCTTGTGGCTAAAAAACAGCAGATCCGCCTTTTATTAACCTATTTAATGACTGTTGGGTTGTTTTACTTTAGTACTGGGATTTTTTTAATGTTAGGTCTAGGTGTCATATTCAACCCTATTTCTAATTTGCTAGATAGTTACTCAGCTCGATTAATCATGACCATGGTAGGGGGAATTTTATTTATTGGCAGTTGGTTAGTTCCAAAAAGAAAGGCAAATGGATCCCCTAAACCAAAATCTTTACATGTGAGCTCTATGGTAGCTTTAGGTTTCACAACTTCTATTTTAGAAGTTGCAACTGCTCTTCCTTATTTCGCGGCAATAGGTATTTTAACGAGTAATCAAATAGTGTTTTATGAATGGTTACCTTTATTGGCAGGATACAATTTAGTAATGATTGCACCAGGGATCATCCTACTATGCTTTCATCTATTATTCCGCCGATTTATGAATAAACCTTTAAGAAAAATTCAAACGCTTTTTGATCAAAGAACAAGCTCGACACTTTCTTGGATGATGTTCTTTGTAGGATTGATTTTGCTTATAAATGGTAGGATGATTTAAAATAAAAAACGGTAAAAATCCATTTTTACCGTTTTCTCTTCAGATTTTTGTCATAGACGCATTTCTTTTCATCATCACGATACCAATGCCGATGCAGATAATTGTCAATGCTAGCGTAATGACTAAGCTCCACCAGTAATCTGATATCTCTATTGTTCCTCGAAATTTTGCAATTCCGTAGCTTGCTAGTTTCCACGGTGATATTGTCCAAAAGATTCCTATAATCATATCGATAATTTGCCCAACAAAGATCACTGTAAAGGCACATGTTGTAGCAATAACTGTTTTAAAGCTGGCACTCATCATTAACGTAACAGCTATCACAAATAGCAACCAAATATAGTACGTAGAAAAGCTTACTAACAGTGCACCTATATCCAACGTTCCATATAAAATAGTTGTATAATAGACACTTGCACCAAACCCAGCTAAAATACTAACAAAACAAATGGTGCTCATAACAACAAATTTACTCAAAAAATATGCGCCAAATGAAATAGGCCGAGCATATAGTAATGTTGCCATACCATTAGCACGTTCCTTACTAATAGCTCCTACAAACGAAGCCATCATCACCAATAAGCCAATTGTTTGAAATTGCCCGATAGATGCTTGAATTAAATCCAGTGGCATTAATTCTGGCATCAACATTTCAAAGCCCTCTGGAACATTCCCAACAGCCTTTAAAATATCCATCATATAATAGTTTGTTAGTGGATCACTCATTCCAAGCAAAGCAAACACTAGAGGAATCCATAGAAACTTCCAACTCCGCCATGCTTCTCTAAATTCCTTTTGAATAAGTACATTGAATCCTCTCATGCCTTTTTCGCCACCTTCATGAAAATTTCTTCCAAAGATGCTGTCTGTCGCTCTACCTTTCTAATTGTATAAGGACATTCACTTAACCGTTGAAGCAACATTTTCATCGTCGGCTCTTCATTCACGATCTCAATATACACATTACAACCTATTACATGATTAAATGGATTTGCAAAAAGCTTAGCCTCTTCTTCACTGCCAAATTCAATGACATAATTTTGCTCATCATAACGTTGCCGTACTTCACGTAATGTTCCCTGCTCTACTAGTTTCCCATTTTGCAAAAATAATAGTTGATCTGTCATTTCTTCAGCATCATTTAAAATATGCGTTGAGTATAAAATAGTCGTCTCTTGCTGTAGTCCTTTTAATAAATCAAGTACTTCTCTACGACCAACTGGATCTAATGCTGAAACAGGTTCGTCTAATAGCAGTAATTTAGGCTTATGCACTATTGCTTGGGAAATACCAAGTCGCTGCTTCATTCCACCTGAAAAAGAGGCTATTTTTTTATGTTGTACGTCCCCTAACCCTACAAATTCTAAGGTTTTTTGTGCTTCTAATTTAGCTTTTTTGGCTGCTACACCATTCAACTTTGCAGCCATTTCTGTAAACTCTAACGCAGTTAGCCAAGGATGAAATTGTGGATATTGGGGTAAAAAACCTATATTCGCACGTAAATCATTACCTAGCATCTTTACATTTCCAGCAGTCGGTCTTAAAAGCCCCGTTAACATAGATAAAGTGGTTGTCTTGCCAGCTCCATTTGGACCAATTAAAGCCGTAGAGGTTTTTTCCTCTAAGTTGAAATGAATGGCATCTACAACTTTGTGCTCTGCAAATTGCTTGGTCAAACCTATAACTTGAAGTAAAGTTGTCATGACTGCTTTCTCCCCACTATAAAGTACGCAATTGACCCTAATAGATTAGCAAAAAGAATTATAAACACCCAAAGAATTTTAGGGCCATTTGTTGCATGAATTTTTCGTAAATCAATAAGTGCTACGATCATCAAAATAATTTGAACGATGATGAGCGGTGCTATAACTGCCCATGGAACTTTTGCTAATTCCTCCATCATACAGATCACCTCATTATTTGTTATATACTAACTATAACAAATTTGTTCTAATATGTATAGAACAATCTATCTCTTACATCATAAAAAAAGATGTACCTTAATTAGTACATCTTCTCAATTATTTATAAAGTTTTTGCAGAGCATCTTCCATTTTAGGGCGTATAGTTACCACTGGACGAGCTTTTTTGACAGCTGCCTGTGCTGCTTCTAATGAATCAGCTATTCCCAACTCCATTAATATAGCGGTAGCTGCAACCCCTGCACGTCCACCACCACTTCCACAGTGAACATATATTTTCTGCCCTGTCTCAAAGGCTTTAGCAGCTTCTTGCGCGACTTGTTGGATGGATGATGCTACCTCACTATCTTCATCTGCTATAGGCATATGTTTATAAGAATAAGGAACTGTCTCCTGGTCTTGAGGGGATAGCCCTTGAACACGAACATCTATCACAACATCAATGGATTCTTGTGTAAATGCAGCCTCTGCATCTTTTGCACCGCCAAAGAACAGTTGATCCTTTACTAAAACATCGTAGTCTTTCCCCATATTCTCCACGCCTCACATGTTTATTTTAGTAAATGCTTAATATCCTCATAATATGGTAGAGCCGTTAAAGCACCTGCTTTTGTTGCGGCAAACGCTCCTAATTTGTTGCCAAAGCTTGTACAACGCACTAGTTCTTCTTTTGTTGTAGGTAAACCATTGTAATGGACATCACGTAGGACACCTGCCATAAATGCATCTCCCGCACCTGTTGTATCCACAGGCACTACTTTCTCAGTCGGTACATGTATAACTTCACCATTAAGGACTGCATAAGTCCCGTTTTCTCCTACGGTAATTAAAATAATAGGCACTAAATAGCTATTTAATTGCTCGATACCTTCTTCTAAGCTACTTGTCTCTGTCAGGAAGAATAGCTCATCATCCGTCACCTTTAAAATATCGACATCCTCAAAAAATGATGTAATCGTATCTCGACAAATTTCTTCACTGCTCCAACGTAAAGGACGAATATTTGCATCCATTGCAATAATCGCACCCTTGTCCTTAGCCATTTCTACTGCAGCTCGTGTTGTAGCAAGAGCTGTTGGATGGAACATTGTGCCTGAACACACCGTTAAAGCAGAGGCATGCTTAAAAGCTGCTTCATTTAGCTGTGATGGTTCAACTTGTAAATCAGGTGTTTCATCAACATAATCCTTAAAAATTCGCTCACATGCTTCTGTTAGATGCACATATACACCACTTACCCGTTTTGCTGGATCAAATACGGCATAATCCAGTTTCACACCCTCTTGGGCAAGCCCATCTCGCACAAATTGTGAGCCCTCGTCATCCCCCGTAATTGTAATCAATGCGGAAGGTGCACCAATGCGGCTAATACCCGCTGCAACATTAACCGTTGCGCCACCCATATATTTAGTAAATGATGTGTTTGTTACATCATCAGCAATATAGTCAATAAAAGCATCTCCATAGACTAATATAAAATCCTTCTCTTGCTTTGTCATGATAGTCCTCCTGAAAGTCTAGTCATTATAGATTAACACGAAAATTGTCATTCTATAAAGGTTTTTACTTTTGGCATTTCTTTATGAGAGGATGGATAACTTGAGTCATCCCCTATCTTTGTTATACTTGCCTATAGAAAGGTAGGGATTATCAAAATGAGTATTACAATTCGACAAGCGCAACCACAAGATGCCCATGCCGTTGTGCCTTTAATTATCGACGCCATTGGCGATATTGCTAATCGCTTAACTGGTGAGCAATCAACGGAGGCTGTTATGCAGGAGCTGACTGTTCTTTTTCACCAAGAAGACAATCGACATTCTTATTTAAATACTTTTGTTGCTACTGAAAATGAACAGATTTTGGGGATTCTCGTTTATTATCACGGCGAACAAGCCGTTCACATGGACGCTAACCTTGTTAAATGGCTTGAAGCAAAAAATGCGCCATCCATTGTTATTGACCAAGAAGCCCATGAAGATGAGGCTTACATTGATACAGTTTGTGTTGCACCAGCTGCACGTGGTAAAGGAATCGGAACATTGCTATTACAATTTGCCGAAGAGCTGACAAAGCAACGCGGCTATACAAAATTATCATTAAATGTTGAAACCCAAAAAGAAGAAGCGCGCCGTCTTTATGAACGACTAGGCTTTGTTATTACGGAGCCTTGGTCAATTATTGATGAGCCTTTTCATCATATGGTTAAACAGTTTTAGGAAGTGAATAACTAATATATGAAAAACAATTTGATTTACCCTCTTTTGATTGTTATTGCATCTAGTAGTTACGGGATATTGTCGACTATTGTCAAAGTAGCTATGCAGCATGGCTTTACATCAGCGGAGGCTGTATCAAGCCAGTATATTATTGGCTTTTTACTCGTAATATCCATCTTTATTTTTACTGACAGAAAATTACCAAGACCGTCCAAGAAGGGCTTACTTATTTTAATATGTGCAGGAATTTTTACAGGGACAACAGGTATCGTATACGGAGAATCTTTAAAGTATCTTCCTGCTTCTCTTGCAGTAGTCATGCTATTCCAATTTACATGGATTGGTCTACTGATTGATTGTGCCCTCCATAAAAGATTACCAAGTAGACCTGAAGTAATTTCGATCGTGATCTTATTTATCGGAACGATTCTAGCTGCAGGTGTATTAAATGTAGATTTAAGTGACATTCCTATTCAAGGATGGCTATTCGGTTTTACAGCAGCCGTTACTTTTGCATGTTTCATTCAATTTAATTCTCGACCTGTCGAGGGCGTGACTACCACATCAAGGGTATTAATCGTTTCCTCTGTGGCGTTTATTATGATCAGTATTTTCCTAAGTCCTGAGGTTATTTGGAACGGTAAACTATTCATGCAAGGCCTGTGGAAATACGGACTAGCACTAGGTCTTTTCGGTATCATTTTACCAATTTATCTATTTTCAATTGCTATCCCTAAAATCGGTGGTGCGCTTGCTTCTATTTTAAGCGCCATTGAATTACCAGTGGCTGTTACTGTTTCTGTTATTGTTTTGCATGAACCTTTAACTACTGTACAAATTATCGGGATTGTACTGGTGATTGCTGGCATGATGCTGCCAACCATTGTTGCACAACGTCAACAAAAGGATAGCTTATTAGAAGCACATTCATAAAACGACAAAAAACTCCCTAAAAATGGAACGATTCCTTTTTAAGGAGTTTTTTTGAACTTTAATGAAATGCCATTGCTTACCATTATGCACTTCGCTATGATGAATGCAAATGTAATTTTTTAATAATTCTAACATTAATGTTCCCCTTCAGTATTATACTGCAATATGCAAGTAACTTACTTTAAGAAAGGGGAAGTTGATGAAAAAAGCCTATGTTCTTGGTTTTTTCCTTATGTTAATGCTTTTCGTTTTAGCTGCTTGTAATGGCAAAGATCAGCAAAATTCTACAAATGATGCAGCAAGTAATGACGAGGCATCGGATGGTAAAAAAACAGAAGTAGCAGCAACGTCGCCTTCAGGCAAGCTAGTAATTTACACTGGACGTGACGAAGAAATGGTGCAAAATGTGATCGATCAGTTTAATGAAAAATATCCAGACATTGAAGTAGAATTTCTAACGATGGGTGCTCAACAAATTTTAGAACGTCTTCGTGGAGAGAAAGCCAATCCTCAAGCAGATTTTTGGTGGGGCGGAACGCAATCAGCGCTCATTGTTGGCGCCAATGAAGACTTACTACATGCTTGGCAGCCGAGCTTTATTGACGCTATTGATACCACACACAAAGATGTAGATGGACGATGGTTCGGCGAGATGCTGTTACCAGAAGTAATTATGATTAATAGTGATTTACTAACAAAAGAAACTGGTCCACAGGACTGGGATGACTTATTAGATCCTAAATGGAAGGATCAAATTTTAATCAGAGGTGTACTTGCGTCAGGCACAATGCGTACGATTTATTCTTCCATGATCGTACGACAAGGTGCAGATTCACCTGATAAAGGCTATGAATGGTTACTACAATTAGATGCCAACACAAAGGAGTACACACAAGACCCTAATGCCTTGTATTTAAAGCTAACACGTCAAGAAGGCAGTGTCTCCCTATGGAATCTACAAGATATTTTGTTAAAAAAATATACGACAGATTATCCTTTTGATTATATTTATCCTAAAAGTGGAGCACCTATTTTAGTAGACGGTGTAGCAGTTGTAAACAATGCGAAAAACCTAGAAAATGCAAAACTATTTGTAGAGTTTTTATTTGAAAAAGAGATGGTAACACAATTAGCTAATGATTACTATCAAATTCCTACACGTTCTGATATCGACAAAGCCTCCATGCCAGAATGGTATCAGGAATTAGATTTAAAAACATTTGATATTGATTGGCAGCTAATGTCTGACAAAGAAGCAGAATGGATGGAATACTGGGATAACAATATTAAAGGGCGCGGTAAATAGTAGAACGGGTAAAAATTCGGCTTATACAGCGAATTTTTACCTTCCTGTATTATCTAGATTCTTTGTTAGAGAGGAGTTAATGATTGAGAAGTGTCAGAATCGAAAACGTCTCGAAGCAATTTGGTCAAGTGTATGGTGTGAAAGACTTAAACCTTGAAATAAAAGCTGGTGAATTTTTTACTTTTCTCGGTCCTAGCGGCTGTGGCAAAACAACCACTTTAAGAATGCTTGCAGGCTTTTATTATCCTACTAAAGGCAAAATTCTTTTTGATGATCGAGATGTCACTCGACTTCAGCCCAATAAGCGCAATATCGGCATGGTATTTCAAAATTATGCCCTTTTTCCCCATATGACGGTTGATGAGAATATTGCATTTGGTTTACAAGTTCGAAAATTTTCAAAAGCTGAGATTCAGCACAAGGTTGATCGAATTAGAGGTCAAGTGCATCTTGCTGCTTACGGCAACAGAAAAATAAATGAGCTATCTGGTGGGCAGCAGCAGCGTGTTGCTTTAGCTAGAGCACTCGTGATAGAGCCAGATATTTTATTGCTTGATGAACCTCTCTCCAATCTAGATGCAAAATTGCGTGAGGAAACACGTATTGAAATCAAACGAATCCAATCTGAGCTTGGAGTCACAACGATATACGTTACTCACGATCAAATGGAGGCCATGTCTATGTCGGATCGAATTATGGTCATGGAAAATGGCTATATCAAACAAATTGGGACTCCTCAGGAAATTTATCATCAACCCAAGGATCGTTTTGTGGCAAATTTTATTGGGGAAACTAATTTAATTGAATGCTCAATCCAAGCTATTGATGGGGAAAATGTACAAGTACGAACAGTGAATGGACATAATTTAACTGGGCGAAAGCAACAAAGCTCTCCCTCCTTAACGCATATGATTGGAGACAAAGTATTTATTTCTATTCGTCCAGAATCGATTCAACTTGGTACTGGTGAAAACACATTAACAGGAAAAATTACATTTGTTGAATTCACAGGCATTAGCGTTAATTACATTGTAGATTTTACTGCGTTCTCACTTAAAGTAATGCTTATTAATTCTTATGACCAAATCAAAAAGATCGGTGAAGATATTACAATCCATATGGCACAAGATTCACTATACTTTTTAGGGGAATAGGAGGAAGCCAATATGGAGAAACAGTCTGAAAGTACGTGGACGCGAATTTTTCATGCTAATTGGTTTGTCTATGTTTTAATATCGCCATTATTTTTAGTGTTATTCGCCTATGTGGTTTATCCCTTCTATCAAACTTTCATCCAAAGCTTTGCTGGCGATGAAGCATTCTTTCACTATAAGAAATTTTTTGATATAGCTAGTCCAGCAAATTTAGAGGCCTTGTGGACCAGTATTTATATTTCATTTATCAGTGTTATTTGCTGTGCACTTGTTGGGGTAACAATGGCCTTTTTACTAGAACGCTATAATTTCCCTGGGAGACGGATATTGTCTGTTTTAGTTTTGGTTCCAATGGCACTTCCTCCTCTAGTAGGTGTTTTGTCCTTTTCATTTTTATATGGTGATAGCGGGATTTTTCCACGAATTTTTCAGCATCTATTTGGGTTGGATCACGTTCCTTTTGCCTTGAAGGGAATATGGGGCGTCATCGTTGTTCATACATTCACAATGTATACGTACTTCTATTTGACTGCCTCTGCTGCTATTAAGGGGCTTGATCCTGCTCTTGAAGAGGCAGCTACTAGTCTGGGTGCAGGGCGTATTCGCGTATGGACAAAGGTTATTTTACCAATGCTCACACCTTCTATTGTTGCCTCATCCTTATTGGTGTTTATGATTTCTATGGCTTCTTATACTGCACCTTTGATGTTTGGTGTAGAGCGTACTATGACGATGCAAATTTATTTATCACGTACAAATGGGAATCTTGAGATGGCTGCAACACAGTCGATGATATTATCTTTTGTATCTATCACTTTTTTAATCATTATGCGCTGGTATCAAAATCGCAGAAATTATCAAAATCTAAGTAAGGGAATTAGTGTTCATCGTTCAGAGGTATCCTCAAAAAAAGTAAAAATTATCGCAACAATTGCTTCTTTTGTTGGCACATTAATATTGATACTGCCTATTTTAGTGTTGATATTGATCTCTTTCTCTGTGGATGGAGCGTGGAAAACGCAAATTCTCCCAACCGACTATACAATCGATCATTATATTGCCCTTTTTACTGATGAACGCACATGGCGACCTATTTGGAACTCCATTCAAATGGGTGTTATTGCAACACTGGGCAATATCATCTTTGGTGTCGCGGCTGCTTATGCTATGGTGCGCTTAAATTTTAAAGGGAAAACCATGCTCGACATTTTGATAATGGTACCTTGGGCTTTGCCAGGAACAGTTGTTGCTGTTAATTTAATTGCTGCCTTTAGTACAGAAAGTATCTTTAGTTTTAATCAAGTATTGATCGGGACATTTTGGATTTTGCCATTAGCCTACTTTATTCGACATTTACCACTTGTTTTTCGATCAACATCCGCCTCTCTTGTACAGCTAGATCAATCAATTGAAGAGGCATCACGTGGCTTAGGGGCCAACTGGTGGTATACATTTAGACGTATTGTCGTGCCTTTAACATTCACCGGGATTTTAGCAGGGACACTCTTAGCCCTCGTGCAAAGCTTTGGTGAATTTGTTGCATCCATTCTAATTTACAGTACATCCACTATTCCATTGTCTGTAGCGATATTCCAAAAATTATATGCATTTAAATTTGGGACCGCCTGTGCTTATGGTGTCTTACAAATTTGTTTAATTTTAGTTGTCCTTATTATTTCTGAAAAACTATCAAAAGGCAGTGCTGGTACAGCCATCTAGCTGCCAATCTATTAGGGGGCCATGACAATGTTTGAAGATTTTCGCAATAAAACACAGCTGGAAGATGGGATGATATTCCCTTCTAACATCTATCGAAAAATTGTTTTACAGCCAGCTTATGATGAAGCAAAGAAAAATTTTTTAACAATTATGCTACAAATCAATATTGCTCATTTAAAAATGTTAGAAGAACAAGGACTTGTAAAAAAAGATGAAGCAAAGCAAATTGGGATAGCTCTAAAAAAAATTGACTTAAACTATTATCGTATAGAGGATTACAGTCCCCAATATGAGGATTTATTTTTCCGCATTGAAAATAAATTAATAGAGCTTGCTGGTGATATTGCTGGAAATCTTCACATTGGCAGAAGCCGAAATGATATGGGTATCGCCATCTATCGAATGACATTAAGAAAAAAATTATTATTATTAATGCGCGAGTTACTAACATTACGTGATGATTTAATCGCTGCTGCAGAGGAACATGTCGATACCATTATGATTGGCTACACACATACACAGCAGGCCCAGCCTACAACCTTCGCCCATTATTTAAAGGCCGTCATCGACCAGCTAGAGCGTGATTTTGAACGAATGCAGCATGTCTATAAAACGGTCAATCGTAGCAGTATGGGAGCCGCTGCCTTAACAACGACAGGCTTTAATATTAGTAGAGAACGTATGCGTGATCTACTAGCCTTTGATGATATTATCGAAAATGCATGGGATGCGGTTGCAGGGGCAGATTATATAGCTGAGGCTGCAAGTATTATACAGCTCGCTGCACTCAACCTTGGCCGTACTTCTCAAGATTTTTTATTATGGGCTACTCAGGAGTTTAATGCGTTTACACTCGCAAGTCCATATGTGCAAATAAGCTCTATTATGCCTCAAAAGCGTAATCCTGTTTCTATAGAACATACACGCTCATTACTATCTGCGGTTGTAGGAGATGCAAGTACAGTATTACAGATGGTACATAATACACCTTTTGGAGATATCGTAGACACTGAGGATGATATGCAGCCTTATTTATGGCGTGCCATTGACCGCTTAATTGGTATTTACAAGTTGTTTGGTTCGCTTGTTGTTACAATGGATGTCAATAAGAAGAAGTTAAAAAATCGCGCTGAAAATAGCTTTGCGAATGTCACTGAGCTAGCTGATACATTAGTCCGTTCAGAGGGAATTTCCTTCCGGCAAGCACATAGTATTGTTAGTAAATGTATTAAGGTTCTACTTGCTCATGGAGAGGAATCATTAGCTAGTCTTACATGGGGACTTGCAAATACACAATCGAAATTGATCACGGGCAAGGAATTAACTATTTCAGAAGAGGATTTCTATAAGACATTAAAACCAGAATCTTTTGTTGGTGTACGAACATTACTAGGTGGACCCGCTCCAGCCACTATGAAAGCTGCTCTTGAACGCTCCAAACTGAATGCCCACGATTTTTATGAATGGATTCGCTTAAAGGAAAATTCCATTATTGAAGCAGAAAAAGAGCTAACAGCCTTTCTAGAGGAATGGAATCAATGAAGCAATGGTTATTAATTATTGATGGTGGGGCGACAAAAACAGCATGTGCAGTTGTTCATGCTGAATCTGGTGACATTGAATATTCTATATCCGCTAAAGGCTCTAATTATCAAGCCATTGGTGTTGAATCAGCTACAGCAATTTTACAAGAGCTTTTAGCAAATGTTGAAACATTTTTGCAAAAGTATCCTAATTCTCAAATTGCTGTAGCTACCTTTGCTCTAGCGGGTATTGATTCTCCGAAGGATCATGCAGCTGTCGTAGCTATTGTTCAAAATGCTCTTAAGTTCACACAGCTACAAATAGACACAATGATTATTGAAAATGATGCGGAGGCTACACTATTAGGTGTGACTGCTGGACAGGCAGGTGCACTACTCATCGCTGGAACAGGAGCTATTGCCTATGCCTTTGATGGGCGGCGGATTGTACGTGCAGGAGGTTGGGGACATCGGGCTGGCGATGAGGGAAGTGGATATTGGCTAGGGCAGGAAGTCGTAAGAGCTATATTTAAAATGGAGGATGGTCGCGGGAAACCAACACTCTTAAAGGAAGCTGTCTATCAATCTTTAGGTATACAAGATGTTACAGAGCTCGCTGAATGGCTCTTCCGCCCTTCCTATACAAATGCACAATTGGCCAAGATGGGTTCCTTTGTGGCAAAGGCAGTCGAGCAAGAAGACGCATGCGCCATCCAAATATCTCAGCAAGCAGCCCATGAACTAGCTATTCTGGCGAATGCTGTATTGAAAAAAATTAACTATCAGAATTCACCATTTACTCTATATTGTAATGGTGGAGCCATTAAACATAATCCACTCATTTTAAAGAATTTCACAGATGAAATAACCTGCATGTATCCTCAAGTGGACATTACCCTTTGTCAGCATCAGCCTATTACTTATTTAATTGAACGAACTAAAAGGGCATATGACTGTTTATAAGTCATTGCCCTTTTCTTTTTAAAGTGCCAGTCTCTTCAATTCATTCGTCGTAAAATAGAGATACCCATCCTTTATAAATAAATCCTTCGAATCCTCCCTATTTAGTACCTCTTCTCCACTACCATCCGGACGAATCTTTGTTAAATACGCCCCTCGGGAATAATTACTAAAGTAGAGCCAACCATCCGAATAAACGATATATTGTGCACGAGAATTTGTGACACGCTTCATTTTACCAGTTTTCATATCTAGTACATATAGCTTATTATCATCTGCAATATTACTATAAAACAATTGGTCTCCAACCTGTGCTGGGAAGTCTATATCATGATAATAACTATATAGTGTGCTTGTTGCTTTTGGATAGTCTTCAGCAATCCACGTGTGATCCTTCGCCATTGTACGGTCATCTACTAAAAAGTATTGATAGCGTATTGCGCCCTTACGATCTGGTACTGGATCATTCCATGTTGTATCAAGATGATACCACTGTCCATCCAACTTGACTAGGTTCCACGCATGTCCCTCTTGACCTACATAGCCCACGATATATTTTGTTTCAATACCCAATTTTTGAAGCATAGAGTGAGCAAGTAAAGCATAGCCCTGACATACTCCCCCGTGCTCGGCAAGAACCGTATAAGCGCTGTGTGGGCTAGAATTCGTTTGTTCTGTATAGGAAGTATTGGCCACAATATAGTCATTGACAGCTCGTACCTTTTCTACATCCGTCATAGATTTTTTACTAATCTTAGCGATAATTTCTTGAACATTCATCTCTACATATGCCGCCTGCTCTGGCGTCATTAAATAGCTCTGTTCTCCAAAAATAGTCGCTTTATTTCGCCCATATTCATATCGAATTGAATGTTTACTTACATGGCCGTAAACATAGTCATCGCGTTTGATAGCATTGTTATAGGCCTCTTCTACAATTTGTTCAATTCGCTGTGTATTCCCTTTATATTGAATTTCAAACTTTGGTGAAAAGCTATTATAATACGCATACATCGCATCAGCTAGCTCCTCGGCATTTGTCACCACTAACTTTGTTTCAGGTTTCTGTATAGGTGGAGCTGTAGGGGCTACCTCCGCTTCATGTACATCTTCTATAGGTAGGGCTGTTTCAATTGAGGCATTATCTGAAAGTCTTGCAGTAACATCTACGATCTTGTCCTTTGTTGACAGTAGCATAGTTTCTATTTCATCATTATTTGTCCAATCGACCACCTGCTGAACAACAGCCTTACCAGCCGTATAAATAGGATCAATAAAAATAATAATAATGGCAATTATAGCCAATTTCTTCCACAAACTCCTCACCTCCAACCGTCTTCCTTACATTATATACAAAAAAAGCACAAAGAACTCACTTAAGGGCCCATTTGTGCTTGTTAATATTTGTTTGTTGATTTCAGAAAGTTTTTAGTCACTCTACTTTATATTGTTGTTACGAAATTCATATCTTTTATCTACTTTTCACCACTAAATTAACTGCTTCCTGAATGGCTTCGTTCATTTTTTCGCCATCCCCTTCAGCATTCTGTACACATTCCAATAGGTTTGTGCTAACAATAACCCCAACTGTACGGTCTACAGCAGAGCGTACTGCTGATAATTGTGTAATGACTGCCTTACAGTCTTTTTCCTCCTCCATCATTTTCAAAATGCCACGTAGCTGTCCTTCCATCCGTTTCACACGATTTTTCACTTGATCTGAATATTCCATATACATTGCTCCTTCTCTTATACTCGCTACGCTCTAATGAGTGATCGTTATTCTTTATCCTAGCTCATTATTTTAAATTTGAAACCTAGCCGTTACTATTCCTTGGCTTTAAATAATTTATGAGCATTCTCGTAATAATCGTACCAGCGTTTGTTATTTCATCGTACTGAATTATTGAATTCTTCTTTATACGTAATTGCCCAATTTCTACCTCGAAAACTGGACACTTTCTTTTAAGTGCAGCAATTAACATGTTTGTATCATAATCATAGCGTTCACCTTTTACTTTCATTAACCAAGGCAACTCATTGATGGAAATATAACGTAAACCTGTTTGTGTATCCATTAATTTCTTATGATACAGTAACTCGAAAAATAAGCTTGTTGCACGATTTCCCCAGTAAGAAAGAAATGTACTATCAGTTGAACGAAAGTTACGTACACCAAGCACAATCCCTTCAGAAAACACCTTTGTCATTGTTAAAACAAGCTTCACATCTTGTAAAGTATGTTGCCCATGGGCCCCCACTGTAAGGACACCATGGCACCTTGCTTGTTGTTCTCGTATATATGCAAAGGCGGTCTTAAGTGCGCTACCCTTACCAATATTGCAATCATGCTGGAGTACTTGGCAGCGTTCAATTTTATCTAGGTTTTCAAAAATATCTTTATATTTTTGATCACTCCCATCATTGACAATGATGATTTGAGTAATAGTCGTTGCTAATAATTGATGTACATAGGTAATGAGTGATTGTTGTGGATTATATGCTGGTATAATAGCTGCAATATTTTTCATTTCGATCCCCCACCTAAAGGCTGACAGGTTCTCCGTAGCTACGAATCTCCCTTATATCAAATAGTATCATGTAACAGCAACAATTCAACTGATGAATCCCATTAAAACATATCAATAATATCGATTTTTCTCCGATATATGAACAAAGAGATGAAGAGGCGCTTTGTAAAAAGGTTTAATAGGAAAATGCTTGCAATGACGCCGAGGTAATTAACTGAAAGAGGTGAGTACTTTCGTCATGCATTATGAAAATCTTGAAGAACAATGTCAAAAATTAAGACAGCTGTCCTTCACAATATTAGCTAAAAATTTACAGGATGCTAGTTTGCTCGCCATTTCAACCCCAGCAGAATCCTTACAGAAGTCACTTTTTGTATTAGAGGAAATTTTATATGAGATTTATCGATTGGAAATGCATACCGAACCTAAATTCAAAAATGTCCGAATGCTATTAAATAATCGAAGTTTTGTAGGGCAAATTCATCCTCGTCGGATTTATTTATTGATGAATCTAATTCATAAAATGACAAGCCATACTAGTAATGACATTGTAGAAGCCAAAGCAGCTAAAATTGTTTTAGATTATCTTAGCGATATTGTTGAATGGTTTATGAAGCGCTATGATCGTAGCTTCAAATCCAACCGCCTGCCTTCTCATATCACAGAACTTCCTTCAATATTTGATGAAAATATACTTCAGCATGAGCAGTCTCAAGAGGCTTACGAACATGCTGTCAAATGGTTTGAAGTAGCTGCCCAGAACGGAGATGCAAGCGCTCAATATAACTTAGGTGCTCTTTACAATCATGGTCGAGGGGTAAAAAGGGACTATAGGCTTGCAAAAATGTGGTATGAACGAGCTGCCGCACAAAATGACGCAAATGCTCACTATAGCCTCGGTGTACTTTATCATCTAGGCCAAGGTGTTATACAGGATTATCTAGAGGCTGCACGTCATTACCAAATAGCGGCTGATTTAGAGAATGCTGACGCCCAATACAATTTAGGTGTACTCTATAATCAAGGCTTAGGCCTATCTCAAAATTTTAACGAAGCTGCCAAGTGGTATACCTTAGCTGCCAATCAAGGTAATACTAGTGCCCAAAACAATCTAGGCTTTCTTTATCATAATGGCACGGGTTTGGAGCAAAGCTATGATAAGGCCGTCGCTTATTTCAAAATGGCTGCCCTAACTGGAGATGCAAGTGCTCAATACAATCTCGGCTATATGCATCTTAAAGGGCGTGGTATTCCCCAAAACCAAGAAGAAGCGGCAAAATGGTTTCATATGGCTGCTTTACAGGACCATGTGAATGCAGAGTTTCAACTGGCCATGCTCTATAATACTGGGCAAGGAATGATGAAAGATCATATAGAAGCTCTAAAATGGTTTAAGCTAGCGGCACATAAAGGACATTTAAATGCTCAATACTGTCTTGGCCTGCTGTATGAAAAAGAGCAGAATCTTGTGTCAGCAGAAAAGTGGCTACTACTAGCTGCTGACAATGGCCATATCAGCGCTGGCTTCGAGCTAGGACGTCTATATGTATATCAGCTTCAAGACCCAGCCAAAGCAATGTCATATTTTAGGACAGCGGCTGAAAAAGGCTATGCAGATGCACAGTATGAGCTTGGCCTATTACTGACATCTGGCACTGCTGTTCCTATAAATTATAAGGAGGCCGTGAAATGGTGGCGAGCAGCAACCGATCAATCACATATTCAAGCAGAATATCAATTAGGCCTACTATATGAACAGGGATTAGGGGTAGCCTTGAATCTTGAGGAGGCCCGCAGATGTTATCGCCTTGCAGCCATTCAAGGACATGCAGGTGCGCAGTATCAACTGGGCAATTTATTTGATAAAGGTAAAGGGGTAGAACAGGATTACACAGAGGCAGCTAAATGGATTGAACAGGCTGCGTCACAAGGACATATGAAGGCACAATACCAATTAGCCCAAATGCACATTCATGGACAGGGCGTACCAAAGGACTTTGCAAAGGCTGCCCAGCTTTATCGACTATCTGCTAATCAAGGGCATCAAAAAGCTCAATTCCAGCTTGGTATGCTCTACAAAAAAGGGCATGGTGTTGCACAAGACTATCAAGAGGCGACAAGATGGCTGAAAAAGTCACTTGAAGAAATTAAATAAATATTTTAAAACCTACCGCATCACATAAGACACGGTAGGTTTTATTAATGACTGCTAGTATCCTTTTGTTGTTGAATCATAAATGTTACAACAATAAATAAAGCAAAGCTAATTAATAGCGTAGTTCCTCCTACAATAAAGAAGACTAATGTAAAAGTGCTACCAAAATTAAATGGATTTATATTGTAAAACCACATGCCTAACGTTAAGCCCAGAACACCTACAATAGCTGTCCAACCATGAATGGTTACTAATTTTTGTGATTTCACTTTGAAGGCTCGATAAAAAATACCCCAGGCAAACATACTAAGCCAGCCAACAAGTAAAATATGTGCATGTATCGGTCTATATTCATAGCTACCTGATCCCGACATATGTGAACCTAAATACGTGCCGATTAAAGCAAAAATTGCCGCTAATCGAATAAGGCGTATGCTCCACTTTTGTTCCATACGATAACCCCCTAGTTATGTTTCAACTAAGTAGCAGTTTATCGTGTGAACATGAACTTTATATGAACTCCTTATGACAAAATTGGTAGATGGATATAAACCTTTGTGCCTGCATGCACCGTACTTTGCATCTGTATGGTCCCTCCATGTAGCTCAACAATTTGTTTGACAATCGCTAATCCTAGTCCTGTCCCTTGCTTGGTTCTAGACGCATCAGCGCGATAAAAACGGTCATATACTTTTGCTAATTGATCCTCAGTCATTCCTATCCCACTGTCCTCAACAAGAATTTCAAGTGAAGTAGATCTTTTTTGTAAACGTAGATGTATTTGTCCACCCTCTACATTGTATTTAATGGCATTTGTCAGTAAATTATCCCATACATTTTGTAAAAGCCCTGCATCGCCATCAAAAATAATTTGCTCAAGCTTATACGATATTTGAAGCTGTGACTCTTCCATTTGCCAACGATACTTTCGTACGGTTTCCTTGAGCTGTTCATCTAAGCGATAAGACTCACGTTTTACAATTCTTGTCGATTGGTCAAGGGAGGTTAATAATAATAACTGCTTGGTTAATGTAGATAGGCGTTTTGTTTCTAGCTCAATGATTGCTGCATATTCCTGTCTTTCCTGTTCAGTAAGGGAAGGATTTTTCAGTAAATCTACATACCCTTGAATATTTAATAAAGGCGACTGAAAATCATGTGATACATTACTAATAAATTCCTTCCGTGTACGATCAGTTTCCTGTAATCTCTCGGTCATCCTATTAAAGCTTGATGCTAATTGGCCAATTTCATCTGCACGATCAATATCTAGAACTGTATCAAATTTTTCATGCGCTAGCTGTTGAGTGGCTGCTGTTAATTTCGTAATGGGGCGAATTAATGCTTTAGCAAATAGTAGCATGGCAAGAAGGCTCAGTACTGTCATAACCAACATTAATCCTGCAAGTATTGTATGCACCTCAGAAAACAATAAACGAATATCTGGTCTTATGAACAATGCATAGGACTTGCTTTCATAGGTAAATGGCACACCAATTGTATTATTCAGTTCGTTAGCAAAAAATCCTGTTACAAAGGTTTCTTTAGGAAAATCTCGCATACCATGATAGGTTTCCCCATTTAAAACATGCTCCACAACAGATGTTGACAATGTTTTATCACGATATGGACCGCCAAAAAAATGCCCCTCCTCACCAGTTGTCACATATATTTGATAGCCGATTTCACCCAATGTTGTTAGATAGCTATTTAAATCTTCTGGTTTGTTTGTCTCAATATAATGCACAATATCCTGTGCTATGCTAACGTTTTTCGCATCATTTTTTTCTTTTACAACTTGATGGTAATAGGTATTCGTTGCCAGAAAGCCCATACATAAGCTTCCGAGCATTACTAGCATTGTGGTTACAACAAACTTACTATATAACGTTTTCATGTTGTTTCCTCTAGCTTATAGCCAACACCTCTTACTGTTGTAATTTCAACAGCCGTGTCATATCGGTTTAATCTTTCACGAATCCGCTTCACATGCGTATTTAACGTTTGCTCATCTCCATCATAGTCATAGCCCCATACTTGTTCCATAATATAGCTACGAGTAAACACTTGATGGGGTCGTGATGCTAACAAAGCCAGTAATTCAAATTCCTTTAAAGGTAATATAAGTGTATCTTCCCCTATTACAACCTCAAAGCTTCGTCGGTCAATTACTAGTTTACCTACTTGAATGGTTACTTGATTTTTTTTATCAAATCTCCTCAAAATTGCAGCTATACGAAATAATAATTCCTTTGGTTCAAAGGGCTTTACAACATAATCGTCAGATCCTGCTAAAAAGCCACGTTCTTTATCCTCTAGCTCACCTTTTGCTGTTAATAATAAAACAGGAATATCATAATCTTGAGTTAAATACTCTGTTAGTGTAAAACCATCCATTCCTGGCATCATCACATCGACAACAGCTAAATCAGGCAGATTCCCTTCGAGTAAGGCTAGTGCCTGCTTTGCATTTTCAGCAAGTAGCACCTGGTAGCCTTCCTTTGTAAGATAAATATTGACTAGCTGTAAAATATGAACATCATCATCGACAACAAGGATCTTCATCTGCCCACCTCCAGTTAATAAGAAAAAATCCGATCATATAGAACGAATTTTTTCAGCACAAATTACTATTATTTTATAACGAAAATATAGAAATCAACAGCAATAAGAGAAAAGGTAAACCAATTACAATATAGCCTCTAGGATTGGCAAGGTTCATGGTCCATCCTACCCCGAAGCGTTTCTCCACAAAAACGGATGGGTCTTGTCGATTCATATAAATTAAGCCGCCCTTCCAATAACGATCCTCATCCACGTCCATTACTTGGGAATCTATATTTGCTTCATAGCGTACTTTATGTTTATACTTTTTCACCACATATATCAGTAATGAACCCAGCAAAACAACTAAGAACAAAATAAATACTGGTAATAGCTTATAGCCTACTGTCATAGAAGGATAGATGTTGCTTAATTGTAAAATTGTTAATAAAGCTGTTAATGCAGAACTTATCAGTAGTATTTGCCAACTCATGTATTTTCGTGTTTTTAGCTGATCCTCCAACGATTCCTCTTTGCGATTTACAGCTAATTTAATTGCCGAACGTTTAATGGAGTCGGTAATTCCCCACATCATACATTGCATCATTAGCATTACCAGTGGCAGTGAAATAGCCGTAAAATAGGTCTTGCTTCTCCAGGCATCCGCTTCGCCACTTGGCCCCCAATGTACTGCTATATTATTTGGCATGAGATCGTAATGAAGGTATGTGTAAATGATCAAAAATACGGATATTCCTAATGGTACAGCAAAAAAAGACCAAGGAAGCATTTCATCACGGCTTCTTGCAGTTAAATCCACTGCCCGTACTTGTTTAATATTTGCACCCCACTGCTCTTGTTTTTTCAACTTCGATACCTTTTGATGATTTATCCAATACAACGCCATACTTACTGTAAGCATACTAAACAAACAGCTTAATAAAACAATACTTTGAATAGCTTCAGAAGGAGCAAATTGATTGTAACTTATAATCATGATGATTAGAAATACTATACCTGTGCCCCCTACGAACTGCACATACTGTTTTTTCAACTGAGCTAAGAGGGGATGCTTAATAATTTGATCAGGCACTGTGACTCCAAAAACGATAGTCTCTCTTACAATATAGGGAACGACTATTTGCAAAGCTAATGTCATGATGTAAATGGTTATAAAAACGCCAAGTAGCATTTTGCTACACTCCCTCTGCTGGAATTTGCAAATCGGCAAATACTTTTTTCATCATGTGCTCAATTTGTTCAGCTGTTGCGCCGAGCACCATTCCTTCTGCCACAACAGGTTTCAAATTCTTTTCGATTTGACGTAGTTGCTCAGGTGATAAAGCTCTCTCCTCTGCTGAACTTATAATAGCTCCAGATTTTGGCCGAATGGTAATAATCCCTTTCGCCTCTAATTCATGATAACTCTTATTAACAGTATGCATATTAACACCTAAATCGGCAGCTAAACTCCGCACAGACGGCAAAGTATCACCTGGCTTCATTTCTCCTCTAGCAATTCCTTCGATAATTTGACGTGTTACCTGCTCATAAATAGGTACGTCTGATTGAAATTCTATTTGAATAAACATGTTTATCAGCTCCAGATTTGTTATATAACTAATATAACAAATTTCTCTACACCTTGCATGAGATTCAAATGTTTAAATGGGGGAATTTTTTATGGTTTCAATAAATCTTTGCACAAGTAAATTCTGCTTCTCATTATTCCTTGTACAAATTGCAATTTTATGTTTAATGGCATGTATATCCTTCACATAAACTCTCGCCAATTGCCCACTCTCTACATACTCTCTAACCGCAAGAGGAGAAATAAAATTTGCACCATAGCCCGCCATGACTGAACGAATTGTTTCATGAATGCCATTAAATTGGAGTGCGATATTTGATGGTTTCACTTGGTAGGTTTGACATAATGAGAAAGGATGCTCTTTCATTTTAAAATGCTTTCAAAATTGATATGTTGCGCATCTATAATGACACGACACCCACTATTCGTCTTTCCTGATTTGTTTCTGGAAAGGATAATAGCTTTGATTGCTCCATATACTTAAAAGCTGTTGAGATTGTATTGAATCCTACCTCTAATTTGTTACTCAAATGCTCTCGGCTTACTTTGATAATGCCATTGTATGTAAAATCATAAATCAATTTTTCTAGCACTCTATGTACTTTCCATCCAGGATAAATACCTTGTGTGGCCAGTACGTCTTCTAATTGCTGCAGGCGTTCTTCTTTGAGTTGCCGATCTCCTTTTTGATTGCCGTATGTCATAAATGTTTGGACTGCTTGGTTTGGTGTAGTTTTTAGTTTATTTTTCATGATAGTTGCTCCTTTTTTGAAGCAAAAAAGCATTTTACATCGCTGTAGTAACGATACAAAACGCTTTCGATGACGGAAATTTTTTTAATAAATTTACGCATTTGGCGAATAACCGTTCAATGATCTCGATGCCTTCTTTAGTGTTTTGAGCAAATCGATCCAATTTGGTTACAACAAGCTTGTCACCTTCATTTAATTTAGACAGCAGCTCATTTAATTGTGGCCGGTCTGTTTTCGTTCCTGTGAATTTCTCTTTATAAATAACAGTCGCTCCTTCACTCTCCAACGCTTGAAGCTGAACCTCTAATTCCTGTGATACAGTCGATACCCTTGCATAACCGTAAATCATAGAAAAATACCTCATTTCTGCACTACACTTATAGACCTAAGTTATGACACCTTTTTACACCTTGATATTACTGCATCAACATTCTGGTGTCAAAACTATATTAAGTTTTGGCACTGTATAAATAAAAAAGACCACCTCGTATGAGATGGATACATCATTCTATCTATTCAATTAAAGCACCACGTTTGTTGAACAAGGAATTTTGTTTACCCTTCAACAATTGCAAGATATTTTTTGATTTCTCCTTCAGATTCAACAATTAAAATATCTCCTCGTTCTTTGGTGGAAAAAATCTTTGTACCAACAGGAAGTTTATTCGACATCTCATCTCTAAAATCTGTATTAGCATCATTTTTTGTTTTTATTTCACCGATTTGAACATCTTTTGTTAAAGACAATTCTTCAACCCAATCAATATTAGCTTTGTAGATAACTCCATCATACTGAAAAATATCAGCATCAGAATCTAATGTTAAAGCTTCTTCGGCATCTATACTGTCAATTGATACTGTTGTAGTTCCCCCTTGAATATTACATCCCATAATCATGAATAAAGCTAATGCGATCAAACCATAGAATAATTTTTTTATTTTATTTACCCACCTCTTTTATATAGACACCAATTATCCACCAAAAGTTACATATTCAACTAAATTTCTTCGTTAGTTGAATAACCCCGCTTACTTGAGGTGGGCGTTAAAATTAGCAAACTCTGGCGCTCTTATTATTGCAGATAATGTTGTACGTAATGGTGAGGTAATTAATGAAAATAGTGAGGTTGAACGTGTTACAGGCGTACAAGAATTTATGGATTTAATAAAAGCAAACCCGAGAATTGAAGCAACAGCTATACAAACAGTTGGTGTCAAAGGGTATGACGGCTTTGTACTAGCCGTAGTAAATTAGCATAGAAAAACCGCGTAACTAAAAAAACAGTTACGCGGATGTACTATATAAAAGATGCCTTACTGCTCCCCATCTAAGCTAGTAAGACATCTTTATCCCTTAAAATCTCTTAACTTTTATTTATAGACCCCTTTTAAATCAATCGTGCTCATCTCTTTAAACGGGGGAACAGACCCCGTCACGTTATGTTAGTGGAATAGGCTGGATTGTACCCGAGGGCAACCCATTTATAGTTATTAGGAAAGTTTGATATGTTGGATAGTAGACTTATATTTTATGCTAATTTTTCATACCCTGGAAGTGTCAAGAATTCCGCAAATTCATCTTGTTCAATTAAGGATTTAAACAGTTCAGCAGCTTCTTCATAGCGACCACTGTTATAAGCTTGTTCCCCAACAGCCTCTTTAATTTTCACAAGTTCTTCTTCCAATATTTCTAAAACAAATGCTAATGTAATACCACGTCCATCATCTAAGATTCCTTTCGGATGACGGATCCATTGCCATACTTGTGTACGAGAGATTTCTGCTGTTGCAGCATCCTCCATCAAGTTATTAATTGGTGCCGCTCCGTTACCTCGAAGCCATGAAGCAATATATTGTACACCAACACTACAGTTAATGCGTAGTCCTTCAATTGTAATTGTTCCTTCTGGTACAGCTACTAAATCTTCGGCAGATACTTGTACATCCTCACGCTTTTTATGAATTTGGTTAGGCGTTATCATAATAGCATCAAATTGCTCCATCGCTGTTGCAACCATACCAGGATGTGCTACCCATGTACCGTCATGCCCCTCTGTTGCCTCACGACGTTTATCTTCTGCCACCTTTGCAAATGCGACTGCATTCGCCTCATCATCATTTTTAACTGGAATTTGAGCTGCCATTCCGCCCATTGCTGGTGCATTTCGCTTGTGACATGTTTGAATACATAAAGATGTATAGGCTTTCATGAAAGGTACCGTCATCGTTACTTGCCCACGGTCTGGCAAAATAACATCCGCTTGATTGCGTAGACGCTTAATGTAGCTGAAAATATAATCCCAACGGCCACAATTCAAACCAGCTGAATGTTCACGTAGCTCATATAAAATTTCATCCATCTCAAAAGCAGCTAAAATTGTTTCGATTAATACAGTAGCTTTTATTGTCCCCTGTGGAATACCAATATAATCTTGAGCAAACACAAAGACATCATTCCATAGTTGAGCCTCTAAATGACTTTCAAGCTTTGGTAGATAGAAATATGGCCCTGTACCTTGTGCAAGTGCGTTTTTGGCATTGTGGAATAGATATAAACCGAAGTCAAAGAAACTGCCTGAAATCGGCTCTCCATCCACCAGGACATGCTTCTCAAGCAAGTGTAGACCTCGTGGACGAACTAACAGCACTGCTGTCTCATCATTTAATTTATATGTTTTACCATTGGATGCTTGTGTAAATTCAATCGTCTTATTAATAGCATCACGCATATTAATTTGACCGCCAATCATATTTTCCCATGTCGGAGAAGATGCATCCTCAAAGCATGCCATGAACATTTTTGCTCCAGAATTTAACGCATTAATAACCATTTTCCGATCAACTGGCCCTGTAATTTCAACACGGCGATCTTGCAGGTCGTTTGGAAGTGGTGCGATTACCCAATCACCTTCACGAATATGCTTTGTCTCTGGTAGGAAATCCAGCTTCTCTCCCGCATCAAGTCGTTTTTGGCGTTCTTGTCGAGCCTCCAACAGCTCCTTGCGGCGAGCATCAAATTTTTCGTGCAGGGCAAGAACAAATTCAAGAGCTTCAGGTGTCAAAATTTCATTAGTTTGCTCGTTTTGTTCTCCAACAATTTTAAGCTTACCTGTCGTTGCTTGTTCCATTAGCTGTTTACCCACCTTTGCCATTTTAGTTTCGTCATCCTCCGCTTTAGGAGGAGCGGAGGAGACTATTCTATGATTATGAATTTAGGAAAACACGTATTTAAACTACGACTTATACAAACTGTTCTGTTTCAGTAGAACCTGCCATTGCTGTTGTAGAAGAAGTACCACCAGAGATAACTTGAGAGATTTCATCAAAGTATCCAGTACCTACTTCGCGTTGGTGACGTGTAGCTGTATAGCCTTTAGACTCAGAAGCAAATTCTGCTTGCTGTAGCTTAGAATATGCAGCCATACCATTATCTTTATAGTCATGAGCAAGCTCAAACATAGAGTGGTTAAGCGCATGGAAACCTGCTAAAGTAACGAATTGGAATTTATAGCCTAACTTACCAAGTTCGCGTTGATACTCTGCAATTTCTTCTTCTGAAAGATTTGCCTTCCAGTTGAATGAAGGTGAGCAGTTGTATGCAAGCATTTTACCTGGGAACTCAGCATGAATAGCTTCAGCAAATTCTCTAGCTTCTTCAAGTGATGGTTTAGAAGTTTCACACCAAATTAAATCTGCATATGGAGCGTAAGCTAAACCACGAGCAATTGCTTGTTTGATTCCAGCTTTTGTACGGAAGAAGCCTTCAGGTGTGCGTTCACCTGTGATGAACTCTGCATCACGTGGATCAATATCTGATGTAACCATATCAGCAGCATCAGCATCTGTACGTGCAATTAAAATTGTATCTACACCCATAACATCTGTTGCTAAACGTGCAGCTACTAAGTTACGAACAGCATTTTGTGTTGGAAGTAATACTTTACCTCCAAGGTGTCCACATTTCTTTTCAGATGCTAATTGATCTTCTAAGTGAACACCCGCTGCTCCTGCTTCAATCATACCTTTTACAAGCTCGAATACGTTTAGAGGCCCACCAAAACCTGCTTCTGCGTCTGCTACGATTGGCGCGAACCAATCAAATTGATCAACACGTCCTTCAGCATGATCAATTTGATCTGCACGTTGAAGCGCTTGATTAATTCGTTTTACTACTGCTGGTACAGAGTTAGCTGGATATAATGATTGGTCAGGATACATTTGACCAGACAGGTTTGCATCAGCAGCTACTTGCCAGCCTGATAGATAGATAGCCTTTAATCCAGCTTTTACTTGTTGTACTGCCTGATTCCCCGTTAATGCCCCCAATGCATTGATAAAAGGTTCCTCATGTAATGAATTCCAAAGTCGAGTAGCACCTTTTTGTGCTAGTGTTTGTTCAATTACTACTGTCCCCTGTAATTTAACAACCTCTTCAGCTGAATATGTGCGTTCAATACCAGCCCAACGTGGGTTTTCAGCCCAATGTTTTTCTAAAGCTTCGATTCTTTCTTGACGAGTTGACATATTGAAATTCCACCTTCCCCTTTGTGTACAATATACTCTGTTAAAAAACTTTTAATTATCTGTTCCATAACAGGTTTATTTGTTGTAAATTAATATATAACAGACTATTTGAATTTTCATTATTTTTCGATAAAAGATCAAATTTTAAGGATAAAACTACCTTTTTTGACGATGAAATTTGGAAGACTGTTTACAAACAAGGGGGATATTCACAATGAATAATGAGTTAAATTCTTTCGTAAAAGATATTTCACAACAATATATTTTTATGTTGAAAGACTGGATACCTGCTGATTCATCCATTGCGATTGCTGTTGAAAATGCTTATATTTATTTTCACTCTGGTCACCACAGTATTCATTTAGAGATAGGTCAACAAGTATTACCTGGGAGTATTGCGGACCAAGTGTTACAGACTCAAAAAAAAACAGATGCTATTTTAGATAATTCCCTATTCGATACGCCTTATTACGGCATTGGTTATCCCATATACATTCAAAATAAGCCTGCTGCTCTTGTCATTGTCCTACCGTCATCATTTACAACAAAAAGAGCAGAACCATTTCAATTTTTAACCGGAAAGCAAGAGGAGGAATGGAATCCTGTAGCAATTAATAAAATATCTCATATTGAAAGCCTACAGAAAAAAACATGGTTTTATGTAGAGGGTGATCAGTATAAAACGAGTATTACACTGAAAGAACTTCAATTACGATTACCATCATATTTTATTCGTATCCATAGATCTTACATTGTAAATATACATTTCATAAAAAAAATGGCACGTGATTTAACGTCAAATTTTATTGTCACTTTAATTGATGGAAGTGAGTTACCAGTGAGTCAATCTTACCTAAATGATCTTCGGAGTGCTCTTGAGTTTTAAGTATATAGGACTGTCCTTTTCGGGGGATAGCCTACTTTAGACTGAGCACAACAAAAAAGACCAGAGAATAAATTCTCTGGTCTTTTTTTGCCTAGCGACGTCCTACTCTCACAGGGGGAAGCCCCCAACTACCATCGGCGCTAAAGAGCTTAACTTCCGTGTTCGGTATGGGAACGGGTGTGACCTCTTTGCCATCATCACTAGACTATGATCGACCTTCCATACACGGATTATTGGTGTATCTAGAAGCTCTCTTTTTAGAAAGATTTGCTCTTTCAAAACTGGATAAACGGCACATTGAATGTTTCAAACGTTTTTGGTTAAGTCCTCGATCGATTAGTATTCGTCAGCTCCATGTGTCACCACACTTCCACCTCGAACCTATCTACCTCATCGTCTTTGAGGGATCTTACTTACTTGCGTAATGGGAAATCTCATCTT
>NZ_JANWTB010000013.1:0-133174 GCF_024919535.1 Lysinibacillus sp. A4 | reverse complement strand
TGTTCGCTCGACTTGCATGTATTAGGCACGCCGCCAGCGTTCGTCCTGAGCCAGGATCAAACTCTCCATAAAAGAAATTTGATTAGCTCAAATTGTTTTGCTGGCATCATGTTTGATGTCCAAAATTTTTGTTTTGTTCACTAACCGAAGCTAGCTACTTAAAACTTTATTGATTACGTTTTGCTTGTTCAGTTTTCAAGGTTCATTATTTAAGTCGTTTTTCAGCGACTTCTTTATATTAACATCTCATTCAAAACATGTCAACAACTTTTTTAAAAAAGTTTTTTGTGTTTTTCTGAGTTATTCGTTTATGTCTTAGCGACAATTAATATAATACAATACTAAGATATTATTCGTCAACTACTTTTCTAAAAAAATATCGAGGTATTTTTTAGATACCTCGATTACAAGCATACTACAGTCATTGCCCCATTTCTAGAGCATCTTTATTTACCTTGTAATGACGGTGAAATATCCTATCATTTTTCGCTGCAATGGGTTCAATTTGAATATAGCCTTTATCCACTAGATACTCAACAAACACTTCTAAATCCACTGAGTAGTTAACAAGTTCATGATGATCATGTAATTCCTGAATAGTCCACATTTCTTTTGTTTGCATGACTTCTAATATATGCTGTGCCCCATCTCGTGTACGAGAGTGGATTAAAAACTCACTTGCTAAAAACAATAATTCTAAGCGCTTTTCTATTGGCTCATTACTTGTCACTAGCTCTTCATACAGCTTATAGATGGCTGGCTCGATTTTTTTCACCTGTGCCCAAACAGTTACTTCAGGATACAGGCCACTATCGATAATAGATAGGCGGCCTAGATGATGTAGCGAATCCACAACATGATTATAAGCATCTAAGTAACTTCCTTTATCAAAGTATTCTTTCCCCTCCAAATAGCGACGAATTAACTTTGAAAATTGAATACCTGTTTTAATTTTACGACCACTATACGGAAATTCCTGCAATTCTATTTTTAGTTTATGCAGAAATTCATTCCGATCAAATAATACTCTACCGAAGAATATCCAATCAACAACCTTTCTATTTGAACCGATGAGTAACCATTTTCGAATTAATTTCTCCGTAACAGTATGTAGAGCGATTTTATTTCCTTCATATAAGTAATGTTTTGAAAAGACTGGTTGCTCTGCTTCTTTTACGATAATGAGTAAAACCGTATCAAATGTATCTGTAACGTTACTTTGTTCTTCACGCTTTTCCACTAAAATTACGCCTAATGTATTCGACTGACTCGCACGTTCTTGATATATCGGACGCAGTACTTGCTCCATGTTCAGCCCTCCTTTATTCATATAGGTTGTTTTGTTCCGTTAAAAATTCGACATACTCTAAAAGTATTCCTTCTTTCATTCAGTTCAAAGCTAAAATACTTTGCCCTTATATGTTATAGTAGATTTTAGATTGGGAGGCAAGATGAAATATGAAACCTTATAAAAGTAAAATTAATAAAATTCGTTCATTCGCATTAGCACTAATCTTTTTTGGTTTTATTGTCATGTACGGAGGCATTTTCTTTAAAAACAGCCCGATATTAGTTTTAATTTTCATGTCACTAGGTGTTCTTTGTATTATCGGTAGCACAGTTGTATATGCGTGGATCGGATTACTGTCAACAAGAGCTATTCAAGTAGAGTGTCCTAATTGCCATAAACATACAAAGGTTTTAGGCCGAGTAGATATGTGCATGTACTGCAATGAGCCATTAACACTTGATCCTACTCTAGAAGGTAAAGAGTTCGATCAATCCTATAATAAAACAAAAAAATCCTAGCCCTTTTTAAGAGCTAGGATTTTTATTGTACTTTAGCAGTAGCAACTTTACATGATGGACAAGTGCCGTATATCTCTAAGCGATGCGAATGCACATCAAAGCCTGTTACCTGTGATGCAAAATGCTCTATTTCGTCGAGTCCAGGATAATGGAAATCGACGATCTTACCACAGCATTCACAAATCATATGGTAATGATCGTTTGTCACGAAATCAAAGCGACTTGAAGCATCCCCGTAAGTTAGCTCTTTCACAAGACCTACTTCACGAAATACACGCAGGTTGTTATAAACAGTCGCTACACTCATATTAGGGAACTTACCCTCAAGAGCTTTATAAATTTCATCGGCAGTAGGATGTGCCATTGATTGAATTAGATATTCCAAAATAGCATGACGCTGAGGAGTAATACGTACACCAGTTGTTTTCAACGTGTCCAGTGCATCTTGTAAATGCGTTGCAGACATCGTCATGCACCTCTTCCATAAGTATTATTAATTTATAATTGTTATAAATAGTGTATCCAATTCGTACTACTTCGTCAACAATCACACATTGCTTATCCTCAATAAATCAATGGTTTTTTCCTTAATATCCTCTTGATAAATCCATAACATTTTCTAAATCCGTGTCACCCTTTAGCCATTTTGTTAGGCTTGGCTTGAAAATTTCTAAGCTACGCTCAACATAACGAGAAGAATGACTGGATACATGAGGTGATACTATAACATTTGGTAATGTCCATAATGGATTGTCGGATGTCAGAGGCTCCTCTTCAAATACATCTAAAACTGCGTGTCCTATTTGCTTTCTTTCAATCGCTTGAATGAGTACGTTTTCATCAACTAAATTACCTCGACCAAAATTCATGAAGATCGCATTGTTTTTCATCGCAACAAAATGCTCTTCTTTTAATAAATGGGTCGTTTCTGTTGTTTTTGGTAATACAGAAATAACGATATCTGCAAGAGGTAGTGCTTCTTTCAAATTGGTAAAACTAATCATCGTATTCATATAGGCCGCTTCTTTACCAGAGCGGTTACAGCCAATTGTTGTAACACCAAAAGCTTGCAATAAACGCCCAACTTCCGAACCAATGGCACCTGGCCCCAAAATAAGTGCCGTACTATCTCGTAATTCCGTTTGTTGTGTTTTTTTCGACCATTCATTTTTCTTTTGCTGCTCATACATCCAAGGCAAAGCTCGTTTAATGGCTAAAATATGAGCAAGAATCGATTCAGCCATAGGCGTTTTATGAATGCCACGAACATTTGAAACTAGAATCCTGCGTTCAATAATAGCCTGAGCTGGCATTTTTTCTATACCTGCCGATGCAACAAAAATCCATTTTAGCTTTGTAGCAGATTGAATACTCTCTTCTGTTAAATCTTCACCATATGTAACTAATACATCCGCTTGTTGAAGCTCTTCATTTGATATGCTCTTTTCAAAGATAAATTCAAGCTGTGGAAATTCTGCTACTAATGGTTCTCGTAAATCTGGTCTAGGTTCAAATGTAAAATAGATTCTCATTGTTTTGCCTCCTGTTCTGCTAAATAAGCATATACTTCTTCAATATGATTTTTCACTCGAACTTTGCGCCAAGCTTTTACAAGCTTCCCCTCAGCATCAATTAAAAACGTTGAACGCTCTATGCCCATATATTCACGTCCATACATTTTCTTTAAAACCCATACATCATAAGCTTCAGCAATAGCATGGTCCTCATCCACTAATAATGAAAATGGCAAACCATGCTTATCAATAAATTTTGTATGCTTGCTTGCGTTATCTGGGCTAACACCCAGAACAACAGCATTTAAATGACTGAAGTCCTCAAACTTATCGCGAAAATCACATGCCTCCGTCGTGCAGCCTGGTGTCATATCCTTTGGGTAAAAGTATAAAATAACATTTTTTCCTTTAAAATCAGCTAAATGCACCATCTCGCCCTTTTCGTTCAATAGAGAAAAATCCGGCGCTTTTTGTCCTTCTAGTAATGTCATACAATCTCCTCCTCTGTAGGTCCTATTTTACTCTAAGTAACAAATCAAGTCATATCTCTTAATTTCTTTGGATTTCTTACACCGATAGGTCTACAATAGATTACGTATAAAAAGTTAGGAGGCAATTCTATGAATCATGCAAAATCTGAAGCAATACATGAAGAGGCATTACAGCATATTGTTGGTGGTGTAAACAGCCCTTCTCGTTCATATAAAGCAGTAGGTGGCGGTTCTCCTGTAGCCATGGCGCGAGGAAAAGGCGCTTATTTTTGGGATGTAGATGGCAATCGTTATATCGACTATCTAGCAGCATATGGTCCAATCGTTACTGGTCATGGTCATCCTCATATTGCAAAGGCCATTACGCACGCAGCTGAAAATGGTACATTGTTTGGGACGCCGACTGAGTATGAAGTTACTTTCGCAAAAATGTTAAAGGAAGCCATTCCGTCGATGGATAAAGTACGTTTTAACAACTCTGGTACAGAAGCTGTTATGACAACGATTCGTGTGGCACGTGCCTATACAGGACGTACAAAAATCATGAAATTTGCTGGTTGCTACCACGGGCACTTTGATTTAGTATTAGTGGCTGCCGGATCAGGTCCAGCAACATTAGGAACACCAGATTCAGCGGGCGTGACAACTTCGACTGCTGAAGAAGTTATTACTGTACCTTTTAATAACCCTGAAGCCTTTACAGAAGCCATGGATAAATGGGGCGAGGAGATTGCAGCTATTTTAATCGAGCCAATAGTAGGAAACTTCGGTATCGTTGAACCAAAGCCAGGCTTTCTTGAATTAGTACATGCTACAGCAAAGGAAAAAGGGGCCCTAACGATTTATGATGAGGTCATCACGGCCTTCCGCTTCCACTATGGTGGCGCTCAAAATTTACTTGGCCTAACACCTGATCTAACTGCACTTGGTAAAGTTATTGGTGGTGGTTTACCAATCGGTGCTTATGGCGGACGTAAAGAGATTATGGATACTGTGGCACCCCTCGGCCCAGCATACCAAGCGGGTACGATGGCTGGAAATCCTGCATCTATGCAAGCTGGTATTGCTTGCCTAGAAGTTCTACAAACACCAGGTATATACGAGGAAATGGATAGATTAGGCGCAATTTTAGAAGAAGGTGTTTTAGCTGCTGCTAAAAAACATGGCGTAACCATCACGTTAAATCGTCTTAAAGGAGCGCTTACTATTTACTTTACAGATGTGAAGGTAGAAAACTATGAGCAAGCTGAAAGCTCTGATGGTGAAATATTTGGACGCTTCTTTAAACACATGCTTGAGCAAGGTATTAATCTAGCTCCTTCTAAATATGAAGCATGGTTCTTAACAACTGAGCATACAGAAGCAGATATTCAGGAAACAATTGAAGCAGTAGATATTGCGTTTTCTCAATTATAATCTTGACAAGAAAAAGGCGACTTGCAAGTAGAAGTCGCCTTTTTCTTATTCATCCATGCAAATCTATGTATTTTATGAGCACTTCCTTCTATAATGTAAAGAAGCTAAAAAATATTAGACAGAAAGGACATCTTTATGAAATTAGGTGCCCGTGTATTTAAAACTGGTGTAGCTATCGTATTTGCATTATTTATTGCAGAGTTGTTGAAACTACCTTCACCTGTTTTTGCTGGAATTGCAGCTATTTTTGCTATTCAGCCTTCTATTTATCGTTCTTACCAAACCATTGTGGAGCAAGTACAAGCGAATATTATAGGTGCGACAATTGCCGTCATTTTTGGCTTACTTTTTGGCCACCATGTCGTTGCCATTGGTATAGCTGTCATAATAGCTATCGGTTTAATGTTAAAGTTTAGACTCGAAAAATCACTTTCGCTAGCGTTGGTATCAGTTGTAGCTATTATGGAATTTCAAGGGGATGACTTTTTAACATTTGGTTTGATACGCTTTGTTACGATATTAGTTGGGGTATTAGCAGCATTTGTCGTAAATCTTGTGTTCTTACCACCTAAATACGAGGTAAAACTATTTCGCAAAATTTATATTTTACAAGATGATATTATTCGTTGGACACGACTGGCTGTACGGCAAGCTTCTGAGCATACATCCACAAAAACAGCATTAAGTAAGTTTAAAAACCGTATGCTACGAGTGGATACGCTGTATGATTTATATAAGGAAGAGCGTAATTACTTTAAAAATAAAAAATATGTCAAAGCTCGCAAACTAGTAGTCTATCGTCAAATGATTTTAACTTCCAAGAAAAGCTTGGAATTGCTACAGCGTTTGCATAATCACGAAAATGAATTAGCTCAGCTCCCTACCCAATTTCATTTAATGATTCAGGAGAGACTTGATTCCTTGCTAACGTACCATGAGCAATTGCTCTTAAAATATACAGGGAAGCTTAAGCCTGAGCATTCGGAGTGGAGTAAAAGCATTGACTATGTCCAACGTAATGAGCTGATGGAAATTTTCATCAAGCAAATCAACTTTGCTCGTGAAGAAGGCGATACGGAGTTTTCTAGCTATCACCTACTCTATATTTTATCGCGTATTTTAGATTATGAGGAAAACTTAGAACATCTTGATACACTTATTGTTTCTTACCAAAGCTATCATGGACATGAAATCAATGTAGAATTTGAAGAAGAATTCATATAGCTAACATTTTGGCGACAGATTACCTTGATTCAGTGGGATTTTGATCACCCATTGAATAAGATAAGTCTGTCGGCTTTTTTTATACAAAAAACCTCCAAGTAGTAATCTACTTAGAGGAAAGGAGCTAAGAACGCAATGTTAGCAATTGTTGCTCTGCTTGTTGGCGTTTGACCGTTTGTTCAGCACGTAAATGCTGATAATTGGCAATGCCTGATACAATAGTATCCCACATTTCTTCAAGAGTCTTGGTAGTGTTGGATTGTTGAGCCATGGCAGTACTTAATTGCACCGCTTCCTTGCTAGCTCCCCCAAATTGCCTCATACGATCTTCAAAGGCAGAGGCTGATTGACTTTGTAATTGTTGACGTCTTTCATTAACTGCATTCATCAAACCCATTTTAAAAACAGGAATGGTTTTAACAAAAGCCCCATTAATTTGTTCCATCAATTCACTGTTACCATTACGTAGCATATCGATTTGAGGGGCTGTGATAATAGCCACCATACGCGATTTTTCTAAGTCATCTATTTTTTGCTGGAGCATCTCTGCAATACCTTGCAAACGATTTAGCTCCATTTTCGCCAGCTGATTACCTGCTTCACTCTGTTTTTCATACATCGGAATCAATGTTGTTTGGACATCATGAAGCTTCATGTCAGTTGCTACGATATACTTTTCTAGCTCAAGATAGTACATGAGGTCTTCTTGATATAAGCGTGCAAGTACTCGGTTATCCTTCGCTAATTCCTCTTCCATCAGTACAAATTGATAATGGATTTTCTCAATATCTCTCCCCAGTCCATTATATTTCGTAAATAAATCGCCATCATTTTTGGTCTTACGTGCAAACAGCTTTTTAAAAAAGCCTTTTTGCTCTGTAAAATCTTGTTTGTCGAATGTCTGCATAAGGGCTTCAAGCTGCTTAAATAATTCATTTGATTCGAAAGTTGTTGACTGGGTGATGATGGCTAAAATTCGATCTGCAAAAGTAGCTAATTTTGTAGACGGTTCTTTTCCTAAAGCTAATAGCTCTATCTGATTTTTTATATTGATTTGATTGGCAATTTGCCGTACCTCTGCATGATCCCTTAACTGTTCTTTGAAGGCTTCTGCTGTTTCCAGTGTCAGCTGCTTCAGCGTCAACGAGTTATTCGACATTCGTGCCGCCTCCTTCCTATCATCAGAAAAAACGATTAAAGAGTTTTTTTATGATTTTGTCGGGTGCAGTTTTCTGTGGCTTTGGTTCTTCATAGTGCAAGTCAAACAGCATATGCTCTAAACGGTGTACATCATAACTATCCTCTTGCAAATGCTTTTCTAAATCTAGTTGTCCTGTCGGATTATAAAAAACAATATCCACACCAAATCGATTTAAAAAGGCCAATAACGCTATATCTTCACGTGATAAAGCTGGTTGTTGAGGTGCTTGGTATAATACCAGCTTCGGTACCTCTTGGGAATAGTCAAAGCTTTGTAGTAATCTTAGGATCTCCTGTGGAATCATCGACATTTGTTTAAATAAAAATAACTGTAAATCATATAAGGTCTCATTTTGCTGCTGTTTCAACATGGGCTGCTCACAGGAAGTTTTTATCGTGTGTGCAATCGCACGCTGTAGCTCCAATGTTAACTCACCGTATTGCCACCAATCACTTTGCATAATACGCTCTACTGATAGTTCTCCATTTACTAGGCAATGCTTATAGTGAAAGTGAAAATTGGCTCTACTCGTTGGTGCATAGGGGAATTTTTGGACAAAAACAGTTTGCGGATTTGCTAATAACTGATGCATATAATACCAGTATTCTTCCCGTCTGCTCGAAACCCCACTAATTTTGGCAAATATGACTGGAATGACAATCTCATCTCCAATTACTTCAAACTGTGGTCGAACCAAAGCTTTCTCTTTTGCATAAATAAAAATATCATCATATGTCATCCGTAATGTTAAGGAGCGTGGCATAAAATCTTTAAACTGCCAAGGCTTATAGACACCTGATTGCTGATCATGCATTAATTGCTCAAAATGCTGACTAGATCGATATCCAACCGTTGCTTGCCGATCACGCAACTTATCAGGAAATGGCTGTAAAGTTGTTTGATTGGTATACGCAGATGTGATAGAGAAAGTATCATTAGGATCAATCTCAGCAAATTCATCTATTTTAGCTGGATGAAAAATTAACACATCACAACCGAGCTCCATTAATAACAATAAGAAATAGCGCTGACTTAGAGTTGCTTCCCCATACCAAACTACTTTAGGAAAATCATCTGTTGGTTTCATGGATTTTGTCCATAGAATCCAATGGTTTTTTAGCCATTTCACCATATCAATTAAAAAACGGCGAAAGTCATTTGCTAGCAAACCTAACGATTGCTGTTTTTGAAAGAGCTCTACTACTTTAATGGTTGCTAACTGTAAATGGCGATTCATTACACTGTCATCATGCTTAGGAATTAATTGATAACCATACATCATTGCCACTAAACGATTAATAGATAGACCTTGTGGAGTTTGTTGATGCTGCGAAAGGATTGTTTGTATTGCCTGAAAGTCTTTTGGTTCAATATGTTTATTTAATTCTTCACTTAAAATATGGATGTTAGTGTTCTGTGACAATGTAAATAATGAATTGAAATAATCATCTTCTTCGATTGGTACGCCCAATACACGAACAGCAATTCTACTAAAGCTCACTTGCTGCTCTGTTGTTTCATAAAATGCACGATCCTTTGGTGAATCTTGAAACGCCTGTAGCCAATCATCAGGATGACGCTCCAACACTGATTTAATTGTGATTGTTTGCATACAAACGCACCTCCTAAAAATCATCCTCAGCCTATGCTAAAGCATTCATTTGTCATAGGACGTCTCACCTAATGACAACAAAAATATTTGAACATCTATACGATCGTTTGTTGTGATGCCATCTGTAAAACTGTTTCCAATAAATTCTTTGTAAATGCTTCACCATTGTGAGGCGAGTAAGTTGTATTTTGTAAAAATTTTGGCTGTTTATCTTTTAAGTCTCCATGATTTGGTGTAAAACCTAAATCAGCCATTGCAAGCATGCCATAATCCATAATAGAATCACCTGCTGCTATATGCACATCGTATGTACAGAACTCTTTTATATATTCTATAGCCGCTTCCTTTGTCAGCACCTTGGGCATAAAATACAATTTTTTTCCTTGTAGCAGAACATGCCAACCATGCATATCAAACTCTTGAATCATCGCTTGTAATTCATCGTATGGTAAAATATCAATATCTACATGATGTACATAAAAAAGCTCATCTATATACAGAGATCGTTGTAGCCATGTATCAGATTTAATTGTCTGAAAAAGCTTTAGCATATCCATACGAGGGATCGAGGAATCTTCAATACGTCTAGATAATGTTTGTGTCCATTTTTCATATGGCTGACCCTTTTCTACTATTGTACCCCCATTGCTTGTAATTGCAAAAGCAGGGCATAAATCATGAATAAAATGGATTCTTTTATATTGATGTAAAGCTCTTGTCGTAACAGGTACAAATAAAGTATGTTGGTGTACCTGTTGCAATAGGGGTGCTGTTGCCTGTGTCATCATACTCATTGCTGTTTCGTCCTTGTGTTCAACGACGATTGTCTCTGTAGCTGGCGGAAACATCTCCATCATGCGTTTAGAATAAATAAGGGTTCTATCTAAATCAGATGTAAATAATATCATCATATTCTCCTCTATAATTCTTTGATCAAACCACAACATGCATAGGACATATTCGAATACTCTTCAATCAATACATTTTTTTCCTGCGCTAATAATAAAATATGTTTCAATTCATGCATGTACTGTGGATTAATTAAAATCTTCCAAGGTATCCTTCTCAGCAAAACTCTTGTCGTTTCCCCAACACCTGGCTTAATGAAATGAATATTATCAATACCAAAATCTCGTTGAATTGTTTGCACGGACTTCATACCCTCCCAAGTAATTGGAGAGATTTCTTGCTCTTGAATTTGTTGCACAATTTTACTCTGTACTTGTTCAAAACATGTGACGATACGCTCTATGTACAGATTGGAGACATCTATTGCCTCTAATTCTTTGTAGTATTTTGCACCATGAAAATCGTTTGCATCCATAAACTGCAAATTTAATACCGTTCTACTTACTAATCCAGATACAGTGGAATTTAAACAAGCAGATGGTATTAAAAAATCCTCACGAGTTCCATAAATAGCTGCACAATGGCCAGGATCAGCCAAAACAGCTAAATCGCCACTTAACTGTTCTTGATATCGTAAATTAAACTTTTGGCAGGATTGAATTAATTCATTGGTAATTGCCCCTTTTCCTGTCCAACCATCAATAAATTGCAGACTTCCTAGAGGATGCTGTGTCAAAATATAACGAATTGCCGTTTCATCAAACCCACGACCTCGCAGTATAGAAATGGAGTAATGTGGAACATTCACATGATAATGCATGGCTATATACCGTTTGATTAAAATACCAATGGGTGTACCTGCACGAGCTAAACTCACAAGAATTAAATTTTCTAATCCTCTATTTTCAATGATTTGTTCTGCCACTACTCCAACGGCGATTGCTATTCTTTCTGCATGAACATCTAGCGCTTTATAAAAAAGATTCATGTAGGTATCCGATGGTTGCTTCTCCACTGGCAGCATTTCCGAATAATGTATACCCGATTGAATGAGTTGTTCACGTTTCTCATTATCCATTTCAAGGAATGCACTTCCAATATCACGCAATAAAAAAATAACGTCCTCTGGTGCATAACTCCCCATTTTATCTGGCTGCAAAGTCGATATCATCGTTCTACCTCCAATTCATGCATACTAATTACATATACTTTGGCGTTAGTGGCTTCTTGTAATGCCTTTACCACACGAGCAACTACCTCTTTACTTGCTATACGTTCCACTATGAAAAAAAGTTCCGTGTAAGACTGGCTTTGAAGATTATATAAAAAATTAGTGACCCCGTTATTTTCTGGACTTTCAAAGGCTATTTTATCGTTAATCGTATATACTAAATCATCCGTACAATAGATTGGACTACGAGTAGTTGACTGAAAATAAACATCATTTCCTAAATAAGAGGCAATTTGCATAGGAACATACATGAACTCACCCGAGCCAATAACAAGTGCTGGTCCATTTGTTCTTAGCTCTTGTAATTGCATAGCAATAGCTTGTATCGTTTGCTTTTGGTCAACATGCTGTTTTGACGTGAGCATAAATCTCCCTGTTGCTAGTAAATAGGGGTACTTATTTATTAATCCATTCTCCGCAACAGAACGATAGAATTTGCGATCAACAGATACTTGAATCGGACAAATGTCCATATCTCGTGCAACCTGTGTTAGTAAGTTTGGTTGTGTACTGGTTAAGCTTGGAATGCCTGAACAGCTAAAATTCCCACACATAATGGAGATGAATTCTATAGAGATACCCCATTGTACTTCTAATTGCTTAAAGATTGTTTGCTGCTGTTGGGAACGCCAATCTAAAATAGATAGTACCGCATATTGTCTCACTAAAGGAAATTTCTGTATTAAAGTCTCAATCATATTAATGACCGTATTTCCAGTAGTAATCTCATCATCAATTAACACAATGCGCTTAGCTTGCAGTAAAAATTCTGGTTCCTCCGTATAAATTCTATGGCTTGTCGCATGTGAATGTTCTTCTTCAAACGTAACAAATGGCTCAAAATCGGGCAACACTTCACGTGTTGTGTGGATATACATAGCATTCGAGTGAAAGGCATTAAATACTGCGTGTCCAAGTGCTGTTGCTGTCTCAGCAAAGCCAATAAACAATGTTTCATCCGTTAATTCTAGGGTTCCTTCTATGGATTTTTGTACTTCATCCAAATTAGCTCCGTCTTTTAAAGCTGTAACGACAGACGAAGCCATTACCTTTTGTCCCGTAAGATGCTGCTGATACATCATTGCTAAAAGAGTTCCTGTCAGTAAAGGGATTTGCGGACGGACAGCCAAATGTTTGCCTAGTACCGTGCTTACAAACAAAAATTGTCTCTTCTTATTAATCCGAGCCGCCATTCTAAACAAATCGGTTAGCGCAAAATTATGCGGATTGTAGGTAATTTCAATATCAATTGAATAATTCGGTAAAATGTTTAATTTACTCATTTGTTGTTGCATATACACTACCACCTATTTCAGACTGTAATAAAAGTGAGGCAAAATCGACAGATTCATGATAAACACCATAGACATGAGCCTGTTTTAAAATCCGTTGTGCCCATCTCATATGTGGCTTCATTTCATTCATTTTATTAGCATAGTGACTTTTCATAACACCTTTTTGTCCATCATTATTTTCTATAATACTTAGCGCATCTAAGTATTCCTCATACGAAATAGCATACAGGGCATGCACAACACGGATATGGCTCGGATGAATAATTGTTTTTCCCACTATGCCATTTTGTTTATCCATTAAAACTTCTTTCATTAATCCATCTAAACAATCGTCTAATAACGCTTTCCTTGTATCAAGCGCGCCTTTCTCACTAAATGGTGTCACTCTAAGTGCGGGCTTTAATACACGCTGATTATTAAAATACTCCCACACAGGCCCAGAAATAATAAAACCATCTTCCTCACGACCTAAGATATTGACAATATCTGCAATACAATCTCGTATGACACTAATATCATAAATGGTAGAATCCATACGCCGGCGAATTCCGTAAATACCACAAAAATCGGTAGCACCAATTCGTACATTTAATACACGGGCTTTGTATTGATGTAGAACCGCTTTAATGTCTAATAACGCTTCCATGCGAGATTCCTTATATAGTACCTCACGACTTTCTAAAATTGGCATACCATATAAAATTAAATCATTTTCTAAAATGGTTTGTTCAAGCAACTCGAAATAACGGGCACCCTGTTCTGCTGTAAACTTCGGAAAGACATAGCCAGTTAATATTTCTTGCTTTTTCCCTAAAACAGTTGTTAGCCTTTGAAATTGCTCAACATGACGTACTCGAACAAAAAGTAAAGGGAGCTCCTGAAGTAATAGCTGTTTTTGCTGATAGAGTGCATATAATTCACTAATATCCTCTATCAGCTTAGCTTCACAATCTACTAACTCTGCATCTCCAACTGCATCCTCCAAATCAATGACAAGTGATGTGAGTTCCTTATATTTTTGTGATCGGATCAAGCTCACAATCGTAGGCATGGAAGCTGGCATATACAAAGTCGCACCTAGGGCATATGACAAAATATCCGCCGTTTCCCATTTCGTAAACGGCTGTGGCTTCTTATAAAAAATCATCTCTGCATCTGTTGCAAAATGTTGCATCTAATCCTCTCCCCAGTAACTATGCCTTTTGTGAAAAAAGCACTGTATCAGCCTGTTCCATACAGACTAATACAGTGCCTTGTTTACACTGCTGTTTTCTTCTTCAACTTGTAAATAACAAATGTCAATAAGAATGCAGCTATTAAAATAATAACGAAAATTTCATGCGAAGGATGGTAGCCCCAATATACTAACACACATTTTCAGTGTATTACGATAAGCCCCTGTTACATCTGCTAGTTTAAAAACTGTGCATATGTATTTAATATCTCATTTAATACATCCACATCAGATCCTCCACCATACACCTACGTCTCATAGTTACTGTAGGCCATATGCATTGATTAAAGCAGCTAGTCCACCCTGGTAACCTGAACCTACTGCAGCAAATTTCCACTCACCATTATGTCGGTACAGCTCACAAAATACTACAGCCGTTTCAATACTGAAATCTTCACCTAAATCGTAACGCAATACCTCTGATCCCGACTCTTCGTTCGTCAATCGTACATAGGCATTTAAGACTTGCCCGAAGTTTTGATGACGTCCCTCGGCATCGTAAATAGTAACCGTCACTACAATTTTTTCTATTTGAGGTGATACTTGCTTTAAGTTGACAAGAATTTTTTCATCATCCCCATCCCCTGCACCTGTACGATTATCTCCCGTATGGACAACAGACTGGTCTGGGCTGGCTAGATTATTATAGAAAATAAAGTCCTGTTCATTACGACATTTACCTGAAGCATCTAGTAAAAATACAGATGCATCCAGGTCAAAGTCTTGTCCACCATCAAATTGCTTTACATCCCAGCCTAAACCAATGCCAATGCTATTTAAGCCTGGATCCTGCTTTGTTAAATCAATACGTTGCCCTTTACTTAATTGTATAGCCATTCAAAAATCTCCCTTTCTGTCCAAAGATGAAATTTTAGTTTACACTTAAGCCATAATCATTACATAAAGCAGCTAAGCCACCTTGATAGCCTGCACCAATCGCATTAAATTTCCATTCTCCGTTATGACGATATAATTCCCCTACAACAATAGCTGTTTCAATACTGAAGTCCTCGCCTAAATCATAGCGAATAATTTCTTCGTTGGAAGCAGCATTCATAATACGAATATAGGCATTAGACACCATACCGAAGTTTTGACTGCGAGACTCTGCATCATGAATGGTTACTGTGAAGGCTAGTCGCTGAACATGGGCAGGTACTTGAGTTAATGCCACTTTCACCACTTCATCGTCACCTTCGCCTACACCTGTTAAATTATCGCCTGAATGCTCAACTGAACCATTGCCACCTGTAGTGTTGTTATAAAAAATAAAATCATTTTGATCTGCAACTTTACCTGTATCAGCAAGTAAAAACACAGAGGAGTCTAAGTCAAAATCATGACCACCATCATATTTATTTGTATCCCAGCCTAAACCTACAACCACATTCGTTAATCCTGGATTTGTTTTAGTTAAATCTACCTTTTGACCTTTTTGTAGTGAAATGCCCATAATTTTTATTCCTCCTATTTAGTCAATTATTTATTGATATCTTCGAACAACGTCGCCAAGCTTTATGTCATTTGTTCCCGTACCAACCGCAGCAAATTTCCATTCGTTATTATGACGGTAAATTTCTCCACATACTAACGTCGTTAAATTCGAATAATTATCAGTTAAATTATAGCGAATTAGTTCGCTTCCTGTCCTGTCATCATACACACGAATATATGCATTATGAATCATACCAAAGTGTTGATTGCGACCTGCCGCATCATAAATGTTTACAACAAACACAAGCTTGTTATATTGCGAAGGTACAGACGATAATTCAATTGTAATTACCTCATCATCACCATCACCATCACCTGTTAAATTATCACCTGAATGTCGAACAGAACCACAGCTACTTGTTAATTTTCCGAAATAAACAACATCGTCACCCGCTACAACCTTATCATCTTGTAACATTAATACCGAAGCATCACAGTCGATACTTCTGCCACTGCCACTATTTCTGCTAGAAAATAAACCACCTAAAAAGCCGCCACTTTTCTCTTGGCCTACAGGGTCCCACCCTAAACCAACTTTAATTTTATTTAATCCTGCGTTACCCTTTGTTAAATCAACTCTTTGTCCTTTTTGTAAATTAATCCCCAATTCTAACACCCTCCTAAAATATGTATTTCAGTCGAAAGATTTTATGGTAAGCAATAATCTACTAAGCTAAAAGATTTCTACTTAAATTAAGTCTAAAATAACGTGACAAAAAATTCAATTAATGGCTCCGAAAAGGTGTTTTCACTTATTTTTGAAAGCCCCTCACGTCTTTTTCTATACTATAGAACGTTTTTGTAGTAAAAATGTTCCTTTTATATCCAATGGTCCAAGCAGCTAAAAAAACCTTCTAACTTGTAGAAGGCTATTGTCTTATTTACTAGCTTTTCATTTTTGGATCCAGTGCATCTCGTAGTCCATCACCCATTAGATTAAAGCCTAAAACTGTTAACATAATAGCTAAACCAGGGAAAATCATCGTCCACGGAGCATTTAATAAAAACTTCCGTGCATCCGCTAACATTTTTCCCCATTCTGGTGCTGGAGCTTGAGCCCCTAGCCCAAGGAAACCTAATGCTGCCGCTTCAATAATGGCTGTCGCAATTGCTAGTGTTCCCTGTACAATTATTGGGGTTATGGAATTCGGCAAAATATGGGAAAATAGAATTCGTGCATCACGCATACCAATTGCTTTTGCCGCTACTATATATTCCTCTTCCTTGACACTTAAAACCTTAGAACGGATTAAGCGCCCAAAATTCGGTACGTTAATAATAGCAATGGCGATTAATGCATTTTGTAAAGATGGACCAAGCACTGATACTACTGCAATCGCTAGTAGCATACTAGGGAAAGCTAGCATAATATCAAAAATACGTGAAATTATCGTATCGATCCATTTTCCATAATAACCTGCAATGATGCCAAGTAAACTACCAATTATCACGGACAAAATAACAGAGAAAAAGCCTACCCACAGCGAAATCCTTGCACCGTGAATGATCCTCGAAAAAATATCCCGTCCAAAATCATCCGTTCCAAACCAATGATCAGCGGATGGTGCCAGTAAACGCTTCGTTAAATCTTGTTCATTGATGCCCTGTGGTGCAATGAACGGACCAATGACAGCTAGTATAATAAAAAATATAACAATTCCTGCTCCAACAAGGGATACTTTACTCTTTTTAAAACTACGCCACCCTTCGAGCCATGGACCTACTGCCTTTTCTCGAACTGGTGATACTTCTTTTTTTATATCGATTGCTCCAGTCATCATTGCAACTCCCTTCTATTTGTATTTAATCCGTGGGTCGACTACTGTGTACAGTAAATCCACGATTAAGTTAATCATGATGAAAATAAATGCAACGACGAGAATACCTGATTGAATAACGGGATAATCCCTGAAGCCAATCGCATCATAAATATAACGACCAATTCCTGGCCAACTAAAAATCGTCTCTGTTAAAATGGCACCACCTAGCAGTAATCCAGTTTGTAGACCAATTACCGTTAACACAGGAATAACTGCATTCTTTAATGCATGCTTATAAACAACAATAAACATTTTTTGTCCTTTTGCTCTTGCAGTCCTTACATAATCTGAACGCATAACTTCCAGCATGGAGGACCTTGTGATTCTGGCAATGATAGCCATCGGAATCGTTGCAAGTGCTACTCCTGGTAATATTAATCGTTTTATAACTTCGATGAATTGATCAAAGCGGCCTTGAATAAGCGTATCCAATAAATAGAAATGGGTTATGGCGGTAATTGGATTTCGCACATCTTCTCGACCAGATGTAGGCAGCCATCCAAGCTTACTACTAAATGTCCATTGCTCCATCAATCCAAGCCAGAACACGGGTACAGATACACCGATTAACGCTATAATCATTGCTGTATAATCAAACCAAGAATTTTGGAACCACGCAGAAATAATGCCCGCATTCACACCAATAACAATCGCAATGATCATCGCAAATAGTGCAAGTTCGGCTGTTGCTGCTAAGTATGGGAAAATTTCTTCTGATACAGGTAGTTTCGTACGTAGGGAAACCCCTAAATCTCCCTGAAAAATACCTGCTAAGTAACTAAAATATTGTGTATACCACGGCTTATCTAATCCTAAACTTGCGTTTAACGCCTCGACCGCCTCTTTTGTTGCCTGTTGTCCTAAAATAACTTGTGCTGGATTTCCAGGAATTGCCCGTATCAACATAAAGACGATAAAAGTCATTCCAAGCAAAACTGGGATTAGTTGAAGTAAACGTCTCCCCATATAGTGAAGCATTTTCATCACCTCTCTATGATTTTCATAATCTACTGTGAAGTCTTTATATACTGTTGAAAGGTTGAGCCTTCACTAAACGGTTTTGAATGTTTAGTTGAATTCTTTCATACAGGAAATAATCATTATCTTTACTTGAAAAGAATCTGCGAGATTTCCACGGCTTACCCGCAGAAAAGCAAGCAGATTCTTCACATTCCTTTGTTCAATTAAAAATGATGAAATTTACTATTGAATATCTACTGCATCTAAACGGTCAGAACCAGTAGGATGCGCAATGTAATTTGTAACTTTCTTGTTAGCAGCTAAAATTGGAATAGAGTGAGCAAGTGGAACCCATGGAGCATCCTCAGAAATAATTACTTGAGCTTGCTTATAAAGTTCATTACGCTTGTCTTCATCAATCTCAGTTTGAGCAGCTGTTAATATCTTGTGTAATTCTGGATTATCATAGAACGTGTAGTTATTAGAACCAATATTATCGCCGTCTAATAACGTGTATAGGAAGTTATCCGCATCCCCATTATCGCCTGTCCAGCCAAGTAGGAATGCATCCGCTTCACCGTTTTGAGCTTTTTCTAAATACGTAGCCCATTCAAATGACACAATTTTAGATTTAATACCCACGTCTTCTAAGTTCTTTTGAATCGCTTCAGCCACTTTTTGTCCGTCTGGCATGTATGGACGTGGTACTGGCATTGCCCATAGCTCAATTTCCTTGCCATCGTAGCCTGCTTCAGCAAGTAATGCTTTCGCTTTTTCTGGATCATACGTATAGCCTGTCACTTCATCGTTATAACCAGAAATTACTGGTGGCATTGGGTTTTTCGCTGGCTCAGCTAGCCCTTCATAAAATGCATCTACTAATGCTTGTTTATCAATTGCATAGTTGACTGCTTGACGCACTTTTACATTATCAAAAGGAGGACGTGTAACAGTTAAACCAAGGTAACCAACGTTCATAGATGGACGTTCGATTAACTGTAAATTAGCATCACCTTCGATTGTTGCTTTATCAGATGGGCTTAAGCCATCAGCTACATCAATATTGCCTGCTAATAAATCATTTAAACGTGCTGAGTTTTCTGGAATAGAACGATAAATTACTTTATCTAATTTAGGATAGCCATCAATATAGTAATCCGGGTTTTTCTCAATTGTGATTGAATCATTACGTACCCAGCTAACAAATTTGAATGGACCTGTTCCTACAGGATTTGCAGATAAACTTTCTTCATCTGCTTCAAATGCTGTTGGAGAAGCAATCGCAAATGGAGACATTGCTAAATTTTTCAGGAATGGTGCTTGAGGTTGACTTAACTTAAAGACAACTGTGTAGTCTCCCTCTGCAGTTACTGATTCAATTACTTGCTTATCACCAACGACAAATTGCGAGCTAAAGTAAGGGTGTTTATCTGCACCTGTTTTCCAACGTTCAATATTTTTAACAACAGCCTCAGCATTGAAATCTGTGCCATCATGGAATTTCACACCTTCTTGTAGCTGGAAAGTATACGTTAAACCATCCTCTGATGCCTCCCATGATTTAGCTAAGCCTGGTTGAATTGTTACATCTCGCTCTCCAAAGTTTACAAGTGTTTCATAAATATTAGCTGTCACCGTGAAGGATTCACCGTCTGTAACAACAGCAGGGTCAAGTGCTACAGAATCTCCACCACGACCATACACTAAAATTTTTGGTTCTCCACTGCTAGCTGTATCGCCACCAGTTGAAGTATCTTTACTACCCGTATCCTTAGTATCTGAGCCGCCACATGCTGCTAAGATTGTCGAGAGAATAAGGAGTAGCATTACACCTAAAGTCCAAAACTTCTTTTTCTTCATCGAATTTCCCCCTATGAGTTTTTATATCATTTAATGTTGGAGTGCCTCGTAAAGATGGCAAGCAACATAATGACCTGGTTTCACTTCTTGCATTTTAGGTACTACCTGTGAGCACTGATCCATTTTAAACGGACATCTCGTATGGAATGTACAACCGCTTGGCGGGTTTGATGCACTTGGAATATCTCCAGAAATGATGATCTGTTCCCGTTCAAACGTAGGATCTGGAACAGGAACCGAAGATAAAAGTGCTTGTGTATATGGATGAAGCGGTTCAGCATATAAGTCCTCACTCGCTGTCAGCTCAACTAATTTACCTAAATACATAACGCCAACTCGATTACTGATATGACGTACAACCCCTAAATCATGGGAAATAAAAATATAAGTTAGCTTTAAATCCTTTTGCAGCTTTTGCAATAAATTCAAAACCTGTGCCTGAATGGACACATCAAGTGCAGATACTGGCTCGTCCGCAATAATTAAGCGTGGATTGGTCATCAGGGCTCTAGCAATGCCGATACGTTGCCTTTGCCCTCCACTAAATTGATGCGGATAGCGCTTGATATGATACTCATTCAATCCAACAATCTCAAGTAGCTCCAACACTTTCTGTTTTCGCTCTTTGGCATTACCTATCCCATGAACAATAAGGGGCTCCTCTAAAATTTTGCCAATGTTATGGCGAGGATTTAGTGAGGCATAGGGATCCTGAAAAATCATTTGAATATCTCTACGTGCCTTCCTCATTTCATTGTTGGATAATTCTGAAATCATTTTACCTGCGAATTCTATTTTACCTCCAGTTGGCTCTAGTAAACGCATTAATAAGCGACCCGTTGTGGATTTACCACAGCCTGATTCGCCAACAATTCCTAATGTTTCTCCTTCAAATACTTCAAAGGAAACATCATCTACAGCCTTTACATCCCCGGCATGTGAATTAAGGACTCCCTTTCGAATCGGAAAATATTTTTTTAATCCCTCAACCTTTAATAACGCTTTCGACACGTTGCTCCACCTCCTGCTTCTCTAGTAAAAAACATCTCGATTTATGATTCTCTGCTGCTTCAAATAAAGGTGGTGTTTCCTGTAAACAACGTTCCATTGCATATTCACAGCGTGCCGCAAAACGACAGCCTACCTGAATACTTCCTGGTTTCGGTACACTTCCAGGAATGGAGTATAAATTTTCCTTTTTATAACGCATGTCAGGTACTGATTGAATGAGTCCTTGTGTATAGGGATGTTTAGGATTAGTGAAAATTTCATGAATCGGCGCCTCTTCCACTATTTGTCCTGCATACATAACAATCACTCGCTCACAAGTTTCCGCGACAACCCCCAGATCATGTGTAATTAACAACACAGCTGTATTCAATCGTTTATTTAAGTCTTTCATAAGCTGTAAAATTTGGGCTTGTATCGTAACATCCAATGCAGTTGTAGGCTCATCCGCAATCAATACTTGAGGGTCACAGACAAGTGCCATAGCAATCATCACACGTTGACGCATACCGCCAGACAGCTGATGTGGGTAGTCCTTTAGCAATTCCTCAGCACGTGGTAGACCTACCAATTTCATAATTTCAACCGCTCTTGCAAACGCTTCCTTTTTTGACCATTTTGGATTGTGGATTAATATAGCTTCCTTTAACTGATCACCAATCGTGAACAAAGGGTTTAGCGAAGTCATCGGCTCTTGGAAAATCATTGCAATGTCTTTACCACGTATTTTTTGCATTTGTTTGTCCGTACATTTAGCAATATTTTTGCCATCTAGCAAAATTTCTCCACCAGTTATTTTACCTGGTGGTGATGGAATTAATCCCATGATGGACAGCGACGTAACACTTTTACCACTTCCCGATTCTCCTACAATCCCTAAAATTTCTCCTTCATGGACAGAAAAATCGATATCGTCTACAGCAGGAATTTGCCCATTATCTGTGAAAAAGGTTGTTTTCAAACCTTTTATTTCTAGTAGTTTTTTCCTCATGTGTAACGCCCCACCCTACCTATATTTTACTCAAATGTATAATAATATTAATAGAATACTATAACTTTCGTTAAATTCCTTATTTTCAGATAATTCTAACTAAAAATCATTACTCTTTCAATCATTAATATTCTGCAAATTACATAGAATTTCTACAATAATCGCCTTCGATAATAATAAAATCTTATAAAGAGATAATTTTTTACATTTTTCAAAAAAAAATAGCCTTCCATTTTCGAATAAATGAAAGACTTTTTTTGAAAAAATTCTTAAACCATGTATTTTACGGAAAATTTTAATCTAAATGCTGTACTTGGAATAAATTATAATATGTCCCTTGACTGTCCATTAGCTGTTCATGTGTTCCACTTTCAATTAATTGACCATGATCGATGACGAATATCTTGTCAGCATGGGTAATTGTAGAAAGACGGTGCGCAATAATAATAGTTGTTCGTTCATGAGCAAGCTTGTCTAATGATTCTTGAATCAGTGCTTCACTTTCTAGATCTAATGCAGAAGTAGCCTCGTCAAGGATTAAAATTGGTGGATTTTTTAAAAACACACGCGCAATGGCAACTCGTTGTTTTTGTCCGCCAGAGAGCTTTACTCCTCTTTCCCCAACCTTTGTGTCATAACCATTAGGCAGACTCATAATAAAGTCATGGGCATTTGCCGCTTTCGCTGCTTCGATGACCTGTGCATCTGTTGCATCTGGTTTCCCCATTAAGATATTCTCTTTGACAGAGTCACTAAAAAGTATATTGTCTTGCAGGACAATACCAATTTGAGATCGTAAAGAATGTAAAGTAACATCCCGTACATCTTTTCCATCAATGGTCACTTTCCCGCTTGTTGTATCATAAAAGCGAGGAATTAAACTGATAATCGTTGACTTACCACCACCACTCATCCCTACAAAGGCAACAGTCTCCCCAGGATTTATCGTTAAATCGATAGCATCTATAATAGGTGAGCCAGTTTCTTCATATTGGAAGGATACATTGTGAAAGCGAACCTGCCCATTTGCACGTGGGAGTTCACCAGCATAGTCCTTATCCTTCACTTCATAAGGCTCATCTATTAAATCGAACATTCGATCCATTGAAGCGATTGACTGCGTTAAAGTTGTGGACGAGCTAACAAGTCGACGAAGTGGGCCATACAGACGTTCAATATAAGCAATAAAAGCAACCATTGTTCCAACTGAAAGTGACCCATTTATTACTTGATAGCCCGCATAGGCTATAACTAGTAATGGCGCTACATCTGTAATGGTATTCACGACAGCAAATGATTTTGCATTCCACTTTGTTTGATCAAGCGCTTTTTCTAAAAACTCACCGTTTGCTGAATCGAACAATTTTTGTTCATGCTTTTCTAAAGTAAAGCTTTTAATAATGCTCATACCAGCTACACGTTCATGTAGATAGCTTTGTACACCTGCAAGAGCTTGAGATCGTTTCCGTGTTAAATCTCTCAATTTGCCAAAAAAGTACTTCACACTGAAAGCATAAAATGGAAATGCGATTAACGCTACTAGTGTTAACTTAACATCCATGGTTAGCATAATGGCAATCGCAATTACAATTGTCGCCAGATCTAACCAAACATTCATTAAACCCGTCATGACAAAGGTTTTTGTTTGTTCAACATCATTAATTACTCTTGAAATAACATCTCCTGCTCGTGTATTGGCATAGTACCTTAAGCTTAAACGCTGTAAATGTGCATAAATTTCCTTACGAATATCAAATAGCACCTTGTTGCTTACGTGTTGTGCAAAATATTGTCGATAATATTCAATAGGTGGACGGATAATAAAGAATACAATAATAGTGCCACCTAGCCAATAAAATAGTTCTTTTGTTTTTTCTACATCTGTTAAGTCATCTGCTGCAATAATATCGTCTAGCACAATCTTAATGAGCAGTGGAATAAATAGTGGAATAGCAAATTTTACTATACCAATGATAATCGTTAAAATAATTTCCCATGTATAGGGTTTAACAAAGCGCATATATCGCTTAATGCTTCCCAATTTATCATCACATCCTTACAAAAGAAACAGACATTCGAAGATGAATGCCCTATGTATTATAGCAATATTTTGATTAAAATACAGTTATGATGACTTTATAGCGGACTATTTTACCTTTGCCTTAACAACACTCTGTTCCCCTCCAATAAAAAAACACCTATTAGTTAAACTAATAGGTGTCATGATTGATCATCTGACTGCATATCAAGCTGGAACTTGTAACGATTTGTCCAGACATCGATGAAATCGGGTGCAAATGGTCCTCTTTTTTGTTGAATCCAGCTTATTAATTTATCGACATTGCGCTTTAAAATCTTATCTATGACATCAGGATAAGACATTTCCTTACGATGGAGCTCATATTCATCCTCGTCTAAAAGGGTATAAGACATGTCAGGAAAAACTTTAATATCTAAATCATAGTCGATATATTTAATGGCATTATTATCGAAAACAAATGGTGAGCTTAGATTGCAATAATAATACACACCGTCTTCACGTAGCATACAGATGATATTAAACCAGTGTTCCGCATGGAAGTAGCAAATCGAAGGCTCTCTCGTTAGCCATGTACGACCATCGGATTCTGTCACAAGTGTCCGTTCATTCGCACCGATTACGATATTTTTCGTTCCTTTTAAAACCATCGTTTCTTGCCAAACACGGTGGATACGGCCATTGTGCTTATAACTATGTATTTGTATCGTTTCTCCTTCTACCGGTAATGCCATTTTGTTAGCCCACCTTTTCGTCTATGCTACCTAAATCTAGCAGTCTCTAGTATATTATAGCAATGTGTACGCGAAAGGTGTAGTTAGAAAACCACAAATTTCACTACGCTATTTTGAATTTGTATAAAATTTAGTCAATTATAAGCGAATTTTATTATAATGTCAGCGTTGATGGGATTTTTTAGTTAATGCTATAGAGGATTTCCTTTTATGCTGACGATTTACTTACCTAAACAATTTGAAAGGGGCTGTCTTTTTCATCTTTTCGGATTTAAGACAGCCCCTTAGAGGTAAATGCAATTATGCAGTTACAAAGTGTTACTCACCTAAATCTTGGTTAGTTTTTGAGAAACGGCCAGAAGCTGGAGCTTTCTTTTGCTCTGCTTTCGCATTTTGCTTTTGTACTTCATTTACATCCGTTTCATAACCAAACTCTTCACTTTGACGTTGCATGTTTTTATTCGGTTGGAAATTTTGGTTGTTTTGTTTTTTCATCATTCATTCACCTCCACGCTAGTTATTGTGTACGGAGGTGATGACTTTTATGCTCATGTATCAATGATTTTAAGAAGGTTTTATTTTCCTGCCGTTTGCTTTTTTACTTCATCCCAAATTTTTAGCATAGGCACAGGCATCGGTAAAAGTTCTATTTGCTCACGATTTAGCCAATCACCTAGCTCAGTCGATTCGCATTTTATATAATAGCTATTTAAATGCCAAGTTAAATGTGAAAAAACATGTTTAAATGTAAGTAATTCATGTTTGGCTTGGACAATTACTTTATATTCCATTGTAAAGTTTTCTACCGAAGATTGGCTTGTATCAATCATTGGAAATTGCCATAGATTAGCTAGCAGGCCTTGCTCAGGACGTTGTTGCATTAAAAATTGTCCTTTGTCATTTTCATATACGAGAACATCATATGTGAGATGCTTCATTTTTATCTTTTTTGATTTGACAGGTAATTTTTCTGGTTCTCCCTCATTAAAAGCTGTGCAATACTCTCTGACTGGGCATAATAAACATTTTGGAGAGGTAGGTGTACAAATAAGTGCACCCAGCTCCATTAAGCCCTGGTTAAACGATGAAGCATGATCAGGATCAATTAGTTCCTCAACCGCACTTTCGAAAATTTTCTTCGTTTTGGGAATAGCTATATCTTCATGTATATCAAGCACTCTACTTAGAACCCGCATAACATTACCGTCAACTGCATGTTCAGGCTTATTATAGGCAATACTTAAAATAGCACCTGCAGTATAGGGACCAACACCTTTTAATTTAGATATTTCATGGCGATTGTCAGGTACTATACCACCGTAATTTTCTATAACCTCACGAGCACCTGCTTGTAAATTGCGAGCACGAGAATAATAGCCAAGACCTTCCCAATGCTTTAATAAGTATTCTTGGGGTGCTTCTGCAAGCAAATCTAATGTTGGAAAACTTTCCATAAAGCGATTGTAATAAGGAATAACTGTGTCGACACGTGTCTGTTGTAGCATCACTTCAGATACCCAAATTTTATAAGGATCTGTTGTGTGTCTCCACGGTAAATCACGCTTCTCTGTGTTAAACCAGTCAACTAATGATTGTCGAAATTCTGTTACATATGGGTAATTCACAGTGACCTCCGTTGTTTTTACGATTTAATTTATGATGAAAAGGGTATACAATGAAGAAAAGAATATTCGTGGAAGATCGACAATAATCGTCGCTTTCGCACGAGTGTCAGAATATTTCAATATACCTTTTATTATGTTCGAAATAAAGTTGTATGCACATTGTACTCGATTTTAATGCATACTAGGAGTGGATATTTTTGGATTCAGGTACACATTTCGTTATGGGTATTGCCCTTGGCGGTCTTGCATTAGCTGACCCTGTAGTAGCCAATCATTCAATGACTTTTACAGCAGTAATGGCAGGTACAATTATTGGCTCACAAGCTCCAGATGTCGACACTGTGTTAAAACTACGTAATAACGCCATCTATATCAGACATCATCGTGGAATTACACACTCACTACCAGCTGTAGCTATATGGCCTATTTTAATTACAATTGTTTTATCACTGATTTTGCAAGATGTGAATGTGTTACATTTATGGCTTTGGACATTTTTAGCTGTTGCACTTCATGTTTTTGTCGATATTTTTAACGCGTATGGTACACAAGCAATTCGACCTTTCTCTCGAAAATGGGTTGCGTTAGGTGTCATTAATACCTTCGATCCCATCATTTTTACCTTACATTGTGTAGGTATTGTGTTATGGGCATTTGGTACAAATCCAGTATGGACATTCAGTATCATGTACGTGGTTATCGTGATTTACTATATTTTACGATTTGCTGTGCAAAAAGCAGTAAAAAACGCGGTGCATCATACTATTCAAGATGAAGAATATGTCATTGTAGCACCTACTATGCGCTTCTTCCACTGGCGAATCGCAGCAAAGTCAAAAACTCATTATTATGTTGGCCGTGCTTATGGAAGGACTGTTAATATTTACGATAAATTCGAAATTAAGCCTTTGCCTAAAACTGCGCTTGTAGATGCTGCAATGAAAGATCCTAACTTAGCTGCATTTGTGTCTTTCTCTCCTATGTATCGATGGGAGATTTCCGAGCTTGAAAACGGCCTAATAGAAGTAAGGTTAATCGATTTGCGTTACCGTAGTGACAATCGCTATCCTTTCGTTGCCGTAGCACATTTAAATGATGCGAATGACATTATTACGTCTTACACAGGCTGGATTTTTACAGAAGATAAGCTCCAGAAAAAACTACAAATTGGTGCGAGTAATTAAGCAGTAAACCCTGACCAATATTGGTCAGGGTTTTTATTATTGTACCATATCATCACTAGCATCTAGTAAATGTATATACTTCGGATTGCGCCCTGCAAAAGCATGTAGTTTATCACCATAGCTTGCAATTAATTGACGAACAAGATTTTCTGTATACTCTGCCCCACGATAATCATACCCTGCTTTCGCGGCAGTTGATTCAAAGTCACTCCATAACAACTCCACCCAAACCTGTGCCCGTCCAACAGACATCTGAGGATTCTTTGCAAGTAACTCTTGTGTTAGTTTCTCAATTTTTTCATCCATTTATTTGCCCACCTTTACTGGTGAAAGGATAGATACTGGTAGTGCCTCTTGGTACTTGTCTCCACCTAAACGATGACCCCAAGCAAAGCGACCCTTCAAATAATCTACTTGGAAAAACTCATTATCTGAACCATCAATACGATACATTTCTCCTGGAACGATTGTATCAAGATCCACTAAATAAGCCGCAGCCATTAAAGCTTTGCGTTCATAAACAGCAAACTCATTGATGATCCCTAGCTGTTCTGCCTTTCGAGCTTTCTCTTTTAGAAAAGCAATTTCCTCTCGCAATTCATGTTCAGACATAGCTGCATAATTTTTTTCACTCATTCTTCATTCTCCTTCTCTTCTATAAAACGATCTATTACTTCTATAGGAAAACCCTTTTGATAGAGCGCCTGTTTAACCTTCATTTTTAGCTCATAACCAGTATACTTCGATACGTACTTTTTCCAAACTTTTTCGCCTTGAGCATCAAGTAGCTGCTGCCAGTTGTCATCATCCTGCCCTATCTCAACTTGGCTAAGCACCTCTTCTACAATCGAGAAAGCATACCCTTTTCTTAATAAGTAATCCTGAATTTTGGTCTTAATCTGTGTTGGGGTCTTCTTGCTCTCCGCTCGAACAATTTTCTCTGCCAGTTGCTTCGCCAGTTTTACTTGTTCCTCAAAACTATATGTAGCAAGCACCTCATCCTGCAAGTTTTTCTCAATGCCTTTTTTGATCATGTCTTGTCTAATGGCTCTTGGTCCTTTTTTCATAGTAGCTTTCTTTGTATCAAGAAGAGCCTTTGAATAGTTTTCATCATTAATAAAGCCATAGGATTTTAACTTTTGGATTGCCTCTAACACTACAGCTTCTCCAAATTCTAAGTTGAGCAGTTTTTTCTTAACCTCATGCTCACTTCGCATTTGATATGAAAGGAAGTTTAACCCCTTATTAAATGCCTTACGTATCTCATCTTCATAGGCAATCTCTTGAATTTCGAATTCATCGAGCACCTTTCCCTTTGTTAAACCAAATTGAATGAGAATGGCTTCATCAACCGGAAAAGCATACTCTTCATTTAAATAGATATTATAGCGTTCAGGATTGTTTTTTTGACGTGCAATTTTTGTAATCATACGCATAGCAAACACCTCACTATTATCATTATAGCATTTCTTGATGGGGGATCTGACAATTAGCACGGTTAATTTCCCTATGTTCGCGGGCATTCTTTTCCCTTCCACGGGTAAACTTCCTTCTCTGCAATTAATGCCTAAAGATGTTTACTTTTTGGTTACATGATAAACTTAAAAGTAAGCGTTTTATTCGAGAAAAGAGGTGCTTGTTATGAAAATAGTGATTGCAGGTGGCACTGGCTTTGTTGGAAAAGCTCTTATACAGCTATTGCAGGACAACGGACATGACATTTTTGTCTTAACGCGTCATGAGTCCAAACTAGAAAATGGCGTTCACTATGTTCAATGGCTACATCAGCAGGAGCAAACTTTGGCCATCTTTGAAGGTGTAGATGCCTTTGTGAATTTAGCAGGTGTTTCATTAAATAATGGTCGTTGGACAAAAAAGCAAAAGAAAGCTATCTATTGGAGCAGAATGAATGCCACATTAGAGATTATACGTATAATGGACATGCTCACGATAAAACCAAAAGTCCTTGTCAATGCTAGTGCAGTTGGTATATACCCAACTTCCACACAAGCCATCTATGATGAAGATTTTACGGATTACGCAACTGATTTTTTAGGCACTACAGTCCACGATTGGGAGCGACATGCGAAACGAGCAGAAGCATTAGGTATTCGTGTGGCTCTTGCACGCTTTGGTGTCATTTTAGGTAGAAATAGTGGCGCACTTCCACCCATGCTATTGCCCTATCAAATGCATATAGGTGGAACGATTGGCTCTGGGGAGCAATGGCTTTCATGGGTACATATTGAAGATGTAGCACGTGCTATTTATTTTGCTATTACAAATGAAAATATTCATGGACCATTTAATATAACAGCCCCGCATCCTATGAGAATGAAGGAATTTGGTCAAACGATTGCCGAAGTCATGGGCAGACGTCATTGGCTGCCTGTTCCTAGCTTTGCGATGCGTTTAGCTCTCGGCGAACAAAGCACACTTGTTTTAGAAGGACAACAAGTGCTACCAACCCTATTAGAACAACAACATTTTATATTTAAATACCCTTATTTAAAGCAAGCACTTGAAAATTTGTTAAAGGCTCAAAATAGAAAAAATTAAGTTGGATAATTTTTTAAGTAATTACGCATTCTAATGAAAAAGAAAGGATGCGTTTTTTATGTGGAAACAACATATTGTTGGTGCGGTAATTGCTACTTTTATTATTGCCGCAGGAATTAGCTTTAATCCATTTTTTGCTGCTGGTTCTGATGAACACCATTGGGGTTTTAAACGTGCTAAAAACGGTGAGCAGGCAGAGGCAGGAGCACAGCTCGATCAGTTACTCGACAAATATGGTGCGATTTATAAAGGGAAGGCAGATAAAAAAATTGCCTATTTAACATTTGATAATGGCTATGAAAACGGCTTTACTGAAAGTATTTTGGATACATTGAAAAAAGAAAATGTACCTGCTACTTTCTTTTTAACAGGCCATTACTTAGACAGTGCAAGCGATTTAGTAAAACGTATGGTGAAGGATGGTCATACTATTGGGAATCACTCATATGGACACCCTAATATGGCTCGACTTTCGCCAGATGGCATGCGTGCAGAATGGCAAAAGTTCGATGGCAAGTTACGTGAATTGACAGGCATCGATCGTACAACATACGCTCGTCCACCTGAAGGAATTTTTAATGCAAAAGTGCTAGAGGTGGGCAATGCTGAAGGTTATCGTCATATTTTCTGGTCTGTGGCCTTTAAGGATTGGATGAAGGATGAGCGTCGTGGGGCAGATTATGCTTATAATGCACTTATGGAACAACTGCATCCTGGTGCCGTTATTTTAATGCATACCGTAGCACAGGATAATGCCGAAGCATTACCAATGTTTATTGCAGAAGCTAAAAAGCAAGGTTATACGTTCTTATCGCTTGATGATTTAGTATTAGAATACGAAGATTTCCCTGTTGCTTTGCAATCGCCTGCTCCTTCGCTATAATGGGGAGATGACAATATAGAGCAGGGACGTGGAACGTTTGACGCAGCAAACAACAATGACCGTGGGACAAAAATTCCCACTAACAATAAAAAGGCTAGGCATTAATGGTGAAGGTGTAGGCTTTTATAAACGTAATGTGATATTTGTAAAAGGAGCCATTCCTGGTGAAGAGATCACAGCTCAAGTAACAAAAACACAACGTAATTTTGCTGAAGCAGAGATTTTAGCCATTCGTAAAGCTTCAAAACATCGTCAGGAAGCACCGTGCCCAGTGTACAATGAGTGCGGCGGCTGCCAGCTTCAGCATATGACCTATGAAAAACAGCTAATAGAAAAGCGAGACATAGTTATACAAGCATTAGAGCGTTATGCCAAACCTTTACTCGAAACAATTGAAGTGCGAAAAACACTTGGCATGGATGATCCTTGGCATTATCGTAATAAAAGCCAATTCCAAGTACGTAAAGAAGGCAAGCGTGTTTACGCAGGTTTATTTGCTGAAGGAAGTAATAAGCTGTTAAACATTAATGATTGCCTTGTTCAACATCCGATCACTTCCAAAATCACCGTTGCCACTCGAAAAATTTTGCAAAAGCTAAATATCACTATTTACGATGGTCGTACGCTAGATGGTTTAGTGCGTACGATTGTTGTACGTACAGGTATTCGTACCGGGGAGACACAAGTCGTTCTTGTCACAACAAGGAAAGAAATCCCTCATTTAGCTGAATTGATTACACGTATTAAAAAAATTGATCCGAGTATAGTATCCATTGCGCAAAATATTAACCGTGAAAAAACATCATTAATCTTCGGTGATGAAACTGTTGTACTTGATGGCAAAGAAACCATTCATGAAGAGCTTGGTGAATTGGCTTTTGATTTATCCGCTCGCGCCTTCTTCCAACTAAATCCAACGCAAACAGTTCATCTTTATGATGAAATTAAAAAAGCTGCTGCTTTAACGGGAAAAGAAACAGTGGTTGATGCATACTGTGGCGTTGGCACAATTGGATTATGGTTAGCGGATAAAGCGAAGGAAGTTCGTGGAATGGATGTCATTCCTGAAAGCATTCAGGATGCTCGTAAAAATGCTCGAAACCATGGCTTCAAGCATACGAAATATGCAGTCGGTACAGCGGAAAGTGTCCTAGCAAAATGGCGCAAGGAAGGATTTACTCCTGATGTGATTACGGTAGATCCACCACGTACAGGACTAGCACCTGAATTTATTCGAACAGTCCTTAAACTAAAACCTAAACGTTTTGTTTATACCTCCTGTAACCCATCCACTTTGGCAAAGGACTTACAACAGTTAACGAAGCTTTATCATGTTGAGTATATTCAGCCTGTGGATATGTTCGCACAAACGGCGCAGGTGGAATGCGTTGCAAAACTTGTTTTAAAAAACAAATAGTATGAAAAGGACGTTTCCCTAGGAGACGTCCTTTTTCTAATGCACAGCACAAGCTGCCTGGTGGATGATGGATGGTCCAGAAAAGTCGATACCTTAACCAATAACCCAGGATTTAAATGATTATTAAATGTTAAATTTTCAGCTTTTATCCAAAGAACTTTAAAACGTAAGCTTTGTACTTTCACCTTTTACCTTTGAGCTTTCAAATCAGTTTAGTTGAAAGTTACCATTGGAGTAAGGCATGTTTTACGTTTTAACTCGCACACATGCCTTGAAGCGCGAGTGACTTTTCGTTTTCCATTTTCGCTAGGACATGCAAATCTTTTTAAACGTGTACTTCAATAAAGGTTGTGGCATTCGACTCTGATAAGACAGCGTCCACCTCTGATTCAAATTCTTCAATCCGATTGCTCAATTTCTCAATTTGTTGTTTAACATTTAGGGGATCAATGATTTCAAACTCATTTCTTTTCATAAATGTTTCGGTATGTAATTTAACTTCCTCTGGTGATTGTTTATCTTTATTGCCCAATATGTTAATTAAATAGGTTTCCAGCTTTGCAGGTAATGCATCATTTTCTTTGGCAACCGTATTGATAGCTGAACGATGCTGATGCTGAATAACTTCTAGCAAATTCTTTTCGTATTGAATGGATTGTTTCCGTTCAATTGCCTCCGCTACAGTCATTTCCTCTTTGCCCACCAACACCTTTGTGTTTGCATTGGACTGCACAACTAGTGCTTTTATTTTATTTCGATAGGAAATTAAACCTAGCACTTTATCATAGGATGCTTGCATTTGTTTTTCATATTCAGGAATGTCTACACCATTAATTTTACGATTGCTTTTTCGATTAGCTACGACTGCGCTAACCTCATTTGTTGCTGCTTCAATTCGTAGAGTCAGCATTTTTAATTCTGTTAAAGCACGATGGATAGATAGTTTTTTCATTTCTGTCATGATAAAAACCTCCTTTTTAAGCAAGTGTTCCTTTATTATAAATAGAAAGATAGATAATGTCCAAAAATACCCATTTTATTTTTTATTGCTTTCATTAGAACATGTCTGTATAATAATTTTCTAGGTGCCAAACCTATGTAACTTGGACGGAACATCCTTGTTACGCAAAAAACGCCATAACAGCACGGATTTGCTGGGCGTTTTTTGTTTTTTGAGCGGGAGATGAGCCCCGCTCTTTTTATTTTGCCATCGTTGGTTGTTGATGCTTGCGGCGTCCAAATATAAATAAAACGATTGCAACGGCTAGCAAAAGCATAGCCACAAGTAAAAGGAAGCTATAATTTTTTACATATTCTAAATAAACTCCACCTAAAAATGGACCTGTTAAGCTACCAATACTTAAAGCAATTCCGCATAGTAAATTCCCCGTAGGCAGTAGCTCCTTTGGTGTCAAATCAGCCATAAATGTAATTCCTAAAGAAAACATCGAGCCAACCAGCGTACCCGTTAAGAAAAATGCGACCGCCACAGCGAATTGTGAATGCTCTAAAAAACTTGCAATCGCAAAAATAATTGCGCCACCAAATGACCCAATCATCAAAATATTCCTTCTCCCTACTTTATCTCCTAGTGCACCAAGCGGCACTTGCGTTAAAATACCACCAAATGTAAAAACAGATAAAATGATAGGAATCATGCCGACTTCAAAGCCCTTGCGTAGTGCATAGACAGGAAACAAGGCATTTAGTGAAGACTCCAGAAAGCCATAAACAAATGGACCTAAAAAGGCAATCCACCCAAATAAAATAGCCATTTTGTACCGTTGCCACCCTCTGGCATTTAAGTCACCTGTTAAACGCTCAGGCTTTTCATTTTGTAAGAGAAATACAAAGGACCATGCTAATAGGCACATTATTGAAGATACGATAAACGGTAGCGCCTCAGCAATTTCAATTAGCCTCACCATAAGTGGTCCAACAGCAAAACCTATGCTAAATGATAAGCCATAGATGGCCATTCCCTTTCCTAAGCTTTTATGATCTGCTGTACTTGTAATCCATGTTTGTGTCGCATAATGCAAGGCATGATCGCCTACGCCAATTAATAAACGAAGGACAAACCAAAAGGTCACACTTTTCCATAGAGGAAATGCAAGTAAAGACGCAAAAACTAGTGCTCCACCAATTAAAATAATCGGTTTATAGCCCCACCTGCGTAAGGGCTGCTCGATAAATGGTGAAATCAATAATGTTCCTATGTATAAGCCTGTTGCATTCAAGCCATTCAATGCAGAGGATACCCCATCACGTTCAAAAATTATCGAAATAAGCGGTAATAGCATCCCTTGTGAAAAGCCTGATATGGATACAATTATTACTAAAATGGTAAATCTTTTCTTGCTGTAATCTGAGAAGTACGTCATTTTTCCCTCCACTATCTAGTCATTCTTCCAAAGAACAGCATACCAAAAAGCCTTAGCGCTCACCACATGTGATTTTACGCTAAGGCTTAACTAATACTTATCCTCATTTAATTGTATAAACACGATTTTCGGCTTTTGAATATTACCGATTACTTGTTTAAACTCCCTCCTTTTCGAGTTAGCGTTACAGATGACTTTTTTCAATCAGCTCCTTTACTTTATCTTAAAACAACTTTAACATACATACTCAATATTGTAAATATTCTGTCTATTGTTTTTTTAAAATTAATCTCTTAGTCCTAGGTGTTTCCCTAAACATTGAAATTTAAGCTCAAATCGGCTACGATGAAAGGGATGAAATGAGGTGTACGAATGTCAAAGCCAATCACTAATAAAGAGCAACAAGTAACCTATTTAAAAGAGCGTCTGGAGATGTTTTTAGAAGTATTAGATGCCCTTGATCCTGAAACAGCTGAGTTAGAAGATATTGATCGCTTAATCCAAATGATGGATGATTTAGAGGACAAAATGGAGCAATTTCATGCTCGTGAACAATAATGAATAAAAAAACAAGCGAGCATCGTGTGCTCGCTTGTTTTTTAATGGCAATCCCAATTATAAAGTACCTTGCTAAAATCTTTATTCATTAACTCTTCCTCTGTGATAAAGAAATTGCCAACGCCACAATCACCCCAAAGAATATTGTCGCCGACACTATCAATCTGTAACAGCAAAATGATTGAATCTTTATAATCTCCATATGCTCGAGGATCCTCTTGCGTAAAGAATGGATAGCCTCCAATTTTACAACCATCACCAGTCATAGCATCATAGAAGCTGTCTTCTAATGCTTCGTCATCCTCCAAAGCTGTTAAGATGCTAGCATACTTTTCATTGCTTCTAAAATCATCAATCGACATCGGCTCAACGCCTGTAGTAAAGGATAATGCCATTTCACGCTCGACAGGAAAATATAATTCCTCATCATCTATTTCTATAAAAGAAAAGTCTTGTATAAGCTGTGCTTCATCTTGCATAACTTGTTCATGAAATATTACACGAAAGCCTTCTTGTTTTTGTCCATTATCAAAATCCATTCCTAAAACATCGTCATAACCATCAATATAAAACTGCAATATTCCCTCTTCTGGGAAATTGGGTAAATGCATAGGAACCTCTGCAAAGTTAATTTGAGCTAATAGCTTTAACGGTTGTCCCTTCATGTTTTTTGGATATTCCATCGCCAATGGGAAATAAGGATCTCCTGCAAACTTACTTTGAAATAAAGTTGTCTTGCTTATCTCCGTATTAACCATTACAACAGGCTTCATTGTCCCCTCTATTAATGGTCTATATTGCTCGAATGCTTCTGGTAATTCAAGTAAAGTTTTAGCAGCCATGCAAGTTCCTCCTAATATTGGATTTATTCTATTTTAGAACAAACGTTCTGTAAAATCAATACTCTCCTTCTATATTATTAAAATATGCTTTAATTTAGCGGTCTCAGATAAGGACTCTTTTTTTCATTAGTTGAAAAGAGTATAATGTAACGTGGAAATAATCAATTTTTCTATGGGGGGCAATACCAATGAATCTACAAAATTTGGAGAAGAGTCTTTACGATTTAATTACTGAAACATCTACGAATTTACCTAAGGATGTACGTCGTGCTATTAAAAAAGCAAAAGAAGCTGAAAATGCTGGTACTCGTGCAGCAATGAGCTTAGACACAATCGCAAATAATATTATTATGGCAGAAGATAACGTGTCACCAATTTGTCAGGATACAGGGCTACCAACTTTCAAAATTTATACTCCTGTTGGCGTAAACCAATTAGAAATTAAAGCTGCAATCAAAAAAGCAATCAGCGATACAACTGCAGATGCTAAATTACGTCCTAATGCGGTGGATTCATTATCTGGTGCAAACAGTGGTAATAATCTTGGTGATGGTTTGCCAGTAATGAAATTTGAACAATGGGAAAAAGATTACATTACAATTAAGTTAATTCTCAAAGGCGGCGGCTGTGAAAATAAAAACATTCAATACAGTCTACCATGTGAATTAGAAGGTCTTGGTCGTGCAGGGCGTGACTTAGATGGTATTCGTAAATGTATTTTACACTCTGTATACCAAGCACAAGGTCAAGGGTGTTCTGCTGGTTTCATTGGTGTAGGTATTGGTGGAGACCGTTCTTCGGGCTATGATTTAGCAAAAGAGCAATTATTCCGCCATGTTGAAGATACAAATCCAAATGCAGATCTTGCTAAGTTAGAAGAATACGTTGTTAAAACGGCTAACACATTTGGTATCGGTACAATGGGCTTCGGTGGTGAAGCAACATTATTAGGCTGTAAAATTGGCGTAATGCACCGTATTCCTGCCTCTTTCTATGTATCAGTAGCATATAATTGTTGGGCTTACCGTCGTATGGCTGTGGACATCGATCCTCAAACTGGCGAAATTTTGAATTGGCACTATCAAGAAGGTGAAAAAATTACCTTCAAAGAAAATGAAGTTGCTGCTACAACAGAAGATACAACTACAGATGTAGTAGAACTTACTGCGCCAATTACTGAAGAACAAATTCGTTCATTAAAAGTTGGAGATGTCGTTTCGATTACTGGTCGTATGTATACTGGCCGTGACGCCATCCACCACCATTTAATGAGCCACGATGCACCAGTTGATTTAAATGGACAAGTTATCTATCACTGTGGACCTGTAATGGCAAAAGACGAAGAAGGCAACTGGACAGTGAAAGCGGCTGGTCCAACTACTTCAATTCGTGAGGAGCCTTATCAAGGCGATATCATGAAAAAATTCGGTATCCGTGCTGTTATTGGTAAAGGTGGAATGGGACCAAAAACATTAAAAGCGCTTAATGAGCATGGTGGCGTTTACTTGAATGCAATCGGTGGAGCAGCACAATACTATGCGGATTGTATTAAAGGCGTTGATGGTGTTGATTTAATGGAATTCGGTATCCCTGAAGCTATGTGGCACTTAAATGTTGAAAAATTTACAGCAGTTGTAACAATGGATTCACATGGTAACTCACTACATGCAGATGTGGATAAATCATCATTAGAAAAACTAGCTTTGCATGCAGAAAGAGTCTTCTAATTAAATAATAGGTAGCAGTAGTAACTCGTTTTATTGCACAATTTTGTAAGGCACAGAATATTCCTAGTGAATAGACTGTGCCTTTTTCAATCCTTTCGCAAATTGTTTAAAAATCTCCATCAAACTTCCTACTTTATTTTTATAAATTCCTTTGTTATAATAATTCTAAACAAAAGAGATGGTAATTGAAATCCATTTTCAATTGAATAGCTCAAAACAACGCTAATTTATAAAGGTTTTGATATTGATTTTCATTATCAGGAGGGATAAAGATGGAATACTCTAATCGAGAAAACATAAACATAATTGAGAAAATAAAAGAACATGCAGAATTAATTGCTGCATTAATGGCTGGAATTTTCATCTTACTAGCATGGCGTTTAGACACAAGTGGACAAACAACAGCTTCTGTTCTACTATATTTAATTGCCTTTTGTGTAGGTGGTTTCGCGAAAGCAAAAGAAGGCATTGAAGAAACCATAGAAGAGCGAAAGCTAAATGTTGAGCTGTTGATGGTATTAGCTGCAATTGGCTCAGCTGCAATTGGCTATTGGACAGAGGGGGCCATCCTAATATTTATTTTTGCAGTAAGTGGTGCACTTGAAACTTATGCGATGAATAAAAGTCATCGCGAAATATCTGCACTTATGAATTTACAGCCAGAAGAAGCTTGGTTAGTGCGTGGCGGATTTGAGCCTATGAAAGTATCAGTTTCCACATTACAAATCGGGGATCATTTATTGATTAAACCGGGCGAACGAATTCCAGCAGACGGCATTATTTTTAAAGGCCAATCTTCTATTGATGAGTCAGCTATTAGCGGTGAGCCACTGCCAATCTCAAAAAGCGAAGGAGACGAAGTTTTTGCAGGCACAGTCAACTTAAATGGTGCTATTACTATGGAAATGACAAAGGCGAATTCAGAGACCCTTTTCCAAAAAATTATACAGCTCGTTCAAAGTGCCCAAAGTGAAAAATCTCCCTCTCAACAATTCATCGAAAAGTTTGAAGGGACTTATGTAAAATTTGTTTTACTTGGTGTTGCCATTATGATGGTTCTTCCCCACTTCTTACTCGGCTGGGACTGGACAACAACCTTTTACCGAGCAATGGTGTTATTAGTGGTTGCTTCACCTTGTGCACTCGTTGCCTCCATTATGCCTGCAACACTCGCTACTATATCAAATGGTGCAAAAAATGGTGTGCTATTTAAAGGTGGTTTACATTTAGAGCATCTTAGTGTGTTACGTGCATTGGCGGTCGATAAAACAGGTACTTTAACGCAAGGAAAACCAGTTGTTACAGATTTTATTGTCCGTGATGGAGTAGAACGTGAGACGGCTCTAGCAATTCTTGCAGGAATTGAATCTCAATCCAATCATCCCCTTGCCCAAGCGATTACCTCCTATGCTAAGGCTGAAGGAATCGACATACTGCCACAAGCAACAATTGAAGATATTCCTGGCTGGGGTATTAAAGGAACGATTCAAAACAAGGAGTATCAAGTAGGCAAACCAGAGTTTGTTGATGTACAACTTGCTAACAGTTTTGCAAATGGTGCTGTAACTAAACTTACAGAAGAGGGAAAAACAGTTATTTTCATTCGCGATCAACATGGTATTGTTGCATTAACAGCATTAAAGGATACTGTGCGCTCCGAAGCTAAAAAGGCTGTTACATTATTAAAAGAGCTTGGTATTCAAGTGGTGATGCTTACAGGTGACAACGAAAAAACAGCGAAAGTTATCGCGAAGGAGGCTGGCGTTACTGAATACGTCGCAGAATGTCTGCCAGAAACGAAGGTAACTGAAATGAAACGCCTACTTACACAACATCAATTTGTTGGCATGGTCGGCGACGGTATTAATGATGCCCCTGCATTGGCTACCGCAACTACTGGCATCGCTATGGGTGAAGGTACAGATGTGGCGCTTGAAACAGCGGATGTCGTGCTAATGAAAAATGACTTATCAAAAATCGCCTATGCTGTTCGTTTATCACGTAAAATGCAACGTATTGTGAAACAAAATATTTTCTTTTCTATCGGGGTTATTGTCTTATTAATCGCCTCTAACTTTTTACAAGTTGTCGACTTGCCTTTAGGCGTAATCGGGCATGAAGGTAGTACAATTCTAGTTATTCTAAATGGTTTACGTATGCTCAATAAAAATGTTTAACATCAATTAAGCCTCAGCATAATTGAGTCCAGCTTGCTTAAAAGCTCCTCTTCCTGCGCCATCCGTTAAGGCTTTTATTGAATAATTGATGCATTTAATCAGCTAAAATCAAGTTAAAAAAGCCTCGCTACTCTTTAGGAGTTTAGCGAGGCTTTTTATAATGAATTCATTTCCTTATCGACGAATTTCCTTTTGAAGTGCTCTTTTCTGCATTGTAGCATTTAATACGCCACCAAAGATTAAAATGATTCCCGTAAAATATAACCAGAGCATTAAAATAATGACGCCACCAATACTACCGTATGTAGCAGAATAATTTGCAAAATTATTAATATAAAAAGAGAAACCATATGTGACTGCTAACCAAGCAAGCGTGGCAAATAACGCTCCTGGCCATACGCCCATTATTTTTAAACGAGGACTTGTATTTGGCACAAACCAGTAGATGCCCATTAATACGATGAAAATCAATAATGGCGGGATTGACCATCTTAATCTATGCCAAACTGATTCAAATTGCTCCTCTATTCCGACGATTGAGAATAGGAAATGTCCAATTTGCTGACCAAAGACCGGTAATAAGAGCGCAACGGCAATAACAATGACGAGAGCGATTGTAAAAACTAGTGATAAACCCCTATCTAATATGCCTGCTCTCCCTTCTGTATCATAGGCTTTATTTAAAGCACGAAGCAGTGCATTAATGCCTTTAGATGCAGACCAAATTGTACCTAAAACCCCAATCGATAGTAAACTACTGTTGCGATTTGTTAAAATCTCATTCAGTGTATTTTCAATAAGCTTATACACTTCATCAGGTAAGATATTCACTAAAAACGAATAAACCTGAGTTGTTTCTAAGTTAAGATATGGTAGGAGTGTCACCAAGAAAATAAGTAAGGGGAAGAACGATAGTAAAAAGAAATAAGCCAATTGTGCAGCAAGCGCAGATATTTCAACTCGCTTGAGCCGACCTATTAAATCTTGGATAAAACCCTTGGATGTCATAATATCAATCGCTCCCTCCTCTGGAGAGACAAACGACTTTACAAACCCAAAAGCGTTATGCAATGTTGCTTTATTCTTTTCCATACATTTCCTCCTAAAACGACCTTTACTCCTTATGAGGTAAAGTAAAGGCTGATTTCGTATCTTCAATCATTCCCTGTATCGTGGAAGGTAAATCCTTAAATTCATCCACCTTTTCAGCAATTGTGTTGACATTATCTGACACACTTTCACAAAGCACCTTTGCTGCTAGTACTTTTTCCTCTACCAAAACCTGCAATTCTTCTCGATTTGCAGCATAGTATGAGATGGCTTCCTTCATCTTTTTTGTTGAGGCAATTGTTTTTTCTCGTGTAGCGTGATCTAACATACTTAATGCTGCTCCTACAGCTGCTCCTGCTACAATAGATACTAATAATTTACTTTGACCCATAATAAAACCCCCTGCTTGTATAGTTGCCTATTCCCTATTATTTCATAAATAAACAGTCTTCTGCCCTTATTCTACCCAATAACCGTCTATTTTTAAAGCAATGCCTAAATACAGAGTTGACATTTTTTTTATTCAATGAAATGATATGTGCGAGGATGACGAAAGGTAGGGTAAAAAATGGATTTATCAGTTCCATCTAAAGAAAACGTTGTGTATATGGTTGATCAAATGAAGGACAAGCTTCGTATGGTGAATGTCGATGCAATGAAATCAGAAAACTTCGATGAAGCAAATTATGAAGATTTAGTGTATCTATATGAAATGGTTATGAAGAGAGAAACTTTTAGTCCAAGCGAAATGCAAGCGATTGTTGCTGAATTAGGATCTTTGCGTAAATAGGTAAAATGAAAAGCTATTAGCCTAAGACATTTGTCTTCTGCTAATAGCTTTTTATTACTGTGTACTCTAAGTTTCTGAACCATCCTCAGTAACTAATGGTTGAATTAATACTTCCACACGACGATTCTTCGCACGTCCTTCGGCTGTGTCATTTGGTGCAATTGCACGATACTCACCGTTTCCTTTTGCACTAAAGCGCGTAGGATCTAATTTGTCATTACTTTCAATAAGCAGTTCTAAAAATTTAGTTGCACGCATTACAGATAACTGAAAATTCGATGTAAAATTCGGACCTGCTGGCACATTATCTGTATGACCTGTGATGACAATATTTCGAGCTGGATCAGATTCCAGCATAGTTGATAGCTCTTTGGCAATAGGGACATACTCAGGTTTAACTGTTGCCTGCCCTGGATCGAATAAAATACTATCACGGATTGTCACTAGCAACCCTTCATCCGTCATTTCTGTGGCAAATTGACCTTCCATTTCATTGACTGCAATAAAATTATCCACACTATCTTTTATTTCAGCTAACTCCTGTTGATCCTTTAAATAGGCAGAGTTTTGCTGTGGCGTTTGGTCGCTATCCGCATTCGGAGTAGGGACTGGTGCAGGTTGCTCTAGAAAACTAGTTCCACCATCAAAGACTTGATTAAAAACTGCCGACATTCTTTCTAGCTTTTCTTGATCGACTGAACTTGAGGCAAACAAAATAATGAACACGGCTAGCAGCAAAGTTAAAATATCTGCGTATGGCACTAACCAGGATTCATCAATATGTTCATCATGCTTTTTTTTCTTAGCTTTCTTTGCCAAGGCCACCCGCCCCGCTTTCACCAGAAATTTGACGACGTTCTTCCATCGTTAAGTATGATGATAGTTTCTGTTCAATTACACGTGGAGCCTCCCCTTCTAATACTGAAAGGATACCCTCAATCATCATTCTCTTTTGTTTTACCTCTAAAGCAGATTTACGTTTTAGCTTGTTCGCAAATGGATGCCATAAAACATACCCTGTAAAGATACCGAGTAATGTAGCCATGAAGGCAGCTGAGATAGCATGTCCTAGCTTTTCGATATCATTCATATCAGCCAATGCGGCGATTAACCCTACTACTGCACCAAGAACCCCTAAAGTAGGTGCATATGTACCTGCTTGTGTAAAAATAGCTGCTCCACTAGTATGTCGCTCTTCCATCGCTTCTACTTCTTCTGTTAAGACATCACGTATGTAGTCAGCATTTTGACCATCAATTGCTAATGTAAGGCCATTTTTTAAAAATGGATCTTCAATCTCTGAGGCCTTACTTTCAAGTGCTAATAGCCCTTCGCGACGAGCTAAGTCAGCCCATTGTGAAAACATTTTAATAATCTCTATATCATTTGCTAATTTTGTTTCTTTAAAAAGAATTTTAAATAGCTTCGGCACTCGCTTTAACTCCTGCATAGGAAAGGCAATAGTTACTGCGGAAATAGTACCAAAAATGATAATTAGGATAGCTGCAGGGTTATAAAATGCAGATAAACTTACACCCTTCATTACCATCCCTGTTAATAGTGCTACTAAAGCAAGTATTAACCCTATAATCGACGACTTATCCATTCTAGAACCTCCAAATCTACTATCTAATGTTATTTCGTCTTTTTTTCCATATTTTAAATATATATATTCCTAGTATAAATGTATTTCATATATTTTTCGATGTAATTAATGCTTTTTATTCACATTTCGACCATTTTTGATTATATTGAATTAAGAATATTACACTTAACTGTCTTAAATTGAAAGGGGATATGATTTTGTTATTATCGTTTGACACAAAATTACTAAAATATGCCGAGTTAGCGGTGAAAGTAGGAGTAAATATCCAAAAAGATCAGTATCTTTATATAAGCTGTTCGACTGATAACCTAAAACTCGCACAAATAATTACTAAAATTGCCTATAAAAATGGTGCAAAACAAGTTTTTGTCGATATATCCGATGATGAACTTGTACGTGCTCGCTATGAGGGGGCACCAAAAGACTCATTTGATTTCTTCCCACCTTGGAAAGTGCAGGAACGTGAATGGTTAGCTGAACATGGCGCTGCTTTTTTAAGCATTAGCTCACAAAATCCAGATTTATTAAAAGGTATTGAACGTGATAGAATCATGGCATTCCAAAAAGCATCTGGCCAAGCACTTGCCAACTATTATCAATGGTTACAAGCAGATAAGTTTAGCTGGTCTGTTATTGCTGCTCCATCTAAAGCTTGGGCAGCAAAGGTCTTTCCTCACCTTCCAGAAGAACAGCAAATGAATGCATTATGGGAAGCTATCTTTGCAGCCACACGTATAGACGTTGAAAATCCTGTTGAAGCTTGGCATGCCCATGATCAGGAATTACATAGTAAAGCTGATTATTTAAATGCAAAGCAATTTAAGTCACTACACTATACTGCACCAGGCACAGATCTAACAATTGAGCTGCCTCCACACCATGTGTGGACAGGGGGTAGTAGTATAAGTACACAAGGCCAAACATTTATGGCCAATATGCCCACTGAAGAGATTTTTACAGCACCGTTAAAAACAAGTGTTAATGGTTATGTATCAAGCACTAAGCCTTTAAGCTATGGCGGCAATATTATAGATAATTTCACATTAACATTTAAAGATGGTCGAATCATTGACGTCAAGGCGGAGCAAGGCCAAGAAATTTTAGCTTCTCTTATTGAAACAGATGAAGGGGCTCATTACCTTGGTGAAATAGCATTAGTACCACATCAATCACCTATTTCACAATCCGACCTATTATTTTACAATACATTGTTTGATGAAAATGCATCCAATCATTTTGCCATTGGTAGTGCCTATGCTTTTTGCATTGAGGGCGGCAAAGAAATGACCTCTGAGGAACTAAGTGCGCATGGTCTCAATCAAAGCTTAACACATGTAGACTTTATGATTGGCTCTACCAAGATGAATATAGATGGAATAACACATGATGATCAAATAGACCCAATATTCCGTGATGGAAATTGGGCATTCTAAATAATCCATTCCTACTAATAGTATTCTAGGCTAAGTATGTTAAGGTTGTCATAAATTATCCTTAGATTTTCCTAGTAACCTATTGTATAATTGTTTTAGGGAATTTTAGTAGATCATTTAAGTAGAGAGGAGCTCTAATAATGTTCATTACAACTGTTCTTGGCTTTTCAGCAGTTTTATTAATTTCAACGGGATTCTTCATCCACTACCTACAAGTTGGTTTAGATAGCAAGTCTTCAGTAACTGTAGATCCAAAGCCAAACGAAAAATTTTAATGTATAAAAAACAGCTACTATTATAGGTAGCTGTTTTTTTATAGCTTACAAGTTATTTATTTCATCTACTAAAGCGTATGAAACTGCTCCTTTATTGTAAAAATTATCTGAATAAAGTCTTTATTGTTTGCATATTGAAAATTTTGCTCTACAATATTTTTTGTAAGGAAGGGAGCAATATTCATGACAATGTTACAAGATATTCTAGAATTTAACAAAGAGTTTGTACAAGAAAAAAAATATGAGCCATTCATCACTACGAAATATCCTGATAAACGTATTGTTGTTTTATCTTGTATGGATACTCGTCTTGTAGAGCTTTTACCAAAAGCGATGAATTTGCGTAATGGCGATGTAAAAATAGTGAAAAGTGCTGGTGCGTTAGTGAGCCATCCTTTCGGTGCAGTTATGCGTAGTTTATTAGTTGCTGTCTACGGCCTACAAGCTGATGAAGTGTATGTTGTTGGACATTATGACTGTGGTATGAGTGCGGTTGATCCTGACGCCATGCTTAGCGAAATGGTACAACGAGGCATCGACCCAGAAACAATCAAAATGTTGGAATATTCTGGTTTTGATTTGAAAGAATTTTTACGAGGTTTCGGTGATGTAGCAACAAGTGTTAAGAAAAGTGTCGATACGATTCGTAATCATCCATTAATGGTAAAAGACGTACCTGTTCATGGTTTAATAATTGATCCAAATACAGGTCATCTAGATTTAATTGAAGATGGAAATAAGCAATAAAGTTATTTTTTGATACATTAATAAAAGAACAAGTGCCTATCCTCACTATGTAGAAGATAGGCACTTATTATTCTATTCATCCTCTAAACGTGCGTACATATAGTGATCTACCCAATGACCATTGATATACAGTAGCTTTCTTAGCAGACCCTCCTGCTGGAATCCAGCCTTCTCTAATACACGCATGGAGGCATTATTTTGTGTCGATACATAGGCCTCTACACGATGTAAACCAATTTGTTCAAATGCAAATCGGACCACCATATTCACAGCTTCTGTGACAATGCCCTTTCCAACATAAATCTCATCCATCGCATAGCCAACAAATGCACTCGAGTACGGTAAGCGTTTGACAGCATAAAGTGCAATATGCCCTATTAGATTATTTGTACCATGCTCAAAAATACCAAAAGTAAATTCACGCTTTGATTCCATTAAATAGAGACTTTCTTGAATTTTTTTGTATTGAGCATCGACTGTATAGTATTCAGGTCTTTGCAGTGGCTCGTATATAGACCAAAAGTATTTATTACGGCTTACGAGACCCGTTAAACTTCGTGCATCTTTTTCTTGGAATGTGCGGATGTAGCATTTTTCCCCCTTTATTGTTACCACATTCCCACCCTTTTTTCTTAATAGATTCCAAATTTTAAGCACCATTTCTCCACACTAGCCTTCCAATAAAAATCAATCCATTTCTCTTTGTTACATTGGCTATAAGCCATAATTGCAAAACCCTATTTATATTTCATTGTATGTAAAAAAAGAGGCTGCTACAACCAAAACAGCTTATGTCTTATTGTCATAGCAGCACAATTCAATTATTTAGTTTTTTGTTCTTTCTTTTTCTCATTTACTATTTCTAAGCTGGAGGAATCAGCATCCTCTAGTTGTGTATTGTCTAACACATTTGTTAAATGAAGACCACGTCTTTGAGCCTCTCGTTCAATGTGTGCAATAGTTTCCTGTAGCACCTGAACCCGTGCATACTTTTTGTCATCTCCAGCGACTAAGATCCATGGTGCATCCTTTTTATCTGTCTTTTCAAACATTGCATTCGCTGCTTCAATATACTGAGGTGTTTTATCTCGATTGCGCCAATCCTCGGCAGTTAACTTCCAAGATTTATAAGGGTTTTGTTCACGTTCTTTAAAGCGTTTTAATTGCTCCTCATCTGAAACATGAAGCCAGAACTTAATAATTATGTAATCTCCTGCAGTTAAAATCTTCTCAAAATTATTAATTTCCTCATAAGCACGAGACCATTCATCTTTTGTTGCGAATCCCTCGATGCGTTCCACTAATACGCGGCCATACCACGAGCGATCAAAAATAGCGATTTGCCCATGCTGAGGCAACTTTCTCCAAAATCGTTGTAAATAATTGTAGCGTAATTCATGAGCTTGAGGGGCAGAAATAGGATGTACAACATAACCGCGGGGATCGACACGTTCGATTAATCGTTTAATAGCGCCACCTTTACCAGCCGCATCCATTCCTTCGAAAACCAAGATCAAGCCAATCTTGTTTTTTAATAAAAATTGTTGTGCGTTCAACATTTCATATTGGAGTACTTTTAATTTCTTTTTATACATCTTTTTGTCTAGTTCAACAGTTAGATCTAGATTTTTTAAATTTTGGGTCATGAAACTTCACTCCTTTTATTTGACTATTCTTATTGTACTAAAGAAATATGTGGATGCCTATCAGACATGGTAAATTGTAGGTATTAATAGTAAAACAACACGATACATTGTTGGAAATTTCCGTTATAATAAAAAAAGTGACAGTACTATACTTATTTGTCTTTTCCCTATACAATCTAACACGAAGGGAGAGGAAAACATGCCTCGGTTTATCATGATGACAATCTCTTATCTTGTCTCAATCATCCTAACCTTTTCATCCTTTTTCGTGAACATCAACGGTCAATCTTCGCTAGAAATCGCTAATCGTTTTTCTGTTGTATTTGCACCAGTTAGTGTAAGTCATGTAATTTGGATTATCATTTATTTTTTACTCGGTTATTGGTTAGTTATGAACATGAAAAAGACAACTTTGAAACAGTCTGCGCTTTTTAGCTGCATAAATATATTACAAGCATTGACGATATATGTCTGGCACCATGAGTTATTTATTGTTTCTCTTGGCATTACATTACTCTTAGTCTTGTATTTATTTATGTTGTATAATACGTACCCTCTTCAGGACAAATCCTTGTTTGGTCGTATTCCTTTCTCTGTTTATTTAGCATGGATGACATTTATTTTTATCACAAATACAAGCTTTACGTTAACGGCTTATGGTTGGAACGGCTTTGGTCTTAGCACACCTCTTTGGGCAGTGATTTTACTTACTTTAGGTGGAGCCATTGCGCTACATATCCGTTTCCATCACTTTGATGTTATGTATCCAAGTGTTTTTATTTGGGCTTATATTGGAATCGCCATACATAATGGTTTTGATGAGCTACTTGTCACTACAGCCGCTTTATTTTTATGTGGTGTTCTCTTTGTTGGCATTTTATTTATTAAAAAAAATCCTGCTAACCAAAAATAATTTGGTTAGCAGGATTTTTCATTACATCTTATTCTTCGTCTAATGACGTTAAGATAATTGGTTTATCTTTTGTTACAATGACTGAATGTTCGATTTGAGCTACAAGTGATTTATCAGGTGTCACGAATGTCCAACCATCACCTGCTTCTACGATATGCTCTGCCTTTGCTGAGATAAATGGCTCAACCGCAAGGACCATACCTTCTTTCATAATAGTAGCATCCCATGCATCGTAATAATTTAAAATATGGTTTGGTTCATCATGTAAAGATTGACCTAAGCCATGACCTGTTAAATTCATAATAACAGTTAACCCATTAGCATTTGCCTCGCGTTCAACAGCTTTACCAATTTGATTTAATTTAGATCCAGCCTTTACCTTTGTCATTGCTCGATCAAAGGCACTTTTAGCAACACGGCAAAGCTTTTCTTTGTCCTCATAGCCATCACCCACAACAAATGAAATACCTGTGTCAGCAAAATAGCCATTTAAAGAGCCAGAAACATCAATATTTACGATATCTCCTTCTTGAATAACACGCTTTCCTGGAATACCGTGTGCTACTTCTTCATTGACACTAATACATGTATACCCTGGAAAATCATATTCTCCCTTTGGTCCTGAAATCGCGCCTGCCTCTGCAAACATGCGACCAGCAATTTCATCAAGCTCAAGTGTTGTAACACCTGGTTTTGTTGCAGCTTTCATTGCTTCGCGAATTTCAGCACAAATGCGTCCTATTTTTTTAAAAGCTTCAATCTCTTCTTGCGTTTTTACAATCATGTATAACGTCCCTTTCATCTAATATCTATTCTTTAATATAACATAACTTTTTATGCGTATAACGATAAACGCTTTAAATATTGTATGCTTTCCTACTTTGCAAAGTGCTAAAAGAGTTATTCACGACAAAAAAGTCCCTCCACTCATGTGAAGGGACTAGCATTAAAATTTTCTTTGCATTAATTGTGGAGCGGCTGTGAATAAAAGAACACCAACGACAGCCGTTAAAATGGTTGCTGGTAGCATATATGTACCATTGTAGATGATGGAATAGATCCATGCATTTTGGTCACCCGCATATTCGGCAAAAAATACAGCACCAGCAATTGTATGTGCTGTGTATCGTAAGAAGCCTGCGAAAACGGTACCTATGATTATATAAAGTGCCATTTTTGTTTTGTTCATATGTTTAGCAGCGTCTAATACTGGTCCACGTACAACCGCCGCTAATCCTACAACAGTAAAAGCAACGCCATAATCTAGTAATCCTTGTAGCCAGTGCACAATCGTAGCACCAAACATGGTTTGCATTACACCTACGAGTAATCCAGTTGTTAGCCCAGCTACTAAGCCCCAGCGAAATGCTATTAACATAATTGGTACCATAACAAGACTAACTGAGCCGCCTTGTGCCCATACTTTAAAGGAAACCTGATCCAGTACGAGACCAATCGCTGCAAAAATCGCAATCTCCACAAGCATTAATAGTCTTTTTTTGTCCATACATATTCTCTCCTTTGTTCCGATGTAGGATACAAGAGCAGGAATAGAAAAGCGCTGATATGTCTCTTTCTGACACCTTTTTTCCTTTAAGGACGAAAAAACGATGTCAGGACAGAGCCTCACATCGTACAAGTGTCGGTTTCTATCCACATCCCTACGCAAGCGTTAACTTACAGGTTCGAAGAGTCAAGGCATTACGTGCCCAGTCTCAGCTGACATCATCAGCTCCCCTTGTGGTCGTTACATCTGAATTTATTTGAACACTCTCATTGTACGCAAAGGATTAAAGGATTACAACCTTCCATACATCATTTTTTTGAAACTTTGCTGTTTTTCATGCGTAAATATTTAAAAAGGAGGTACAACTATGGAGAATCAAAAAATTTTAGCTGCCTTTAGTTATCTTAGTATTTTCTTCGCCCCTTTTATCGTTCCATTAATTGTATATTTTGTAACAAAAGACAGTGATGTAAAAAGCCATTCGATTCGTGCACTTGTCTCTCATTTAATACCTTTTGTTTTTGGCATTCTATTCTTTATTGTCTTTGTTTTTTCTACATTTAGTTTAGATCCAACCTCCAATAACAAGACGGTGATGATTATTTGGTTTGCTTCATTCGCCATCTATGCTCTCGTCTCACTAGGTATTGTGATTTGGAATATAATTCAGGCTGTTCGTGTTATCCGTTAATGTTTTATTTTTAAGTGAAACAGGTAGTAGTAATTGTAAAAGGAGCTGTTTTGGGATGAAAGTATCAAACGTTGTAAAAACCGCCGTTAAGTTAGCACCTATTGTTATTCCTATCGTAAAAAAAGTAATGGCTGCAAAAAAGGGCACAACGCCTACAACCACCACTCGAAAAAAATAAAATGAAGGCGTATTCCTTTTAGAGGAAATACGCCTTCGTTTTATTTCACTTCAAAATGGGTTTGACTATGGCCATTCAATGTTTTTTCTACATGTAAAACTGCTGGCATTGCAGATTTCAATTCAGGTACATGCGAAATAACGCCAATCATACGACCCGAATCCTGCAAATCAATTAATGTATCGATTGCTTTATTTAGTGATTCCTCATCGAGCGAGCCAAAGCCCTCATCAATAAACATCGTTTCAATATGAATATTACCTTGGTAGCTTTGAATCACATCTGCCATCCCCAATGCAAGGCTCAACGAAGCATTAAATTTTTCGCCACCTGATAAAGTTTTGACATCTCGTAATTGATCTGTATAAGCATCATAAACATCAAGACCAAGGCCACTTTGCTTCGCATGCTTTTCTAATCTATCTGAACGTCTAAGCTCAAATTGACCGTTTGATAAATGATACAGACGTATATTGGCAGCTTCTGTAATTTGATCTAAGTAGTTAATTTGTATATAACGCTCAAAGGATAGCTTTTTCGAGTTTTGTCCATTTAATAATCCATAGAGCTCCTTTACTCGCCCTGCTTCTTGTTCAAGTAAATGAAGCTCTTTCGCTATTTCTTCCACCTTTTCACTAAAGCCTTGGCATGCTTGTATAAAGCCATTGATCTGTTGTAAACGTTTAAATGCTTCCTCATAGGAAACTCGATGCTGTTCTACTCTTGCTTCCATCGCCTCTAAATCTTGCTTCTCTTTTCCTTGAAGGTATGTAGCCCCTTCGGTAATCTGAATTTGCAACGTGTGTACTTGTAAAGCATAGTCGCTACATGCTTTTCGAAGTGCATCCAATTGTATGGCACTCCGTTTAGCAGTTGCATAAGCCTCATAGCTTTCGAAACCTATTTCTTGCATATCTGCTGAAAATTGCTGAAGCTTTTCATTCATTTTAAGCTGTAATTCCTCAAAGGACTGTTTGGCAATTTCTACTGTTAGTGTTGCATTGCTAGCTGCTTCCTTTGCTACATGCAAATTTTCTTGACTCACTTGCCAACTTTTTTGAAGCCCTTCTTTCTGTTTACTAACTTCATTAAGTTGTTGCTTTAATTGCTGTAAAGTTGGTAAATTAGGGGGCATCTGCTTAAGTTGTTCGTCTACAACCGCTTGTAATTTTGTCCATTCTTTTATCTTCTCTGCTAAATATTGCTCTAGCTTCATATGCTTATTTCGTAGCTGCTCTATTCGATCATGCTGATGCTTTATTTTTAATCGCACATCAGCTAATTGATGTTGAATAATTTTTAATGCTGCAATCTCTTGTTCCACTTCATGTAAAGTAGCGATGATCTGTGGTTGGTCTTCTTGTTTAATATGCTGCGCCTCAAGTTGTTGCCATGTATCTTGAAGAAGCTGCTGCGCTGATGCTAAAAATGCCTCTTTCTCTAAATACTTACGCTCGTCTGATGATGCCTTCGCTCTTAATGCTTCCACTTGAGCAAGCTCAATAATTTCCAGTTGCTCATTGTGTGCTTTCTGATGTGTCATACTACCACAAACAGGACAGGGTTCTCCTTCCTTCAGCTGTTCTGCTAAAATACTAGCTTGACTCGTCAGCCATCGTTGCTGCAAAAGTTGAAGAGCCTCTTTACTTTCTTGATAGAGACTTTCTGAAGCAACTACATCCTGCTTAGCTAACTCTACGACATGTTTATATTTCTCTGCTTGCTTGATTAAAGCAACCTGTTCCCGTAGTTTCGGTAATTGTTCTAAATAGCTTTCATAGGGTTCAACCTGTTTTTCATAGCCTTCTACTGATTGAGAAAAATGCTGTAATTGCTTTTGTTCATTTTCCAAAAGTTTGATGTTATCATTTACTGCTCGTTTTGCATTTTCAGCATATTGCTCCGCTATTTGCAGCTGTTGTATATTGTTTTCATAGGCTTCAAATTTCGGTAAAAGCGCTAGCATCTGCATTTCCTGCTGTAAGATTTGCTGTCGTTCAGATTCTTTAGCCTGCTCTATCTCATATTTTTCTTGTGCTTCTTGCAACTTTTCTTGTGACTGCTGTTGCGTAACTTTTGCTTGTTGAAAAGCTAGTTCTTTTACATTCAGTTCAGCACGTAAATCCTTGCATTGTTGTTCGAGGAGCACAAGTCGCTCTGCTTGTTCTGCCAAAGCAATCTCCTTCTCCTTTGCTTGGTATACATCCTGCTGTTGTAAAAGCATTTGCAGCCGTTGCTGTCGATTAGCTTGTTCATCAAATTGCTCATTTAGCGTTTTTGCTAAGCGATAATATTCCTGCTCTTTTTGATGAAGGCTATACGCTTCTTCATAGTATGACTGTTCATCTTCTCCACATTTCTTATAGTAGCTAAGCTCCTCATCAAGTGCCTCTGTCAGTTGATGTAAATTTTCGGTATTATCCGCAATCAATGTGAATAAAGCGGAAGAACGTTGTGGTAAGGCGCCCACAATTTGACCAAGTAAATGTTCTTTTAATTGTTTGGCACGTTCAAGATCACTTTCTGCTTCTTTACGCTTGGCATCAAGCTTTTTTGCCATGACACCGAAACGATCAGTTTTAAAGATTTTCCGTAAAATTACTTCTTTATTTGTTGAATCAGAGGTTAATAGTTTTCTAAATTCACCTTGAGGTAGCATGACAATTTGGCTAAATTGATCTTTTGTGAGACCTATAATTTCCTGCAATTTCTTATCGACTTCAAGCGTTTGCTGTTTCTCTACAATGCTATAATCCAGCTTTCCCTCTTTTACTTCTGCTAGCTCTATTTTCTTTCCAGTAACCGTTTTATTTTTTTCTTTAATATGACCTGGCTGTCGTACTATTTGATAGACTTTTCCATGCATTTCAAAGACGAGTTCTACAGCTGTATAAACTTCATCATGTGCAAAGCCGCTTCTTAGTAAAGCTGTATCCTGTCGATCCTCCCCACTACCTGATCCGTAAAGAGCATAGCAAATAGCATCGAAAATGGTTGTTTTACCAGCACCCGTTTTTCCAGAAATGGCAAACAATCGATGCTCCCCTAGCTCTTGAAAATCAATTACTTCCGTGTCTTTATAGGGACCAAACGCTGTAATTGTTAACTTTAAAGGCTTCATTTTACAGTCTCTCGCTCCTCATCTAATAACTCCTGTAACATCTCTGTGAATAGGCGTTCCGTATCTTCATCAGGCTGAATGCCAATAATATTGGTGAAGAATGAACGGAATAAATCAATATCTTCTAGTTTTTCAGCTTCTACTACTTGTAGTTCACGTGGCATATCTTGTCTTAGTACCTTCCGCTCCACATGCATAGCGTGCGGAAATACACTACGAATGCGTTCCATTGGTGAAGTCACAGATATTTTATCCGTCAATCTAACAAAGACATAATCCTCACTTGGTGTGAGGGTTAATAACTCCTCTAATTGACCTTCTATTACTCGTAGATCTCTTCTTGGCACAAGCTTTCTTTTACTTACTGTGGTGTTACCTTGCTCGTCTAATTCAATGATTAAAAAACCTTTCTCATGTAAATGCTCAGATAACGAGTATTTTAAGATAGAGCCTGCATAGCGTATGGTTTCGTTTAAAACAAAATGTGCCTTATGTAAGTGCCCAAGCGCCGTATAGTGAAAAGGTTTGAATAAAGCTGCATTCACACAATCTGAGCCTCCAATGGAAAGGGGTCGCTCGGAATCACTAGTATTTGCTTCCTCCTCACCATACTTCGTCACAAAGGCATGTCCAACAAAAACATGACGCTTACTTGTGTCCATGTCTTCTGTGATATGCTCAATAATTTTTCGCATGGCGTCTTGATGAGAACGGATTGACTCATCTTCAAAGATGTTGCGAATAGCTGCTGGCTCTGCATAGGGCACTAAATGAAAATGTACTTCTCCATGTTGATCATTCAAAACAATAGGTGCATGATTTTTTGTAAATTGGCCCTTAATATATAATCCACTATCACTCATTAAACGACTACCAAAATTTAAACGACCTGCACTATCATGATTTCCCGCCACTGCTAGAACAGGAATCTTCTTTTCTAATACTATTTTCGCTAATACATCATTTAGTAAATTAACTGCCTCAATAGGAGGCATCGAACGGTCATATAAATCACCTGCGATGATAATTACATCTGGTTTTTCCTCATCTATCGCTTGTATAAATTGTTGAAGAATATAATGTTGATCTTCTGTCATATAGACACCTTGAACAAGCTTTCCTAAATGCCAATCTGCTGTATGAAATATTTTCATTCTAGTACCTCCTAGTCTTCTCTATATTTTAGCATGACTATTCCCCATCTAGTGCACACTAAAGGTTTAGTAGTTCTAGCCAAAATTGGTTTTCATAGAAAAAAGCATCTTAATAGGTAAGATGCCTTAGATATCGATTATTTAGATGTATTTGATAAATGCCTTATATCCTGGGAATCCCTGAATTACGTAAGTCATACGAGAAGATTGATGTTGTGCCACATTTTGCTTCCGAGGCTTCGCTGATGATTGTTGCTTTAGGATTTCCTCAAATGATTTGGGATTTGGCTCTGGCAATTCTGCTGAAGAGATGTTTAAAGCATCACTCCCACTATAAATCTGTAAAAATGAGTTAGCCATTTGTCGATAGCCTTCAATATTTGGATGAACATCGGCACTATTTGGTAAGTAGTTGGTTGCATTCAAACCAAAGGCATCATAGACATTTATATAAGCTGCGCCAGCTTGCTCTGCTTGTTGTTGTAAAATTGCATTTAATCTAACTAGCTGGGCGTTTGTTCCTTCTTTTTGCGTCGGATGAACTGTTGGATAAGCAAAATAATACCCTATGACATAGATTTTTGCTTTAGGCGCACGTTCTTCTAATTCATCCAAAATCGATAGCATATTTTTTCTAGCCAAATTTAAAGCGTAATCTGTCTGAAGCTGTGAAAAAGCTAAGGTCCCTGCATTTGGGTTTACCTGGACAAGACGTAATAAATCATTAGCCCCTGCCGAAATTGTAATAAGTGTCGCATTTGCTAATAAATTTTGCGCTTCCTCAGATCGTATTCGTTCTAATACATCTGCCGTAGTAAAGCCAGGAAAAGCAAGTTCTTTTGTATAAAATGATAATTGACCAATCGAACTTAATTTCATGGCAATCAAATCACTATACCCTACATCAATTTCTTTGTAGGGTGTTTGACCCGCTGCTAAGGAATCGCCAATAGCCACATAGGTTTCTGTTTGAGCGAAAGCAGATGAAACCCAAATTGTCATGAATAATATTGTCATACCTAGCAAGCTACATAACCGTTTCATCTGCTTCCCTCTTTTCTTGACTAAAATTAAAAAGCCCAGCTACCCTTGCGGAAAATTGGCTCAACCGTACCGTCTGGTAAAATACCATCAATGTCCATTTCACCACTGCCAATCATGAAGTCTTCGTGTGTCACAGAAATATTCGCACCCAATGCTTCAAGTTGACCATTTTCTAGGTCTCTACCGCCCTCTAAGCAAGTCGGATATGCCTCACCAATAGCTAAATGGTTTGAAGCATTTTCATCAAACAGCGTATTGAAATATAAAATCTCCGACGCTGAAATGGGTGATTCGTGAGGGACAAGTGCTACTTCACCTAAATAGCTTGAGCCTTCATCTACTTGAATAAGCTCTTGTAATAAATCATGTCCTACTTCGGCCTCTGCCTTAATAATTTTGCCCTCTTCAAATGTTAATTTAAAGCCATCGATGATATTGCCCTGATAGACTAATGGCTTCGTATTACGAACATAACCGTTTACACCTTGTTTCAATGGAAGTGTATAAACTTCTTCTGTTGGCATATTGGCCACAAAGACATTATCTTCTGGTGTTTTACTACCACCAGTTAGCCATTTATGTTGTGGTGCTAAAGCGATTGTTAAATCTGTACCAGGAGCTGTATAGTGAAGCTTTGCATACTTTTTATTATTTAAAAGCTGTGCACGAGATTCTAAATTAGCTACATGCTGACGCCAATTATCAACTGCATTGCCTTCTCCAATATGAACCGTTTTAAAGATTGCTTCCCATAATGCAGGTACTTGTTGCTCCTCTGTTAATCGTGGGAAAACCTTTGCTGCCCATTTAGCTGAAGGAACAGCTACGATGGACCAAGCAATTAAATCCTTCATGACTGCATTGCGATAGTTTTTTAATGCTGCCCCTGATACTTTTTGATGTGTTGCTAGTCTGTCCGCAGGAATTCCTGTTAGCTTATCAGGATCTGCTGCATCAATCCATAATAGAGCTCCTTTACGTTCAATCAGTTCATCACGCATTTTCACAACCCATTCAGGGAAGCGATTAAATTCCTCATCGGAAGCATGCTCAAAATAAGCACGATCCAATTCATCATCGGAAAAGTTTACATGAACACGACCTGCCCCAGCCTTATAAGCCTCTTTTACAACTAAACGGGCAAAATCTAAAGCATCCACAGATGTATTGACTAATAAGTACTGACCTGGTTGGATGTTCACACCCACTTTTACTGCAAGCTCTGCATATGCCTGTAATTTCTCTTCAAATGTCATACTATTTCCCTCGCTTCTGTCCAATTGTTTTAGAATTACCTTCAATCAGCTCGCCATCATGCCATATTTTTTGCACAGGCTTGCCTGGAATTTCCCTTGTCCATTTTTTATAGGTTTTTTCATCACGATAAGATAATAAGGTTAATACTTCCCCATCTGCTCCAGCACGCCCAGTACGACCAGAACGATGCAAATACTGTTCAATTGTTCGTGGGACATCAACATGAATAACATGTGTTAAACCAGCAATATCTAAACCACGAGCTGCAATATCTGTTGCAATTAAAATACGTGCATCTCCTTTACGGAATGCATCTAACGCTTTTTTACGTTCTTCTTTCTTCATATCAGAATGGAGCGTGACAATCGGTGCTGAACGGTATTGTAGTTTTGTTTCCTTCATTAATAATTGATCGATATTATTAACAAAAGCCAACGCTCTTAAACCCTCTGTATGCGAAAGTCGGCGCAGGAAATCCGTTTTATCACGTTCTTCTACCTTCACAAAAGAATGGACAACTTTACCAACCTTTAACATGTCCTCAGGCTTAATTTTAAAACGCAGTGGCTCAAACATCATACGACTTGCCACTAATTCAATTTCCTCTGTAATCGTAGCCGATACAACAACAACTTGTCGGCCATAGGCAGAACCTTCGATAAAGGATTTGATAACAACACGGTATTCCCGACTTAGTAATTGATCACATTCATCTAAAATAACTGTTTCGACTTCTTTAAGTTTTAATTTTCCTGCTCGTGCTAATTCGTTTAAACGACCAGGTGTGCCAACAACAATCGTTGGCTTTTTCTTCAACTTTTCAATTTGACGAGCAGAATTGGCACCACCAATCAGCTGTTGAACAGTAATGTCTGTTCCAGCTGTCCACTCACGAATTACTTCTACGATTTGCATAGCGAGCTCTTGCGAGGGAGCGACGATCAGTCCTTGTGTTTGCTTTTTTGCCCCATTCACTTTATTTAATAATGGTAAGACATATGCCAACGTTTTACCTGATCCTGTTGGTGATTCCGCTACAATATCTTTGCCTTCAAGCATAGCTGGTATCATTTCATCTTGAATTTTCATGGGTGTTTCAAAGTTCCATTTTGCTTGTAGTTCTTCTTTTAATAAATTAATGACTGACATGTTATTTCCCACCTTCTATCTACTTGACACTAGTTTAACACACTCCGTAGGTTCCTACTTTATATGTACGAAGCAATTATTTAATCGTTTCAATAAAACATTGCTTCCTTTCATAAAAAATCTGCTTCACTCAACACGGAAAAGTAAGCCTGTCCACAACTCTTTCAAGAATTGTAGCTTACCCGTGAAAAGCAAGCAGATTCTTTTCAATTAATCCACTAATTCATAACCACATGCTAAAATGGCACATTCAGCTAAAACGATTAATGAATCAATATAAATGTCACTTAGCTTCAAATCTCTGTTTACAACTGAAAGCTCAGTACAACCTAATACAATTCGATCACAATTTAATGCTAGCATCGCCTCTTCTATCGGTTGCCAATCTTCTAGCGTAACATCCTTCCCAGCCTTGACGTAATCATAAATAATCGACATCACATAGGATCTCATTTCATTATCTGGAACAACTGGTGTAATACCAAACTCCTCAAGTGCCTCCTGATACATCTGTGATGTTAACGTGCCTGTTGTTGCTAAAATACCTACTCGCTTTGCTCCTAAATCAGCAGCACGCTTCGCTGTTTCACGAATCATATGCAAGACAGGTATAGGAGAACCATCTTCAATTTCTTGATAAAAAGTGTGTGCCGTATTACATGGGATAGCTATTACGTCTGCTCCTACCGAAGCTAGTTTTTTTGCATCCTCAATAATGACTGGAACTGGATTCTCCTTTGAATTATCTAAAATAAAAGCCGTACGGTCAGGAATATTTGTATCATTATCAATAATGGTATGTAAATGATCCTGATCTTTTTGTGCCTTCGTACGTCTTACAATCATTTCTCCTATAAACATTGTTGCGAGTGGACCAACGCCACCAATAATACCTAAAGTGTGTTTTTTCATGTGTTAGACAGACCCTTGTTATTAAAATATTTCTTATAGCTACGATAAAAGCTTAAATTATCAAGCGTAACATTCAACCAACGTTTTGCATTCATATCCTTATAATTAAAAATAGAATCTGTAGCCATACCTTGACGAATTAAACTTTTCGCTTCCATTACTAGTTGTTCATTTTGAACATATTTGAACAATACACCATTCGGTACGATTGTCCAAAGATGCTTGTTCTTCACATATGTTAGTTGTTGTTTACTTCCTCGAACATAATCGTTCGCTACATACTGCATTAAATTAAAGCCACTGGCCGTCACATAATAATTGGAAAGTTCATTATGTAATTCAATACTCAACAATTTATATTGACCATCACGATCATCATATTTCATATCAAATGTGGCAAAGCCTTGGAATTGTATCGCTTCAAGGAATAGCTTAACATTATCCATTAATTCCTGATGATAGGTTGTCATAATCGCTACATAACGTCCTATCCCTTCTGGAGAATGCTCTTCTAAAATAGGGTTTCCTACGGCAAGAAGTTTTGCCTTCCCATCTTGTCCTATATATGCATTAACAACACGCATGTTAGCGTCTTCACCTGGTATATATTGTTGAATCATCAGATCATCACGATAAGCTGATTCTTTATAGATAGCACGTAGTATACTGTCCTTTTCGTCCTTATCATATGCAATATATACTTTTTTCTTACCAGGAAAAATACAAGTAGCATATTTTGTCATATTCATGGGCTTAATGACAACTGGATAATCAAAAGGCATGTTGTAGTCTTCATAATCATTCACCGTGCATACATGTGTAGCAGGGTATTGAAAACCAAATTGTGCACATAGCTCATACATGCTTTCACGAGTTAAAAGTTGATGCGCAAGTGTGGCGTCTACATAAGGAACTAGAAAATCCTCTGCTAACTCCTCTTTGTGTTCTACGATTCTTTTGACATAAAATTCATCACAGGCTAATAGCAGTAATTTTTTGTCTTGGAACTCCTCCGCAATGGCTTTTAGGGCGGTCACAAACCTTTCTTCGATATGAAGTCGCGGTATCTCACGAAAAGTCCATAAATCACTTTGTTGAATTTTTTCCATGTTCGTATGGTTTAGTGCCAGTGGCTTCACACCATAGGCTTCATAAAATGCTCTAGCCATGCCATAAGCATTCATTTCATCTCCAAGTAAAACAGGTAAAAAAACGTGCTCAATGGCCATTCTACTCAACTCACTTTTACTTTTTTATTAGTGTAACATACTAATGATTTATAGCTTATTTATGAACAGCTACAGCTTGTTTGCCTAATTCCTGATAACTTTTGAAAAATTGATCGACATTGTAAGTAACATACCCTTTTAAAGGATCCATTACGACTACCTTATCACCTAAATGTCCAGTTAAGACGACTGCATGTAAGTTCATAAAAGCATCATGCGGAGTCGTTTCCCCTGTATAAATCCAGCCTCTTTCTGCTTTTCGTTTAGGCTTTGATAAATCTAGCGTTACCCATGTCACAACAGGAATACCTTCACGCACAAGCTGTAAAATATCATCCTGCGAGGCGTTACTCATATTTTTGACATGTAGGTTAGCTTGTTTATCGGTAATAACTGCCTCAGCCGCTTTGACAATTGGAGCAGCAAAAACATACATGCCACGAGCTTTATCACGAGGATTACCTGCAAAAGCTTCATTGGGATTTGGTCCAAAACGTTGATTGCCTACTGTTCGTATTTCTTGCTTTGGTAAGTATTTGTCAGTCATTTCGAGTTTTGACACATTCATCCCAAAATAATTTAATACGGCTGTAAGTGAAGTAATTTCACAGCCATGTGGCAGCTCAGGGTTTTGCATGACAACAGGGACATCTAACTCCTGATCGTCTCTTAAAAAGTGTGTTTGTAATCGATAATAGGGCTTTGTTGTATCGTAAGTGAAATTCTCGATTGTTGTATACCCATTATTTGTCGTACTATTTTCAAGTGTTGTTGCCGCAATTGCATATTCTCTCCCTGCCTTTAGCTTCGAAAATATAGCCTCTCCCTCTTCTGAACCAATCGCTTCTTCCACTACATCACCTGTTTGTACATCTGTAACCGTAAGGAAGAGATTTGGAATAGGTGCCCCGCTATTAAATTCTACTGTTAAAACCGTTAATTGATTTTTTTGTTCAGCATCTTGCTGAGAAAATGGCTGACAGCCTGAAAGTAACATAATAATCAAAATGCCAATAAGTAAAAGGCGTTTATACCCCGTCCACAAGACAAATTCCGCTCCTATTCTAAGGCGAAGAGCAGCCCCTTCGCCATTCTGTTATTCAATTTGTCGTAGACTCTATTATACGATACTTTCATAGCCGTTCCTATTTTATCTTGATTTAGTAACTATTTTTTGTACTAATAGCGAGTTACACCCAAGACGTAAACCCCAAAAATCTGGATAGCAATTATGCCAAAGGATAATGGAACTGTCTTAAATCGTTGTCACTTTCGGCCGTAATGTATGCTTTAGGACCTTCCCAGAGGCATTTCGTGGCAATTCTATTAAAAATTCAATTTCATAAGGTACTTTGTATTTGGCAAGTCGTGTTTGACAATAGGATAGTATCGAATTTTCATCAAGAGACTTTCCCTCCTTTAACACCACAAATGCTTTTGGTACTTCTCCATATACTTCATGTGGCAATCCAATCACTGCAGCTTCTAAAATTTCTGGCATTTGATATAGAACTTCTTCTATTTCGATTGGGTAAATATTTTCTCCACCACGAATAATCATATCTTTTTTTCGATCTACAATATATAAATAGCCTTCCTCATCAAAGCGACCTAAATCGCCTGAGTACAGCCAGCCATCCCTAATCGCTCTTGCTGTTTCCTCTGAATTGCGCAAATAGCCCTTCATTACTTGTGGCCCTCTTACGCAAATTTCGCCCACCTCTCCAGCTGGTACGACCTTTCCTTCACTATCAACTACACAAACCTCTGTCTGTGCTAATGGTTTTCCCACTGAGCCAATTTTCGTCAATGCATCTGTATCTAGCAGAGAGGTAGCTGCAGGTGAATTTTCAGTTTGACCATAAAGATTTTGAACCTTTACATTTGGAAATGCTTCTTTCACTTGCTTTACCAGCTCATAAGGCATCGGGGCAGCCCCGTAACATAATAAACGTAAATGATTAAAGCTATGTTCCTTGAATCCTGGAGTATTTAATATGATCGTATACATAGATGGAACACCAAAGAAAATTGTTGCCTCAGTCGCTACAATTTGAGCTAACGTTTTAGTTGGTGAAAATGCTTCTTCAATGACCACTGTTCCCCCACGATAAAACATAGGCATAGCAAATACGTGAAGACCTGCACAATGAAACAAAGGCGTACAAATAAACATTTTGTCTTTGCTAGACATTTTCATAGAAGACGACCAAATATCTGCTGTAGCCACGATATTCTGATGCGTTAGCATGACGCCTTTCGGTTTACCTGTTGTTCCTGATGTATACATGACCACTGCCGTATCGTCAGCCTCTAATTGCACAATTTTTCTAACACGATTATCATATTCAATTATGTTTTTCATTTCGTGAAATCCGATTGTATGTTGGAATGAATAGGAGACGTCCTCTAATATCTCTGTTAATCTTTCATCAAAAATTAAGCCCCTTGCTTGTGAATGATTAAAAATAAAATCAACCTCAGGAGCAGCTAATTTAGTGTTAATAGGCATTACAATAAATCCAGCTAATTGGACGCCTAAATAAGCGATTAAAAATAAATCTGAATTGAGCGTATATAGGGCAATCACATCATTTTTTTCAAAATCTTGTTCCTGCAAGTAAGCCGCAAATCTTTCTACACGTTGGTAAAAATCATGATAGCTTAATGCCTTTCCATCATACAGTGTTGCAATTGCATTTGGTTGCTGCCCTGCGTAGTCTTCAAGAATATCTGTCATAAACTTCGTCATTATAAGCCCTCCATACATTCATTTTATTATTACTGAATAAACAAGAATGGGAAACTATTAAAATTCTTAAAATTCTGAAAATTACGATTATATTTTATCAGGCAATGTATTTCTTGGCAATTTTTCCACACATTCAAAATATGTAGCTGAAGTAACGAAATATTCTTAGACATTTTACTTTTCTAGCAATTTCTATTGGGTGTATGATACTTGTACCATTATTATTAGGAAAGGCCGGGTTTAAATGCTTTATGCACTTTTAGGAGATTTACATTCTAATATAGAAGACACTAAAGCTGTTCTAGCTCATATTCAACAAACAGCAGAGGAAGCAAAAATCATTGGGTTAGGGGATTTATATGAATGCACTGTTAGTAAGAAAAAGGCACAAACCATATCTGGCTTACCTTTGCAAAAGGCGGCCATAGTAGAAAGTGAATTTGAAAAACTGCTAACCTTCCCCTCTATTCGAGGCAATCAAGAAGAACGTATTACTCAGGTCACTGGCATTGAACGTTTTAAAGCTTTACCTGAGACAATAGAGATTGATGGAGCCACGCTTATGCACGGACATCAATTTAAGTGGAATGTAAGCTGGCAACCGACTTTCCCATCCTTTCAAAAACCATTATTTTTCTTTGGGCATAGTCACGAATCAGGTCTTTATCATCAACAAAAAAAGCTGCCGATTCGTATTCGCTACGGGCAACCAATTGCGTTACAAGACAAACAATATGGTGTGAATGTAGGCTCTGTTATCAATCACCGTGAATGGTGTCTTTATGATAGCCAAAAGCGTACAGTGACATTTATGTGTGTTCCACCTATTAATCTATAAAAGAGCAAGCTAGTATGTAGACTAGCTTGCTTTCCAATTTTTAATGAATATATTGCTTTTTCCCGCTCAATAAAATTTCCTTTAACTCTTTTAACTTTTCAATTACAGCATACGATTCATCCGTAATTTCTTTTAGGTATTTTTCAGCGCCCGTTTTATTGCCTACATTGTATTCACGCACTGCTTTTTTTGCTATATCATGCACGTAAATAAATGGTTGTTCTAACTCTGCGTAGACACGCTCATCACCTAACAGTTTCTTTCCTGTGCCGTAATACCACTCGCCAAGGCGTGATTCTTTTGGAGACCCTACATCCTGCTCCGTCATCGTTTCAAAGCCTAGTAGCAAATTGTAGATTTTCCATCTCCACAATAGATGGTCGGTAATAGCTAATTCAATAATATCCTCTTGGCTAATAATAAAGTTTTTAGAAATTGTTGTGGATCGGTATCCATCAATCATTTTACTTAACTTATAAATGGCAGAGCCCATATCAAAAACGATTACCTTACTTTTTTGCATGCTTTCTGTAATAGTATGGTTACGTTCAGAAATAGTAGTAGCAGATTGTGCCTGAACCTTTGTTGTTGTAGCTATTTCCTCAAAGCGCGCCCCCTGCTGCTGTAAGTTTTTATTTAGCTCAGCTAGCGTCTGTGATATATATAAGGTATCTGTAACACCTTGATGTAAATCTTGGGAAAATTGAGTCGTCAATGAACTAATATTATGGGTAATATGAAGTAGCTCCTGTATATCTGTATGTATAGATTTGACAGATGTACTTGTATCATCAGCAAGTTTCCGAACTTCCTCTGCAACAACCGCAAAACCTTTTCCTGCTTCTCCAGCACGAGCGGCCTCTATTGATGCATTTAAAGCCAGCAAATTTGTTTGATCTGCTATTTTTTTAATTAATTCCATTAATTTCGCTACACTATTTACACGTTCAACTAAACGCCTAATATCTTCCTGCATTGATTTATGGCCTTCATCGGTTGTCTGTAAAATAGATGATACTTGTTGTAATGATTCCAAATCCTGATTTAATTTTTTAAAGGCATACTTTGTTTGCTCTGAAATATCACCAACTGATGTGGCAATTTCTTCAATACTTTCGTCTAACTCATGCATTAATTGATCTGCTGCTACAATTTCCTGTTGTTGAATCTCCTGAAATTCAATCAGTTCCTTAATGGTATCTAACTGTGTATTATAAGTAATTATTTCACCTAATCCATTTACTACGGATCCTGCTTGAATTTCAATATAGGTCTCTAAAATAATTTGTTGATCAATTGTTACTAAGCTATCGTAAGACAATAAAACATCCAGCATTTTTTCTTCATCACGAGATAGTTCTTTGACAATAAGCGGAATGATTAATTGATTAATCAGTGTATAGGCAGAAATCATCCAATTCGGTAGTACACCAATTCTTGCATGAACATACGCAATTTTACGACGCTTAAAGACATAATCTAAATCTAATTCATCATCAAATAAGCTAATAAAATGTGTATCAAACAATCCTTTTAAACGCTCTACTGTCGAATGTGTATTGATGACATGATTAAACTCTGGAATTTCCAGTAGACGAGCATAAAAATTATCGAGTATATGCTGTCGATTATTCTCGTAAATTTTACGTAAAAACCCTACAGATTCTCTTCTAATTCTAGATAAAGCAAGGAAATCCAATTTTTCTTTAAAACGTTCATTTGTTTCGATGTCTGAATTTTTCGTAGCCGAAAAATAATCATAACTTTGATTAATCTTCTTCCTTTTGAACATAGCTCCCACTCCTAGTTGTATTCAAGTAAAATATAATTACCAATATTTTAAAGCCAATTATAGATTTCTCTTCATTACCTTCAACTAATAAAACATATATATTTTACCAACAATAGAATGACAAAAATAGATTCTCATTTAATTCTTTACACTTTATTATTTTTTCGTCCACTTTATTGACAATTTCTTATTTTCTTAGTTAAACACTGTCTTTACGCAGAAAAAGCGCTAAAATCCCAATTGATTTAGCGCCTTCTTCCCATATAAACTTCTCGTTAGTGCTAGCACTCACAATCGCAATTTTGTAAGCTATCCAGTAGCTTTTCCATGGCTTCTAGTTGCTCACACAGCGTTTGAATCATGCAACGTAGGATTGGAATTAACTCTTGACAGATGCAGAATCTAAGCACATTTTGTGCCAGTCGTATACCACCCTGATGATGGACGATCATTTCCCGAAGATAATTGATATTAATGCTATTAGAGACTGGTGGAGCACACATTGCATTGAACATAGCTTCTGTAATTTCTTTGTAAGCACACATATACTCGTATAATTCATACTCTGAATTTTGTACGACACAACATCGATTTTGTATCGCTTCAAGACTCTCAACCATTTCTGTATGTGTGCGAATGATTTCTAATGCGAGATTTTGCACAGGTATATTCGTTGTATAACGTAAAACATTTTCAGACATTTGGATTGCTGCAACTTGATGAGGGATGATTTGCTTAATAAAATTTTCTGAGATACTACAAGTAATGGTAACATAGGTCATACCCTGCATCATTTTTTTGAGGATTCGCTGATATTCCTCTAAATATGCCTTTGTCACATTACTGAGTTCAATTGGTTTAGCCATTAGACACACTCCTTTCAGAGTAATGTATGCCTGCTAGGTTGTTGTGCGATAGACAATTGTACCAATTGCTCAATTTTTACCAATCTTTATCATCGTAGAAAACTATACTTGCTCTTTCTTATATGTATCTATGCATGTTGAACAAATGCATAGATTTGGCTCTCTTTGAACTGAAGTTAACAGGGTTTCTGGTATGCTAACTGTCATACACCAGCACTCTTTTTCACCTCTTGCCACGCCACAATGGTTTTCGCCTCCGCATAATGGACATTTCATTTCTCCAGTTGTCATGCTTTTACAACTCCTTTATTTTTCACCATTGTAAAATAAAAAGGGAAGAGCGCTCAATACCTTGCTCCTCCCAAAACTTTTACTGTTGATGCCTGTGTATATCTTGTTTTACTTCTTCAATGTCAGTGTCGCTATAAATAGACGTTCCACGTCCACCACTTTTTGCTAACAGGGCCTTCACTTCATTATAGGATAATCCTGCATCTGCATTTTTTTGCTTCACTTCGTTAATATTTGTACCTGCAGATGTAAACTGGATGTCTTTTTCACGATTCATCATTTTTACCTCCTATAATTCATCTGGCTGCATTTCAATTAATTCGTCGCCTTCTCTTTTTACACGCTTATTGAGTTCCTCTATTGGAATGGCATCTACAGTTTGCATATCCTCATGCAGATCGAAAAGACTAATCGTATCTGATTCAACCATATCAGGCTTGTCCTTACTATTTAAATTCATGAACATTTTCTTTTCATGTGGTATTTTTTCGATGTCCATTCTGTCACACTCCTTTACCTTTAATGTGTGTAATGCTGAACAGATTATGTGTCTTTCTCTTTCGCACTTTTATCTATTCGATGATACTCAGCTATTTGAATAACTCGTACATGTTTTGTGTGCAGTTCATGGTATATTCCCCTACTATCCGTAAAGGAGATATATTGATCGCGTTCATTTTTCACTAATTTTTCTGCCTCTTGTTGCGATTCAATAAAAATGAATCTTCGAACATAATGTACCTCATCAAAAAAATACGTAATTTTAAATTCCTTCATCTTTATGCCCCTTAATCCTGCAATGTCACCGTTTATTCTGTCCAGAAACTGAAAAACTTTGCATTCCTAACATTACCTAAAACATCTGAAGCATATAGTAGAGCAATAAATCTTTGCATTGGAGTGAATAATAATTGATTCATACTGTCAAAGCTGGTGAAACCCTTGCTCAAATTTCTCAAGATTACCGTACACCTTTGGCATCCATTATCGCTGCTAATCCAGGAATTCAGCCTGACCATCTTTTCATGGGTCAACAAATTATCATCCCCGGCTTGCCCGACCCTGAAGCAATTCCTTATCGTATCGAGATATCCACCAATAATCGCTGGCTCCGTTTATATAAAAACAATATCCTTCAAAAACAATACCCAATTGCAGTCGGACGCATGCTTCACGAAACACCTGTAGGTAGTTTTATTATCATCAATAAAGCGCCAAACCCTGGCGGTCCTTTTGGCACGATGTGGATGAGTCTTTCTAAAGAACATTACGGAATTCATGGCACAAATGATCCTAGCTCGATTGGGCATGCTGTTTCACATGGGTGTATCCGCATGCAAAATCGAGATGTTGAAGAGCTAGCCAGTATTGTGCCAATAGGTACAGAGGTAGTGATTCATCCCTAACTAAAAAGGCTATCTAGTCAGTTTAGATAGCCTTTAGATTTAATTATCTTGTTCTCTAGCCTGTGCAAGCTTTGTTAAATAGTATTGCTCTTCACGCCACATATGATCCGCCATCGGAGCTGTAAATGTACCTAGCACCTCTGCACTTAGCTCCATTTCTTCTAATTCTCTTAAGAATGTTTTAAATAATGTCATTTCTAGCTCAACATCTTTATTAAATCGTTTTAAAGCTGGAAAGGAATCGATATTCGTACGTAAATAGCCTGTTAATTCTACGGCCTTTAAGTAAAATTGTTCAAAGTGTTGAGCAAACTCATGACTCTTTTGCTTCAAACGCTTCTCAACACCATCTAAATCATCATTAATAATGCCTGCATGTCCAGAGGCATCTAAAAGCCAAACTAAATGATGATGAAGTTCATGGAAAATCGGTGGTGCTTCTCCTTTTTTCAAGTAATTCAGCACATTTTGGTATTCCTCTAATTCGTTGACCATATGGTTGACAAACGTAGGCGTTAAATGAATCCCAATATCCCCCAATAGTTGGTGTCTAAGTAGATGAAGCTTGAATTGTTTAAATTGCTCAACATTGTCGTCCACGGACACTGAAAAAGATACAGCATTTGAATCATCGAGCGAAGGTATATACGCAAGTAGCTGCGAGAATTGATAAATATACGTATGGGCATTTTGAATAGCATCCTTTTCTGAGGAATAGAGAGCGTCATGAATAAATTGAGCATGATTTTGCATAATTTCTAGCCAAAATCTATGCTCAAAAATAGCATGTTGCACAAAATTAGACAAAGGTTTACCTCCTCTTAACTTGATTTTAGAGAAATAACTAAAAAATTTACTCGGAGCTGTCTTTGATTTTGTTGTCTCTCCATTCTATTCTTTGCGTTATACAATTAGTCGTATATTTCGTATAGGATGAAATGCTAAAAGCTATACTACCTATGGCAAAAGCATTTAGAAGGCTTTATTTAAAACTATAGGAGGGAATACGTTGTCAACAAGTAAACAGCTATTATCCATATTCGCCCTAGGTGGGATAAATGAAATTGGTAAAAATATGTATGTAGTACAATATGCAGATGACATAATTATTATTGATTGCGGAGCAAAATTTCCTGATGAAACACTGCTTGGAATTGATTTAATCATTCCAGATATTACGTATTTACTTGATAATAAGGAGAAAATTAAGGCATTAATTGTCACGCATGGTCATGAGGATCATATTGGTGGTATTCCTTACTTACTAAAAAAATTAAATGTCCCTGTGTATGCTACCCGATTCACGCTTGGACTTATTGAATTAAAGCTGAAGGAACATAAACTTTTAAGAGGAACCGATTTAATTGAAATTCATGCAGACTCAGCTCTACATTTAGGACAAATCGATGTTAGTTTCTTTAGAACCAATCATAGTATACCCGATTGTTTAGGAATCGTTTTAGCCACACCAGAAGGAAACGTTGTCCATACTGGAGATTTTAAATTTGACCTAACGCCTGTTAACAACCAATTTGCTGATATTCATAAAATGGCTGAAATCGGTTCAAATGGTGTGCTAGTTCTTATCTCGGAAAGTACAAATGCAGAAAGACCAGGTTTGACACCTTCAGAGCAACTTGTAGGGCATCATATTGAGGAAGCCTTTTTACATGCTGAGCGAAAAGTAATCATCTCTACCTTTGCTTCAAATGTTAATCGTATTCAACAAATCGTACATGCAGCAATTGCCACCAATAGGAAGCTAGCTTTAGTAGGGCGTAGCATGGTCAATGTCGTTGATGTTGCAATTGAACGAGGTTATTTATTTGTACCAGAAGATCTGTTAATTGATGCACGAGAGGTCAAATACCTCCCACCAGAAGAGGTGGTGGTCCTCTGCACAGGTAGCCAAGGCGAGCCTCTAGCTGCACTTGCAAGAATAGCAAATGGTAATCATCGTGAAATTAAAGTTTTACCAGACGATACAGTCATTCTTGCCGCTTCACCAATCCCTGGTAATGAAAAGGGCGTTTCTCGCATTGTGGACAATTTGTTTCAGCTTGGTGCTAAGGTTATTTATGGTTCTTCCAGTCATACAGGTATGCATGTATCAGGACATGGTCATCAAGAGGACTTGAAACTTATGCTGACGTTTATGAAGCCTAAATTCTTCATCCCTATTCATGGTGAGTACCGTATGTTACATCAACATCGTTTATTAGCAGAATCTATTGGCGTTCAAAAGGGACATACATTTATTATGAAAAATGGGGATGTTGTTGATATTGAAGATTCAAAGGCAAGGCAAACACGGAAAATTCCAGCTGGGGATACCTATGTAGATGGGATTGGCATTGGTGAGGTCGAAGGAATTGTCCTCCGTGATCGCAAGCAACTTTCAGAAGATGGAATGCTTGTTATTGTATTGACACTCAATAAAGCTGACGGTGGTTTTATTTCAGAACCCGATACCATTTCACGTGGTTTTGTTTATGCTAAAGATTTCGAGGCACTGTTAACTAAAGTCAATGTGCTTTCCAAAGAAATCGTCAATGAGCTTCAAGAAGAGGGCAGACAGCAAATACATGTCCTTCGCCGAGAAATTAAAAGAGCTGTTGGACAATATTTATTTACCCAAACAAAACGTAAGCCCATGATTTTACCAATTATTATTGAAATTTAACAAGTCGGTGCAAGGATTGCTCAATCCATTTGCACCGACTTATGTTAATTGCTCAGCATTTGAAAGGAGGAATCATTTAAGAAATCTCCATTATAAATCTTATGTAACATATCCGCATATAAAGATTGGAGCTGGTCAAAGCTATGATGTAAGTTTTTTGAATGCTGATTTACTTGTTTTGACACATTATCGAAATACTGTGGAAGTTTTTCTACCGCTGTGACTAAAGAATCTTTATTCATTAATAGATGTTGAATAGCGTTTAATAGTTGAGCTGCTCTATGCTGTATATCAAGAGGAGGTAATTCAATTATTAAACGAAGGATATGACGCTTCTCTTTATTTAATTGATACCATTTAAAAAAGTGAAATAAATAGTCACTAACAACAATGGATTCATTTGGAATAATGGCAATGATATCATGACCGATGCACACAGCTTTTTTACATTGATAAATAATGGTTTCCTTTACATTTAATTTGTTGAGAAGAATGCTTTTTGCAGGTACTAGTGACAAATTTAATGAATCAACCGTGTGATCAATCTTTGGCACTTGACTAGCATCATCATCTACCATTAATTTCAAGAGTGTTGCTTTGGTGATAAAAGGAGTACCTTCCCTAGTAAAATATTGATCGTTCACAATTAAATGACCAATTTGGACTTTTGCTATTTCTTCTAAAAAAAACTGCTTCACCATGTATGAACCCTCCAATCCTCTGTCCCAATTAATACCCTGAATTCAATCTTCATTAACGCATGCCTAGTTATTTATTTAGGTCATTTGTCTGGATAAAAGTATTACTCTAAAGATTGTACCATTTTAATGAAACTTTTTCTCTATTATACCACTATAATAGTATAGTCATTTCCATTGTTTTTCACTAGCTTTTAACATAGAGGTGAATCATATGTCAGATTTTTTAAAGCTAGTAGGTGAACAACTTCGGATTATTCGATTATCTAAAGGACTTAGCCAAGAAGAAGTGGCTGAAAGAACAGGGAAGTTGGGTTTCAGTAAAGGAAGAGTTTCCAATATTGAGCATGGACAATCTAATATTACCTTAAGTACTTTGGAAACAATCATGAAGGCATTAGACATTACCCCTGAGGAGCTATTTAATTTTCAAAAATTATCTGGCGTTACTGATATTGAGGAGAAAAACCTCATGCTAGACATTCATCGCTCATTATTAAGAGAACGAAATTTAGACGAGGTAAAATATGTAGTTCGTATAACGAAGGATTTTTTAGATACGATTGATTCTCAATCAAAGAAAAACAGCTCTAACGGTCAATGACCATTGGAGCTGCTTCTTTATTTCAACGTAACTTTTTAGAAGCTACATACCAAACTTTTGACGATAGCCGCATTTTCTACATAGTTCTTCCACAGCTTCTCTTCTTGAGAAGCCTTCAACAATCTTATTGGCACGCTCTCCTTCTACAATGTCGGAGAAGGATTTTTCATGTACATTCCCTAAATTAATGACACCTTCACCATCCAAACAGCAAGGTACAACGGTACCATCCACCAATATAGCTGCTTGACTACGCAGAGCATGACAAAAGCCCTTGCCTTCATCCTCTGGCTCTAGGAGACTTGGCCATCTAAACTCATGATCTTGATTTAAATACACATGCGGGGCAATTTTTACCCCTTTACCAGGTTCTACTTTTTCTTCTATACGATAATCAAGATGATACTCATTTTCTAATATTTCTAAAGTCTCGCGGTTGCGACGAGCTGCAACATCTGAAACATGATCCTGTTGTAGATTCCATAAACGATAGGAAATAATCGTATTGTATTCCCTAGAATCTCGCACAAAATCCAAAATATCTCCTAAATATTTTTCACGATTTTCGGAGCCTTCATGCCCATCAAAGCTATGCAACGAGAAATTAATTTGACGTAATGCTGGCTTTCCTAATATTTTCTCGCGATTCTTTTTGATTAGCGTACCATTCGTTGTAATATTGACTTTGAATCCTTTTGCATGGGCAGCATCTAATAGCTGATCAATTCTTGGATGTAGTAATGGCTCTCCTTTCACATGCAAATAAATATATTTTGTATGTGGACGAATTTCATCTAATATTTTATTAAATTGTTCGACTTTAATAAGCCCCTTTGCACGCGCTGTAGGTGGACAAAAACTGCATGCTAAATTACAAACGCTTGTAATTTCTATATAAACCTTTTTAAATGTTCTCAATGTTGCTTCTCCGTTCCCATTCACTAAATAATCAAATCTCATTCATTTTAACAAATTTATTGGATAGATAGCAAAAATCGTTGAGCTTCCCTCTGGCCACTCCTACCTTTTCTCTAGGTAACATGGCTACACGTACAGGTGGGTTCAAGAAGCGCTAATATCTTAATAGTAATAGGAATGGAAGGGAGGAAAAACGATGTCTAGTTTTAATTCTAAAAAATTTTATGGACCTGACGAACCTGAGCAGGAATCCTCTAACAAGCAAGGGAAAAATCATATAACAATAAATTTTACATTCAATATAGGAAATACTGATTTTCACTTTGAGCAGCGTGCAGAAGGCGGAGGCCAAATCAATCATGATGTAGGCACAAATGCCAACCAAGGTGGACAAAACGCTAGTAACGGTAGTCATACACGCAACGTCAATTCACAGTTTGCTGACGGTAATGGAAGAAGCGGTATTGCTGGTAATCATAATGACGAGGCTGGTGGGCAACAAGGCATTAAAGTACGAGATAGTCTTGTCATTGATAGTGATATTCATTCATCCTCTAACCATAGTGAAAGTAATGAAGAGACTGATGTATTAACTGAAGAAGGCGAGTAGATTGGTTTCAAAAAGATCATATCAGTCGCAAAAAAAGTCCTTTTGGCAAGAACAGGCTCTGTGCTCTGCCACAGGAAAGCTAGTAGCTTGCAACCGATTGTTGACCTTTTCTAAAAACTACTATTAATGGTTTTGTTTTTCAATGCGATGAAAAAACTTCTATCTGCTTGATGGTACCCTCAACAGATAGAAGTTTTTTTATTATACATTGCGTTTATAATTTTTTGTGCCGTCATATGAATAGAGCATCGGCTTTTTATCCACATAGGTTTCTAAATGAACAGGACGTCCCCATAGCTGGTAAATATAAGGTAATACATTTTCTAAATAGTGTGGATCTAACTCCATCCCTTCATAGCCATGAACTAAATATAGCTCGCCATTCCGCAAATAATCACCATTTTTCACCACAATATATGGGAAGCCGCCGTTTACACGCATGGATACGAGTTGATCGCGAACCATCTCGTGATCCTTATCCGTTATACGGTATTCATTCCCTTTCTTTTGGAACAAGTACAAATCTTCACGCTTCGCTAAATCCTTTGTTAAATAGTTTCGAATAAAGGAAATATCTGATTCTACCTCTCTTACCTCAAAAATCTTTTCACGTCCCGTATTTGGCAAAACACCTAACCGTTTCATTTCCTCAGTAGGATTATTATAGCGATTTTCAATATCCTCGAAAATTTTAATCCCAAGATAATATGGATTAATCGATGTTTTGGAGGGCTGCACAACCCCCGCATTTAATTTGGCATATTCGATAGTTTCAGCAGTAGTTAACTTTAGCTCCCGCATGATTCGTTGATGCCAGAAGGAGGCCCAGCCCTCGTTCATTATTTTAGTTTCTAATTGAGGCCAAAAATAAAGCATTTCCTCTCGCATCATTGTTAATATATCTCGTTGCCAGTCTTCCAATTCACGGCTATGTTCCTCTAAGAATAACAACAGATCTTTTTCTGGCTGAGGAGGAAATTGCTTTAATCTGCGTCGAATTGGTTTATAAACTTTTTCTTTTTCTTCTATACTCCATAAATCATCATACGGTGATTTTGTTGGTGGTTTTTCCTCCTCAAGCTCATCCTCTTCACTCCAGGATAGCTTCGGTCTTAAAATTGATGGATCAATATGTTCTTGAATAGCTAAAACAGCATCTAAAAACTGCTCCACCTCATCCTTGCCATACTCTCTCTCATAGCCAGCTATTCGCTCCGCAGTTGCGGTCATACTTTCTACCATATCTCTTCTTGTATTAGAAAAACGTATATTATTTTTGAAGAAATCGCAGTGTGCTAGAACATGGGCAATAATCAATTTATTTTGGGTTAAAGTATTGGTATCCAGTAAAAATGCATAGCAAGGATTTGAATTAATGACAAGCTCATAAATCTGACTAAGTCCTAAATCATATTGAAGCTTCATTTTATGAAATTGTTTGCCAAAGCTCCAATGGGAAAAGCGCGTGGGCATACCGTAGGCGCCAAATGTATAAATAATATCTGCTGGACAAATTTCATAACGCATTGGATAAAAATCTAAGCCAAAGCTTGAGGCAATTTCGGTAATTTCATCTATTGCACGATGAAGCTCTTTTGTGTCCATTTTACGCCCCCTCCTTTGAACGTGGTGCTGAGGATACTTCCATGTTACTCTTCACTTTTCTTGAAAAAGCTCTTTAAAGCGTCATACACATCGCCTTTTTTTCTCAAAATATGGTATCTGAATTTAGGATCATCAATTTTTTTATACGTATACATAAGCGTTGAGAATCGGTTATGCTGATTCACCTCACCATAGCCAAACATGCTGGATACATCCATTAACTCTCCTACTAGCTTCAAGCACTTTTCATTGTCCATCGATATATTTTCACCATCTGAAAAATGGACAGGATAAATATTGTAGCGAGACGGATGATATTTATCCTGAATTAATTCCAATGCCTTTTTATAAGCTGAAGAACAAATGGTTCCACCACTTTCGCCCTTTGTAAAAAACTCCTCTTCTGTGACAACCTTTGCCTCAGTATGATGAGCAATAAATTCAATTTCTACTGTTTCATATTTTGACCGTAAAAACTTCGTCATCCAAAAGAAGAAGCTTCTCGCACAATATTTTTCAAATGCTCCCATTGAGCCACTTGTATCCATCATGGCGAGCACTACGGCTTTGGATTCTGGTTTCTCCACTTCATCCCATGTTTTAAAACGTAAATCGTCATTGTGGATTGGCGTTATTTCTGCTTTCCCATGCATCGCATTGCGCTTTAATGCATTCAAAATGGTACGCTTTTTATCGACATTACCCATGAGTCCTTTTTTTCGAATATCATTAAACTCTATTTTTTCTGTTTTAATATCTGCCTTTTCTTTTTGCTGTAAATTAGGTAACTCTAGTTCATGAAATAAAACATTTTGAATTTCCTCAATACTGACTTCCGCTTCATAATAATCTTGGCCAGGCTTGTCACCTGCTTCTTTACCTTTACCGGGAGCCTGATTGGCCTTACTGCCATCGCGCGCTACTACATCTCCAACACTACTATCCCCTTGTCCCTGCCCTACATGCTTAGAGTTATCATAGTTATATCGAATTTTATATTCATCAAGTGACCGAATTGGTATCTTAATAACCTCGCGACCATTGGACATCACAATACTTTCTTCGCTAACTAAATCAGGTAAATTATTTTTAATTGCATCTTTCACTTTTTCCATATGGCGTTGTTGGTCTTGGTGCCCTTTACGATGGAGGGACCAATTTTCCTGAGAAATGACAAAGCGTTTATTTTTGTGTTCAGTCATTTTTATCCTCACCCATCTATCAAATTCGCTTTTTCTATACTATGCTTGAGAGCCAAATTTTTGAACTTTTTTCATAAAATCAATTGTAAATCTATCAATCACGCCTCAATGCGTCCAGATTTTTTCCGATTATGCTCGAAAGTTTCTCTTCAAAGTCTCGGACATCCTCTGGGGCTTTTTGTTGATAAATCTCTCCTCCTGATAATAAAAGGAGTGCCCTAAAAATGGGACACTCCTATCTGACTTGGAACAATGAACATCAAGTTATCGATTGAGCAAACTTCCTACATACTGTAACAACTCATTTGCTGATGTTGTATTATAGCCATGTTCATCAACAAGCCTTGCCACAACCTCATTAATCTTCTTCAGCTGCGATTCATCTGGCATCTTAGAAGAAGTAGTAATTTTCACGACATCTTTCAAATCTGCAAATAATTTCTTCTGAATGGCTTCTCGCAATCTTTCATGAGAATTGTAATCAAAACGTTTACCTTTTCGTGCATAGGCTGAAATTCGAATGAGAATCTCTTCACGGAATGCCTTTTTAGCATTTTCTGAAATGCCAATTTGCTCCTCAATCGAGCGCATTAATTTTTCATCTGGGTTCATTTCTTCCCCAGTAAGTGGATCATAAATTTTATTTTTATTACAAAATGCCTCTACATTATCGAGGTAGTTGTTCATCAATGTTTTTGCCGATTCCTCATAGGAGTACACAAAAGCCTTTTGTACTTCGTTTTTAGCAATTTCATCATATTCTCTACGAGCAACCGCAATATAATTCATGTATTTTTCACGATCCTCTTGAGAAATAGATGCATGCTGATCTAGCCCATCCTTCAATGCTCGTAAAACGTCTAAGGCATTTATAGATGGTATCTCTTTGCGGATAATAGCGGAAGAAATACGGTTAATAATATAGCGTGGATCAATACCGTTCATGCCTTCATTCGGGAACTCTTTCTTCAGCTCCTCTAAGTCAACGGAATTAAATCCCTCCACATTTTCTCCGTCGTACAAGCGCATTTTTTTAATTAGATCCACACCTTGTTTTTTCGGAACTTCCAATCGAGTAAGAACCGAAAAGATTGCTGCGGCCTTTAAAGCATGCGGTGCAATATGGACATGGGACATATCGCTCTCTTTTATCATCTTTTCATAAATATGCTCTTCCTGACTAACTTTGAGGTTGTAGGGAATTGGCATAACGATAATTCGAGAATGTAATGCCTCATTCTTTTTGTTCGAAATAAATGAACGATACTCTGTTTCATTTGTATGGGCAACGATTAACTCATCTGCACTAATTAAAGCAAATCTTCCTGCTTTGAAATTTCCTTCCTGTGTTAGCGATAATAAATTCCATAAGAATTTTTCATCTAGTTTTAGCATCTCCTGGAATTCCATCATTCCTCTATTGGCCTTATTCAGCTCCCCATCAAAGCGGTAAGCACGAGGATCCGACTCTGAGCCAAATTCACCTATTGTAGAAAAATCAATACTTCCTGTTAAATCTGCAATATCCTGTGATTTAGGGTCTGATGGAGTAAATGTCCCAATGCCCACACGTTTATCTTCTGAAAAAGTAATACGTTCAATCATTACATTTTCAATGCGTCCATCGTATTCCTTTTCAAGACGCATTGTATTTAAAGGCGATAAACTTCCTTCAATTCTAATCCCATATTCCTCAAAGAACTCATTACGCAAATGATGTGGAATTAAATGGAGCGGATCTTCATGCATTGGACATCCCTTAATTGCGTAAACTGCACCTTCATCTGTTCGCGAATATTGCTCTAAGCCGCGTTTTAGTAAGGTAACGATAGTTGATTTACCACCACTAACTGGTCCCATTAATAATAAAATACGTTTTCTAACATCTAACCTGCGTGCTGCTGGATGGAAATATTCCTCCACCAGTCTTTCAATTGCTGTTTCAAGCCCAAAAATTTCTTGTCCGAAAAATTTGTACATTTTTTGCCCATCGCGTTCCTCTACACCAGAACTTTTTATCATATTGTAGACGCGTGAATGGGCTGTTTGAGCAACTTCAGGTCTTTCCCTAATGATGTTTAAATAATCTGCAAATGTCCCTTCCCACTTCAGCCTGTTTTCTTCTTCGCGATAGTTTTTCACTTTATCTAAAATGTTAATAGCCTTCCCTCCATTCAGGGCTTGATTTATAACATAGTATGAAGTTAATGGCATGATGATACCATTACTTTTTCTTTGATGAAGTTTCTTCTTATTATTTCTATTTTTTTTTGCAAAAAAATAGCGGAGATATCAACTGTTTTCATACATAGAACCTTACTGAATGAAGATAAAAATTTCGGTTATTCTAACGTTAGAAAGGAGGTCTATCATTGCATCGCCATTTTATATTTCTTTTCACGTGTTTATTTTTAGTGATTATGCTGTACCCTTCCGTCTCTTTTGCAAAGGAGGATCTTACAGAAGAAGAAATTTTACAGCAGCGTATGTCCTATTATGTACAATTCGATGAATTACTCATTCCATGGCATTTTTTAGCTGCTATCGATCAATATGAAAGAAACCTACAATCAGTTCGTAAAGACATCCCTAAACGAGAGGGCTATTTGGCTATTCAATTTTCTGATGAATACTGGTCAGGCGCATTAAATCCTGTAAAGGAAGACACTTCTCCTGAGACAATTAGCTATTTCGGAGGAATGGGCCTTGACGGTAATCATGATGGAATCGCTAGTCCAAAGGATGATGAGGATGTCATTTTTTCGATGGCTAGTTATTTAGGGAAATTCGGAACAACAGATGAGGATTTTAAATTAGCATTATGGGAATATTACGGAAGCGAAGAAGCAGTCAATCAAATATTTACCATCTCCACATTGTACAGACATTTTAAAACTATAGAACTTGATGCACATACCTTCCCGCTAAATATCCGCTCTGATTACAGTTACAGGGGCACTTGGGGCGCCAATCGTGGTTGGGGTGGACGCCGTATTCATGAGGGAACTGATATTTTTGCCAGCTATGGAACGCCTGTATTATCTACCTCTTATGGAATAGTGGAGGTTAAAGGATGGAATCAATTTGGTGGCTGGCGTATTGGTATTCGGGACAATCATAATTCCTACCACTATTATGCCCACCTTGGTAGCTATCATAAGGAAATTGAAGTAGGTACAATTGTAAAACCTGGTACTGTTCTTGGCTATGTTGGAAGCTCTGGATATGGAAAAGAAGGTACATCTGGCAAATTCCCTCCACATCTTCATTATGGTATTTATAAATTTAATGGAAGAACCGAATGGGCTTTTGACCCTTATCCTTCCCTTCTACAGTGGGAGCGCAAGGCGAAAAGTCAAAAACAATAGAGAATCCTTTACTTATGGCACTTGAAGCATGTTGCTTCAGGTGCATTTTCTTTCTACATAGGAAATTCTACATAAATATATAAATCAGTCGTTAGACATCTATATATATTTAACTATTAATAAAAGGAAAATAATTATATCATTGTACTAAGAAACTATTTTTAAATATTTCTACCGAAAGGCTTATTAATACGCATAATTAGTTATAAAATAATACTTGTGTTGAAAAAATTTCTCAATGAGATAGTAAAGGGATGGGAAAATGAAAGGCATTATCAAGTTTAAAACACTTAAAACTCGAATTTTAAGTGCATTTATTCTTTTGTTAGTTTTAGTAGTTAGCTTTACAACCTACACTTACAATTCCAATACAAATATGGAAAAACAAGCAAAAGATTTAGTGAAAGAAGATTTAGTTGTTTTAGATGCAAGTAAAAATTTAGCACTCTCTATGAGTGTCCGCCTATCTGCAGCGTTAAATTATGTGTTGACAGGTGACGAAAAATACAAAGAATCATTTAATGAGTATCGCAAAATGGCTGAGGAAAATAACGCTATTCTAGACAAATATGAAAAATCAGATGAACGCGATCAACTTGTAGCAATTGCCCGAGATTGGAGTACCCTTGTCAATACAGAGGTATTTGATATCTACCAAAAGGGCAATAAAGAATTAGCTTTAGAAAATTTAATGGATACACATGAACTCGTAACGAAAGTGCGATATGGTTACGAAAAACTGGCAGATGAACGCGCTAAAGCCATTACAGATGTCGGTAACGATGTCGTATCAACTAGCTCTGAGAATCGAACAATTGGTATCGCCTTTAGCTTGATTCTAACTATAGCGGGTATTCTTATTGCTATTATCACAGCAAGTACCATTTCTAAACCTGTTACAGTCGTAGCCGACCGAATGAAAGAATTAGCAGATGGAAATTTACAACTAGAGCCTCTACCTGTAAAAACACGAGATGAAATTGGAACGTTAATGGTAGCAGCCAATGACATGAACGAAAAATTAAAACAAACGATCCAGTCTATCTACACGGTTTCTGAAACAGTAGCAGCTAGTAGTGAAGAACTTGCTCAATCATCGAATGAGGTACAAGCAGGTACTGAGCAAATTACAGTAACCATGCAAGAGCTTGCATCGGGTACAGAAACACAAGCTTCTACCACAGGTGATTTGGCAGAAACAATGACAGCATTTAAGCGTAGCATTCATGAAACTACACAGGAGGGCATTGAATTAAGCGAACATTCTAGTCATGTTCAACAATTAACGGTTTCAGGGAAAAGTTTAATGGTTCAATCTACCAAACAAATGGCTACAATAAATGAAATTGTATTAGACTCTGTGAAAAAGGTGGAAAATTTAAATGAACAGTCTGCTGAAATATCCAAGCTTGTGTCCGTTATCGATGATATTTCAAACCAAACAAATTTACTTGCCTTAAATGCAGCCATCGAAGCAGCACGAGCAGGTGAGCATGGCAAGGGCTTTGCTGTTGTGGCAGATGAAGTCCGAAAGCTTGCTGAGCAAGTACAGTTCTCTGTCACGGATATTGCAACAATTGTCCAGCGTATTCAAGGTGAAACTGGCACTGTAACATCTGCCCTTCAGACTGGCTATGAGGAAGTAAAAAGAGGAACCACTCAGCTCGATGAAACAAATAAAACATTTGAAAAAATTTCTGATGCTGTTGGGGATATGATTGATAATATTTCAACGATTTCAACGAATTTAAATCAGCTGGCTCAAAATTCGGAAACCATTAATGCTTCTATTGATGATATGGCCTCCATTTCACAGGAATCCGCAGCTGGCGTTGAGCAAACAACAGCAACTGTTGAGGAAACCGCCGCTACAATGGATGAAATCGCTAGAAGTGCAAATCAGCTTGCTGGAATGGCCGAAGAATTAAATACACAGCTACAGCAATTTAAAATTTAATCATCTAAACAACAATGGCTATCTCAAATTTTTCTATTTTGAGATAGCCTTCTCTCTTATTGCCAATGACTTATTGGCACTCGTTCCAGTTCATGACGTTTAATAATAACACTTATCTTTTGAAACCATTTCTCACAAAGCTCTATGGCTTCTTTATAGTCATCCTCCTCTTTTGATATGGGATCTTCACTATTATCCATGAACATATATTCTTGAATAGGCTCTGATAAATGATCTACAACTAACTTTAGCGATAGCTGTGAAATTGTATCTTCTTCTACCTCCTCTTCTTCTATTTCATCTGCTTCAGCAAGTAAGGAACCACTCATTAGATGATTCTTTGTTCGAACCGTAAATACTTCATCTTCCATGATGGCCACCTCATATATTCTGTTAAATGGAACCTCTATAATTTTTAGTTCTTCGTCTAAAGCTTCTCTTCGGGCGAAAATAAGCATGTTTGTCTGTTCATTTAACAGTAAAGCATTTAAAGCATCATGGGAAACTGTACATTGTGTATGAGGAATAGCCATTATCTCCTCCTCACTAGCTTCCGTCATGGCTGTCAAAGTTTGTATGGCCATATAACGCTCTTTTAAATAACGGATACTCCCTAGACCGACTAAAGCGAGCCCAATTAAAAAAAATAGTTGCTTAATAATGACTAATTCAATAGCATTTGCTAGATAAAGATAGACAATCCCTAATAAAATGAAGAAAATATTTTTCATTCAATTCCCGCCTTTATCAAGATAATCACTAGAAAAATTCAGATGATGTACTAGCAATAGTATTCTTGATTCTATCTTTTCATTCTAATAAAAAACACGAATTCATTGAACTTTACAATGAATCCGTGCTTTTGCTTTTAACGACCAATTAGCTCTTCTTTACTACTTACGTCATCTAATGTTTTATCTTTTTCTATTTTATGCATCTCAAGAACATGCTCAGATGGCGGCACGAGTAAGCTCACCACGACAATTGTGATACCAGTTATAACAACACCCGAAAATACAGGAGCCTGCCATAATTCATTTAATAGGCCTATGAAGCCTTCTGATTGGATTGTCAGACTAGGTACGAATGTTAGTGATGTCACAATATAATAAACTAAGCCAACGGAAATACTTGCCCAAACTGCGGGTGTACTGACACGTTTCCAAAATGGTCCTAAAACGATTGGCCAGAATATTGTTACGAATATAATATCCCAAGCTAAATAAGCTAAATCAATTACTTTTTGGAAGCTTACAGCTAGCACTAAACCTAATAAAGCACTAGCTAGAATAATAGATCGTGAAAATCTTAATAGCTTCTTAGGATCAGGATTACGATTAATAAAATCTAAATAAATATTCTTTGTCACAATCCCTGAAGTCGCTACATAACATGCAGCTACTGTAGACATCCCCATGGCTGCCATAGCTGTTAAGAAAATAGCTGCTAATATAGGCGGAAAATAACCTTGTGCAAAGGTAAGCATCAATGTTTCTGGGTTTGTGCTCTCAGGATAAATAGACTTAAAGGCTTCCCCTAGCATCCCTGGAATCCAGCTAATTGCAATGACAATAATACCAGCAATAATCATACTTCGTTGTGCCACTCGCGGACTTTTCGCAGCAGCTACCCGCTGCCCAAGGTCAACTGCTGGGATATCTCCAAGTGCTAGTACAAGATACAAAGTCCAAAATTCTGCTCCTGCCTTCTCAAATAATGTACTGATATTCCACCACTCAGGATTAAATGTAACGTCTGGATAGTAAAACAAAATAAAAATGGTGATACCCAAAATGCCTGCCACTGCAAGCGCACCTTGTACGATTTCAGTATAGGCAACTGCCCATAAACCACCAATAACTGAATAAATAGCCGTTAGCGATACAAATAGAAGCGCCGCAGGTATAAAATCAATTTGCAACAATTGCTGAATAATATAAGTTCCACCAACTGTTAATGCCGCTGCATTAAAAACACCAAAAGCAATTGCCATAACAACCCCTGTATAGGCTCCTAGCTTTTTACTGCCATAGCGTAAACCGTAGTAATCTGCTAATGTCCAGCCCTTTAAACGTCGTAATGGCTTGGTCCAAATGAGTGCGCCAAGAATCATACAAGTCCCTAAACCACCCATTGTTGCCGAACCTTCAAAGCCACCACTTGTATAGCCAGAGCCTACCGCTGCAAAAAAGAAGGGAGCAGCTAATAAAGCAGCGACTAAACTACCCGTTACAACGGATAAAGGCATGCTCCAGCCAGCAACAATTAAATCCTCGGCTGTGTTGACACGCTTATAGCCTTTATAGCCAATGTAATAGATAAATAATAAGTATAAGCAAAAGATAATAATATTTAACATTATTTACTCCTTCGTTTTCCATTAACCGTTCATTACGACCCCACCATTTGGCGTTAATATTTGACCTGTATAGAAGTCAGCATGATTAGAGGCTAAAAATAATACACTTTTCGCAATCTCCTCTGGTTGCGCTAAACGTTTTAATGGATATTTTGCGGATTCTTCCTCCACATAGTTATCGCCAAACTCTCGTAGAATGTCCGTAAATGTTCCACTAGGAGCAACTGCATTGACAAGTATAGAAGGTGCTAATTCTCTTGCTAAAGCCTTTGTAAATGCATTAATAGCACCCTTCGCAGCTGAATAATGTGTGAATTCTTCACAACCCAAGCTACCAATATCAGATGAAATATTGATGATTTTCCCTGTATTACGTTCCTTCATTCTTTTAGCTGCTTCACGGCAATTATAGAAACAGCCATATAAATGAACTTTAATCATGCGGTCCCACTGCTCATCCGTTAAATCTGTCATACTGGAACCCTGTGCAAATCCAGCGTTATTTACAAGAATATCAAGATCCCCGAGATGCTCGTCCATAAATTGATGCATCGCTTGTACTTCTTGTGAGTTAGCAACATCTGCGTGGAATATTAAAGCTTTCACACCCCACTTTTCTGCTTCTGCACGTACAGCTTCTGCCTCTTGCTCATCCCCAATATAATTAATTAAAATATTGGCTCCATGTTGCGCAAAGCCTAATGCAATTGCTTTACCAATTCCTTTACTAGAGCCTGTAATTAAAACATTTTTTCCTGTAAAATTAATGTCCATTATGATCATTCTCCAATTTGAATTTTGCCACAAGACCTTGCAGCTCTTCTGCAGTTTTGCCCAATGATGAAGAGGCATCCTTTACTTCCTGCATGGTAGATAATTGCTCTTGTGTAGATTTCGATACATTTGAAGAGAATTCTGCTGACTGCTCTGCAGATTGTTTAATATTATTAACAGATGCCGCCACTTCCTCTGAGGATGCAGAAATTTGTTGTGAGGCTGCTGAAATTTCACGTATTTGGCTAGCTACTTCTTCTGATGAAGTAAGAATTTCTTTAAAGATTTCGCCTACTTCATTGGTAAATGCCATCCCTACCTTAACATCCTCTTTGCCTTTCTCCATAACCGTGATAGAAGCATTTGAATCAGACTGAATAGAACTAATTAAATTATAAATTTCTGTTGCTGATTGAGAGGATTGTTCTGCTAAGCGTCTCACCTCATCCGCAACAACGGCAAAGCCTTTTCCATGTTCACCTGCTCGTGCCGCTTCGATGGCAGCATTTAATGCTAATAGATTTGTTTGATCGGCAATAGCAGTAATTAAGCTAACAATTTCACTTATTTTTTTCGTATTAACATGTAGACCATTAATGGTTGTCCCTATTTGTTCAACAGAATCATTAATTAACTCCATTTGAGCAATAACTTGTTGTACAACTTCATTGCCTCGTTCAGAAGCCTGTGATGCTGAAATAGAAGATTCCGCAGCTACATTTGCAGAATCAGCAATTTGCTGAATACCTGTTGCCGTTTCTTCCATAGCAGCAGCTGTTTCCTCTGTCATGGTCATCGAGGCCTCAGCATTTTGTGTAATTTGATTCATGTCTAGTGCAATATTTGTTGAGCTGTTATAAGTTTCACCAGCATGTACCGTTAATTGATTGGCTGCTGAAGAAACGTGATTGGATGTATTGCGTATGTTTAAAATAATATGTTGCAAATTAGCCACCATTGTACGAATGGATTCAGATAATTTACCAATCTCATCCTTCGATGTCTCTAAATCAACATCTATTAATTCACCATTTGCCACTTGATTGGCAACGTTCACTACTTTTTTCAGTGGCTTTAATAGTCGATCTATAATTATGTAAACTAAAACTAATAAAATTAAAATGCCGATAATGGCAATGACAATTTGCTTAATCACACTTGTTTTAATAATCGTATTGATATAATCAGCGGAGTAATCAATCCCTAATAGGGCAATCAGTTGGCCATTATCATCTTTAATAGGACTAAAAACCGTTCTCCAAGAACCAAAAGGATCCTCGAAAATATCAGTTACCTCTGTACTATTATTTTCAATAGCTAATTTTGCTGTTTCTACATGTTCATCCGCTAAATCAGTAAAAATTTCACCAGCTTCATAGACTTCATTTAGATTAGAGGTATAACCAATTGGATTGACGCCACCCTCATCCTTGACATCCCAAATATAACTCCAGCTCATAATACCTTGCTGTTCCTGAATCATATCAAGTTGCTTTTGGATCTTTGTAAACTTTGCGTTTGTTTCCCCTTTTTCGGACAGCAAATCTTTTACTTCATCACTGTCTAAGTTCATAGCTGTTAATAAACCAACACTTTTTAATTCTTGCTTCAAATCCACATTCATCCGATTATTCAATTCACTAATACTTTGCGTCGTAATAATAGCGATAAGCAGTAATACAACGATAGAGACTGTTAGTAAAAGCTTATTTTTTAATGATGTGTTTTTTAACAACGTCATTTCCCCTTTTCCTCCTTTGAACTTTACTTGCAAAAAAAATGCCTATTTCAAAAGAAATAGGCATAAAAGAACAAAAACTAGAATGAAGATGATACAACTAGCACTCTTTTGCAACCCAGCCGTCATAGCATTTATTGCCTTAGACCTGTAGCTTTGCGTCTCTACTTTTCAGTAAATTTGCCTATATTTCCCTACCAAAATTAACACAGTAGGTAAAAGTAGTCAATGCTCTCTACTTAAAACATACATATTTTATACTAGCTGTTCCTTCATTAATAATTATATAAATTACTTAATTATGAAGGTTTTATTCATCTATGGGACAAAATAAAAACAGCTACAACCTCAATTAGCGTTGTAGCCGTCAACTTTCAATTCACTTACCCCTAAGTGTTTGAATAAATTATACGTTTTGTGTGACAAGTAATACGGATGGTATGAAGGATAACGCAAACATAGCGATATACCATACGGAAGTACGACGTAATGAAAAGCGCACTTTTTTTCGTTCTGCATAAAAAATATCTAACATAACTGCAACAATAAAAGGCATTGTAATACATGCAATAGCTACTAATAAGATGTCAAAATAAATCATACAAGCACCCCTTTGTTTGTGAACATTTTTCATCTTTTTTGTGAACATTTTGTGATAAATTCATTGTACACAATTTCGTCACAAATTGTCAACGAGTTTTAAAGAAAAAAATGGCACTTTATGATTGATATCCATTGTGCATTATGCTCTATATTTATATGTTAGGCCCCTTAAAAAATTTCGTACGAATGAATCGCCACACTCTTTATAATTACGATGACTTGGATTTCTTAAAATAGCACCTAATTCACCTTTTGTGACTTTAATACCGCCGTCATATAAAATCTCAAGCATCTCCTCGGTTGTTAAAGCTAAAGCAATTTTCACTTTCTTTAGTAGCATATTATTTGGGCTTTCTTTACCTGACACAGGTAACGATCCAACCGCCTGTCCTTCCCGTGGTTTCTGAGGCCCGCGTTTAAAAGTAATTAATCCATTTAAAAATGCCTCTAACATTTTATTATTACATTTGATGTATTCCTCTGGTGCTTCTTCCTCATCATTAATCTTAATCAGCATATTTAATACTTCTTCCTTTGTATAATCCATGCCACCAAGTTTAAAAATTTCTACCATATCTACATTTTTTATATCGAACGCATAGCGTAAACGAATTAAGATATCATTATTTGTCATTATATGTTCCTCCTTTAATTAACCTTATATAGTAAAGAGCCAGGCTTAATTATAACAGAGAGTTTGCTGATTATTGCTAGCTTTCCACAAGTTGTTGTTGTTAGCAAATAGCGTGTGCATTTCCTACTTTTTAAATGTATGAAAAATTTCATCGCAACCATTCTAAGGTCAAGGAGGTGAGAACAATGGCTAACAATAACCGCAGTTCAAATAAACTTCTAGTACCTGGAGTACATGAGGCTGTCAATCAAATGAAATATGAAATTGCACAAGAGTTTGGCGTTCAGCTTGGACCAGAAGCATCTTCTCGCGCAAATGGTTCCGTTGGAGGAGAGATCACAAAACGCCTGGTTGAAATCGCTGAAAAACGTTCAAAAGGTTTATTATAATTAAATACTAATATGAAAAGAACGAATCCCATTTACATAATTGGAATTCGTTCTTTCGTGCTCTATAAAATTATGCTGTTTGCAATTCCTTCCCTGAGCTCTTAAGCGTTAGCATAACGATAAAGGAAATACAATACAGTGCTGCTAAGTAAATCATCACGACAGTCATATCGTAGCTTTGTAAAATAAAGCCGACAAAGATTGGTGAAAACCCACCTATAGCTCGTCCAAAGTTAAAAATGGTGTTTGTTGCTGTACTGCGAATTTGTACTGGATAAAAGCTACTAATTAATGCACCATACCCTGCAAACATTCCATTAGAGAAGAATCCTACAACCGCACCGCCTACTAATATCGCGACTGCACCTGTTGCAAACGAGTAAAGGAATACAGCACATGCAGAGGCTACTAAAAAGATCCCGAACGTTCGCTTTGCACCAAAACGATCCATAAATCTGCCAAACGTCAGCATTCCAATGATCATGCCTACTGCGGTACTAATGGTCCACAATGCTGAGCTTGAAACCGATAAACCTTGCGATTTCTGTAACATCGAAGGTAGCCAAATCATTAGACCATTATAGCCTGCAATTTGAACAGTAGCCATTAGAATTAGGGAGAGTGTTGTCATGGTGATACGAGGTGAAGCAAATAATTGTGCTAATTTCCCGTTCTCTTCCTTATTATTTTGTTGTTTCTGCGCTGCTAACCATTCTGGTGATTCATCAATATTTTTACGTACGATAAAGGCAAAAATAACTGGTAGTAATCCTACAAAGAATAATGCACGCCACCCTAAAGTTGGTAAAATAATAGCACTTAATAAAGCGGCTAAAATGACTCCATATTGTGCACCTACACTGACATAAGAGGATGCTCTGCCTTGTTTATTCTTTGGCCAAGCCTCCGCCACAAGCGCCATCCCAATACCATATTCTCCGCCAGCACCTAAACCAGCGATAAATCTATAAACATAAACTTGTTCAATACTTGTTGCTACACCTGTTAAGGCCGTTCCGATGGCAAACAAAATAATCGTATACGTAAATACTTTTACTCGACCATATTTATCTGCTAACACACCGAAAACAATACCACCCAGTAGCATCCCAATATTCGTGATGGATGAAATCAATCCACCTGTTGCAAGATCAATATTAAATTCTGCAATAATCATTGTCATAGCAAAGGAAATAAACATAATATCCATTCCTTCTAACGTTAGCCCTGCCACTGAAGCGACCACGGTTTTTTTACGATAATCCATTCTTGTTAGCCTCCAATTTTCTAGTTGTCGATCTCTTTTAGTGAATGGATTATAACTGTCTTGTCCATTCTCTTTTGAAGCCTCACAGGACTTCCTTTAAAAGAGGAGTATGGAACAATAATAAAAGCCCTTCCGTCACAGAGGACAAAAGGGCATGACAAAGCAAAGATATTAGCTTAAAAATATCACATAGCCCTTTTCAGCCTCTCTGGACCGTATTAAAGGATTTATATATCGTTCATTTATACCGTTCTACATTCTATAAGATTAAGAAAGAAAAAGCAATGGTCGAATAGTGGAAATTCAACTCGGTAATTCTATAAAGTTTTGAGCAAACTGATAAATTAAATTGGCAGGTACAGCCAAATTAAGGTTTTGACCATCATCGAAGCCTGCTGTAATCAGACCTACCAAGCGCCCATGCATATCCAATAAAGCACCCCCCGAACTGCCATTTGATATAGCGGCTGTAAATTGAATCATAGACATTTGCCGTATATCACGAAAACCAGAAACAATTCCATCAGAAATCGAATTAAACAATCCTAACGGACTGCCAATCGCCACAATTTTTTGCCCTCGAACTAATTGTCCATCCATTTTAACAGGTAAAGGGTGGCTTCTTCTGTCTACCTTCAAAATAGCCAAATCATGCATATCATGATATTTCACAAATTGATGAGTAATATACTCATTGGTATCATTTTCATAGAGCACAGAATAATATTTTCCACCACCCACAACATGCAAGTTTGTTAAAATATATCCATCTTGGTGGAGAATGACACCAGAGCCATAGCATAAAACCTTGTCATCTTCCCCGAAGGTCTTTATCATCACAACAGATGTGGCTAAGGAGGCTAATTGCTCATAGCTCCACTCCTCTGTCGCATTCGTTTTTTGAGCAGGAATGTTCAATTGTCTTGAAGTACTTTTAATAGGCAATGTTATTTCTTTTTCATAGAAATGACGACACATATGTAAGGTAGATGACGCTTCTATTATAGGGTACAAATTGGCAATATCTCCTTTAGGATTCATGTAACAAATATCGCACCCCAGTGACGATAAGAAATATAAAAATAGTAATTCATGCTGCGTAATGTCGCCTATAAAAACAATTTTTGGGGACGTTGGATTTTCCTCAGAAAAAATTTGTGGTAAATAATAATCCATCCAATACAAAAATTTAACGGCAAAATTTTTTAACAACGTTTCATTAGGATAAGGCTGATTTTCTTTAAATAGTTGAATCATCTGTAAAAAGCTTAGCTTTTTTGTCCATTCAAGTTGATCACTCGCTAATTTACTACACAAAGAAAGCTTATACAGTAATTGCTTGTTTTCAGCAGCAGTCTGCCACCTTCTCCAACTTTCCGTCAATCTATCTACATCTTCCTTATTACGAATGACCTCAAGCTTCTGCAGCCGTAAATAAAAAATGCTTTGCTTGGAGAAATACTCCTCCATTTTTAGAATCTCATCTTTATAAAAATCTACAGAATCAGGTATACCGATATATCTTAGAAAAACTACTTCCTTCGTAAGAGAATGTTTGTGGTGATGAATTTGCATAAACTCCTGAAAAGTACTTGCTGATTTATTGTATTTAATTTTTAACGGTCTAGTTGTCACAATCATCTTCATACAACTCCTATAAGAACGTCATTACATAATGGTACTTATATACAATTCTCTGATGTTTCTCTAAATCCTCTATTGATGCAAACAAAAAAGCCCAACTCTATAAAGAATTGGATGTAGCTTTGGAATAAAGATTTAGAATAACAACCCCCAATGTTTTCTAGTTGTTCATTAGTATTCCATTAGTTGTTAATGCCACTCTAACATAATTAAAAACTAAAAAGATGTTTTATCCATTCAATTTAGTGGAATAGATTGAATGTGAACATATATAGGAGGGATCAATAATGACAGTCAAATTGACAGTAGAAAACGTAGTACAGGCGAAACAAGAAGTGGAGAAATTAGAAGCGCAAGGATATCTTCGAGATAACATTTACATCTTTGCGCACTATGAAGAACGTGAAGATGATATTAACGAAGCACTCGGGACTGAAGAAGCTGGTATTAGCGAGCAAGGGTTCCTGACTTCTCTGAAGAACCTGGTGAATTCCCGTGGAGATGAACTCCGCAACAAGTTAGCTTCTGTCGGATTAAGTGAATCGGAAGCTGCTCAATTCGAAAAGGAACTGGATACAGGTAAATTGGTCATAATTGCCAATAAGTAAAAACAAACCCGGGAATCCAATCCCGGGTTTGTTTCATTTTACACCTTCGTCTCTGTATTCAAGATAGCCTTTCAACTATTGTCAATGATCTGCTCGAGAAAATTTTCTTCTTCTTCATTAAAGAGTCTTCTTTAGCAATATGGTCCTATTCATAAAGAATGACACTTTTCCTTATTACGGAAAAGCACCCGATAATGGAATAACTAAATATGATTTCCATCAGATTTTATTTCTCCCAAATTAATACTGCACGTTCTAAAACTGAATCCCAAGAATCCTTTCCTCCAGGAACCATCTCTTCTGAATCAAATTCCACATAATATACCGCATCGTTATTTCCACTTTCAGGTAGAACAAAGGTATCTTCTTGTCCAAGCCTCTTTTCATCATCAATCAGGTTTCTCGAAGGCGAATCAGCCACTGTTTTTGTATAATAAATAAAACTCACAATCTTTTTCTCTCCATCAATTTCAATTCCCATAGGAAACGTTCCGTGAACACCTGCACGGCTTTTGCCATAATATCGGGAAACCAACTGATGATCATTTTGTCTTTCGATTTTGATCAAATCTTCCGAATAAGAAATAACCGTTTCATAATAGAAAACAGACAAATAGGTCCCTAATAAAATAAGTGCCGTTATGAAAACCGAAGTAATGGAAATGATCACTTTTTTCTTACGCCATTTTTTACTGATCTCTTTAAATTGAAAAGCCTTATTTTCTGCCGGGATATAAAGTTCCTGTTTCATGGTTTCATATTCTTTTTGACATTTTTCACAATGCTGTAAATGTTCGTCTACCATTTCTTTTGTATCTTCACTAACTACCTCATCAACATACAGAGGTAAAACATCTTGAATAATTGTGCATTTAATCTCTTTCATAATTCATCGCCTCCATATACTCGATAATTTGTTTTCTCGCTCTGTAAAAGGTAACCCTTGCCCACCCTGCACTTTTTCCAAAAAGACGTCCTATCTTTTCAAAAGGTAATTCTCCAAAAGTACGTAATGAAAAGACCTCCTTATATGGCTCATTCATCGAGTGAAGAAACTGATGAACCATGAAGGCATCTTCTTCATTCATCAAATGCTTTACAATTTGCACTTCCATACTTGATTCTTCTACTGCACCTGAATCTACTTGTCGTTTCTTTCTTTTGTAGTGTGAGAAATATGTATTTTTCGCAATTGTAAAAAGCCATGCTCGAATATCCTTAGAACCATCAAATTTTTTTATTGCTTTTAATGCCTTAAAAAATGCTTCTTGTGTTATTTCCTCGGCTATGCGCTCATCGTGACTTAATGATAGGATATATAAATAAACTTCTTTAAAGTATTCCTGATAGATTTCCTCAAAGTCCACCTATTTTCACCCCTTTCACTTATATAACTCTTAGAATTTAATTACGTTACAAAAATATGTTATTTTCGATTACCAATCTACAAATGATTCAGGGGCAATATTGTTATTTTCACAATCATAAAAACAAGAGCCCCCTAGCATCTGACAAAACCTCAATAGCGATAAATTGAAAGGAGCAAAGAAAGGGAAATCTCATCCTCAAATCTTTGCTCCTATTTCTACTGTTATTTACTTGACTTTATTAGTGGTTCCATCATTTCATTGTCATTCAATATTGTTTGATTCAAAGTTGTCTAGCAATACACGCACTTCATCCGTTGATTTTGTGTTCATCAATTGACTTCTTAATTCACCAGCTCCTCTGAATCCTTTGACATAAATTTTGAAGAAGCGATGAAGCCCTGTGATGGAACGTGGTAGTTCTTCCGCGTATTGATCTTGAAGATCGAGCTGCAGTCTTAAAAGATTAAGATACTCTTTACTGCTATGCTCTTTTGGCTCTTTTTCAAAAGCAAAAGGATTTTTAAAAATACCTCGTCCAATCATCACGCCATCAATCCCGTATTGTTCAGCTAGTTGGAGTCCCGTTTGACGGTCAGGAATATCTCCATTGATCGTCAGTAGCGTATTAGGTGCAATACGGTCACGAAGTTTTTTGATTTCCGGAATAAGCTCCCAATGCGCATCTACTAGGCTCATTTCCTTTCTTGTTCGTAGGTGAATCGAAAGGTTCGCAATATCCTGCTTTAATATATGCGTTAGCCAATCCTCCCACTCATTTACATCCTTGTAGCCAAGCCGTGTTTTCACGCTAACAGGCAGTCCGCCCGCTTTTGCTGCTTGAATTAATTCTGCGGCCACATCTGGTCGGAGAATAAGGCCACTCCCCTTCCCTCTTGATGCTACATTCGGTACAGGGCAGCCCATGTTAATATCAATGCCTTTAAAACCTAGCTCTGCCATGCCAATACTCATTTCACGGAAATATTCGGGATTATCTCCCCAAATATGTGCTACCATTGGCTGCTCATCTTCTGTAAAGAGCAAACGACCGTGCACACTTTTCTTTCCCTCTGGATGACAGTAGCTATCGGAATTTGTAAACTCAGTAAAAAACACATCTGGTCGACCTGCTTCACTTACAACGTGACGAAACACAACATCTGTCACATCTTCCATCGGTGCCAATACAAAAAATGGTCGTGGTAAATCACGCCAAAAATTATCTATCATGTTAATTCCAAATCCTCTCACTATGGATAAAACTCCATGCTCTCAGTTAAAAATTATAAAGTCAAATGTTACATTTATCTCATTAGCTAATGCAAAAATCAACAATGTTTATTTTAACGAAAATCAGTCCTAAATGGTATTTTAACAAACAAAAAAGTAGATGGTATAGATTGTTTCTACCTCATCTACTTTTATTATACCTAATTTTCATTTCTATATTTTTTCGAATGGATCCATTTGTGAGGTGGATTTAAACAAAATAGATAATATGACTGCACTACTATCGGGTGGAACTCAAATATTTACTTTCTATATTTGAGTTCTGCGGTTATCTTCTTGCATCTGTTTATTATACTGTACCTCTGGTTTCTCTGGTTTTTTCGACCAATAGGTAGCGAGAATCGGACCAGAAATATTATGCCAAACAGCCCCAAGTACACTAGGTAGGGCCGCTAAGGGACCGAAGTGGGCAGTAGCTAACGCTACACCCAGACCAGAGTTCTGCATGCCAACTTCAATTGAAATAGCTCTTCGATTGCTTTCATCGAGGCCTAATACACGAGCTGTTATATAACCAAATAACAATCCGAATGCGTTATGAAGCACTACAGCTGCAAAAATAATGGAGCCTGCCGAAGCGATGGTATCGACATTACCAGCAACAACAGCAGATACAATAATCATAATAGCAACTACTGAAATAAGAGGAATCACATTAATACTTTTTTCTACGATTTGAGGAACAACTCTTCTGATAATAATCCCTAGGATAATAGGGATAATAATTACTTGAATAATTGAAGTAAACATCGCTATGGGATCAACTGGCATCCATTTACCTGCAAGCAATAATAGGATGAATGGTGTGGCAATTGGAGCTAATAATGTCGAAAAGGATGTCATTGTGATGGACAAAGGTACATTTCCTTTAGCTAAATACACCATGACGTTTGAAGCAGTTCCACCTGGTACAGATCCAAGAAGGACTAGCCCTGCAGCTAATTCTGCTGGCAAGTTCATTATATAAGCAATTAAAAAAGCGGAAAGTGGCATGATAACATATTGAGCACATACACCAATAATGACTGGTACTGGATTCGTTATAACCAATTTAAAGTCTACTGCTTTTAGCGTCAGACCCATGCCAAACATAACAATGCCTAGCAAAATCGTGATATACCCCCCAAATATTAAAAAGGGTTCTGGAGCTATAAAGGCAATAACAGCAATACAAATAACCCATATAGCAAAGTATTTACCAGCAATGGTACTAATCGTTTCTAAAATCTTCATATTTCCACTCCCTATATTTTTATTTTCAATATTTTATTCGGATTGAAAAGTGTGTCAGGGTCAAGTGCTTGTTTAATCTTTTCCATCACTAGAAGTGCTTTACCGTGTTCTTTCTCTTGATATTTCTGCTTACCAATGCCCACACCATGTTCTCCTGTGCAAGTTCCTCCTCGTTCTAGTGCATACATCACAATCAACTCATTTAATTCATCAGCTTTCTTTATTTCCTTTGGATCATTCATATCAATCATTAATAGTACATGGAAATTGCCATCACCAACATGTCCAACAACCCCACCTGTAAGCGCTAACATATCAAGTGCTTCTCTTGCATGTTCAATAGCACCTGCTAACTCGGATATCGGTAAGCAAACATCGGTTACCATTAGTTTTTTTCCTGGATGACCATGGACATAGGCATAAGCTAAATTATGGCGAGCTTCCCATAGCTGATTTCGGGCTGCATTATCCATCTCAAATTCAATATTTTTGCAATTATGAGCCGCTACAATCTCTTTCATAAATTCTACATCCTGCCTTAAGCCAGCCTCATTTCCCTCAAACTCTAAAAATAAGGTTGGTTGTTCCTCATAAGCTGTTTGACTATACAAGTTCACTTGCTTCATTGAAGGTTCATCTACAAGTTCAACTCTTGCAATAGGAATTGCCGCTTGTAGAATACTCACAACTCCTTCCACAGCATCATTCACTGTTTCGAAGGACGCTCTAGCAGCCATGACACATTCAGGAATACCATAAACTCTTAACGTCAACTCAGTAAAACAACCAAGTGTTCCCTCTGACCCAACAAATAGACCGTTTAAATGATAGCCCGATGAAGATTTCTCTGCTAAATTCCCTGTATGAATCACGGTTCCATCTGACAGAACAACCTCTAAATCTCGAACTTGATCGCGCATAGTTCCATATTTAACAGATGTTGTCCCACTAGCATTTGTTGCGGCCATTCCTCCAATTGTCGCATCTGCTCCTGGGTCTACGGAGAAAAATAATCCATATTTCTTTAACTCTTTATTCAATTGAGAACGTGTCACCCCTGGTTGAACTTTCACAAGAAAGTCCTTCTCTCTAACTTCTACTATTCTGTTCATGAGTGAAAAATCAATTGTTATCCCATGATTATAAGGAATCACATGTCCTTCTAAGCTTGTTCCTCTTCCAAATGGCACTATTGGTACTTTGTATTGATTTGCTATGTTCATTATCTTACTCACTTCTTCTGTCTTTGTCGGAAACACCACAATATCGGGTAGACAGGCACTATGATAGGATTCATCACTGCTATGCTGTTCTAAAATCGTTTGATTAATTGTCACTTCAATTTCTGGAAGAACATTTCGTAGGGCCCTCACTAATTCTTCATTTGTAATAATCATTTTTTCCTTCCCCTTTTGCTCTCATAGTATTTGGATTGTTTAATTGATAAATTTATATGTCATACCAATTTTCCGTATTCTTAAAATTGGTCCAACCTTTTTACATTGTACTAAATATTCAGAAAATATCAACTATTAATTTTTTTCGTAAATTGATAAACATGCTGTATTTCTGTATGATTAAAGCGTTTATAGTACTATGTATTTAAGGTGGTGAGATAGGTAATGCCTCAACCAAAGAAAAAAGCGTATCAGGTAATCGTTGATCAAATAAAGGAATATTTTTTAAATGGTGAATTACAGCCTGGGGATAAACTCCCGACAGAAAGAGAATTAGCGAGTCGTTTTAATGTCAGTCGGACATCCGTAAGAGAGGCACTTCGAAAGCTTGAAATAAAGGGATTTATTGAAATTAAACAAGGCAGTGGTAGCTTTATTAAAACAGTAGAATCCCATACTTTAGGTGAAGAGCTTTCCTCTACAATTATAAATACTGAAAAAAAATTAATTTATGAAATGTTGGAGCTTCGCCAAGCACTTGAAGTAGAATGTGCCTTTTTAGCTTCCCGACGAGCTACTTCTGTAGACTTAGAACGAATTAGCAAAGCATTAGACATGATGGATCAAGGTAAAAATGATGTAGAATTAGGAATTCAAGCAGACCTAAGTTTCCATCATAATATTGTACTCGCTTCACATAACTCTATATTTTTGCAATTATTTCAAACCCTTAGTGAGCATATGCAAGACACAATCCGAGCTACCCGCAGACAACGCTTGGAAGATCCAGAACGAACGCAAGAAACCATCGATGAACATAAAAAAATTTACTTAGCCATTGCTTCTGGAGATGCGAACCAAGCTAAGCAACTCATGGAAAACCATATCACGCAAATAAGACGAGAATTGACAGAGTCTCTTTTAAGTCATATTGGAGAAAAAAACAATTAAAACTAGAGGTACACAATGATATAGTTTATAAGTGATAAGATGTTTTGAATGGTTTTTGTCAATGTGAATTGACTCAATTAGTGAAGGTTTCAGATGGATGAAATTACATCGAAAAAAACTCGGATTCGTATTTGATCGAATCCGAGTTTTTATTGATTTTAACTAAATTCCGTCCTAAAACGGTAATTTTTATATTGTATAGATGAGTTTAGTAATGTGTTACACATTTAACTTAAGCCATGCCACGGCTTCACAATGCGTCGAATGCGGGAACATATCCACTGGCTGGATTTCCTGCGTTTGATAGCCGCCATCCTCTAAAATGCGAAGATCGCGTGCTAGTGTGGCTGGGTTACAGGATACGTAGACCACTCGTTTTGGTCGTTGCTCTAGAATCGTAGTTAGCAGTGCTTCATCGCAGCCTTTGCGCGGTGGATCGACGACTAGTACGTCTGCTTCCTTGCCTTCTTTATACCATCTTGGGATAACTTCCTCTGCTGGCCCTGCTTCAAAATAAGTATTTGTAAAGCCATTAAGCAGTGCGTTGCGTTTGGCATCTTCTATCGCTTGTGGGACAATTTCCACGCCCATGACAGCCTTTGCTTTTTGAGCAAGGAATAAAGAGATCGTACCAATTCCACAATACGCATCAATGACACGTTCATCTCCCTGCAAGTCAGCATAATCTAGTGCTTGCTTGTAGAGGACCTCTGTTTGCTCTGGATTGACTTGATAGAAGGAGCGAGCAGAGATTTCAAAACGTACGTCACCAATTGTATCAATAATAACGTCTTTACCCCAAAGGTTGATTGTGTCATCACCAAAAATAACATTGGTTTTCTCACTATTCACATTTTGCATAATCGATGTAACGTTTGGCACTAGCTTTTGGATGACTGCAATAGCTGCCTCTTTTTGTGGGAACTTTTTCTTTTTCGTTACAAGGACAACCATGACTTCGCCTGTTGCTCGTGCTTTACGGATAACGACATGACGCAACATGCCTTCATGTGTATGCTCATTGTAAGAGCGAACACCTAACGTTGCTAATTCCTTTTTCAAGCCTGCAAGAATTGCATCTGCTTCTCCTGTTTGAATTAAACAGCGATCCATATCCACAATGCTATGCGTTTTTGTTTTATAAAAGCCTGCAATCGCTTGTCCTGCTTCATTTTCAGAGAAAGGAATTTGTGCTTTATTACGGTAGTGCCAAGGTTCTTTCATACCTTTTACTGGGTGAACAGGTGCATGAATTTTACCAATCCGCTGCATCACATTGCGCACCATATTTTCTTTCCATTTTAGCTGCCCCTCATAGGATAAATGCTGTAATTGACAGCCGCCACACTGCTTGAAGTAATCACATGGAGCTTCAACACGGTCTGGAGATGGCTTGATAATATCTATTACCTTTGCAAAGCCATAGTTTTTTAATGTTTTTAACACATGGATTTCGGCCGTTTCGTTTGGCAGTGCGCCTTGTATGAATAGTGGATAACCTTCAACCTTTGCGACACCATTGCCATCATGCGTTAGATCTTCTATATAAACTGAAAGTCGTTCATTTTTTTTTACGGGTGCTGACATTCGTACATCCTCCATTTCAATCTCCTTATTGTAGCATGTGTTGGCGAATGAAAAAAGAACAAGACTTGGCTGTTGCGTGTCTCTGCTAATTAACTTGAAAAAAGAGTCGCTATTCGCGACTCTTTTCCTGCTCTTTTGTAATATGATAATCCCTTGGTGCCCACCAAAATGCACACAAGATCCCAAGTATGACGACAATAAAAGGTGCATAAAAAATTAAAAAACTTTGCATATGTGCTTTCCTCCTATGCGTGATTGTCTTCTTTTCCTGTCACATATTTTTTATTGAATAAGAATAGTTTCATCAATAAATAAAGTGAAGGAAGAAGAAGACACAGTCCTAAAATAAATGCGATAACTAAAGCAATCGCCATTTGTGTGCTTGTAAAGCTATCGTAAATGGTTAAATACGGATACAGTAGGTATGGATATTGAGCTATTCCATAAGCAAAGAAGGCTACGGCAAATTGAGCAATCAGGAGCCCAACTGCAAGTCCGTACTTTTTACGCATGGCAATGAGTACGACTGTGACAATAAATAAGACAGCTGAAATCGCAAACATCCACCATAAATTTACCATATGACTGTAGCTCTCTGGGTTGATGGATTTCATTTCATACATAATGCCAAGCGCACTAATCATTAGCGGTGCTGCCCACACAAGAGCATATTTTCTCATCAGTTTCGTTGCTTCGCTATCATTTGCTTTATGCGCGTACCATGTTAAAAATACGGCTGAAATATACAATACAGCAGCGATACTGAGTACCACTATGCTCCAAGCAAATGGACTTGTATATAAAGTCCAGTAGTTCAGCACAGGCTGCCCATCAATTACATCAACATAGCCTCCACCAGCAATGGCAAAGACAACGGATAAAGAAGCGGGAATTAATAAACCTGCTACACCATATGTCAGTGTATATCCGATATGGCCTCGTGTTCCATACGATTCAAAGGCATAATAGGAGCCTCGAATTGCCAATAGTACAAGCGAAATACTAACGGGCACAAGTAAAATCGTTCCGTAATAAAAAGCGGTTTGCGGGAAAAATCCTACGATTCCTACAAAGAAGAATACTAAAAAGACATTGGTAACTTCCCAAACAGGCGATAAATAACGTTTAATAATATTTGTTAAAATATGATTTTTTCCAATAAGTAGACTGTATGCATTAAAGAAGCCAGCACCAAAATCGATTGATGCGACAATGACATAGCCAAATAGGAATATCCATAATACTGAAATACCTAAAATCTCTAACGTCATAGGATGTCACCGCCTTTTTCAGAGTGGCGATCTTCAATCTCGCGTTCGATTGGGTTCTTTTTAAACATTCTTACCAATACGACAATACTTCCCACTGCTAATACTGCATAGACGCCTGCGAATAAAAGCAGCATTAAATCGACATGGTCGCTCGTCGTAGCTCCCTCAGGTGTACGCATTAGTCCATAAAGTATCCATGGTTGACGTCCAACTTCGGCAAGCCACCAACCTGCTTCAATGGCGATAATTGATAGTGGTCCACCCGCTACGATAATCCATCTATACCATCTTGAATGAATAAACTGCCAGCCCCGTGCTTTCCCTACAACATAAAGTAATGAAACTAGCAGCATAAACATACCAATGGAAACCATGATATCAAAGAGATAGTGAATATAGAGTGGCGGTAGATCCTCTTCCTCAAATTGATCTAAGCCGATTACCTCTGCATTAGGATTAAAATGTGCAAGAATGCTTAAAGCATACGGAATTTTAATAGCATATTTAACTTCTTCTCCATCTAAGACACCAAATAATACAAGAGACGCCTTACCTTCTGTTTCAAAATGCCATTCTGCTGCTGCTAGTTTTTCGGGTTGATATTCGGCTAAGTATTTTCCTGAAAAATCTCCAATCACAGCGGCTGCTATGGAGAAAATCAAGCCAATTTTCATTAGTAAAAGTAGTGATTTTTTATGGTATACATGCTTCGAGCCTTTTAACATTCTAAATCCTGCAATAGCTGCTAGCACAAAAGCCGATGTCATGTACGCTGTCACAAGTACATGTGCAACCTTCGTTGGCATGGCGGGGTTAAACATTGCAAGAAAAGGTTGAATATTAACAAGTTCTCCGTCTACGATATCAAATCCTCTTGGTGCGTTCATAAAAGCATTAACGATTGTGATAAAGACTGCTGACATGGATGCTCCGACAGCAACAGGGATTAACAGAAGCATATGCTTTTTCTGACTATCAAAGCGATCCCAAGTATATAAATAGATGCCCAAGAATATCGCCTCAAAGAAAAATGCAAACGTTTCCATAAAAAGTGGTAACGCAATTGTTTGACCAGCGAGTTGCATAAAATTAGGCCACAATAATGATAGTTGTAAGCCGATTGCGGTTCCAGTTACCACACCGACTGCTACAGTAATGACAAAACCACGGGCCCAACGTCTTGCCATTAAGATATAATGTTCATCATTCTTTTTATACCCAGTCCATTGAGCAATCATAATCATTAACGGGACACCCACACCAATTGTTGCATAAATAATATGGAACGATAATGTTAACTCCGTTAATGCTCGGCTCCAATAGACCGCTGATTCATTAATCATCTCATTGCCCCCTTAACTTCCAAATATTCTTCCAAGAATAGAAAGTAGCATAATGATTGCAACACCAAAGCTTAGCCATATAAGCTTCTTTTCTTGTGACTTATACAAAGGCAACACTTCCTTTCCCTTATCCATACCCCCATTTTCCACTATTCCAACGAAAAAAACCTTAATAACGGACCGAAACTTCAGTCTATTATTAAGGTTTCAAATTTTGTTCAAGTAATATACGCACATTTGCCAAACATTTTTCTAATTTCATTCACATTCTTACTTCTAAAGCTTAGTTTATGGGATTTAGCCAGTTTTATTCTAATGATGGAATTTTAATTTGGAGCGGCCTCACCTCCTTTGAGAGCGCTTCAAGCAATCAACCAAAAAATACAAAATAAAGCTCATCCTCAATAAAATCGGATGAGCTTTTCGGGTTCATTAAATACGGTCTTCCTCTCGAATATCTGCGAGTGGAACAAAGATTTCGATGTGACGCTTTAGGTTTTCAAATGTAGCAGGAGCGTCTCCGCCATATTCGCCATCGAGGTTAAGGTGGACCTCATTTTCTGTAGTCACTTTGACAACACTAGCTTTCTTGTAGATGACACGATCATCATTTAAATGTTCGCCTCTTAGTGCCATGGCAGCTAGCTGAATAAATTCAGGAAGACTTACCTTCTTTAGCACTATTAAAGTAAAGTAACCATCATTAATGCTTGCATCAGGAGCTAGTTTTTCAAAGCCGCCTACTGAATTCGTTAACCCACATAGGAACATCATAGCGTCGCCATCAAATACTTCGCCATCATATTCAATGCGCATATGTGAGGCTTTGATGGATGGAATCATCTCAACTGCCTTTACATAATAGGCTAGCTGACCAAGCATTGTTTTCATTTTGCTTGGTACTTCGTAAGTAAGCTCTGTAATACGTCCGCCAGCAGCAATATTGATGAAATAGCGTTCGCCATTTAAGAGACCAACATCCACTGGCAATGTGTCGCCTTGAATAATAATGTCTACTGCCTCTTCAATATTTCGAGGGATATGCACGGCACGGGCAAAATCATTTGTAGTGCCCATTGGAATTAGACCAACTTTCGGACGGTTTTCAAATGGACTTACACCTGAAACAACTTCATTTAATGTGCCATCTCCACCAACTGCGATGATGATATCAAAACCGCGTTCTACCGCATTTTTTGCTGCAAGCGTTGCATCGCCTTCACATGTTGTTGCGTGACAGGATGTCTCATAGCCTGCTACCTCTAGTTTTTCCAACACCTCTGGTAGATGTTTCTTAAACACTTCGCGTCCAGATGTAGGATTATAAATGATTCTTGCTCGTTTCATAACATACCTTCCTGCTTCATAAGATTCTACTTCATTCAACGATTTATACGTTGAAATGTTGCAATGCTCTTGTTATTTTTGTAATGCTTCTGTTACTTGCTTCTTAAAGTCCTCATAAACATATATCCAATATGTTTGATTGGAGATATTTTCCTCACGAATTTCTGCATACAGAGCCTTTTGAGCCTCTTCAAAGGTTGGATCTTCTTTATCTGGTAAGCTTGCTCGTTTCGTTACGACGAACTCTTGTAATTCAGGTGCACGTGGTCCCCATTTTCCAATCACTTCTCCAGCATCATCTAATAATAGATAAATTGGAATTGCACGACCACCGTTTGTTAAATAACGATCAATTAGCTCTGTATCAGCATCACGGAAAACGGTACGCATATCTAATCCTGCCGCTTCAGCAATACGGCGAATAATTGGATTATTTAACATTGCGTCTCCGCACCAATCCTCTGTAATCGTTAAAATTTTAGGTTGTTTTTCTTTTAATAACGCAATAAAACCATCGTTTGTTGGTACTTCAAAGCCATCATAAATACGAAAGCTTTCTTCTTTTAACGTCGTCATGTTCTCCATATATTGCTGTATTGATATAGCTTCATTAAAATACTGTTGTTCTGTTTTCATTGGCTCGTCCCCCTTATTACTGTCTATTCTATATTTTGCTATGGATACGCTTTTTAAACAACTATTAAGTTTCACAAAATGCAAATTTGTTACATTTTTGAATAGTAATAGCCGAGGGAGCAATGAAGCTCTCTCGGCTATTATGTTACAACGAGTATTATCGTTTGGCAATTTCTTGTTGTAATAATTTATTAACCATTGGTGGGTTAGCTTGACCTTTTGTTGCCTTCATAATTTGACCAACTAAGAAGCCAATCGCACGGTCTTTACCATTTTTGAAGTCCTCGATAGATTGAGCATTGTTATCTAAAACTTCTGTTACGATTGCTAGTAATGCACCTTCATCGGAAATTTGCACTAAGCCTTTTGCTTTCACAATATCCTGTGCAGAGCCACCGTTTTCTACCAATTCAGCAAATACTTTTTTACCGATCTTAGAAGAAATTGTACCGTCCGTGATTAATTTTACCATTTCAGCAAGGTTTTCTGGTGTTAATGCAGTATCTTTTAGATCTTTTTGCTCTGCGTTTAAATAAGCAGAAACATCACCCATTAACCAGTTAGCAGAAAGCTTAGCATCTGCCCCATTTGCTACCATTGCCTCAAAGAAGTCTGAGATTTCTTTAGAGATAACAAGAACTCCAGCATCATAAGGTGTTAAGCCTAGTTCTTCAACATAGCGTTTTTTACGAGCATCTGGAAGCTCTGGAATTTCAGATTTCACACGCTCTAACCACGCATCATCAATTGAAAGACGAACTAAGTCTGGCTCTGGGAAGTAACGGTAATCATCTGTTCCCTCTTTAACACGCATTAAAATTGTTTTACCTGTTTTTTCATCAAAACGACGTGTTTCTTGCTCAATCACGCCACCAGATAATAATACATCTGCTTGACGTAATTCTTCATGCTCTAAACCACGACGAACATAGTTGAAGGAGTTCAGGTTTTTAAGCTCTGTTTTTGTACCAAATTCTTCTTGACCATAAGGACGAATAGAAATATTGGCATCACAACGTAATGAGCCTTCTTCCATCTTACAATCAGATACGTCAGTATATTGAATAATCGATTTTAATTTTTCGAGATATGCATACGCTTCGTTTGGTGTACGAATATCTGGCTCAGAAACGATTTCAACAAGCGGTGTTCCTTGACGGTTAAAGTCAACTAGTGAATGGTCACCAGCATGTGAAAGCTTACCAGCGTCTTCTTCCATATGAAGACGCGTGATACCGATACGTTTTGTATAGCCGTCTACTTCAATATCAATCCAACCATTTTTACCGATTGGTTTATCGAATTGTGAAATTTGATAAGCTTTCGGATTATCTGGATAGAAGTAGTTTTTACGGTCAAACTTTGTTTCTTGTTCGATTTCCATATTGAGTGCAAGCGCTGCACGCATAGCGAAATCTACTACATTTTTGTTCAGGACTGGTAGGACCCCAGGATAGCCTAAATCGATTACTGTTGTATTTGTATTTGGTTCAGCACCAAAGTGAGCTGGTGCTGGTGAGAAGATTTTTGAGTTAGTCTTCAACTCAACGTGTACTTCTAAACCAATGACTGTTTCAAAGTTCATGTTATTTTCCCTCCCACATTTGAGGAACTTCTTTATGGAACTCAGTTGCTTGTTCAAAAGCATGAGCCACACGGTAAATAGTCGCTTCATCGAAATATTTACCAATTATTTGTAAACCTAATGGTAGATCGTTTTCAAAGCCACAAGGAATTGAAATCGCTGGTACACCTGCTAAGTTCATCGGGATTGTTAAAATATCGTTTGCATACATTGTCATTGGATCATCAACATTTTCACCAATCTTGAATGCTGGTGTTGGAGCTGTTGGACCAATGATAACATCAAAGTCTTCAAATACTTTATCGTAGTCTGCTTTGATCAGTGTACGTGCTTGTTGTGCCTTTTTGTAGTACGCATCATACGTACCTGCACTTAGTGAGTAAGTACCTAGCATGATACGTCGTTTTACTTCATCACCAAAGCCTTGTGCACGCGTTTCTTTATAAAGGTCCATTAAATTTGTTACGTTTTCTGCACGGAAACCATAGCGGATACCATCGAAACGAGATAAGTTAGAAGACGCTTCAGATGAAGAAAGGATATAGTACGCAGCTAGTGCATATTTCGAGTGAGGAAGTGATACCTCTTCTACAGTAGCGCCTAAGCCTTTTAATACCTCTAATGCCGCAAGCACTGATTGACGAGCTGCTTCACCAACGCCTTCACCAAGGAATTCTTTTGGCACAGCGATACGTAAGCCCTTAACATCACCAGTAAGAGCTGCAGCGTAATTTGGCACCTCAACATTCGCGGAAGTCGAATCATTTGGATCTAATCCAGCGATAGCTTCTAGTAATAGCGCATTATCTTCAACATTGCGTGTAATTGGTCCAATTTGATCTAGAGAAGATGCGAATGCAACGAGACCAAAACGAGATACACGACCATATGTAGGTTTCATCCCTACAACACCACAGTAAGCTGCAGGTTGACGGATTGAACCACCTGTATCTGATCCAAGAGAGAATGGTACTTCACCAGCTGCTACAGCTGCTGCAGATGCACCTGAAGAGCCTCCTGGTACGTGGTTTAAATTCCATGGATTTTTTGTTGTTTTATAGTATGAGTTTTCGTTTGAAGAACCCATTGCAAATTCATCCATGTTTAATTTACCAACTGTAATCATGCCAGCTTCACGTAGCTTGTTGACAACAGTTGCATCATAGATTGGCATAAAGCCTTCTAGAATTTTAGAGGCACATGTTGTTTCTAAGCCTTCTGTTACGATGTTGTCTTTCACACCGATCGGTAGACCGAATAATGGTCCACGCTTTTCAAATGGTACTTTATCCATTTCAGCAGCTTGAGCAGTTGCTTTTTCTTCGTTTGAAGCAAGGAATGCTTGTACATCGCCATCAAGCTTTGCAATACGCTCGTATGCTTCTTTCGTTAAGTCAGCGATTGATAAGTTACCCGCTTTAATTTCTGCTTGTAACTCCTTAGCTGAACGTTCAAATAGCGTCATGAGGAATCCTCCTATGTTTTAGTATTACATGATAGCTGGTACTTTTACTTGACCATCTTCTTGTTCTTTTACGTTTAACATCATTACTTCGCGGTCTAAACCTTTTACTGCTACATCTTCACGCATTACATTCACTAATGGTAAAACGTGCGTTGTTGGTTCAACATTTGTTGTATCCAGTTCATTTAACTGCTCCGCAAAGTCTGTAATTTTACCAAGCTGTTCAGCAAATTTCTCTGCTTCTTCTTCTGTAATTGCAAGACGTGCTAAATTTGCCACGTGCTTTACTTCTTCTTTTGTTAATTTAGCCATTTTTCACACCTCCGAATACTTGTTCAATTCATTGTTTTTATTGATAACAATAGGGTTGAATAAAGTTAACCATGCCAATAATCATAACATTTTTCATTTTAAAAATCACAACTTTCACTAAAAATATAGAAACTTTCACTACTATAACAAAGTGTTGTCGCTATCATCCTGTTGTGTTCCTCTATTTCAATCCATTACCATAAAAAATATAGTCAGCACAAAGGCTGACTATATTAATCATAGACATGCACGTAAGGGTCCTTGTCATTGGCCTTTTTAATGATTAGTGCCTCAGGACCATTCACTGAAGTAACACTCACTTCCACATGAATATTATCAAATTGATTGATTAAAATCCCTGTTAAATATTGCGTAAATCCTATTATCTCTGCTTTACCGAAAAATTGGATTGGAATTTCAATCGAAAGATTTTGAATTTGTTTATTACGATAGAAACCAGTACCGATCACACTTGTATAGTTAGAAAAATATTTATCAACATCTTGTTTGAAGTTCTTGAAGTTATTGTTGATATCTCGGTATACATCTTGTGAATCATCTGTTGGGAACAAGACGTAATTTTCATCTATACCTTCCCAATCAGCAATGCTGTTCTGTCCAGCTTTTGCTACACCATAGCTAAAGTATGTCCCTGGAATAATTTGATTACGGGCTTGCTGCTTAAACAAACCGACCACAATCGGTACATCCTTTAACTCTTCACGTGAACGTAAACGGGAAACGATTTCAGCAGCCATTTTTTTGCCTTGCTCAATAAGAGTAGACTCTGAAATTGGTTTCTCGTAATATTCGCCATACTGTTCTTTTTGATAATAATAGATAGAATTTAAGGCAAGACCAATTGAAATCCCACCTAGTTTCACTTTATTATCATTCGTTTTTGTTAAGTAGTTTTGCTCTACAATATGAGATAAATAAACTGGAGCCTTTGTTGCTCGCTCCTCTGGTGTCATTGTGTCTGTTGTCGGTGGATTTAATCCATCCTCTGTTTGTGAACTACGAGCAAGCCAAGAGCTTACTGTACTTTCAGCTAAATATTGACCTTCTTGGAAGTAGTAGTTATCTGTGTCGAACTCATTTTGAGATAAACGCATTAAACCTGATTCAACTTCCTTCATATCATATTTCGTATAAATATTAGATACCACTAGACCTCTACTTGCACTCTCTTTATAAGGGATAAGCGTCTTATAATAAGATTCATCAATTTGTATGCTTGGGATAATTGTTGTTTCAGCTTTTTCTTTCTGTTGCGTTTCCTGTGTAAGCTCTGTCTCCTTCTTGTCAGAAGGCACACAGCCGACTAGCATTGCAGCAGCTACGATTGCTGGAATGAGTCGAAAAGACTTCATTATTTAGTGCTCCTTTACTAATAGTCAATTTTAGGTCGACGAAACTACTCGACGCCTTGATGTAACGGTTGTGCACTCGACATCGCTTCCTATTCATAAAAGGGAAGATATCATGCACTTATTCGATGAGGTTAAGTTGTTCAATTAAGTTATCTTCAGTCCAAACTTCGATACCCAATTGCTCAGCCTTTGTTAGTTTAGAGCCTGCATCCGTACCTGCGATCACTAGATCTGTTTTTTTGCTGACACTACCCGTGACTGTACCACCTAACTCTTCTATTTTCGCTTTTGCTTCGTTGCGTGTCAATTGCTCAAGTTTACCAGTTAAGACAATTGTTTTACCTGCAAAAGGACTATCACCAATCGCCACTTCTACTTTTTTACCTTTGTATGTCATATTAACGCCTGCAGCAGCAAGACGCTCAATAACTGCTCGTGCATCTTCATTTGAGAAATACTCCACTAACGATGAAGCCATTTTATCTCCAATTTCATAAATTGCCACAAGCTGCTCCTCTGTTGCAGCCATCACCGCTTCCATTGAACCAAATTCCTCTGATACGATTTTGGCTGCTTTTTCACCAACATGACGAATTCCTAGTCCAATTAATAAACGCTCCATCGAATTTTCCTTCGATTCTTGAATAGCATTTACTAAATTAGTTGCTGATTTTTCGCCCATACGCTCCAATTCCACAAGTTGCTCCACCGTTAAATGATACAAGTCAGAAACATCATGTATTAAATCTGCACGCAATAATTGCTCCACTACTTTATCCCCAAGACCGTCAATATTCATCGCGTTCCGAGAAACAAAATATTTTATGCTTTCTGCAATTTGAGCAAAGCAGGCAGGATTTACACAGCGCAGGGCAACTTCGCCTTCAATACGAATCAATTCACTATCACAAACAGGGCAATTTTTTGGCATGACAAAAGGGACTGAATCCTCAGGACGTTGTTCTATTAGTACACCTACAACTTGAGGGATAATGTCTCCAGCTTTTCGAATAATAACTGTATCTCCAAGACGAATATCCTTATCTCGAATTAAATCCTCATTGTGTAAAGAAGCACGCTGAACCGTCGTCCCCGCTACTTGTACGGGGGTTAAAATCGCTGTAGGAGTAACAACACCTGTACGACCTACTGTTAAATCAATATCAAGTAACGTAGTAACAACTTCCTCTGCAGGAAATTTATAGGCAATCGCCCAGCGTGGACTCTTTGCTGTATAACCTAGTTCATCTTGCTGAGCATAACGGTCAACTTTAATAACAATTCCGTCAATCTCGTAAGCCAATTTTGGACGGTTTTCTGTCCAATGTTCTATAAAGGCCATTACCTCTTCAATAGTAGAGCATCGTTGGCGTTCTTTATTGGAAGGGAAGCCTAAGCCTTCTAAATAATCAAGCATTTCAGCATGACCGTCGATACCGTATACTTCACCGTCTCCGCCAATGGCATAGATAAACGTTGATAGTTGGCGACTGGCCGCAATTTTAGGGTCTAACTGACGTAATGAGCCAGCAGCCGCATTACGTGGATTAGCAAACAACTCCTCACCATTGTCAGCACGTTGGGCATTTAAGTTTTCAAAGGATTTTTTCGGCATATACGCCTCACCACGTACTTCAATCGTAATGGGTTCCTTTAAACGAAGGGGAATCGCACGGATGGTCTTTAAATTGGCGGTAATATCTTCTCCTACCACACCATCTCCTCTTGTAGCCCCTTGTACAAACATGCCATTTTCATATTTTAATGAAATAGCCAAACCATCTATTTTCAGCTCACATACATAAGAAAATTGATCTCCGATAGCCTGACGCACTTTACGATCGAATTCTCGCAAATCCGCTTCATGAAAAGCATTTGAAAGACTAAGCATCGGGTAATCATGCGTTACTTTTTTAAAGCCCTCTACCACTGCTCCACCAACACGCTGCGTAGGAGAATCCGGGTAAATAAGGGATGGGTTCGCTTCTTCTAATGCAATCAGTTCCTGTAATAGCTGGTCATAGACACTATCTGCTACGACAGGTTTATCTAAAACATAATAGGCATAACCATATTCATGCAATAATTTATTTAACTCCGCTATACGCTGTTCTATTTCGTTCATTTACGTTCCTCCGCTTACGCTTTTTCAATCGGTGCAAATTGAGCAAGTAATCGTTTAATACCAATTGGTTGTGGGAATGCGATATCGAGCTCTGTACTATCACCTTCACCTTTTACACTAACAACCATACCTGTTCCCCATTTTTTATGAATCGCCTTATCTCCAGCCTTCCATCCAAATTGATCTCCACCCGTTGCTTGTAAACGTGCTGTGGCAGGTTGTGTTTGCTGAATAGCACCAAGTGTACGCTTTTGATGACCACCTGTTGAACGATTGTTAGTAGCAAATGGTACTGTTGATGTTGTCCCTGCCTTAGAAATTGACTCTGTAATATCTTGAGAAATTTCACCTAAAAATCGGGAGGCATTATTAAAGCTTGAACGACCAAAAATCGTACGGCTTTGGGCACATGTTAAATATAGACGTTCCTCAGCACGGGTCACACCTACGTACATAAGGCGGCGTTCCTCTTCCATTTCATCTTGATCGTCAAGTGAGCGGGAATGTGGGAAGATGTTTTCCTCCATACCGATAATAAAGACAACTGGGAACTCTAAGCCTTTAGCTGCATGCATCGTCATTAAAATAATATTGCCCTTGGATGCATCCTCTTTGTCGAGTGCATCAATATCAGCTATAAGGGCTAAATCGGTTAAAAAGGCAATTAAGCTTTTATCATCACTGCGCTCTTCAAAAGCCTTTGTGACAGATAAAAACTCTTCAATATTTTCTAAACGGCTTTCTGCTTCAATTGTTTTTTCGTTTTGTAACATTGCTCGATAACCCGATTTGTCAATAACTTGCTCCACAATTTCAGTGACAGATAGATATTCCTGCATTTGTGTAAAGCCTTTAATCATGGCATAAAATTGCTCAGCCGAATTTGCTGCTTTCCCTGATAGTCCCATGAAAACAAGATCATTCATCGCGTCAAAAATCGAACGATCCTGATCTATTGCATAACGTGCCATTTTTTCAAAGGAAGTTGCACCTATACTGCGCTTTGGCTCATTAATAATACGTGCTAGTGATAAATCATCATCATTATTGGCAATAAGTCGTAAATATGCTAGTAAGTCCTTTATCTCTTTACGATCATAGAACTTTGTTCCGCCTACTATTTGATAGGCCATATTGGACTTAACAAGTACTTCCTCCATTACGCGAGATTGAGCGTTTGTACGATATAAAATAGCAAAGTCATCAAATGAACGATTTTCTTTTTCAATTAGCTGTTGAATTGTTTGTACAACAAATTGTGCTTCCTCTTGCTCGTTATAAGCTTTATATAGCGCAATCTTTTCACCTTCTGAATTTTCTGTGCGTAATTCTTTTGGGTAACGTGTTGTATTATTTTGAATGACGTCATTAGCTGCCTGTAGGATGCGTTTAGTTGAACGATAATTTTGCTCTAGCATAATCACCTTTGCAGTTGGATAATCCTTTTCGAAGGATAGAATATTCCCAATATCTGCACCACGCCAACGATAGATAGACTGATCGGAATCACCTACAACACAAATATTTTTAAATTTCTTTGCTAGTAACTGTACAAGTAAATACTGAGATTTATTGGTATCTTGATATTCATCGACATGAATATATTGAAATTTATTTTGATAATATTCAAGCACTTCTGGTACACGTTTAAACAACGTAATCGTCGTCATAATCAAATCATCAAAATCAAGGGATTGGTTGCGGCGTAATCTTTTCTCATAGCCTTTATAGACACGTGCAACTGTTTGTTCATAAGGATTCTTATCGTTCATTTGGCCTGCATAATCATCCGCTGCTATACACTCGTTTTTTGCTGCACTAATAGCATTTAAAACTGCTCGTGGCTCAAAACGTTTTGGGTCAATATTTTCTTCCTTCATCACATTTTTGATGACTGAAAGCTGATCCGTAGAATCTAAAATAGAGAAGTTACGGGAAATGCCTAGTTGATCGATATTACGACGTAAAATTCTTACACACATAGAGTGGAAAGTAGATACCCACATACTATCGCCCGTACCATTACCAAGAATGCCATCAATACGTTCACGCATTTCTCGTGCTGCTTTATTTGTAAATGTAATCGCTAAAATTTTAGAAGGATATACTTCCTTTTCAATCACTAGGTAAGCAATACGATGTGTTAAAACTCGTGTTTTTCCTGACCCAGCACCTGCCATAATGAGTAATGGTCCTTCAGTTGTTTTAACTGCTCTTTCCTGTTCAGGATTCATGCCTGCTAGTAAATTTTTTGTTAACTGTTCCATTTCGCACCGCCTTACAAACATTTGTTCTAAAATTATAACGTATTTTTAACAGCCTTAACAGTCGCAAGTGCAGCTTTTAAATCTTCGTAAATAATATTTCCAACTACTACCGTATCTGCAAACTGTGCCATTTCCTCTGCTTGCTTTGCAGATGTTATGCCACCACCATAAAAGAGCTTGGTATGCTTCAGTTCGTTTTTCACAGCACTGACTATCCCTAAATCCCCATACATTCCACTGTACTCTAAATAAAAAACAGGCAGTTTAAAGAAATTCTCTGCCATGCGTGCATAAGCTACCACATCATCCATCGTTAAATCTGTTTTCGCCCCCGTTACGTGGGCTACTTTACAATCAGGATTTAAAATACAATATCCTTCCGCTACTAATTCATCCCATACCATAATATCGCCGTATTCCTTAATAGCCTCGTGATGTAAATTTTTAATCCACTTTGGATCATCACTATTTAATACCGTTGGGATAAAATAATAGTCGTAACCTGGTGTTACCGCATCAATCGTAGAAATTTCAAGGGCTATTGGCACCTCAAAACGACGTACTCGAACAAGTAAATCTAATACCCCATCCAACGTTACATTATCTGTTCCCCCAACTAAAATAACATCTGTCCCAGACTCGCAAATTTTTTCTAGTGCTTCATCGGAAATGTCCTTCGCTGGATCTAGCTTGAACACATGTCTCCATTCTAAATAATCCATCTATGTTTACCACCTATCATTTTCTATCTATTCGTTTACAAGTATAGCTTATGATTCACGACAAAAAAATGAAAAAGACCGAGTAGAACTTCTACTCAGCCTTTTTTCTGACTATTCTTTTGGTGCTTGGAATGGTTTTTCATCAGGATACAAACGACCTAACATTTCATCATATGTATCATTCCCGTAATCGAAGCAGCGACGCACGCGCGAAATAGTTGCAGTACTTGCCCCTGTTTCCTTTTTAATGGATTCGTAGGTTTTCTTTAATCGTAATAAATGTGCAACCTCAAAGCGTTGTGCCAACGATTGAATTTCACTAATCGTACATAAATCATCAAAAAACTTATAGCATTCCTCGATGTCCTTCAACTCTAACACTGCTTTAAATAATTGATCTGTTTGATGCCCCCGAATTTTTTCGATTTGCATGCAATTTTCCTCCCTTTAAGGCTGCGTTTTCACCATTGCTTGTAACCCTGGCGAAGATGGTACGAAATGAACCCACGACTTTCCTGGTACAAGCTTTACAGGATCCCCTGTTTGCTCTACAGCCATTGGTATTCCATTAACATTAGCCCATTTGACTTCCCTCAAATAGCCATTTTGAAATACATACGCATTTCCACCAGACGTTAAATCAATTGCTTGGCGACCAATATCATCAATTGTTTGGTGATCCATTTCGAAAAATAGAACATTTGCCAATGACACTGTTTCGTCTGTTAACATATCTTTTGTGTCCACGCTAGCCGATTGTCGTTCATAGTGATTAGTTTGATGTTCATACACATACGCGTTATGGAAATCTTCATTATTTCCGTAGTAAATATCCACTTGACTTGTTTCAATACCTATTTTACCACGTTCATCAGGTTCATAAAAAGCCTGAAGTACTTTTTCACTGTAATTCATTGAAGCGCCTACCATTTCAGCACCCTTTAGAATGTTTTCTGATGTAATATAGGAATTATGTGGGGCAACGCGGTCGTTAGAACGTTTAAACAGAATACCATCATAAGCCATACCGTTGATATTGTCGACGATACGATGATCAAGCATTGTTTTCGCCTCTGGACTATAGCCATGTGCTACATAAAAGGCATCAAATCCCTTGGCCATATCGATAAAATAAGAGCGTGCACTACGAACTGGCCCAATATTTTCAGGCAGTTCACTTTGGTATACTGCTAAAAAGCGTGTCACATTACCTTCTGCAAGCATTTCATAAATGATATCCGCCGCAGCTAAGCCTGATTGTGGACGTGCCGCTGGATGATTATTAATGGTTACGATAATTGGTCGCTGTGTAATTTCTTCTTGTACAGCCTCCCCAGTAAGTGGTGCAACAAAAGCTGGTTGTTGCACAGGCTCCTCCACTACTGCTTCTTCCTCTACAATTGGTTCATCATTCTCTTTGACTTTTGGTGTATCCTTTGAACATCCCCCGATCACCAAAGCACTAAATGCAAAAGCAATCCATAATTTTCTCGATTTGAACACAAGCATATCTCTCCTTTGAACAATTACACATATTTGTAATTGTTTAAACAACTGAAACACTTTCATGAATTAGCGCATAACAGCAGGTAATAATAACTTATTCTTCATCACATCGAAAATTCCTTGTGGTGTTATACGAATATATGGTAAATGAGTAGATTGTAAAAATAATAATGTATAAATGGCATCTCCTAATTGATAGCCTCTATCTGCTAAAGCTTGTTTTAAAGCCTTTTCTTTCTCCGTTAAAGTGAATACATCTCCATCATATAAAAGTCCACCAATTGTTAATGGGATGTCCGCTATAACTTCTCCTTTTTCAACGAGAACAATACCACCATTCATTGCCTTCATTTCTTCGAAGGCTTTAATCATATCGTCTTTATTTTTTCCAATTAGCAATATGTCACCCGTGTTGGAATAAGAGGATGCAAAGCCTTGGACATCTGTTGCAAATCCTTTAATCATTGTATTTACATGCCAGTTGCCTTTTCGGTTAATGAGCATTAAATAGCACTCATCATGATTTGCCAATTGCCCTTCTTTCGTAATTAAAGAATTATAAGGCTTTGTAATCACATCATTAACTAATTGAATCCCAAACGGCATAGAAAACTGGAAATCCTGTGAATCTAATGAGAAATCTAAATCTAAAGTTGGGATGGCAGAATAATCAATTGTCGCCATTCTATGCACACGATCCCCATCACGCTTCAACCAGACACCCTTTGATAAGACACTTTCTGGAACAGGATGATATTCATCTTGTAGAATATTGAGTGAAGCAAAACGCCCTGTTGCGATAAAACCATGTAAATTAGACATATTGTAATAACGTGCTACATTATAGGAAGCCATTTGATAAGCATCAATAGGAGATACCCCTGCATCTAAAGCTACTTGAATGCATTTATCCATCACACCATCCTCATGGAATGAAGGTGTTGAACCGTCTGTTGTCATCATTAAATGATCAAAGATTGGAAGCTCTTTTTCTACTATTCCTTTTAGTAGATGTGGTAAATCTGGTCGTATGGAAGAATGACGTAAAGTTACAGCATAGCCCTGCATAATACGACGCTCTACCTCTTCTACTGTCATTGCCTCATGATCACCATCAGCACCAAGCAGTTTCATGCGTGCCAATGTTCTTTCTGAAGCTCCAGGGAAATGGCCTTCAATTTTTTTTCCCATTCCCTTAGCCATTTGCATACGATAAAGCATTTGATCGTCACCATGCAACAGCATAGGCCAGCCTGTCAACTCTCCACCAAGTAAGACATCACTTCTCTCTAACCACTCTACTATAGAAGTATTAGAGAAAACCTCTTCTTCTTGCTCCAATTCAGTTTGTGAGTCAAAGCGAGTCCACCAATAAAAAGAAAAAGGTAGCTTTTTCAAACTCTCTAAAATTGAAAACGCTTTCTTATTTTCTAAATTTAAAACAAAGCTTAAATTATCCGAAATAAAAGTTGTTGTCCCAAGCTGACCACAAAAATCTGCAAATGACTGTGGATGATAAAGCTGGAATGGGTGTACATGTGGCTCAATATAGCCAGGTACGATTGTTTTTCCTGTACAATCCACCACTTCTGTTCCTTCTAATAAAGGAGGCATTCTGTCACCAGCATAGACAATGCGATCTCCCAAAATCCAAATGTTCCCTACTATGAATTGTTTTAACATACTATGCAAATAACGTGCATTCTTCAGCACGATATCTGGTGCCTTTTTCCCATCAATTACTGCTAATTGTTGACGTATTTTTGTTATTTTCCATACTGGATCCATGCTATTCGCTCCTTCCTAAATTACGTAATTTTTCATTGTGTAAATCCAACTTGAAATCACATACTACTACTGCATAATCGCATATTTTCATAAAAATTATGCTTTATGCAATCATCTTGTTTCAATCGTAACACAGCACTTTCATAAAGCAAAGTGCACCTCGCTTATTTTTTCCACAATGACTAAAGGAGGAAGTATGATGATGCAGCAAGCAAATTTAAGCGAAAAGAATGCATTTTGTCGTTTTGCCATGGGGACGAGTTTGACCGCATTTGGTATCGCTAAAGTTTCTAGAAATCCTAATTGTACAAAAGGTCGATTAATGATTGCATTAGGTGCCATGAAAATGGCTGAGGGACTTTTTAAATATTGTCCAACGAAAGCAGTTTTAAGCTCCAATATGCAGAATGCCATGAACACCTCTATGCAAAGTATGTTCAGCGGGCAAAATTCTATGTCTACTGAACAAATCGATAAGCTCATGAAGGATTTTTCCTCTGCTATAGCTGGTAATTCTTCAGGTTCACAAGCTACTGCTTCAAAACAATCTGATACCAGCACTTCAACTCAAAATTCCTCAAATAGTAGCGATTCTTCAACGAATAAAGCTCAAAATCCTTCTTAGTCAAAGGAGCCGTCCCAATCTATTATTGAGACGGCTCTTACCTCTTACGTTTTGAAGCAACAAGAGGTTTCAAAAATATTTAGTGAAAATAATAATTACTTAAATGTACGCCAGCCAATATCTTTACGGAAGAAAAAGTGATCCCATGTTTCCGTTGCAATACCTTCATAAACCTTTTCCTGTGCTTCTTGTAAAGTAGCTGCTTTTGCACCAACTAACAGTACACGTCCTCCGTTACCAACGAATTGACCGTCTACTAATTTTGTACCTGCATGGAAAACTGCATGTGATGTCGAAAGTGCCTCTAAATTCGGTAATACCTTACCTTTTTCAACGTCTCCTGGGTAACCCTCTGCTGCAATGACTACACCAAGCATTGCTTCTTCTGACCATTGTAAATCAAATGGCTGTTCATCCATTAACGCCATCATAAATGCACCAAAATCTGAAACCATACGTGGCAATACAACTTGCGTTTCAGGATCACCAAAACGAGCATTAAACTCTATGACCTGAGGACCTTTCTTCGTTAAAATTAACCCTGCGTATAAAATACCTGTAAAGGAAGCACCATCTGCCTCCATCCCTTTAACAGTTGGTTCTACAATAGTTTGAAATGCAATATCTACTACCTCTTGTGGGATTTGTGGTACTGGTGAATAAGCACCCATACCTCCTGTGTTTGGTCCTTTATCACCGTCATAAGCTCGTTTATGATCTTGTGCAATAACCATCGGATAAATTTGTCCTTTGTGTACAAAAGACATAAAGGAGAATTCTTCACCGTCTAAAAATTCCTCAACGACAACACGTGAAGAGGATTCACCAAAACGTTGGTTTCCAATCATATCCACTACAGCTTCAATCGCTTCTTCCTCTGTCATTGCCACAACGACTCCCTTACCAGCCGCTAAACCATCAGCCTTAATGACAATAGGCGCTCCTTGTTCTTTAATATAGGCTATTGCTTTTTCTGCTTCAGTAAATGTTTCATGTGCTGCTGTAGGAATATTGTATTTATTCATAATTTCTTTCGCATAGGATTTACTGCTTTCTATTTGAGCAGCAACTTTTGTAGGACCAAAAATACGTAAACCTCTAGCTGTAAAGAAATCGACAATGCCTTCAGCAAGCGGCTGTTCTGGGCCAACAAATGTTAATGCAATATCATTTTCCTTGGCAAATTGAGCGAGACCTGCGAAATCCATTGTATCAATAGCAACAACTTCTACTTCGCCTCGCATCCCATCATTTCCTGGCGCGACGAATACGTTTTTCACTGATGGAGAGATGCTAAATTGTTTAGCGATTGCATGCTCACGGCCACCGCTTCCGATTACTAATACATTCATTTTAGAGAATCCTCCTCTTTGTAAGTAAGACCGAGATGAACCAACATCTCGGTCTGTTTTGATTTCTATACAATTCAACAATTAATGTTTAAAATGACGTACACCTGTGAATACCATCGCAATGCCGTATTCATTTGCTTTATCAATGGAATCTTGATCTTTAATGGAACCACCTGGTTGAATAATTGCTGTAATCCCTGCAGCTGCCGCCGCCTCCACAGTATCGCTCATTGGGAAAAATGCGTCTGATGCTAATGCGGCACCTTTTGCTTTTTCTCCAGCTTGTTCAAAGGCAATTTTAGCTGCACCTACACGATTCATTTGACCTGCGCCAACCCCAAGTGTCATTTGGGAATCTGTTACAACAATCGCATTGGATTTCACATGTTTGACAACAGACCAACCAAGTTGCAATGCTTCCCATTCTTGCTCTGTTGGTTCACGATCTGTCATCACTTTAATATCCGCATTGCCGAAGCCATAACGATCTGGCTCCTGCACAAGAAGGCCACCCTCAACTGATACTACATTGAATGAATCTTGTTTCGCTTGCTCGAAAGGAATTGTTAGTAAGCGGATATTTTTCTTTTTCGTTAAAATATCTAATGCTTCTTGTGAGAAAGCAGGTGCAATAATAATTTCTAGGAAAATATGACTTAGCTTCTCAGCAGTTGCTGCATCTACTTCCATATTTAATGCGATAATACCGCCAAAAATAGATGTTGGATCGGCCTCATATGCTTTATCGAATGCTGCCTCTAACGTGACACCAGTGCCAACACCACATGGATTCATATGTTTCACCGCTACAGCAGCTGGCATTTCAAATTCTTTTACAATTTGCAATGCTGCATTACCATCTTGAATATTATTGTAGGATAACTCTTTACCATGTAATTGTGTAGCATAAGCTAATGAAAAGTCAGAGCCAAGACGCTTTTGGTAGAAGGCCGCTTTTTGGTGAGGGTTTTCGCCATAGCGTAAATTTTGCTTTAATTCATATGTCATCGTTAAGCTCTCTGGGAACTCTTCTTCAGTCAGGTAGTTCGAAATATAAGAATCATAAGCGGCTGTGTGACGGAAAACTTTCGCAGCTAGTTTACGACGTGTTTCAATTGTTGTGGCACCGTCTGCTTTAAGTTCCTCTAATACTGTTGCATAGTCATTGCTGTCCACGATTACTGTTACATATTGATGGTTTTTTGCAGCAGAACGTAACATTGTTGGACCACCGATATCAATGTTTTCAATTGCATCATCCCAAGTTACATTAGGCTTTGAAATTGTTTCAACAAACGGATAGAGATTCACACAAACAATTTCAATTGGTTCAATTCCATGCTCATTCATCTGTGCTTGATGAGAGACATCATCAAACTTTCCTAATAGACCACCGTGAATCATTGGATTTAAAGTTTTTACACGACCATCTAAAATTTCAGGAAACTTCGTTACTTCATCTACTGCTGTTACAGCTACCGCATTATCCTGTAACATTTTTTTTGTACCGCCAGTTGATAAAATTTCATAACCTAATGCTACTAATTCCTTTGCAAATTCTAAAATACCATCTTTATTGGAAACACTGATTAATGCACGTTTTGTCACAACAATATCCTCCTAATTTTTATCGTGCTGTCCACGAACTGACTTGCTTCAATAGATTAATAGAGTTAGGTCTTACTTGTTGAGTAGGATTCTCGACCTAACTCCTTCTTCAGTTATTGTAATAATTGCTGTAATGCCTTTGTATATAATAAATGCTCTTGTTTATGAATTTCAGCTTCTGTTGCCTCGCGATTTCCTTCAATGACAGGTACCGCTGCCTGAGCGATAATTGGTCCAGTATCCATTCCTTCATCAACAAAATGCACTGTGACACCTGTTATTTTCACACCATGATTAATGGCTTGTCCAATAGCGTCCTTTCCAGGAAAGGCAGGCAATAGGGACGGGTGAATATTAACAATTCGCTGTGGAAAGGCTGCTAATAATACGTCACTGATTAAACGCATATACCCAGCAAGCACAATCCATTTCACATCGCACTCATGTAAAGCTTCGATAATTGCTGTCTCATAAGCTGACTTTGAGACAAACTCTTTTGGATTCAATGCTAACACTGGAATCCCAAAGTTTTCAGCACGCGTTACTACAAATGCTCCAGGCTTATCTGTGACCACTAGTGCAACCTTTGCATGGAGTTCACCACGTTCAATGGCCTCTTGAATGGCTTGAAAATTGCTACCGCTACCTGACGCGAACACGGCTATTTTTGTTGGTGCAGTCATTACGCTAAACTCCCATCATGTGAGCCATTAAATACTACTCCGTCACCTTTAATAACACGTCCGATTGTATAAGCCTTTTCACCATTTGCTTCAACTGCAGCGATTACTTTATCAGCTTCAGTTTCTGGCACAGCTATTACAAAGCCAATACCCATGTTAAACACATTATATAAATCCTTATCTTCTAGCTGACCCTTATCTTTTAGGAATTCAAAGATACGTAATACAGGCCAAGAACCTAAGTCGATTTCTGTTGCTAGTCCCTCTGGCATCATGCGTGGTAGATTTTCATAGAAACCGCCACCTGTAACATGTGCACAGCCATGTACATCTGCTGCCTTTAAAGCTGCTAGCACAGGTTTAGCATATAGCTTTGTTGGCACTAGAAGCGCCTCACCGATTGGGCCTAGATCTTCATAGCCTTCTACAATAGCATCCACAGCATATTGATGATCTGCAAAGACAATTTTACGCACTAAAGAATAACCGTTTGAATGTACACCACTTGATGCAATTCCAATAAGTACATCGCCTTCTACGATTTCTTCACCTGTCACGATAGCAGACTTTTCACAAGCGCCTACTGCAAAGCCAGCTAGATCATATTCATCTTCTTCATAAAGACCAGGCATTTCCGCAGTTTCTCCACCTATTAGAGCCGCACCTGATTGCACACAGCCATCTGCAACACCTTTGACAATTTGTTCGATTTTTGCAGGCTCTGCTTTTCCAAGAGCTACGTAATCTAAAAAGTACAGCGGTTCTGCTCCTTGAGCAACAATATCATTTACACACATTGCTACACAGTCCACACCGATTGTATCGTGCTTGTCTACCATGAAGGCTAGCTTTAGCTTTGTTCCAACACCATCTGTCCCCGAAATAAGAACAGGTTCTTTAAGATTCAGTTCTGACAAGTCAAACATGCCACCAAAACCACCAAATGTCCCCATTACACCTAGACGGTTCGTACGTTCAACATGAGACTTCATTCGTTTTACGGCTTCATAGCCCGCTTCAATATTTACACCTGCTTGTTCATATGCCTTTGACACGCAGAGTTCCTCCTTATCATCCAAGTCGCCTAAGTTTCCTAGATAGAAATGACTGTAAGACACTAATTTGTTGCGATGTTGTTCTTAACGTAATAATTCTTTTTCATGTGGCAAAATCGTATCCGGGAAAATCTCTGTTGGATATTTGCCTGTAAAGCATGCAAGACAAAGTCCTCGGTTTTCATCTTCGTATGGTCGTGCAATTGTTTCTACCATCCCCTCAACAGAAAGGAATGTCAGAGAATCTGCACCAATTGCTTCACGAATTTCATCTACATTATGACTAGAAGCAATTAGTTCTTCATGCGTTGATGTATCAATGCCATAATAACAAGGGTTTGTCATCGGCGGTGATGAAATCACAACATGAACTTCCGCTGCGCCAGCATCTTTTAGCATTTTGACAATGCGACGAGATGTTGTACCACGAACGATAGAATCATCAACCATTACTACTTTTTTTCCTTTTACGACTTGAACAACAGGTGAAAGTTTCATTTTCACACCACGTTCACGTAGCTCCTGTGTCGGCTGAATAAACGTACGACCAACATAACGGTTTTTAATAAGACCTAATTCATAAGGGATTCCACTTTCTTCTGCAAAACCAATCGCTGCGGAAATACTTGAATCAGGAACACCTGTTACAACATCTGCTTCAATATGCGCACACTCACGAGCAAGCTGTTTACCCATACGTTTTCGTGCCATATGAACGTTAATACCATCAATATCCGAATCAGGACGTGCTAAATAAACATATTCCATCGCACACATCGAACGTTTATCCATATCAGCAAAACGATCTGATTTTACGCCCTCATCATTAATAATGATTAATTCACCTGGTTCTACCGAACGAACAAATTCTGCACCAATTAAATCGAATGCACAAGTTTCAGAAGCTACCACCCAGCCATCTCCTAGCTTTCCAAGAGATAGTGGACGTAAACCATGTGGATCACGTGCAACAAGCATTTCATCCTTTGTCATAATTAAGAAAGAATAGGCACCCTTTAAAAGAGAGAGGGCATTTTTCACCTTCGCACGGAATGGTGAATGCGAACTTTTCTTAATAAGATGCGCCAACACTTCTGTATCAGAGCTAGAGTGGAAAATGCTACCTTGTCGCTCTAGATATTGCTTTAAATGTGTCGCATTGACTAAGTTACCGTTATGGGCAATTGAAAGGCTACCAGTTGAGGAGTGGAATAATAATGGCTGTACATTTTCGATACCGCCACCACCAGCAGTCGTATAACGAACATGCGCAATAGCTGCTTTGCCGTTCACTGCTTTTAATTTATCTTCGTTGAAAACATCATTAACTAGTCCTTCGCCTTTCACCGCGCGAAGATGCTGTCCGTCTGAAACGACAATTCCAGCGCCTTCTTGTCCACGGTGTTGAAGAGCATGAAGCCCGTAATAGCTAAGGTGTGCTGGATTTGGGTTACCCCAAATACCAAACACCCCACATTCTTCGTTTAAGCCTCTGAGTTCAGCAAGCATGGGATTGCTCCTTTCCAATTAGAACGGAATTCCTCCACTGTACCTTCTACAAGCACACCTTTGTCCCCGTTGATTTTCACAAGTGCATCGTTTGTTACGACACCAATTTTTTGAGCATCTTTCATGATTTCTACAAATGCTGCAGCATTTTCTTCTTTAACTGTGACAACAAAACGAGATTGACTCTCACTGAATAGCGCAGTTGTTGCAGAGCCTGTTAATGTTACATCCACACCAAGACCGTTAGCGCCAAATGTTGTTTCAGCAATCGCCACAGCTAGACCTCCCTCTGCTACATCATGCGCAGATTGAACAAGGCCTGCTTTAATCGCCTTTAATAAAGCTTGCTGACGTGTCGCTTCAACCTCTAAATCAATAGCTGGTGCTTTCCCTGAAATAACACCATTATTTAAAAGTTTTTGAAGCTCTGAACCGCCAAATTCTGTTTTTGTCTCACCAATAACAAAGACAAGATCTCCTGCTGCCTTTACATCCTGTGTCGTTACATGTGCTAAGTCTTCAATAAGACCAACCATACCAATTGTTGGCGTTGGATACACCGCTTCGCCTGAACGCTCATTATAAAGAGAAACGTTACCTCCGATTACTGGAGCATTTAATGCCGTACAAGCTGCCGAAATACCATCTGCAGATTTTTCAATTTGCCAGAAGATTTCTGGTTTCTCTGGATTACCAAAGTTTAAGCAGTCTGTAATTGCAAGTGGCGTACCTCCAGTTGCAACAATATTACGAGCTGCTTCAGCTACTGCAATAGCACCGCCCACTTCTGGGTCTAGATAAATGTAGCGAGAGTTACAGTCCGTTGTCATTGCTAAGCCTTTATTTGTACCACGTACACGAATAACAGCCGCATCAGAGCCTGGTTTAACAACAGTTGAAGTACGAACCTGATAATCGTACTGATCGTATACCCATTCTTTCGAAGCAATTGTCGGTGCTTTTAATAGAGCAATTAGTGTTTCTTTGTAATCAGTCACAGCAGGTTCAGTGTTTTCGATTGCTTGGAACTGGGCATAGTATGCAGGTTCTGCAGATGGTTTATGATAAACAGGTGCATCTTCTGCTAATGCATCAGCAGGTACCTCTGCCACCACTTGTCCATTGTGTAAAAGACGAAGCATTTTATCGTCCGTTACACGACCAATTGCTACAGCATCTAAATCATATTTATCGAAAATCGCTTTAATTTCATCTTCGCGACCTTTTTTCACAACTAAAAGCATACGTTCTTGAGACTCAGACAACATCATTTCATACGCTGACATTCCTGTTTCACGCTGAGGCACTAAATCTAAGTTCATTTCTACACCAGAACCAGCCTTTGAAGCCATTTCTGCTGAAGAAGAAGTAAGACCAGCTGCACCCATATCTTGAATACCAACTAGAGCATCCGATTTTACAACCTCTAAACAAGCTTCAAGTAAAAGCTTCTCCATAAATGGATCTCCAACTTGTACCGCTGGACGTTGGTTTTCTGATTCCTCAGTTAATTCCTCAGAGGCGAATGTTGCACCATGAATACCATCACGGCCTGTTTTCGCTCCAACATACATCACTGTATTACCTACACCAGCAGCAATACCTCGTTGAATATCTTTATGATCAATTAAACCGACACACATAGCATTCACTAGAGGATTACCTTCATAGCAAGGATCAAATTGAATTTCGCCACCTACTGTTGGGATTCCGATACAGTTACCATATCCTGCGATTCCCGCTACTACTTCTTCAAATAGATATTTACCACGTGCTGACTTTAATTCACCAAAGCGTAATGAGTTTAACATTGCAATTGGACGTGCACCCATTGAGAAAACGTCACGGATGATACCACCCACACCCGTTGCAGCTCCTTGATAAGGTTCTATTGCAGATGGATGGTTATGTGATTCCATTTTAAACACTACTGCTTGTTCGTCACCAATATCAACAATACCTGCACCTTCACCTGGTCCTTGTAGTACCTGTGGCCCTTTAGTAGGGAATTTACGTAGTACTGGCTTTGAATTTTTGTACGAGCAGTGTTCAGACCACATTACTGAGAAAAGACCTGTCTCTGTCCAATTAGGTAGACGTCCTAAAATACCTTCTACCATTGCAAATTCTTCGTCTGACATCCCCATTCCAGCGTATAGCTTCTCATCTTTAATCTGCTGTGCTGTTGGCTCAAACTTAGTTGTTGACATGATTTTCCCTCCACTGCTTCACGATTGATTTAAATACTGCTAGACCGTCTGCGCTGCCCACCAGTGCATCAACAGCTCGCTCTGGGTGTGGCATCATCCCTAATACATTGCCGCGCTCGTTTATAATCCCTGCGATATCTTCTAAAGAACCGTTTGGATTGTCACCTGAGTATGTGAATACGATTTGATTATTATCTTTTAGTGATTGTAAAGTTTCCTCGTCACAGTAGTAGTTACCTTCACCATGTGCGATTGGAATATTGATGATTTGACCTTGCTCATATTGATTTGTGAATAATGTATTGTTGTTTTCAACTTTAAGCTGCACTGTACGGCACATAAATTTTAAGTTTTTATTGCACAATAAAGCTCCTGGCAATAAACCTGCTTCCGTTAGGATTTGGAAGCCATTACATACACCTAATACAGGTTTACCAGCATCTGCTGCCTTCTTAACTTCTGTCATAATGTTAGATTGATTAGCCATTGCACCACAACGAAGATAATCCCCATAGGAGAATCCTCCAGGTACTAATACACCATCAAAACCACTTAGATCTGTTGCTGTATGCCATACATATTCTACTTCTTCACCTAGCTCGTCTTTAATCGCATGATACATATCGATGTCACAGTTTGACCCAGGGAATACGAGTACTGCGAATTTCATGATTAAATAGCCTCCTCGACTTCGTAACGGTAGTCTTCAATTACAACGTTCGTTAAAACCTTTTCACACATTTCTTTTACTAGAGTATCAATGTCACGTTCTGAATCTTTAATTGATAGTTCAAGATATTTACCGATACGTAAATCTTCTACTTCACCGTAGCCCATCTTAGCTAAAGAACCTTGTACTGCAGAGCCTTGAGGATCAAGAATACTCTCACGTAATGTTACATAGATTTTTACTTTTTTCATTGTTATTTGCCTCCGAGTCTAGAAAGTATAATAGTATAAACTTCAGTTAAATTACCAAGGTCACGACGAAAAACATCTTTGTCTAACTTTTGCTTCGTTGTTGCATCCCAAAGTCGGCATGTATCTGGTGAAATTTCATCTGCCAATAATACATGACCATCCATATCACGGCCAAACTCTAATTTAAAATCAATCAATGTCACATTGACATCTGCAAAGATCGGCTGTAGCACTTTGTTAACGGCTAATGCACCATCATAAATAGCTGTCACTTCAGTTGGTGTGGCAAGTTCAAGAACATCAATATGTTCTGTCGTAATAAGTGGGTCGCCTAAATCATCGTCTTTATAATAAAATTCAACGATTGGTCGTTTTAAAGGTGTCCCCTCTTCAAGACCTAGGCGCTTTGCTAAACTTCCAGCAGCAATATTACGAACAACTACCTCAATCGGAATAATTTCTACTTTTTTTACAAGTTGTTGTGTATCGGATAATTGTTTTACGAAATGTGACGCAATTCCGTTAGCTTGTAATTTTTCGAAAATTAATGAAGTAATGCGATTATTTAAAATGCCCTTACCTTCAATTTCCTCTTTCTTTTCACCATTGAATGCTGTTGCACTATCCTTGTACTCAACAAGTAGCACATTTGGCTCCTCTGTTGTGAACAATTTTTTTGCTTTACCTTCATACAAAAGTTGACCTTTAGTCATTTCGTTTTCCCCCTGATATTATGAGATACGCTTGTAATAATATTCAGAATTGAACCGTATCTCTACGATTCAACTCTGAAACTTTTACGGGTGGCTCTAACATTTATTATTAGATGGCTAAATAAATATTAGTTAAGTCCTAGTCGTTCAAAAATCATATCAACATGCTGTAAGTGGTAGTTGTAATCAAAACAATCATCCAACTCTTCTTTTGTTAAATAAGATGTGATTTTTTCACTTCCATCGACTAATGTACGGAACTGAACTTGCTCGTCCCAAGCCTGCATTGCTAAAGGTTGTACTGTATCATAAGCTTCTTCTCGTACTAATCCTTTATCAATCAATGCTAGTAAGATGCGTTGAGAATAAATAAGACCAAATGTACGATCCATATTACGTTTCATGTTCTCAGGGAATACTGTTAAGTTTTTCACAATATTACCGAAGCGATTTAGCATATAGTTAAGAGTAATTGTTGCATCCGGTAAAATAACACGCTCTGCAGATGAATGTGAAATATCACGCTCATGCCATAAAGCTACATTTTCATAAGCAGTCACCATATAACCTCGCATTAAACGGGACATACCAACCATGTTTTCAGAACCGATTGGATTACGCTTATGTGGCATTGCGGACGAACCTTTTTGACCTTTTGCAAAAGCTTCCTCCACTTCACGTGTTTCAGATTTCTGTAGTCCACGAATTTCTGTTGCGAATTTTTCAATTGAAGTAGCGATTAAAGCTAATGCACCTAAATACTGAGCATGGCGGTCGCGCTGTAAAGTTTGTGTTGAAATCGGTGATGCTGCAAGGCCTAATTTATCGCAAACATATTGCTCAACACGAGGATCAATATTGGCATATGTTCCAACAGCCCCAGACATTTTTCCTGTTTCAATTACTTTCGCAGCTGCTTCAAAACGTTCAAGGTTACGCTTCATTTCCTCGTACCATAAACCAAGTTTCAAACCAAAAGTTGTTGGTTCAGCATGAACACCATGTGTGCGTCCCATCATAACTGTATGTTTATGTTCTTTTGCCTTAGCAGCAATAATATCAATGAAATTTACGATATCTTTTCGTAAAATATCATTTGCTTGTTTGATTAAATAAGAAAGTGCTGTATCTACTACGTCAGTAGAAGTTAAACCATAATGTACCCATTTGCGCTCTTCTCCAAGTGTTTCAGAAACAGCACGAGTAAAGGCTACAACGTCATGACGAGTTTCTTGTTCAATTTCTAATATACGATTCACATCAAATGAAGCATTTTCACGAATTTTAGCAACATCCTCTTTTGGGATATCCCCTAACTCTGCCCATGCTTCACAAGCTAAAATTTCAACCTCTAGCCAAGCTTGGTATTTATTTTGTTCTGTCCAAATTGCGCCCATTTCGGGTCTTGTGTAACGTTCAATCATCGCGTATCTCCTTCTATTCTGACCAAATGCCAGAACTTTCGATTTGTTGTAGTGTAGCTTCTAAGTCTTTTGTCATAATCGTCACATGGCCCATTTTACGGTTAACCTTAGCTTCAGCTTTCCCATAAAGATGTATGGACCATTCAGGATATTTAGCAATTGAGTTACTGAGTGGCACGACATGCTGCCCTAATACATTGACCATAATGGACGGTGCCCATAGTTGTGGCTTACGTAACGGCCATCCACAAACAGCACGAATATGTTGATGGAATTGTGAAACATTACATGCTTCAATTGAATAGTGACCAGAATTATGAGGTCTTGGTGCTAATTCATTGATAACAATACTACCATCTTCTAATACAAACATTTCTACTGCTAGCGTTCCTACTAAATGTAAATAATCTGCAATTTTCAAAGCTTCTCGTTCGGCAGCTTGAGCTGTGCTTTCAGTTATGCGAGCAGGTACTATTGTCTCGTGAAGAATATGATGAACATGAATGTTCTCTCCAACTGGCTGACAATACGATTCACCATGACCATTTCTTTGAACAATGACCGATACTTCCTTTACGAAAGGAACAAACCCTTCTGCAATACATTGTGAATGTGTGAATAATTCTTTCGCTAAAGGCAAATCTTCAGTTGATTTTAAAAGCTGCTGTCCCTTGCCATCATAACCACCTCTTGCTGTTTTGACTATACAAGGATAACCAATCGAATCAATATTGGCTACTAATTCTTCATAAGTTTTTGCAACAATATATGGTGCTACTGGGCAACCAGCTTTCACAATAGCTTCTTTCTCTGTTATACGGTTTTGTGTAATACGTACCAACTCTGCTCCTTGAGGAACATAAGCCATTTGTGATAAACGCTTTAAGCCTTCATAATCAATATTTTCAAATTCATATGTGATAATATCACTTACTTCTGCAAGTTCTTCTAAAGCAGCTTCATCATCATATGGAGCTACAATGCGAATATCTGCTACCTGCCCACAAGGTGAGTCCATTGCTGGTTCAAGAACAGCCACTTTAAAACCTGACTCTTTTGCAGCAAGTGCCATCATTCGACCAAGTTGTCCTCCGCCTATAATGCCTATCGTTTGTCCAGGATAAATAATCTTCGTCACACTAAGTCACCTGTACTTTCTAATACTTGCTGCTTTGTTGCTTCACGTCTAGCATCTAATTTATTAGCAAGCTCCACATCTGTTGTTGACAAAATCTGAGCTGCAAGTAACCCTGCATTAGTCGCTCCTGCTTTGCCAATCGCTACAGTAGCTACAGGTACGCCACCAGGCATTTGAACGATGGATAATAGTGAATCAAGTCCATTAAGTGCTCGTGATTGAACTGGTACACCAATGACAGGTAATGTTGTTTTAGCTGCCACCATTCCTGGCAAATGTGCAGCACCGCCTGCACCAGCAATAATTACTTGTATTCCTCGCTCGCGAGCTGCCTCTGCATATTCAAACATTAAATCAGGTGTACGATGTGCAGATACAACTTTCTTTTCGTACGGTACTTGTAATTCATCTAAAATATCACATGCATGTTTCATTGTTTCCCAGTCACTTGAACTACCCATAATGACACCGATTTTCGGATTCATAAATTGTCGCTCCTTTTAAACGATAGAAAAATGATCAATTATTTATTGTGCTAGCCTCTATTTTAAATAGCTACTGCAATTCTTATTTACAAAGAAAATCCCCAAGTAAACTACTCTCTACCAGTACACGTGAAAGCAGTTTACTTGAGGATTATTCGGACAAGATCGTCTCCATGTACATAGCTGTACAAAGACCTTCTCACCATACGCCAAAAGTGCTTTCCCGCATAGTCCAGCATTTACGGTGCCGGGTAGAGACACTAGAGCCAATCCTCTAGCATATATGTGGGATCTATTTGTTTTTCCTTCTCACATTTTAACAAGGGATTGTCTTATCGTCAATCCAAAAATGCGAACATTTTTTATTAGGTGAAAAAAAATGTTCGGTTTTTAGTCAAAATCATTCGATATCTTGAGCAGGTATACCTTTAAACTGAATTTTTTGACGCAGATAAGCTGGCTCGCCATCTACGATATGAAAAAGCGGCTCTTCTTTTCGTCCTATGACCATAAAGCCATCTTTCCGCATTCTTGCCAAGCAATCCTCGATTGACTCGTTTTCCAGTACCTCATACCAAATTTGCTTTTTTCCCAACTTTTTCTTCCTTTCCATTGTACATATTCATTCACAACCAATTTGTAATTCATTATACCTTTTGTTGCTTACAGAAGTATGTAAGAACTTAAATAAATAGAAAAAAACTGCAGATTTCTCTCCACAGTTTTGATGAATGCTCATAGAATATAAAATGCCTTTAAATAGATACAAAAAAATAATAACAGTAGGAACAAATGAAGGACAACAAGAACCATACGATATCCTTTGATGCCAAATAGGGCACTGGTGATGCCTAAACCACCTAAAATAAACGGCATAAACATATTTACACGATAGAGAAATGTAAAAAAGTTTCCATACCATTTGGTTGAATCATAGCCAAACATAAAGAATATAAGTAGTAGACTTGAGATCGAAATCGCAGAAAAAATGTTCTGCCTCATTTTGATTCCTCCATTATTAAATCCAGAATGTATCTCCTTTAAATCCACTTAAATATATTATAGCATTTTATGAATAGTTCACAAAATAAAAAAAAGTCATGGAATAGATCCATGACTTTATAATTGCCTAGCGACGTCCTACTCTCACAGGGGGAAGCCCCCAACTACCATCGGCGCTAAAGAGCTTAACTTCCGTGTTCGGTATGGGAACGGGTGTGACCTCTTTGCCATCATCACTAGACTTTGTATTTAATTGAAAGATTTATTCTTTCAAAACTGGATAAACGGTGCATTGAATGTTTCAAACTTTTTTGGTTAAGTCCTCGATCGATTAGTATTCGTCAGCTCCATGTGTCACCACACTTCCACCTCGAACCTATCTACCTCATCGTCTTTGAGGGATCTTACTTACTTGCGTAATGGGAAATCTCATCTT
>NZ_JANWTB010000012.1:0-154786 GCF_024919535.1 Lysinibacillus sp. A4 | reverse complement strand
TATTGAAAACCTTTCACACAATTCATTGATAGAATAGTGACCTTCTTCGAACAATTGAAGGATATGTAGTTTCAACTCGAGTGGATGTTTGCTTCGCCCCATAAAAAATACTCCCCTTAGATAAACAAATTTTATTTTTTAATCTGTCTACCTAATAGGGAGCATATCAAAGCTGAGTAGTGGTTTATTTTTTTCTTTTTACTTGCTAATCGCCTTTGAAACGATTCTGCTTATTGCTAAGATTGCTTGGTGTACCACCACTAAACAGTCTTATTTATAATCAATTCACACAAAATTATAGCATGATTTTTGAATTTTCTCTATACGGTTTGAATTGAATTATTAATTTTGATGTTCTCAAGTATGTGTGATTTATCCCTAGTAAAATGTATGTTAAGTTACATTTTTACTAGGCCTTTTAAACGTGAATTATACCCGCAAAGAATGCGTGTAAAGCCTACCAGTAAACTTGCTATCTCGATAATCTTATCTACCAGATTGATCTAGTATTTCGGTTGCGATATGGCTCACATTTCAATTACAAAATAAACGTCTATAAAACCATCGCAGAAAAGAACAATGAATTGCTCTCATTTTCTTTTGTGTTCAAAAATTGGGTAGGTACAAGGTAAATATAATGTAGCCGACCGTCTAGGAACAGATAAATTAATGAATTAATTAAAGGTATATTTTCTATTATTAATGTCCGAAAAGGATGATATATGGGGGGACGGAAAGCAGCTTTAAGAATAACAAAGATAATGGATTTGCTGATGAGCTAAAAGAAATGAGTAATAAATATATTCAAAAATCAACTAGTTGCATATTGGGTGTGTGGATTACTCTCATTGTTTCTTAGTATTACATTGTAAAGTGTAACGGCATAACAATTTGGTAATGGCTTCAGTAGTGTCTCATGAGCCATACTAGAGGCCTTAAAGGCGAGTAATTAAGGTAGCAAAAAAAGGACTTGCATATAACTTCTACACACAAGTCCTAGTAAATTTTTCTATAATTTATCTATCAAAAGGATTTTCACCTGTTGAAAGGTAATAATTAATATTATCTTCATTTCCTAAACTGCTGATTTCCATTGATGAATTTGTATTCAAACCTTTGTATTCAGATTTACTTTCAAGTTTTTTATCACAATCTCCTTTGTGAACAAGGTGACCGCTATGATAATTTCGATTACTATCTCTTACGATTACTACTAAGCCATTGCCTAAATCTGAAATAATTTCATCACACTCATGACATACTAAGACCATTGTACTCGCTCCTTAAGATATTTGAATTTTATGGATAATAAAACCACTTTATCATATTAACATATATTCAATTGTTATAGCTAGATGTGTAGTACAAGAAGTTGACGGGGCTTACAGAACATATCGCATATTGTAATTGTTGCCTAGTTCTTCAAAATGGTAGGATATGCATTTACGATACGTGTCAGACATGTATAAAAGATTAAAGGAACTATCGGGGGCATAAGTAGATAGTAGGTGTGTTGATTTGAAAGAATTAAATTTAACAAGGGCATACATAATACGGCTACCTCAAATGACGAATTCATGAAAATACTTAATATTTTGGTATTCAATTGATAGTAAATGTGGAAAAATTTGAAGTTGCTATTTATTCCAGTAGGGTAAATGAATAATGGGTTAGCATTGGTAAATGAAATCGGAGTTTTATTGAACTCCTTAAATTGGTAAAATAAAATTGATGAGTAATTGTTATTAAGGGGGATAAAATTGAATTTTGTGTTTACTAATTATTATACGAATGTAAGAAATGTAGTTGATATTTATCCTAGCGTGATATTATCTAGAGACTATTTTGATGATAATGGTTATAAAACCCTATTTAAGATGCGTTATTATGATGAAAACAAAAAGGAGCATTATATAGGAGAAATTAAAGTATTACATGAAACAGATACTACAACATATAGTAAAGCACCGAAAAAATTTAATAAATTACCCGAAAGCTATTGTTCTTTAGGACAAAGCATAAGTTATTATAAAAATTTATTAGAATTTGGGGAAAACATAGCTCTTGAAATTTTAAAAGGATTAAGAGATGTTTCTATAGATGATGATATATATAGGGAATTTATAGATAATGAAGGTTTCAATGATTCATTAATACGTTTTAGTGAGGCTGAAAAAGCATTAAAAGAAGCATCTTTATTGTTTGAAAAAATTGAAATTCAAAATAACTTTGTATTTTCGTTTTCCTATAAATTAGAGAATGCGAATGAGCCACATGTTATTAATTTTAATTTTAGTAAAGATGAAATATTACCATCTCGAATTAATGCATTAGTTGGTAAGAACGGAACTGGTAAAACTCAAATATTAGCCAAAATAGCGGCTATAGCAAGTGGATATGAAAAGTCTAGAAAAAATAGTTTTTCTCCTGAAAGACCTCCTTTCAGTAAAATTATTGCTATTTCATATAGTGTATTTGATGATTTTGATAGACCAAAAGAAAGTGATAAAACATTTAGTTATAAATATTGTGGAATCAGAGATAGTAAAAATAGAGTATTTACTTCTAAGGAGATTAAAGAGAGAATTCAAAAAAATATCAATACAACTATAAAAATGAAAAGAAAATCAATATTAATAGAAGTGTTTAAAGAAATTTTTGAACATAAAAATTTAAAAGAACTGGATAAGTTTTTAATTGATGATTTTCAATTAAGTTCTGGGCAAAATATTTTACTAATGACTTTGACGGATATATTAGTAACAATTGAAGAGGAATCTCTGCTACTTTTTGATGAACCAGAAAATCATCTTCACCCTAACGCTATTTCTAATCTTATTAATATGATTAATAAAATTTTAACGGAGTTTAATTCATATGCAATTATATCTACCCATTCACCTATAATAGTACAAGAAATTCCCTCTAAATTTATTAACGTTATTGAGAGAATTGATAATATACCTTTAGTCCGAAATTTACATATCGAGAGCTTTGGGGAGAATCTATCAGATATTACAGAAGAGGTATTTGATGTAAAAAGTACTCCAAGTAACTATAAGGAAATATTAAATGAACTTAGAGAAAATTTCACTTATGGAGAGATAATAAATTTGTTTGGTGGTAAATTAAGTTTTAATGCTCGAATATATTTAAAGAGCATGTATCAGGGAAGTGATGAGGAGTGAAGAATTTATTAGTAGTTCAAAGAAGACCTATTAAAGTATATAACGATATAACTAAGAGAACACAATTAGTTAAGAGAAGAGTTTTGTTAAGAGGAAAATTAAATGTGTATTTAAGGTATCGTGAATACAATAGGAATAAGAATGAATTAGTTATTACACAGCCTCTTGACTATAGAAATAATGAAACTCTTAAAAAATATTTAATCTCATGCTACGGAAAAAATGCTACTTTAAATAAATTAAAAAAAGAAATTAAGGAGGTACAAGAAGTTTATTATCAAGCACATTGTCCATATTGTGAAATAAATGAACCAGGAACTTTTGACCATTATCTGCCTAAAGAAGAGTTTCCGGAATACTCTGTATTGTCATTAAATTTAATTCCGTGTTGTAGTATATGTAATAGTTATAAAGGTGAATTATGGGAAAATTCCAATTCAAGGGTATTCTTAAATTATTATTTTGATGAAATTCCTCAAGAACGATTTCTATATGCAAAGTTAGACTATACAGATGGAACGGATGTTCCAAAAATTAGTTTTGAATTAAGGAATGACAATGGAATTGATTCAAGTATATTTCAAAGAATCGAGACACACTTTGATAAATTATATTTATTGAAGAGGTATATAAAGCAGGCTAATTCTAAGGTGTCTAGTATTAGAAAAAGCTGTATTTTAAAAATAAATGGAAGAAATAATATAGTTGCGGTGAAATCCATTTTAGAAGACGACTTAGACGTACTTGAGCAACAAGTAGGATGTAATAATTGGGAATATGCATTAGTTAAATCTGTATTAGAATCTGATGAGTTTTGGGATAATCTAATTTAAATAATAATAGTACATAAAACCATCGTTTAGTAGACAATTTTTAGACTGAGCATAAATTAATGTTTATGCTCTCTTTTTAATTGTTTTTGTCTACAAACCCGTCTATTATTGAATGTATATAAAACGTATAAGTAAATAGAATAGAGGGGTACATTTGAGTAGAATTATTGGTTATTGTCGTGTAAGTACAGAGGAGCAGAATTTAGATATGCAGGAACGGGCAATTCAAAATTATGCAGAGCAAAAAGGATTAGAGCTTGTCTTGTACGTAGAAAAAGTATCTAGTCGTAAGAATGAAAGAACAGAATTAATCAATGCAATGAAGGCAGCAACAAAAGGTGATTTATTCGTGGTTTTCAAATTAGATAGATTAGCTCGGAGCACAAAGGAACTGTATGAGCTTACAGACCAATTAAAAGAAAAAGAAGTGGATTTCGTTTCTGTAAATGACTCATTTGATACTTCAACAGCAACAGGTAAAGCTATGTTTGGAATGTTAGCTGTCTTTGCGGAGTTTGAAAGAGATATTATTCAGCAGCGTACAAAAGTAGGGTTAGAGGCAGCTCGCAAGCGTGGAAGAGTGGGGGGCAGACCTGCAATTGATGAAAAAACTAAGAAGCATGTAAGGGCATTATTTGAAGCAGGAAAAAGTGCAACTGATATTGCGAAAGAATATGGAATTGGAAGAGCAACAGTATACAAAATCATAAATGAAGAATAAATTAAAACTCAAGGAACAATAGATTTAGTTTCTTGAGCTTTACTAATTTAAATTGAAATTACCGATTTTATACATTTTTCAAATGCTAATTTAAGTTCTTCTAAAGTTTTAAACCTATTATTGATGTTTAAGTCTGTTCCTTTTTTTATAAAAGATTCGAAATCATCATTGAAAAACTTTTGTAAAGTTATTCTTCCCTCCATAACAAAGTAAATAATCCTAGAAAGTGCAAAAATCTCGTGTCGAAGTTCATAGTTACCAAAACCAGTTAGTTCTAAATTAGGGTCATTAAAAGACCCTTTAAATTCGGTATTACGGCTGGTTAAACTGTTATCTGGTAATTTAACTAAGCCAAAATCAGAAATCTTCACTACGTGCAGTTCTTCGTATGCTTTAAGAAGTATATTATTAGGACTTATATCTCTATGTAGAAGATTTTTGGAATGAATATATTCAAATGCTCTAATAATTTGATTAACTAATCCACATCTTTTGCTAAAGGTTAATTTGTTGTTGTTTTGATTAATGAATTTTTCTAATGTGTAATCTGCGTACTCCATATAATATTCATTTTTTAATGAGTCGTATTTGTATACTTCAATGATGTATGGAGAATTGAAGCTTTGCATTGTGTTAAACTCTGTTTCAAACCGTTTTAATTCCTTAGAAGATAACCCGTTTTTTGCACGTTTAATAACAAATGTTTTGTTATAAAACGTGTCTTTGTATTTAAAAACTTTAGCGTAAGAGCCTTCACCGATTAGTTTTAGTTCGTATAGCTGATTTTGTGAATGAGAAGATTTTTGAACATAGTTTTTCAGAGTGAAGATAGGGATGTTTTCTAAAATATTTATTTTTGTGAAATCCTTTGGGATATCACTGCCGTAAGAATCTTCTAAGAAATTATTTAAAGAATTTAGCACAGATAAATAATTTTCATGAATATTAAAGTTATAAACCGTTGTAGATAAGTTTGCTTGTAAATTAAATAATTCTTCGATTAAAAAAATTAAATCCCTACTTTCTTGTGCTGTAATTCTTCCATTAGATATTCTACTATTAACATATTTAAACAATTTATTTAATTGAAAATGGACTAGAGAGAAAACTTTTTGTAATGGCTGATTTATTGTTTCATAAAGATAAATAAGTCTATTTGTTGATTCTTCACCGAAACGTGTAGCAATGGAGCTATATTTATTGTTAATATATTCTAAGTTATTATTTTGTAGCATTTTTTTACATCTCCTTATATTGTAATTATAATTAAGATAAGTGATATTTCTCAAGTATGTAAAGAAAGGAAGTGTATCAGATGATTTTGACAAAGATTAAGAGTTCAGTATTTGAAGAAATGGATTTACAAAAAACGTTAAATTCTATAGAAGATTTTTGTTGTTATCTTGTAAGTCAAATAGAAATATTAAAGGATTTAGAAGTAGAATATTCTAAAGAAGTCTCTGAGCTTTTATCTAAAGAAACTCTCGAACGATATAAAAGTAATGCTAAGGTTTTAAAATTCCCATATAACAATTTCAAATTACAACGAGAATCATTAGATTTAGAGGAAGGATTCTTAGTGCAGAGTTGGTCAAACTTAGGTTCTTTATTAGAATCGACTTTGCAAATATTCTTAGCTTTTTATTATAGAGATTATATAACAAATAGGGGTAATGTTTGGGATGATAATGTAATCCAGAAACTAAATAATATGCTGAAAAAAGAATTTAACGAGAACCTTAAAAAATTAGTTGAAGATAGTGATATTAACTTTAGTGGTAAAGACAGAAAGAGTTTAATGAAAAAAATCGATGAGATTATTAAGGATAAAAAGAATTTGCCGATGATTGACAAACTCACTCTCGAGCCGTTAATTGCTTTTTATACTTCCAATAAAATTTTTAATTCTAATGAATATAGTGAGGAGGAATTCAGAAGAATAAGAGATTATAGAAATGCTATACATAGTTTTCAAAAGAGAGAGATTGGTAGTTGGGATGAACTGAATTATTATAGCAAAGTATTGTTAATGTTATTAATAGATATAAACTATAGATTACCAAGTTTACCAGATGAAATTCCTTTAACAGAAGAAATATACGATAAACAAATAGAATTAGTTATGCTAGAACAGCAATGGTTTGAATATACACTAAAAGGTGTTAACTAAGGGATTTTAGACGATGTGAGAACGGGTAATTAAGTACCATTAATAATAAAAGTAAAAGAGGATATTAATGTTTTAGGATTAGATTTAAATAAGAAAGAAAATGAAACAAATAATAGAGTTAGCGATTGCATTATGTGAACCATTCCTTTACCTTCTAGAATTGTGTTTAGCAACTAAAGGTAAGGGGAATTTTAATAGGAGGTAAGAAGTAAGATATGTTGTGGTTAATATATGAGGAATATTTTAATCAAAATGTGCGTAATACATTTTTTTTGAAGTATCTAAAATGGTATGTATGGGTTATCTCAGTTTCACTTTTAGCACTTACTGTGTATTTTTCTATTAAATTTTTCTTTTTACCAAATGGTTGGTTTCTCTTAGTCTCCTGTGTATTTGCAGCTGGTACTGGGCTTTACTTTGGGAATGAAGTGGAAAAATCTAAGTTGAAAAATATCGGAAACAAAGAAGATGTTTTTGACCATGATATGATTTCAATTAGAACCATATTAAATAAACGAGATATTAATAAAATTGAACAGATTGAGTTGTTAATAAATCAAATAAACGAAGAGGTGTCGGAATTAAAATTCAGTGAAAAAGTTTTAAAACCAATATCTAAGATTAGCACAGTATTAATAATACCAATAATAACTATCTTGACTAAAGAGTTGTTAAATTACAACGATATGGGAATATATAGTGTGATATTAGTTATTTTATTATGTTTAATGGTGGTAGGAATATTTTATATGATTAAACCTTTATTGGAACAAATATTAGATACTCCTTATAGAAAAATGCGTGAATTGAAAAGAGTACTAGAAGATGTTAAAATGCTAGATTTTTTAAAATAGTATAATTTTATATTATTAAGTACTAATATTGATTTTTAGTGAAGATGTAAACCATCGATTTTGAAATCAGAACCTAGAGTAAAATCTAGGATTTTTTTAACTCTTTAGAAAAATTAATATTCCCAAAACACCACAACAAGATTAATAAAGAAGTTTCTAAATAGTAATATATGATACACCTATCTAAGCTAATTTAGATAGGTGTTTTTGCTTTGTAAAATAATCAATAATATGTATGTTCAATTATTGAAAACATAACCATTATCATAGTTGAATAACGTTGTAAAATACCCCTTCACCTGCTACAATTGAGTGAACAAATAGTGTGATAATTTGAGTCACCATATATTTTGAAATTACCGTATGACTACGCAATCGGCATCCGTGCGGTTACATCTATCGACGGTATGACTTCTGACTGGGCACGCATTCCTTGGGATGTATTAGAGAAAATCTCTGTTCGCCTTGTAAACGAAGTGAAACACGTAAACCGCGTAGTGTATGATATTACATCTAAGCCACCAGCAACGATTGAGTGGGGATAATTAATAAAAAAGTAAAAAGCCTGGTAGAGCCTTATCTAATAAGGTTTCTGCTAAGCTTTTTTTATGATTAATGTATAAATAAAGGGGTTAGATTTAAGTATTTCTTTACTTATTGCGAATACCTTTAAAAAAGAGAAAGAAAAAGTGCCAAAATACGGATGTACTTTGGCACGAATTTAGATTCAACTAATAATCATTTATGCTGTACGATTAAATCGTTTTACTAATAGACTGCATAATTCAGGAATGCAATGAATATACGTATCTATCGTTGTTGTTATGTCTGTGTGACCTAAGAAATGTTGAATGAATTTTACGTCTTGCGTTTGATAATAGATGCGTGTAGCACAAGAGTGACGTAAGCCATGAACTGAAACGGGCTTTAAACCATGTTGGATTTGGAATCTTTTTAACCAGGCATTTAATTTGCAGTTATTATAAAAAGTATTTTTATAGTTTGGAAAGATAAACTGCTCGCTGCCTTGATGCTCAAGATTTTGCCACTTTAATTGCTCTGCTTGGAGTTCCTGCCATTTTAATAATGCTTGGAAAGTTTCCTCATCAATATCAAGCCTTCTTTCACGAAAGTTCTTTGTACTTTTAATATAAGGCTTATTCGATTCGTCCGTACCAATAGCTTGATGAATACGAATTTTTTTGTTTTGAAAATCAATATCCTGCCATTGCAGTGCAAGAAGCTCCCCTTTGCGTAAGCCTAAATTTACAAGCACGAGAAAAATTGCAATTTTTGATATATCATCTGTTGCTTTCAGCTTTTGAATAAAAACACCCAATTCATCGGGTGTATAGAACAGTTTTTCAGTTTGTTTATTACCATTCTTACGAAGTGCCATTTTTTCATTAGAACGTAATTCCTTGATATCAATGGGATTTTTTGAAATAATTCCGTAATTGACCGCATGTCCTAAGAATTTGTTTAGTTCACTTGCTACCTTTGAAGGTCTTTTTAACTTCTTTTCCCATACTTCAAATGACCGTAAAGTGTCTGGGTAGGAAATATTTCTAAGCTTTAAATTCCCATACAAGGGTAGGATATGGTTTTTAAACATTCCTTTAATTTTCCCTAAAGTACTTTTTTCGACACTACTTTTTTGAAGGTATTTTTCATAGTGATTATGATAGAATTGCTCAAATGTAAGATTTGAAATGTCAGTAACTCTTTTTTGTAGTCTTACCGCTTGCATTTTGGTATAAAAAGCTTTTGCTTCATTTTTTGTTTTAAATCCACGCTTTGTAATGTCGATTTGCTTTTTCGTATAAGGATCGATACCCCCATACATTTTCACCATATAATGAAGAACGCCTTTTTTCATATATTCTTTAATCGCTTTGTCCATTGTTGTCATTAGAATAATCTCCTTTTGTGTTTTCCATTATTTTCTACGCTTGTACAATTTTTAAAAAGTGATTAATTTCCGTTATGGAGAATCGCTTACTACGACCAATTGAAGTAAATTTAAGCCCTTGATCAATAAGCCTTTGTAAGCCTTTGTAGGAAATTCCTATATAGTCGCAAGTTTCCTGAACGTTCAGCCACTCTTTAGCTGTAAGCTCATTATGCTGTGCAATTGTTTCATCAAGGTTTTTATAAGGAGAAAATCCAAGCTTTTTTCCAAGGTAAGAATCAAGCTTTGTATCAAGGATTAATTCAATATTTTTTTCAAGGATTTTTTCAAGGCTTTGTGTAATCAAGTGTTCCATTTTTTCTTCGATTGATTTTTCAATAGTTTGTTCCATTTGTTTGTCCTCCGTAATAGATAGTAAGTGTTATTAAGTCAGTAAAGAATTGATACCCCAAGCTATACACTTGCAGAAATGAATATTCATAAAAAAGTGTCGGATACATCTGAATGTCGGTTATATGATGTGAAGCCAGCTGAAGTATAGCTACGACACTCTACAAACTTGCAGAAATGAATATTCATAAAAAAGTGTCGAACACATCTGATTGTCAGTTATAAGAGGTGAAGTTAGCTGAAGTATAGCTACGACACTCTATACAATTGCAGAAATGAAAATTCTAGAAAAAGTGTTGGACACATAGAATCAGCTATTCATCAGCATTCTAAGTACGAGAAAAACCAGAATTAAGATAATTCAATTGTTTACTTCTAAACATTTGAATTACGTAGCTATGTTGTTTGATTGGAAATTTTAGATTTGAGGAGAAGGATTACAGAGAGAGGTTTATTTTGTATTTTAGAGTTGGAACTGACATAAAATGTCATATTAAGTATAAGAAAGTCGATGCTAAACCATTTGAAGTGATCCGACAACAAGTAGGCTTACGCACGCACGAATATACGCCAATATCTGCTTCTAGTTCCAAGGAGGAAGCGAGTGCGTGCACACATATAGGAATTTGTTGTACACAGTTGTCACATTTTAGACGCAATTGTGGCATTCCTGCCGTAAAGCCAATTAAATTCTAAGCCAATAAATTCAAATAAATAGGGGATATAAGAGCATTCTGATCAGCAGATTCATTTGAGGTCTAAATGCCTTTTTCTTTATAATTAATAGTGTTTGGGTTTTCCATGATATGTGCCATTAAACGAAATGGCATAAGCGTGCTCGGAGCGAGAGTAATCCGTAAAGCTCGCACGGACATATGTACAGCAACACCGGCCTCTAGTTCGAAGGGAAACACGGGTGTGTGCACACATATAGGAATTTGTTGTGCAAAGTTGTCGCAATTTAGAAATAATTATGACATTCCTTCCGTAAAGCCAACTAAACCCTAAGCTAATAATTTCAAACATATAGGGGCTATAAGGATATTTAGGTCAGCAGTTACATCAGAGGTCTAAATGCCTTTTTCTTTTTAATTAATAGTGTTTGGGTTTTCCATGATACGTGTTAGTAAACGAAATGGTATAAGCGGGCTTGGAGCGAGAGCAATCCGTAATGCTCGCCTGTAGTGATCCGACAACAAGTAGGCTTAGGCACGCATGAATGTACAGAGATTCGAAGGAGGAAACGAGTGCGTACACACATATAGGAATTTGTTGTACACAGTTGTCACATAACAAATAGGGGCTATAAAAATTTTCGATCCAGCAGCCACATTTGAGGTTTGAATACCAATTTCCTTTTAATTAATAGTGTTTTGATTTTATAATGCCAAATAAGTTATATAACATTTATACAACTTATATCGAAAAAGCATAGGGTGTTTCTCGGATAGTAGTGCCACATTTATATGGGAAATGATATAAGTTTTACAACATTTATATAACTTATATCGAAAAAGTCATAGGGTGCTTCTTGGATATTAGTGCTGAATTTATATGAAAAAGGACATAATTTATATAACATTTATACAACGCTTATATAACTTATTTATAACTGTTATATAAGTTTAAATAAAATTTAAAAGGAAGAGAATGACCGAAAAAACTACAATTAGATTCTTCCAATGAAAAAGGTACATACAGATCAAAATAATGCAGCTATAATGCGAAAAAGTTATATAACATATGCAAGAAACAATATAAGTTAAACAACATTTAAGCAACTTATATCGAAAAAGCCATAGGATGATTCTTCAATATTAGTGCCGCATTTATATGAAAAATGATATAAGTTAAACAAAAGTTATATAACATTTATATAACTGTTATATAAGTTTAAAGAAAATTTAATAGGAAGAGAATGACTAAAAAAACTACAATTAGATTCTTTCAATGAAAAAGCTCTTACATATCAAAATAATGCAGCTATAACGCAAAAAAGTTATATAACAATTATAACCTATGTCAAAAACAATATAAGTTATATAACATTTATACATGTTATATCAAAAAAGTCATAGCCGTTACTTGAATATTCAAGCTACATTTATAAAAATTGAGGGATTATTGTTGGAAGGAATTTACTAGAAAAACTATTAAATAATTATTCCATTAAAGCGGGGGTAAATAACAATGGAAGGATTCGACTAAAAAAACTATTATTTGATTCTTCCGAGGGTTTTAGTTTAATAAGAGCTTAAAATTCGAAAAAAAGATGAAAAAATCTCGAAAAAAATTTGAAAAAAAGTTTAAATTTTTTTATTAGGAATCCTTTAGTACCAAGGGTTGAAGGGCATAATTACTTCGGCAATATCCCCCTAACCAATCGCTTACACGTAAGAGAAATATTGCATTACTGAACTTGCTGCCGTGGTTGAAGTTAAAACGGGAAATTAGCAAGGATTGCTTGCCAAATTTAGTGACGTTAAGTAGGTCACTCGCTTGTAATTTGTAGAAGTTAATGAGCTTAGTTTCGTAACTTCATAGCTTGCTGATTCAATGTATGTAATGAACATACTAATTGAGGTGTTCAAAAATTTATGGTAATATATTTGATTTTGTCCTTGAAGTAACCCTTTAATGAGAATAAAGTAAGAATAAGATATAAAATTTGTACTAATAATGTAATTGAGGTGTTACAGGTGGTTGTAAAACGTTTTTATCGAACACAGCGCGATTTAGCAAAGGCTATAAATGAAGTAGTGGACGCGTATTGGCAAGAGGCAATAACTGAAGAAGAACTTATTTCAGATGTACATGGTATGTATTTAAATAACTCTGACAAGCTAATGAAGGATGGGGTTTTTACAAAAATTGTTCAGCAGCAATGTGGGAAAAGGAGACTTTCATTAATTAAGAAAATTGTGGAAATTAACAAGTGAATTAGTCTTGATAGAAGGAGAGATTTGAATGACAATGGATATAGAATATTCTTCTGTCTTAACAGGTGCTGGATTTATGCTTTACGAGGTGAAGCAAGTAGCAAAATTAAAGCAACAAGGTTTTTCGGATAAAGAAATTCGATATAAAGTATTAGAAGAAAACATTTTTCAATATGAAAAGCTATCAAGTGTTAAAAGAGCGATGCCGTATATTTTAAAGCGAGTGGACTTACTAGACGAATTATTAATGCAAATGTTGATTGATGAGCCGTATGAGGTGGGAAAAGTAATCAACCTTTATGCCATCATGAAATTTGATCGTCTTTTTTATGAATTCATGCAGGAAGTAGTAGCTGAGAAGTTGAACAACAATGATTATTACCTTGATAAGGTTGACGTAAATGTATTTTTTGCAGCAAAGATGGAGCAAAGTGAATTTATGGCTAGTTGGTCGGATACAACAGTAGCGAAACTTAAACAGGTGTTCAAAAAAATATTGTTAAATGCAGGTCTACTAAAAGATTTAAAATCCAATGAGTTAAACCGTTTGTATATCGATGAGCGTCTAAAAATTCATCTGAATCATCTTGGTGATGTTAAGTATGTGCAAGCAATGGGAGAAGCAGGGGGCTATCATGGTTAATTTTAATGAGCGACTGGACAAAATTATTCCAAAGCTAAAAGAAGATAAGTTCATTGAAGGTAGAGGTCTAGGTAACGAAATTAGCTTCTATGTATTTGATTATGAACCTGTTCATGAGCTTGAAATGAGAGATTATATACAGCACATCAAAAAAGAATTCGACTATGACGGCTCAACACGCCAAATATTAGAGGTGGATTTATATAAGACGCTCCTTGAGATAACGAAAGAAAAGCGTATTTATGAGCGGATTTTTCAAATGGAAGAAAGACAGGGTAAGGAAGCGTTGTTTAAAGCAATGACAACGTTTGCAAAGCCAGAAATCTTCCTTAATAAAATCAAAGAAAAATTAGATGGTCATAATGTGATTTTTCTTACAGGTGTAGGGAAAGTATACCCTTTTGTGCGTTCCCATAACATTTTGAACAATCTACAAGAAATTTTAGATAAGACACCAGTTGTTATGTTTTTCCCAGGTCAGTATGATGGGCAATCATTACAGCTATTTAGCAAATTTAAAGATGACAACTATTACCGAGCGTTTCGATTAATTGATTAGAACAGGGAGGCTATATAGATGATTTTAAAGGATATGTTTTTAAAGAGTATTGAACGCGATATCCGTGGTGTTATTAAAGTAGCACAAACAAGTGATAAGGATATTTATAACGAGTTAGATGAGTATGTAGTGACACAAGAATTACATAAGCACTTTTCGAAGTTTTATGATAACTACCAACGAGGAATTGTTGGGGAAACAGATAAAATGGGCGTTTGGATTAGTGGGTTCTTTGGTTCTGGTAAATCGCATTTCTTAAAGATTTTAGCGTACCTATTAGAAAATCGTATGGTAGAAAATGAATACCCTGTAAATTTGTTTGAAGATAAGATTAAAGATCCATTAGTATATGCCAATATGAAAAAAGCAGCAGATATTGAAACGGAAGTTGTTTTATTTAATATTGATTCAAAAAGTTCTTTAGATAACAAATCAAAAGAAGATGCTATTTTACGTGTATTTATGAAAGTGTTTTATGAGCACCGTGGCTATTACGGAGATATTCCAGGTGTTGCTGAGATGGAGAAGTATCTTGATAGACAAGGACAATTTGAAGCGTTCAAGCAGGAGTTCCAATCGCTTGTAGGCGAAAGCTGGGAAGAACGCCGCAGCACGTTTTATTTTGATCAAGACTTTGTTATTGAAGCTTTAGGAAAAGTGATTAACCTATCAGAGGCTTCTGCACGCAAATGGATTGAAGAAAAAGTAGATGACTTTGAAATGGATATTCAAACGTTTGCGAAAGACGTAAAGGAATACATAGATTCAAAGGGGCCAAATTTTCATTTAGTATTTTTAGTTGATGAGATTGGACAGTATATCGGTGATAACCGTAATTTAATGCTTAATTTACAAACGCTAACAGAAGATTTAGGTACTTACGCTGAAGGTAAAGTATGGGTAATGGTTACTTCTCAGGAAAGCATCGATTCGATTATTAAAGTAAAAGGTGATGACTTCTCACGTATTCAAGGACGTTTTGATACTCGTTTGTCTTTATCTTCAATTTCAGTTGATGAAGTAATCAAAAAGCGTATTTTAGAAAAGCAACCGCATGTAACAGATAAATTAAAGGCAATTTATCCAGAAAAAAGTGCAATATTAAAAAATCTAATTAGCTTCCGTGAAAGCACGGCTGATTTACGTGGCTATGATCATGAACAAGAATTTGCGGAAGTGTACCCATTTATTCCGTACCAATTTAAGCTACTTCAAAACGTATTTGAGCAGGTACGTAAGCATGGTTCATCAGGTAAGCATTTATCTGAGGGAGAGCGTTCAATGCTGTCTGCTTTTAAAGAAGCAGCACTATTCTACAAGCAGGAAGAAGAAGGTACATTAATTCCTTTCTATGCCTTTTACGATACAATTAAAGAATTTTTAAACCCAGCGATTTCACGTGTAATTGATGGGGCAAAAGAAAACCCAGCGTTGAAAGATGATGAGTTTAACATAGACTTATTAAAAGTGCTATTCATGATTAAGTACGTGAAAGAGCTACCAGCTACAATCGATAACATCGCAACATTGATGGTAACAAACATTGATGAGGATAAACTACAGTTAAAAGAAAAAATTAAATCTGCTGTTCGTAAATTGATTGCACAAACATTAATTCAGAAAAACGGTGACTACTATGTGTTCTTGACAGATGATGAGCAAGATATTAATCGTGAAATTAAGCAAGTGACTATCGATGAGGATGTACTAAAACGCGAGTTAGCAAATACGATCTTCCTTGATTTGTATGAAGAAAAGCGTTTTAACTATTCGAAGCATTATGCCTTCCCATTTAATCAAAAGATGGATGAAAAAAATTATGGCAACCAAACGTCTTCGATTGGTGTGCAAATTATTTCACCATTATCGGATCATTATCAAAAATCGCAACAGGAGCTAATGCTGCTTACATCTGGCAGTGGAGAAATGCTTATCAAGCTAGGTGCAAATGATTCTTATGTAGAAGAAATGGAAGAAGCATTAAAAATTGAGGACTATCGCAAAAAGAAAAATCCGTTGCAGCAACCTGAAAACATTCAAAACATTTTAAATAACAAGCAAGTCGAAGTGAAGGATCGTAAACGCCGAGTAAGAGATTTATTAACAGAGGCTATTAAGGATGCAGAATTCTACATTTACGGAGAAAAGGTAGAAATTAAAGGCTCTTCTGTAAAAGAAAAAATCAATGCAGCATTTAAAGTGCTAGTAGATAACGTTTTTATTAAATTAGGCTATATTCAAGATCATTTAGATAGCGAAAAAGATTTAGTTACTTTGTTAAATACGGATAACAGTCAATTATCTTTGGATGATTCCATTGTGGCAAAGCCTAACCAAGAAGCAAAGCGTGAAGTATTTGAATTTGTTGATTTACAGGATCAAATTAAGAAACAAATTACGGTAAAGAAAATATATGATCGTTATCAGAATAAGCCATATGGGTGGAAGCCATTAGATATTGCTGCACTTATTGTAGAGCTTTTAATGGAGCAACGAATACGTATTCGCTACAATTCTGAATATATTGAGCCAGCAAAAGATACGAATAAAATCATAACAGCTTTAGTCAAGTCGTCAGAGTCAGAAAAAGCGATTGTTGTCAAACGTACTAAAGTAGATGAAGCATTAATTCGAACTGCTAAAAGTATTTGTAAGGACGTGTTTAATACAACGAACTTAGCAGATGATGAGGATGGCTTGTTAAAAGACATTCAAAGCTTAATGGAAACGCAAATCAGTGAAATTAAAGGCTACAAGGCTCGTTATGAAGGACGTAAATATCCAGGGATGAGCTTATTAAATAAAGGGTTAGAGTATTTCGAGCAGTTTGATGCCAAATTAGATAGTGTTTCCTTCTTTGAAAGGCTAAAAGAGCTAGAGGATAACCTGTTAGATTGGGAAGAGGACATTGCTTATGTGAAGAGCTTCTTTGAGACAAATCAAAAGGAGCTATTTGACAAAGGCTTAGCGGCATATAAAAAGTATGAGGACAATAAGAATTATTTATTTGGTGAAGAAATTGAACAGCCAATGCAGCAGCTACAGGCGATATTAAATGATCCGATTCCATACAAAAAAATTAAAGAAATCCCAGAGCTGACGAATGCTCTCGATGTTTCATTTAATAAGGTCTTAACAGACAAAATTGCCTTTGCACAAGAAAAGGTGCAGCTAGATTATGATGAGGTAGTATTATTATCTCGACAATATGGTGTATCTGCTGAAACAAAGCAAAACGTGGAAGCTTATTTTACTAAGCTATTAACTGATATTGCAGCATTTACTGACATCTATAAGGTGGATGCTACGATTTCTCAAAGTGCGAGCTTGAAGGACAGAATGATCCGCATCATCAATCAAGACATAGCACAAGAAGAAAAACGTAAAGCTAAGCAAAAGGGTATAATCGGTGGGGAATCAAATGTCCCACCAGTAGAAGAACCGATTGTTCAAAAAGAATCTATAAAAGTGTCGAAATTAGTGCCAATGAAAACACTTGCAACTGAGCAGGATGTCGATCAATATATTTCAACACTGTCTGCAAAATTAAAGCAAATTATTAAATCAAATAAACAAATTGAGTTTATTGAGTAAAGGATGTTGAGCAATGAATAAATCGGCTTTAAAGAGCTTTGCAACAGAAGCACGCCGCGAACTACTTGAAAAAATTAAACTACAAGCATTGAAGCTTGGCATTACACCAGAAGCAATCCAGCAAGCATCATTAGAAAGCTCGGACGCCATCTTTATTGATGGCAAGCCGCTTTCAGAGATTGAGCGTAAGCAACGCAATAAGTTAATCGCACGTATTAACGAAATTGGGTATGACGAGGTAATAAAGGAAGCGGCGTATACATGGTTTAATCGCTTCATCGCATTACGTTATATGGAAGTGAACGATTACTTACCAACAAAGGTACGTGTACTTTCTTCAGTGAACCCAGATAGTACAGAGCCGGATATGTTTAAAGAGGCATTAAATTTGGATTTACCGATTGATAAAGAGCTTGTCTATAACTTAAAAATTGAAAACAACACAGATGAGCTCTTCAAATATCTAATCAAAATTCATTGTAATGATCTGAATCGCTATATGCCGTTTATGTTTGAGACAATTGAGGGATATATGGAAGTTTTGTTCCCAGATGGTCTTTTAGGAACAGGTACATTCGTTCGCCAAATGACGGATGAAGAGTATATCTCAGAGGAAGGTTGGACAAAGGTTGAAATAGTTGGGTGGTTATACCAATACTATATTTCAGAAGAAAATGAACGTGTTATTAAAGCGAAGAAACGTTATAAAGCTGAGGAAATACCATTTGCCACTCAACTATTTACACCTGAATGGATTGTACGTTACATGGTACAAAATGCATTAGGGCGTTACTGGATTGAATCACATCCAGAACAAAGAGATTTAATTCAAAACTGGGAATTTTATTTAGAAAATCCGAATCCAGAACCTGATTTTGAAGAAAAGCTAGCACCTTATATCAATAAAGAACTAAACGTAGAAGACATTAAATGTTTTGACCCTGCAATGGGAAGTGGACATATTTTAGCATATATGTTTGATGTACTGTATGAAATCTATAGTAAATGCGGCTATATGGAACGAGAAATTCCACGTTTAATCATTGAAAAGAACCTATATGGATTAGATATTGACGAACGAGCTTTTCAATTAGCTAGCTTTACAGTTGTAATGAAAGCCTTACAATACAACAAACGGTTTTTACGCATTATCGAACGTGACGGTTTGGAAATGAATTTAGCAGCTATACAAGAAACAAATAACCTGACAGATAATGAAATTGCATTTTTAGCAGGTGAAGCGTCAGGTCAAAAATATGATGACATATATAACTTCATAAATCAGTTTAAAGATGCAAAAGCGATTGGTTCACTAATTAAAATAGATTATTTCGATATAGCATTTTTAAAACAAAGAATAGTAACGATTGAAGAGGCCACTGGGAACTTATTTGAATTAAACATAAAAGACCAATTAATACCTTTATTAAAACAACTCTTAAAACAATCAATTATAATGACAACAAAATATGATGTCTTTGTTACGAATCCACCTTATGCGGGAAATAAGTATTTAACACCAGAAATCTCAAACTACTTAGCAAAAAATTATTCAGATGTAAAATCAGATGTATTCTCGGCTTTTATAGAGTATAGCTTTGAAGCAACGAAAGAAAATGGACACACGGGCTTCATGACACCGTTTGTTTGGATGTTTATTTCATCTTACGAAAAATTAAGGGGTAAAATTATAAATAGTAAAACAATTAGTAGTCTTGTCCAGTTAGAATACTCAGGGTTTGATGAAGCAACAGTGCCGATTTGTACATTTACATTACGAAATTATAATTGTGAATTGAATGGCGAATATATTCGATTATCTGATTTTAGAGGGGCAGAAAATCAATCGATTAAGACATTAGAAGCTATTCGAAATCCAAGAGTACATTACAGGTATACATTTAATCAGAAATACTTTAATGAAATCCCAGGGGTACTTATATCATATTGGACCACTGATAAAATTAGAAAAGCATTTACTAATGGAATAAAGATAGAATCGATTGCTGAACCTAAAAGTGGCTTATCAACTACAGATAATAATGTATTTTTACGTTATTGGCATGAAGTATCTAATAGTAATATTGGCTTTAATATTCTAAATTTAAAAGAAACAGAACAAAATCAATTAAAATGGTATCCTTTTAGCAAGGGAGGAAGCTACCGAAAATGGTATGGAAATCAGGAATATGTAGTTAATTGGTATAAGAACGGTAAGGAAATTAAACTAAAAACTAAAGGGGCTGCTGGTGGGAGAATTGTTAGCCCGGAATATTATTTTAAGAGTGGAATAACATGGTCAGGAATTTCGAGTGGTTTACCTTCGATGAGAATTTTAGATAATTCTATATTTGGAAGTGGTGGCAAGGCACTTTTCTCTAATGATAGAATGTATTATTTAGCTTTTTTAAATTCTAATGTTTCTTTAGAGTTACTAAAAATTATAAGTCCAACAATTAATTTTGAAGCAGGACATATAGGAAAGCTTCCTATTTTTTTAGCTCAAGAAAGTATAAAAGCAGAAATTGCATCTCTAACTGAATATAATATTAGTATTTCAAAAAGAGATTGGGATTCCTTTGAAACCTCCTGGGATTTTACTAGGCATCCAATGTTAAATGAAAATTCGTTAACTCTTGCTTCTGCTTTTGAACAGTGGTCGTATTTTACTGAATCACAGTTTAATCAGTTAAAAGATAATGAACAAAAGCTTAATCGTATTTTCATAGACATTTACGGTTTACAGGATGAATTGACGCCAGATGTGGATGATAAGGATGTGACGGTACGGAAAGCTGATTTAGAGCAAGATATTAAGTCATTTATTTCCTACGCAGTTGGCTGCGGTTTTGGTCGTTATTCTCTTGAAGAGGAAGGACTCGTGTATGCTGGTGGGGAGTTTGATTTGAATCGTTATAAAGCGTTCCCAGCTGATGCGGATAATGTGTTGCCGATTTTAGTTGGTGCTTACTTTGAGAATGATATTGTGTCGAGATTCGTTGAATTTGTACGGGTGACATTTAGCGAAGAAACACTTGAAGAAAACCTTGATTTTATTGCGGATGCTCTTGGTTGTAAGAAAAATGAAACAGCACGCGAAACAATACGCCGTTATTTCTTAAATGATTTCTACAAAGACCATATCCAAACTTACAAAAAACGCCCTATCTATTGGCTCTTCACATCAGGCAAAGAAAAGGCGTTTAACTGTTTAATTTACATGCATCGCTATGATAAAACAACCTTATCTCGTATCCGTACCGACTATGTACATGAGGTACAAAATCGAATGGATGCACAGAGAACGGATTTATTGAATATCATTAATGGTGATTCAACTGTTAAAGAAATTGCAGCTGCAAAGAAAGAATTAAAATCACTAGAAAAGAAAATTGATGAATTAAAAAAATATGATGAGTTATTGCATCATATGGCGGATCAGCAAATTGAAATTGATTTAGATGACGGTGTGAAGCATAATTATGAGCTATTTAAAGGACTAGTAGCGAAGATTTAATTATAGAAAGGGAAGCAGTTGTTATAAACTTGCTTCTCTTTTGTTTACTATAGTAGATACAAATGAATAGGGGGAAAGAAAAATGTATATTTCAAAACTCAATATTTCAGGATATAAAAATGCGAAAGTAAATTCAGAAATTGAATTTAGAAAGGGCTTAAATATATTAGTTGGTGAAAATGGAGCAGGTAAGACAACAATTATTAATGCCTGAAGGTTAGCACTTAAAGAAAATGAATTTTCTTATATGAATATATGTGAAGATGATTTTTATGTTGCATTAGACAAATCATACATAGCCGCCAAAATTTCTATTGATTTAATATTTGAGGAATTGAATCAGGATGAACAAATAACTTTTCTAACTTGGTGTGATGAGAAATTTAAAGCACAGCTGCATTTAGAAGTAAATTCATCTCCAAATAGGAAGGGATACTATAAAAAGGAAATTTGGGGTGGAGCATCTAAAGCTAGTATTTTTGAAGAAGAAACGTATGAATACATTGATTGTATTTACTTGCCACCTCTAAGAAATGCAGAGGAAAAATTAATTAATGGAAGAAAATCGCGATTGGCTCAATTGTTAAAAAAGCAATATGGTGATAATAAAGATACGTTGGTAGAAAAAGTTTCCAATTTTAATGAGCAAATTACAACTAATACAAATGGTGATTATAATGAAATGGAATCTGCAAGAAACAGTATAAATAAAAAGTTAGAAGAAGCTTTAGGAAGTAGGCTAGGTCAGAGCATTAATCTACAATTTGCAGAAACTAGCTTCAATCGAATTGTAGAAAGTATAAAAATGGTCTTTTTTCCTGGCATTAAGCAAACAAATCAAGAATTTTTTAGAGACATATCAGTAAATAGCCTAGGATACAATAATCTGCTTTATATAGCAACTGTATTAGCGGAACTTGAATTATTAAAATCTACAAATCTGATGACGGTCTTATTAATTGAAGAGCCGGAAGCACATTTACATCCACAATTACAAATTAAATTTATTAAATATTTAGAAAATATAACGAGTGAATTAGACAATATTCAAGTTATAGTTACAACGCACTCACCAGTATTAGCGGCATCTGTAGATTTAGATAATTTAAGTCACATTACATATCTAGATGAAAAAATAGTTGCTTCATCGTTAAAAAATATTGATTTAGGTAAGAGTAAAAATTATCTCAATCGTTGGCTAGATATTACAAAATCTACTTTATTATTTTCGAAAGGAATTATTTTAGTTGAGGGTATAAGTGAAGCAATGCTCATTCCAACTTTAGCTAAAATTGTTTTAGCGGAGTATAACTCAAAAAATACTGAGGATCAATTGCCAAGTTCTTTAGAAGAAGCAGGAGTGTCTGTAATCAATATCTATGGAATTAACTTTACACATTTCATGAAACTATTTGCAAACTTTGAGGATACAACAGGAGTTCAGAAACTACCGATTTTTTGTGCAGGTATTACAGATAATGATCCAGCAAAACAAAAGGTAGAAATTCGTGATGATTATGGTGAATTAGTAATGAAGGATGGCAATCCAGCGACGGAATTAAAAGAAGTTTATCCAACTGAACAGGTTTTAGGAGCTAATAGTGCATTGAAATTAAAAGAGGAGATTAATAAAAGCGATTGGGCTAGATTATATAGTTCCCCACTAAAAACTTTTGAATACGATTTATTGATGGAAGGCAATATTGTAATAATGACGGAGGTTCTTAAAGGTTTGTGGCCGTCTGAAACAGGAAGTGTATTTAAAACATGTAAGGAAATTGTTGAACGAGATAATATTTATTCTGATATAAGTTTAAAGGCACAGGATGCAATATTTACATTTACGCATATTGATGATGAGAAGGTTGGCAAAGGGATGTATGCTCAGTCTTTGACATCTTATCTTGAGGGGGAAATATGTGGGGTAAATAAATTAAATTTAGAAACAAATGAAAAGTTACATAAAATACAAAAACTTTTTAAAGTACCTACTTATATTAAGCAAGCGATCATTTGGGCGTGTAAAGGGGATGAATGGTGCGAATGAATAAATGGGAAATGGAACAAGAGATTGTAAAAGTTTTAGTAAGTGATCCAAATATTTCGGACAAATTTAAAGATTTTATTTTTGAAAAAGTACGAGAAAAAACTGAAGAACAATTACAGTATATTTTATCGCCTATTAATCAGAATGTATTTTTAGAAGCTTGTGCAGGAAGTGGTAAAACAGAAGTTGTTGGTATGAAGGCTGCCTATGAAATAAATAGATGGAATAATCAATCAGGTGGATTAGCAATTTTAACATTTACAAATGAAGCCACTGAAACTATTCAGATTAGAGCGAATCAATATTTAAATAAGTCCTCATTATATCCGCATTATATTGGTACTTTAACAGGATTTATTCATGGATATATTTCGCAAAATTTCGGGAGTATGTTTATAAAAAATAACAAGTCAGAGGCAAATAGATCGTATTCATTAATTGAGAAGAATACATCAGTTATTAATAACTCATGGCTTACTAAGTATAAGTTTAAAACCCAATATCTTACTAACGATGGAGGGAAGATTAGTATTTATGCACATCAAGTATATTACGATAATAAAATTGAAGATTTCGTAATTAATTTATTCAACAGTTCTATAGCTTTAAAAGAATATTATGAATCAAAAGTTTTTCAAGAGTATGTAAAAGATTTAAGAGTAAAGAAGCAGCAACCATGGTTTTTGCAGTATGACTATATTAAGGAACAATTTAAATCGGATAAAGGAGATTTCTACAAAGACGGTTTTGCAAATTTTGAAGATATGTACCATTTAGCATATTATGTATTGAAGAATAATTCGTTTTTAGCAAAGCAAGTTGTTAAACGATTTCCTGTTATTATTGTAGATGAATGCCAAGATTTATCATGGGTTGAGCTGGCTATCTTGACAATATTGGGTGATGTAGGAGCTACCGTACATTTTGTTGGAGATTTAAATCAAGCTATATATGAATTTAAAGATGCTGATCCTGAAGCTACATCAGAGGTGGTTGCAACTTTTAATTGTTTAAAATTAACGAATAATTTTAGAAGTCATGATTCAATTGTTAAGGTATCCAACAAAGTGGCATCTATTAGTCAAAAAATGATTGGGCATGCAACGTGTAATTTCGTTCAAGAGAGCGTTTGTTATTATGAATATAATGATGTTCAATCATTGAAAGATAAATATATAAAATTCCTTAAAGACAATAATATTGCCATTAAAGATTCCATAATGTTAGTCCGACAACAAAAATTAAAAGATATTTTAGGAAATAGTCAAGAAAACCGACATCCAATCTTAGAGGCGTTACACCTTTGGAATAATGGGGTTCCTTCCAAACAAATTCAGGCTCTCGAATTAGTAGGGCAGGGTCTTCAAAAATATTTTGGTGTTACGAAAAACAAAAGAAGTTATTATTGCCCAGTGTCAATCGATTCATTATATAGATGGAGAATTTTTTTGAAGGATTATTTAAATTTGTTTAATGAATATCCAGAGTTAATGACTTTTGATAATAAAACTTATGGTGAGTGGTACAAGCTGTTTAGGGAGAATGCAATCAGTATATTAAATAAGGCTTATAAAAATTTGAAGCAATATGATAAAGAGGAACGCGATTTTTGTAAGGTAAAGATTATTTGTCCTAGTGGAACGGCGAAAAATAAGATAACTTTTACTGCTATTACAAGCGATGATAACTACCCTAAAGTTAATACTATTCATGCGGCTAAAGGAAACGAATATGATTCAGTGATGGTGGTATCTAGTGAAAGAAATACAGGGCAAGGGAATGGGCATTGGAAGAAATGGATAGATGGAAATGGAGAGGGGAGACGAATTGGTTATGTCGCAAATTCAAGAGCAAAGTATTCTTTAATATGGGCAGTACCGATTCTAACTGATGAAGAAAAGAGCTTGATAGAATCCTATGGTTTTAAGCCTATGGAAATTTAAAAATATAACTAATTGTAGCCCTGTATCCTTATAGGTTAAAGGATACAGTAATAGATCCTTTCAATTTGTTTATATGTAAACATTTACTTGAATATAGGGGGCTGTAAGTATGACAGATATATTTAAAGATCCAATCTTACATTACAAAAACTTTAAAATGGGAACCGAAATCGAAATTGCGGGTACATTTATTTATAATGGGATGAAAGAGCTTGAACAAATTAATTTATTTGATATTGAAAGTGAAATGTTCATGCTTCTTTATAATTTAGCTGTTGGCATTGAGAGGCTACAGAAGGTAGTAATCGTATTATCTGAAAATATTGAGGATATTACAATTTTTGAGGATAGCTTGAAAAGTCACAATCATCAAGACCTACATAATCGTATTATAAGAAATGGTATTGCTATTAGATTAAGTACGAGGGAAAATGCTTTTCTACAATTATTAAGTATCTTTTATGATAAGCATAGATACGGTAGATTTCATGTATCAACGGAATTGAAAGCGGAAAAGTTAGAATTATCGAACTACATTCGTCGGAGTTTTAAAGGAAATTATGAAGAAGATTTTTTCTCAGGAAGCATACGAAATAACGAAGAACTTAAAGATTTTTTTGGTAGAGTTATTGGTTCAATTTCTAAAAAGTACTATATAGAAATTGAACGCTTAGCGAGGATGCAAAGTATTTACACGTATGAAGTTAGATATGGTTCCAAGGCTGAAAAAGTATTTATACAGGAATTCAGAAAAAACTCATTACAAGAACAGAATATAAACGAAAAAATAGCAGCAAAAGAGTTAATCGTTTTTTTAATGAAGACGAAAGATAAAAATCCATTCATCCGATATATCAATGATATTGAACCTTTAGATTTTGATATTGCAATGGCTAATGATTATCTGGAACAAGTCATAGCTGGAACCATTTCGCAGGAGTTAGTTAGTACTGTAGAATATGAATATTTAGAGAATGATTATTCTGTAGAAAGAGTTAGGCAAATGGATGTAATAGGAAATAGTAATGTTCATTTTGATTTTGCTCAAATTTATAGGTGTAACGGTTTATTGAAGTGTTTTTTGAATAATGAAGTAGAATGCTATACATTTGCTAATGAATTTTTAGAAGAAGTATCATATTTAGATGATGATTATGGTAATAGCATCTTAAAAGAAATGTCGGTACTTTGTCGAAATTTCCTTAAGCAATATGAGAATGGTATGGATACGTCGAAACAATTAAAAGAACAATTTCATGAAATATATGAAGAATTTAAGGAGTTTTATTGTCTTCATGACATTCAGCATGAAGAATAGAAAGAAATTACTCAAAAGGATAATTTAGAACCGGAGCAGCCGTTTTAAAAAACATATTCTATATACCACCGAATTCCTTACAAGCCTCTAAAATTAGAAGGGGCTTTTTTGTGTTTTCGGCTATAATATAAGGTGAGGTGATTCATTTGAATATCGAACAAATAGAATCTGCATTACAGGATGCGTTTAATGAGCCGTTGAAAAGTGGCGAGCAGCGTAAAATTGTATTCTGGGTAGACAAGGATCAAGAATTTATTGATGAAATTGATCAAATGACAATAGATGGTGTACACATACAGAAATTAACGAATAACAACCAATTTTATATGAAGCATTTATTAGAGGAAGAGGATACGCAATCTCATTATTTAATTTACACTAATCTGGAATTGAATTCGGAAGAAAATTGGTTGTACGATATTGTGCTCTATTCAAAAACGTTTTTTGCGGATCGTATTTCATTAATTATTAGTGACTTACATATTGATCCATCATTGCGAATGATTATTAAGAAATATGAAAAGTTCTTTAATAACAAAGAACGCTTCAAGAAGTTTCAGGCTTTTGGTTTGACGAACTATACAGAAGAATCGATTGAACTTGCGATTATGAGTGTTCTTTGTGGCATTAAAACACTAGATTTTGAATCGGTCTTAAAAACGGTGCTAATGGATACGCTAGAAGATACTGAAAATAAATACATCGCACAGATGGAGAAGTTCTTTGATTTAGCTGCTTTTTGGAAACATGTAGAGCAGCTGTATGGCTATGAGCGTGAAGTAAAGACCTTGAAAACATTATTTATTCATTTGACGGTTACGGCACTTAGTCATGCAATGAAAGAGGAATATTTAGGTGGATTAAAGGACTTTATAGCGGTTCGTAATCGCACGAATTCATTAGTATTCATCGACCATTGGCGACACCATAAAACGGATTACGCTGTATTTGATGAGTATGCAGCTGGAATTGAGCAAGAAGTGAAATTAGCAAGCATCATTCAATCGATTCCTGTTGAAGAATTCAAGCAAGCAGATATTTTCCCCTATTTTGATAAGGCAATCATTATAAAAATTGCGAATAACTTGTTAGAGAATTTAGAGGACTTTGAAAATTATACGAAGCTAATTAAGCTACGTAGAGCGAAGCATTATTATGAGCAATTCACATTTGTTTATGAGGCGTTGTACTATACCGTAAAAATGCATGAATTTTACAAGGAGCATAAGCAGGGGCTTATGCAGGGTGAACCAATTGCGATACATGAGGCGTATGTGAAAGAGTATTACGCTATGGATATGTATTACCGTAAATTTTATGTTGCTTTTGATGAGGCTAGTAATAATGAATTGCTAAAAAAATTGAAATCACTAGTAGAAAACCTTTATACGAATTGGTTTGTGGCAGAGCTAAGTACGAATTGGTCACAGGCTGTGAAAGCTGAGATGACAGAGGATTGGTCGTTGCCAGGAGTGAGAAGTCAACAAAGCTTTTATTCGTCAGTTATTGCACCGCATATTCGTAAAGGTGAGCGAGTGTTCGTTATTATTTCTGATGCGATGCGTTATGAAGTTGGTGTAGAACTAGCAGAACGATTAAATGCCGAAACAATAGGTGATTGTGAGGTAGGCACGCTGTTAGGTGTAGTGCCTTCTGTAACAAAATTAGGGATGGCGGCTCTGTTACCTCATCGTAAGCTTGATTTTGATGCAACTGGTCGTGTAATGATTGATGATACGGATTCATCTGGTTTAGAAAAGCGTAAAAAAATACTTGAATCGTATGTGGAAGATAGTATTGCAGTGCATTTTCAGGATGTGTTAGATATGAATAAGGCAGGACGTAGAGAAGTCTTTAAAGGGAAGAAGCTCATTTACTTCTATCATGACACGATTGATGCAATGGGTGATAAAGCGTCTACAGAAATCTATACGTTCAATGCCGTTGAAAAAGGGTTAGATCAACTATCCGCTTTAATAAAGGTGATACGTGATGATTTAAGTGGCTCGAATGTTTATATTACAGCCGATCATGGTTTCTTATATCAACGCGAAGAGCTTCCTGATAGTGATAAATTGGCGAAGGAGAAGATGGATGTAATCGAAGTGAAACGCCGCCATATTTTATCGAAGGAGCAGCGTGAACTAGAGGGGCAAATTGCCGTGGATTTATCTACAATTGTTCAAAATGAAGAAGCATTAACGGTTTATTTACCAAATGGTACAATTCGCAATCGCCTGCAAGGTGCAGGTGTAAACTTTGTACACGGTGGAGCGAGCTTACAAGAAGTGGTTGTTCCCTTGCTAACATTTAAAAATAAACGTGCTGGTCAAAAAGGTGTCCAATCGATTCAAAAAGTGGATATTAAGCTAACAAATACGACACGAAAAATTACAAACAGCATTTTTAACTTAGAGTTTTTCCAAACTGAAAAGATAGAAGATAAGAAAATTCCACGTACCGTTTTAATTTATATGACGGATGATGAAGGAAGCGTATTATCCAATGAAGAAACAATAATTGGGGATCGAACATTTGATAAGTCTGAAGAGCGTACATTTAAGCTGCAATTTGTATTAAAAAGCATTACGTATGATCGTGCAAAAAACTATTATTTGAATATAAAAGATGTAGAGACGGGTGTCGTAATCGAAAAAATACCGTATTCAATTAACTTAGGCATTGTTAGTGATTTTGACTTTTAGTAAAGAGGTGTGAACATGGACGAGGTTTCGACACTAAATTTAGATAAAAAATTAAATGAACATTTTGCTGGTCGAGTGGTGCGTAAAGATTTAACAAAGCTTATTAAAGAAGGGGCAAACGTACCTGTTTATGTATTGGAGTATCTATTAGGTATGTATGCAGCTACGGACGATGAGGCAAGTATTCGTGAGGGCGTAGAGCGAGTGAAGAAAATCCTGGCTGAAAATTTTGTGCGACCAGATGAAGCAGAAAAAATTAAATCAAGAATTCGAGAGCTCGGTCAATATTCCATTATCGATAAAGTAACAGTTGCTTTAAATCCTAAAATTGATACGTATGAAGCAGAGTTTTCAAACTTAGGACTAAAGGGCGTTCCTGTGCCACCAAGCTATGTAAAAGAGTTTGATAAGCTGCTAGTAGGTGGTATTTGGTGTATGGTGAAAATCGATTACTTCTTTGACGAAGAAGTACGTAATATAAATCCGTTTAGTGTAAGTAATTTAAAGCCAATTCAAATGCCAAATATGGACATCACAGAGGTTTTTGAGGGGCGTAAGCAGTTCACAAAAGATGAGTGGATTGATGTGTTAATTCGTTCAACAGGCATGGAGCCAACACAGCTTGAAGACCGTGTGAAATGGCATTTATTATTACGCTTAGTGCCTTTGGTGGAAAACAACTATAATATGTGTGAATTAGGACCACGTGGTACAGGTAAATCGCATGTATATAAAGAAATTTCACCGAATTCTATATTAGTATCTGGCGGTCAGTCAACCGTTGCCAACCTTTTTTATAATATGTCTACACGCAAAGTAGGTTTGGTTGGTATGTGGGATTGTGTAGCATTTGATGAAGTAGCAGGCATCCGCTTTAAGGATAAAGATGGCATTCAAATAATGAAGGATTATATGGCTTCTGGGTCATTTGCACGTGGCAAAGAAGAAAAAAATGCATCTGCATCGATGGTATTTGTCGGTAATATTAATCAAAGTGTAGATGTTCTTTTGAAAACATCTCATTTATTTGCCCCATTCCCACCTGAAATGGCGAACGACACTGCTTTCTTTGACCGAATGCATTATTATATGCCAGGCTGGGAAATTCCTAAAATGCGTCCAGAATTCTTTACTGATCGTTATGGCTTTATCGTAGATTATATTGCTGAGTTTTTCCGTGAGATGAGAAAGCGTTCGTTTGCGGATGCAATTGACCGTTATTTTAAATTAGGTAATAACTTAAATCAACGAGACACAATTGCCGTACGTAAAACGGTGTCAGGCTTAGTGAAGTTACTATATCCACATGGTGAATATACACGTGAGGATATTGAAGAAGTCCTGAAATATTCTTTAGAGGGACGCCGCAGAGTAAAAGAACAGCTGAAGAAAATTGGCGGTATGGAATTCTATGATGTAATGTTTTCTTATTTAGATAAAGAAACGATGCAAGAAGAGCATGTTGCTGTTCCTGAGCAGGGCGGTGGAAAGCTTATTCCAGAAGGGATGTTACGACCAGGGCATGTCTATGTTGTAGGTCAAGCACTGACAGGTATGATAGGTGTCTATAAATTAGAAAACCAAGTTGTTAGTGGAACAGGTAAATTTGATAAATCTGGCGTAGGCTCCAATAGAGATGTGAAAGAAAGCCTTGATACTGCATTCCGCTACTTCACTGCGAATAGTAAAAGTGTTAGTAGTTCGATTAGTACCAAGACGAAGGATTATTTAATGCATCTTACAGACTTACAGGGCATTGGATTAACTGCTCAGGTTGCAATTGCAGAATTAATCGGTCTTTGTTCAGGAGCGTTAGAGAAACCTGTACAGGAAGGTCTGGTGATTGTTGGAAATATGACAGTAGGTGGGACGATTTCGAAAGTAGAAGAATTAGCAAATATTCTTCAAGTTTGTGTGGATGCAGGTGCAAAGAAAATTCTGCTACCAGCACCATCAGCGGGAGATTTCTATACAGTACCATCAGATTTAATTGTAAAAGTTCAACCAATCTTCTATTTAGATCCGATAGATGCGGTTTATAAGGCATTAGGGGTGAGTTGATTAGCTCTAAGTATTGGTGAATTAACGTATTTCTGATGATTAATATTTGTAAGGAGTTAAAGATTTAATAAAATTGCATTTAGTATTATTGGGGTGAAACAGAAAGGGGAATAGAAAGTGGCAACGACAATCGAAGTGAACAAACAAAGTGTTAAACAATTATTAGAAACAGGAAAAGTTAATAAGTTCATTATCCCTGAGTATCAACGTCCATATGCGTGGTCAGATGAACAAATTCAAACGCTTTTTGAGGACTTAGTAGAGTATACAGAAAATAATAACGAAAGTACTTATTTTCTTGGAACAATTGTTTCTTATGAAAATGAGAATGGCGAACAAGAAATAATAGATGGTCAACAGCGAATTACCTCTTTGTTTTTATTACTACGTGCACTTTATTCAAAACTAAATTCAATGACAGAAACAAAAGAAGTAAAAAACTTCAAGGGACAAATAGAATCTGCATTGTGGGAACAAGATGAATTAACTGCTGAGGTTGATTTCGAAAAAACACTTATTGAATCCAGAGTAATGAGGGACGAAGGAAACAAAGTTTTTTCAGAAATACTTATTACAGGCAATGTTGATGGTTTGGCTAAAGATAACTATTCGTTAAACTACAAATTATTTACAGAGTTAATAGAGAAGTATGCTACAAGTGAGCCAGAGTTGTTTTTCTGGTTCATTCGAAATGTACTGAATAAGGCGATTTTATTACCTATTACGGCTGATTCACAAGATACAGCATTAACAATTTTCTCCACTTTGAACGATAGAGGATTAGCTTTATCAGATGCAGATATTTTTAAAGCTAAGATCTACAATCAGTTAGATACTAATGGGAAAGCAATTTTCATTGAGCAATGGCAAAAACTTGATGATGAAGCAACTAATGCGAATGAAAGTATTCAAAAACTGTTTTATTATTATATGTTCTATTTGAGAGCGTTAGAAAACGATAGAAATACCACAACACCAGGGATAAGAAAATACTATTCAAGAAATAATTTTGAACAGTTATACAAGAGCGATGTAATGAAAAATTTGAATACGTTACTTAACTTATGGCTTGTAGTGAATAATCGTGTAGAAATTGAAGATGAAGAATGGTCGAAAAATATTGAGATTAAACAAGTACTAGATATATTAACTTCATATCCCAATGAATTTTGGAAGTACCCAGTTGTTATATATTATCTTAAATACAATGATTCAGAAGATTTCGAAGAACTATTTTTGAAATTTTTAAAGAAACTACTTGCAGTTTTGGCAGCGAGATATATAGTTACCCCAACTATTAACGCTGTAAAGAGAGGGATTTTAAATTTAAACTCTGAAATTATTAAATCTCCAGTACCAAAATTTAACTTTCCGAGAGTAAGTGAACAAGAATTAAAAGATAAAATCAAGCTCGCTCATCGTAATACAGTTCGAATGATATTAAAGATTCTTGCTTATCAAAATCAGAAGGACCTACTTCCTGAAAAGTGGGAAATAGAGCATATCTTGCCTCAAAAATGGCAAACAAATTATTTCCCAAGTAACTCTGATAGCGAAGTACAAGAATTGGTAGAACATATTGGGAATAAGATTCCGTTTGAGAAAAAACTAAACATTATTGCAGGAAACGGGTATTTTAAAAAGAAGCAACAAAGCTATGAAAAATCAAAAATCCAGCTATTGCTTAATCTTTCTAACCAGTATAATGATTGGGGATTAAATGAAATTCGAGAAAGAGACATTCGGATTTCTGATGAGCTATTAATCATACTTAATGATTGGGGCTTAAATCAATGTGAAATACCTAATCAGGAAGAATCCACTCCAGTTCCAACCGCTGAAGAATTAAAGATAATTGAAGAGCTTAAAAGAAAAGGTTTAATTTAAAGTGTACTGCAAATCACGTTGACTATCTTATTAACTGTATATATTCGATTTATCCAACTTATCTGATTTCCAATTTCATTAGAGTGTATTAAAAAGAATGCTAATCAACCTATATTAAATTCCTATCCTACATCGTAAATGGTGTAGGATTTTTTTCTTATTTCCTTCACTCCCCGTTTTCCCTCTCTTAAATTGTTAGCTAAGTAACATTGAAGATAGATTTGTTGTAAAAGAATTTGTCATTCAGTTTAAGTTATAACTGGCAATGATACATACTCATTTTTTTGCAATATTATTCATACGTCTTATTGTTATTTTAGATAGATGAATCCTATTATAGAGATTATTTGGTGAGGTATTTCATTGTATTGAACCCCTTATGTAAAGCATAAATATCCATGTTTTTATGCATAACCAGATTATCGTTTATAGCATTTTTTAATTGACAAGCATAGTGTGAAAAATATTTTTAGAATAGTTTCTATCGGAACTTTGTAGAATGAAAAGTCACTTGAAATATAAGCAGTAAAGAGACGTAAATAAGCGGGGATTTGGCGTAAATAAGAAACGGCAATGCGTTGATATAACTACGTTAAATAGAAAATATCCGCTTCAAAAGAGGAGGAAAAATATGATTCATACAGCAGAGTTTTCAATACAACTAGATTACGAACATATAAATTTTAGAAAGGACCACTATGGCAAAGAACCAATAAACCAAATTTTACACAGGCATATGATGAAAGGAATTAGTAGTGTGGAATACTCAAATAACTTTAATGCATCTTGTAAGATGGTAATAGATATTCCTTTGATTTTAAATAAAGGGAATGTAGAAGAAAGCGATTATGAGCAAGTTGAGCGTTATATTAAAGGAGCATTGAGCATCGTTTATGGGGATGAGCAGTTATTCGAGCAACATAATCTTAGTAGAGTTGATTATCGATTTGATATTGAGGTTTCCGATGAAAATATTAGGAACATCTACTTTGAATTATTCAGGAAGCTAAAAAAGAAAAAGGCTCACTTGGAAAAAAAGATTTATTTTACTTCACAATATCACCAATGTAAAAGCATTCATACTATCTTTTATGATAAGGAACAAGAGCGTAGAGATAAAAATGAACATATTGAATTGTGGGAAAGAGGGATGATGAGGTTTGAGGTGTGTGTAAAAAAAGATCATTTGAAGTACAAAAAATATAAAAAAGGAGAGCTACGTTTTTTAAAGGACTATTTTAAAAAAGAAAAATACAGCAACTATATGAACAAGTACATTTTGAACATTTGCTCCACTGGTGATTTTTATTCTTATCCTAGGTTAGAAGCAATGATTGCTGCAATGGATTTATCAATTAGAGAAAAATCAGAAATGAAAAAATTCGCAAAATATGTTTCTAAAGGAAACTTAGATACACCAACTAAGCATTATTCAGATAGCACCTATCGAAAATATCTGAAGCTGTTCAATGAGCATGGAATAAATCCAATTACGATTCCACCTAGGTACAAGATAGATTATTTAGAAAGCTTAGTGAAGCAGACTGCCTTGTAAATAGGAGAAATTTCTTCAGTGAAAAGCAAAAAACCATTGCCTAGTATGTACTAAGCGATGGTTTTTTTTATTTGCCAATAGCGTGGTCCTTTGAAATATTCAACAGATCGAGTGCCGTTGAAAGAATGATTTTTTTCATGTTTGTACTTATTAATTCACCATTGCAAAATACATCGTGCTCCAGCAAAAGTGATTCCAATTCTACTTTTTCGGTTACTACGTTCATATTCACAAGTCCTTTCAAATTGTCATAAAGACACCATTTTTATTTGATTGCTTACTATAAGCAGGGGGATAAGGAAATATTCCGTATTGAGCTCCTTGTTCTTGTAATTTTTGCAGGAAATTCAGTAAAGGGAGATTTATTTATAGTGGAATATAAGTCACATACTATATTGGCATGTATCTAGATTTAGGACTGAATGAAGTGTACAAAGTAATGGAATTGGAGTTTTGTTCTTTCATAAAAATATGCAAAACAATGAAGGAGCAACTTCGTAGTAAAAAATCATGCAAAACAATGTGGTTTTGTAGTATCAAAAAATCAATGCAAAACAATGTGGTTTTGTGGTATCAAAAAATCATGCAAAACAATGTAGTTTCGTAGTATCAAAAAATCATGCAAAACAATGTGGTTTTGTAGTATTAAAAAATCATGCAAAACAATGTAGTTTCGTAGTATCAAAAAATCATGCAAAACAATGTGGTTTTGTGGTATCAAAAAATCATGCAAAACAATGAAATCATGGTTTTGTAGTATCAAAAAATCGTGCAAAACAAAGGAATCGTAGCTTTGTTGTATCAAAAAATCATGCAAAACAAAGGAATCGTAGCTTTGTTGTATAAAAAAATCATGCAAAACAATAGCAATGTGGTTTTGTTCTATCAAAAAATCGTGCAAAATAATGAAATCATGGTTTTGTTCTATCAAAAAATCGTGCAAAACAAAGGAATCGTAGCTTTGTTGTATAAAAAAATCGTGTAAAACAATGGAATCGTAGTTTTGTAGTATCAAAATTTCATGCAAAACAACTGAATTATAGCTTTGCTGTATAAAAAAATCGTGCAAAACAACTGAATTGAAGCTTTGTAGTATCAAAATCCCATGCAAAACAGTGTGGTTTTGTAGTACCAAAAATACGTGCAGAAATATATTTTAAGATGTGTCCATACTTTTTATAGTTCTTTAAATCCATTGAATATACAATTAAATTATAATGTCATTTCTTTATATATGTTAAAAAATGTTATAATCGAATTATCATATAATAGAGGTGAGGTAATGACGAATCTAATTAATACGGAAGAATTTAACAAAGTATTTGAAGAAGCTTTTGAAAAAGAATCAGAAGAAATAAATGCTCAGTTGTCGCAAAAAATTTTATTGGCTTTAGTAGGAGATGTCAATAGCGGAAAGTCCTCCACTATTAATAAACTTATGAATGAAGAAATAGCTATGGTAGGAGCCAAACCAGGAGAAACTGTTGATATTAAAGAAATACCATATAAAGAAAATATTGTTTTTGTTGATACACCTGGTTTAGATGATGTTCATAAAGAAAATTCCAACGTAACACTTGAGTACTATAAAAATGCCGATATTATATTATTTTTTTTAAATGCTGCTGGCACTGTACTATCAGATAATGAACTAAAAAACCTTAAAGATATTTCTAAAACTAATAATGATATAGTAATTGTTTTGAATAAAATAGATGCGGCAGATGATGTACCTCCATTAGTCAAATATATAGAAGATAAAACTCATAATCAGTATCCAATCGCACCAATATCGTCCAAAACAGGTGAGAATATAGAGATGTTACAAAGGCACCTGTTAGATATATTACGAAAGAAATCAAAGGATATTTTATTGGGAAAGCATTTAAAAAATAGAAGTTCTGTTGCGAATAAATGGATTGTTGGAGCAGGGGCTTCAGCAGCAGCTGTAGGTGCTTCTCCCATTCCGGGGTCAGATATTATACCTATAACAGGAATTCAAGTGGGTATGATGCTTAAGTTAGCTACGTTATATGATAAACCTTTATCAAAAGATAACGCAAAGGAGTTAATTTTAGCTACTATAGTTGGTAATATAGGTAAGTCTGTATTTAGACAGATTGTGAAATTTGTTCCAGGTGCTGGCTCAGCTGTAGGAGCTAGTGTTGCTGGTGCTACTACACTTGCTTTAGGATACGCAGTTAAGTATATGTATGAAAATAATATAGAAATCAATGCTGATCAATTAAAAATGATTTACAGTATGTTTTTAGCAAAACAGAAAATCTAAGCAGTAGTGTTAGGTACTTATTTAAAAGAGTTGCTTATAATCCATGATTGGATAGGATTTTTTAAGAATTTAGTTGGTATATCTGTGCCTAAATTTTTTATCCTTATAAGGTTGAAGTATCTATAATTACACTTGCTAAGGATATACTGAAATTTATCTATAAATGCATAAATGTTACCTAACAAACACTTCAATCGAACGAGTGTAGTAAACCAGGAAGTTTATAGGATTCACAAATTTTGTTAAGTATGTGCTTTTAGCAATAAGAACAAGCTAGTTTCCCTGTATGGTGATTTATAATACGGTGTTGACACGTCAGGTCATAATCTGGTCAATAAAAATTATAAGTGTCCGGAAACGTTGATACAGCTTGGTTTATAAGTGATGTGTTCAAATTCCCGCCGTCTCCATACATAAAGGTGAGCAAGATTGTAGCGGTAAATAATGATAAAGGTATAATAATATAAAAATGGATGGATACAGATAATACTTTTGGCTATGAATTATTTACTAAGCTTTTACCGAAATTAAGGTTAAGCAGTACACCAATATAGGAAAAAGGTTTACATCAGCAAAATAAGGTATACTATATTTGTTGAATAGATTTCTTTAAAGGCAGGAAAAGTAGGTGAACCAAAGTGGGGAAATATCAATTGGATACTAAAGGTAAGGCGGCTGTGACGAAGTATCATGAAAAAAACAAGCCAGCCCAATTTGATAAAAAGCAGCAACTTGAGAAAATACGTGCGGCGTATTTGAAAAAGAAGCAAGAACAAACAGATCAATAATTTGAATGAAAACATAGGAAGACAAAAATCTCCCTATGTTTTTCTTTAACATAAAATTACGGTAGATTTTATTATTCTCCTAAATGGCAGATTTGATGACAGAAAACTTATTATCAGATATCCATTCCTCTTAACATTCCTTGTACCGTACTACCCTAGAATTTTACTCCGTCTTCAGTTCAACTTAAGCTAATTTGGGCCTCTCAAAGTGTTTATTGTGGAGCATAATGCAACAATCTCAAACGCGGGATTCAGCCTAAGAAGAAGTGAATCCCATCACTATAATGGAAGAAGGGTGTGCTAAAAGTCGAGAAACTTTCAGCACACCCTTTTGAATTTAATTGAACAGACGACAATGAAGGAGTAATATACTCCCGTATTTTTCGATCCATCATTCAAAAATATAGTATAGTTATTGTAAAAACAGAAATGATCGAGGGGACTGGAATAGATGAACTTACTAGAAGTTGGAGTAAAAATAAAGCAGATGCGGAAGAAAAATAAAATGTCTCAGGATGATTTAGCTTCGCAGATTCATTTAACGAAAAGCCATATTTCAAAAATAGAAAATGGCAAAGCGACACCGAGTCTGGTGACATTATCTAAGATTGCGGAAATATTTGATGTGCCAATGGCTTGGTTTGTTATTCAGGATCAATTTGATGGCATTTCGATTGTATCGAAAAAAGAACGCCATGAGACGGTTGAGACGAATGAACTTGGCTATCAATATGAGCTGTTAGCGAATAAGAGCTATATGAGTAATATCAATCCTTCTATTGTTACTGTACATAATGGGGCGGAAAATTTAGCGCCTTATACTCACGATAATGATGAATTTATTTATGTCATTTCGGGTAGTATCGTCTTGAAATACGATCATAAATTTTACAATTTAGAAGAAGGGGACTCTGCGTATTTTTCTGGGAAAAAGGAGCATATCTTTATTAATAATTCTGCAGAAAACTCAAAGGTATTAACGATTTATGTTGAGGATTAAATCTTTCTTTTAAACGTATATATTATCGAAAATACAAATTTCTTGTTTACAATACTATTCAGACAATTTACAATTGGTGTAATGTTATTCAACTAAGTTGAATTATATTACACTTTTTTAATTTTGGGGGTATGGGGATGACTTCACGTATTAAGGGATTTTATTTACTTTCAGTAGAAGAGCGAATTAAGTTAATCGCTGAAAAATCAAATTTAACCAACGAGGAAGTTGAAGCTTTAAAAAGTGGAATTTCATTAGAGCTTGCAGATGCAATGGTTGAAAATGTTATTGGACATATTTCAGTGCCTCTAGGGGTAGCGGCCAACTTTAAGGTGAATGGCAAGGAGGTATTTATTCCGATGGCTACGGAAGAGCCGTCAGTAATTGCTGCGGCTAGTAATGCGGCCCGTGCAGCATATGAGTTAGGGGGTATTTTTACTTCCAGCTCGGGAACAGTTATGCGCGGACAGATTCAGGTATTAAATATTGAGGACCCTCATGCAGCGAGGGCGAAAATTTTTGAACATAAAAATGAGATCATCGAGCATTGTAATGAAAAAGATCCAACGTTAGTCAAGTTAGGCGGTGGAGTGAAGGATATAGAAGTGCACTTAATCGACACAGCAAAAGAAACTATGGTTGTCGTCCATTTAATCGTTGATACGAAGGATGCAATGGGGGCAAACGCTGTTAATACGATGGCGGAATCTGTGTCACCATTAATCGAACGGATTACAAATGGACGAGTTGTGCTACGGATTATTTCAAATTTAGCAGATAAGCGTATTGTTCGTGCGCGTGGTGAATTCTCGACAGAAATGCTCGGGGGGATAGAGATTGCGAAAAATATTGTAAGTGCTTACGAATTTGCAGATGCTGACCCGTATCGGGCTGCCACACATAATAAAGGGGTTATGAATGGTATTACAGCTGCGGTATTAGCATCGGGTAATGATACACGTGCTGTTGAGGCTGGGGCTCATGCCTATGCTGCTCGTTCTGGTAGATATCGTTCTTTAACAACATGGGAGCTGAATAAAGCAGGCAATCTTGTTGGGACGTTGGAATTGCCATTAGCTGTTGGTATTGTGGGAGGGGCTACGAAGACCCATCCTGTTGCAAAAGCAGCGCTAAAAATTATGGATGTGCAATCTGCAGAGGAGCTAGCAAGCTACATTGCCGCAGTAGGATTAGTAGAAAATCTAGCAAGCTTACGCGCACTTTCAGCAGAGGGGATTCAATCTGGTCATATGCGTCTGCATGCGAAAAACTTGGCTGTAATGGCTGGAGCAACAGGCGATATTATTGATCGAGTTGTGCAGCAGGCGGTAGAAGAGAAGGATTTCCGTTATGATCGTGTTTTAGAGATTACAAACTCTCTGCGAGGTGAATAATACATGGCGAATACTCCATACAATGAGCAAAAAAATGTAGAGGAAAAGAAGTTTATTGAAATTTTAGGAGACACGGTTTCTGGTAATCAATTAATTATTTCAATTATTTTAAGCGTTGCCGCAAGCTTTTTAGGCTATCAGTTTGGCCAGTGGGTTTTTCCGAAGTTTGCAGACCCTCAAATGATTAACTCCTATTCATTGTTAACAGGAATCACGGGTATTCTGATTGTTGTTGCTATTAATACGATTCTTTTTAAACCAAAACGTATTTTAGTAGAAGATGAAGCATCTAGTCATTCTTTAAAGGAAGCATTTGAGGATTTACAGATTGATATAGACGAGGAAATACGCTTAATCGAGGAAGATCCGGTGACAAAAAAGGAGCTTGAGGATTTTGGTATTCTTTCTAGCTTACAAGGCTTGAAAGGAGCGGATAAAAAATGAGTATTTATGTAATAGCTCTTTTATTTGCACTTCTTGGTGCAGCTATCTTTACTGTCATTGGTCTTATCTCAGGTACAGATGAAACAGCAATTATGGTACCCATTACATTGTTAGTTATTTTGCTGGGAGCGCCTCCTGAAGGGGTATTCGCATTTTTCATGGCGGGCGTGTTAGCTAAGCATTTAACACATGCTGTCCCAACTGCGTTATTAGGGATTCCTGGGGACACAACAGCTGTACCTTTAATTGACCATGCCAATACATTACGCCGTTTAGGGATGCCGCACGTTGCATTACGTAAAATGATTTCTGGCGGTGTAATCGGTGCATTTATCGCCCTACCAACCGCTGTATTGTTAGGTCAGTTTTTAGGTCAATTTGCCGACTTTTTTAAATCTTCATCAGGCATCATTTTTACACTTGCCGCAATTTTAATCGCATTCTTTTCAAAAGGAAAATGGGCAAGTATTTTAATCATTATTCCATTTGCATTTTTCATAAAAGCTTTAGATAGTGTTAGCTTCGCGATGCTGGATAAACATTTAAGTATTACATTCTTTTTAGGAATTGCCATTGGACCGATGTTTTGTAATATTTTAATGGCGGCTTCCTCCGTTGCTAAAAATGATCTAGCTCGCAGTAAGCCAAATCAATATAATCTTGCTCCCGAAACGAAATCATGGAAGGGCTATTTCCCGAATCCATTTAAAATTTTATCGAAAAGGCAGACCATTTTTACGAGCATTACAACGTTTCTTTCCTCCCTTACATTTGTCTTCAGTCCTGTCGGGATGACGTCATTGATGGGAGAAATTGTAGGCTCACGTACAAAAGGTGCCTATAAAAAATCAACAACGAGTCTTACTGTCATGAATGGTGTAACGGAATCGACATATATAGCTGAAGCGATTATTCCATTAATTGCATTCGGTATTCCGTTAAGCCCAGTAGCACTTGGACCAGCATCACCTTTATTTAATGCACCACCGATTTTTACAGTAGATCCAGTTAACAACCTACACACGCTAATGTCTTCATGGGACTTTTTCATTTTTGGGTTAATCGGTATTAGTGTAGCCGCTTTAATTGCTTATCCATTTGCGATGAATTATGCACGTAAAGCATCTGTATTAGTATTGAAATATATTAGCCAGGAAGCAATCGTAGCGATGTTTATCGGATTAGCATTTTTGCTTGCCTATAACGAGGCACAATTGCTAGGAGTAGTGTTAACATTTACAGTCGCAACTGTTGGGGGATTATTGAATCGTATTTTAGGTGTAGGGGCTGGTGTGCAATTCATGGTATTCTACGCATCAAGCTGGATTATGCTACAGCTGTTCGGCATTTAATTAAAGGAAGTGTATCTTTATGACTTTACCAAAACAAGTGGAAATAAGAGAAGTAGGTCCGCGTGACGGCTTACAAAATGAGAAAATTTTTATTCCAACTGATTTGAAAGTGCAATGGATTAATTTAATCAGTGAAACAGGTGTCCGCCATATCGAAGTATCCTCTTTTGTTAGTCCCAAGTGGATACCAGCTTTAGCCGATCATCATGAGGTGTTTGAGCAAATCGCACGTCATGAAAACATAACGTATACAGCTCTTGTGCCTAATTTGAAAGGGGTAGAAGGAGCCATTCAACAAAAGGTTGATGAAATTGCGTTATTTATTTCTGCCTCTGAGGAGCATAATCAAAGTAATGTAAACGCTTCAATTAACCAATCTTTACAGAACTTAAAAGCTGTAGCTGAAGCAGCAAATCGTGAAGGTATATCGTTAAGAGGCTATATTTCAACTGTATTTGGTAGTCCGTTTGGTGACGAAGTAAAGCTTCAAACAGTGAAGGAAATCATTGATGCCTATCTAGCAATGGGTGTTTCTGAAATTTCACTCGGTGATACAATTGGGGTAGCGGATCCTGTACAAGTAAAGGCTATTTTATCAGAGCTACTCACTCAATACGATCGTGATTTGTTTGCCCTTCATTTTCATGATACGTATGGCCGTGCTTTAGCCAATATATTTGCAGCATTAGAGCTGGGGATTACAAAATACGACAGTGCTATTGGAGGTTTAGGGGGATGCCCCTATGCCCCTGGTGCAAGCGGCAATGTATCGACAAATGATTTAGTAAATTTTCTGCATCGTTTAGGTGTGCAAACGAATATTGATGAAGAAAAATTGTTTACCGCTACGCGATTTTTACAGCAGGCAATAGATAGACAGCTTGATAGTAAAGTATATAAAGTGCAAAGTAATTAAGTAAAAAAGCTCTTTATAGTTAGAATTAAAATGAGAACTGCCCCACCAATTGTTAGACACAATCTACCAATTGGTGGGGCAGTCTTTTTACTGAGGAAAAATAGTTTTATGCCAATTAATCAGCATACTACCTTTGAATTCAATAGGTGATCCCCCCTAAATATGATCAATATACTTCAAACACTTTGCCAGCAGTTGGGTACGATTGGTTACTTGAAACTTTCTATATAGGTTTTGAAGATGTTTTTTGATTGTATTTTCACTGACGAATAATTGCTGGGCGATATCTAGGTTTTTCAAGCCTTTGAATACAAACTTTAAAACTTCTCGTTCTCGATCTGTCATTTCCAACACGATGGAGGGCTGTGAAAAGTGATGTAAGGAATACATGTTTTCGATATTTCTTTTCAAATACACTAACTTTAAAATATCTTTGTCATTAAATAGCTTCTCTCCTGTTTTCCTTAAAAAGCCAATAACGGCTACGAGCCTATTGTCTATTCTTAAATACATGGCCATTTCATCTTCATAGCGATTTTCTTTCAAAAAAACTTCTTTATAATGGGTTTGTTTTTGCAGGCACATCACTTCATTCCTACTCATTAGCTGAATGGAAGGCTGTGTAGTTATATTTTGGGGGTGTAATGGATCAAAGTTTTTATATCTTTGCAAATAGTCATTAATCGTATGACGCTCTATATTAAAAAGCACTGGGGCGGTTAACTCATTATTTGCTATTTCCCAAAATAACATATGGTGATAGCCGAGATGCTGACTAATTGTTTGCAATAGTTCCTGTTTAAACCCTTCATTGCTTTGTTTCACATTCATATTTGAAATATGATAGCTTGCCTTAAGAATGTTTTCTAAATCATTTTCTAAAAACATGAAAACACCTCATTTCTCTATTATGCATTTATATTCTACTTAAAACGGAATTATCCTTTTGGGTAATATCTTAAATTTAGAATATTCAGTACATTATAGTTGCAAGATTACTACTATACGAGGTGATGATATGAATTTACAAGAGTATGCATCCTATGACGGTATTGGGTTGGCAGAGCTAGTAAAATCAAAGGAGGTAACACCACAGGAGTTAAAGGAGCTAGCGTTAGAAGGAATAAAAAAAGTCAATCCATCCATTAATGCGGTCGTTAGTGTGTTAGAAGAGCAGGCTGATAAAGCAATTGAGAAGGTTGATGAAAATGCGCCATTTGCAGGTGTTCCGTTTTTAATTAAAGAACTTGTGCTACATGCAGAGGGTGTTCCGCATAGTATGGGGAGTCGTATTGGAGAAAATACGGTTATACCCGTCGATAGTGAATTAATGGCGCGTTTTAGAAAGGCTGGCTTGATTTTAGCAGGTACTACAACAACACCTGAGTTTGGCTATAATGCAGCGACTGAAGCGCTAATTTATGGTGCAACGCGCAATCCGTGGAATTTACAGCATAGTCCAGGTGGTTCAAGTGGTGGGGCAGCAGCGGCTGTTGCAAGTGGTATTGTGCCAATTGCCCATGCGAATGATGGTGGTGGTTCTATTCGTATTCCCGCTTCCTGTAGTGGGTTAGTGGGATTAAAGCCTACACGTGGAAGAGTTCCAGCTGGTCCATTCAATAGCGAGCCTTTAAATGGTATTGCCATTGAGTTCGCTGTGACTCGTACAATTCGTGATACAGCGGTGCTATTGGATCAAGTAGCAGGCCCTGACTTAGGGAGCTATTCCAAATTAGAAGTAACACATGCACCGTATGGACAACTTATCCAGGAAACAGTGCGCCCACTAAAAATTGCGTGGACCACTGAAACAAATTCTGGGGCATTTGTCGATCCGGAATGTATAGAAGCGGTTCATAAAACAGTTCAAGTTTTAAAGGAGCTAGGCCACGAGATAGTGGAGGCGCGTCCGAATATGAACAAGCATCATTTACAAAGGCGACGGTCGATATTTGGACAGCGAATATTTATCAAATGATTAAGGGGGCTGCAGCAGGCACTGGTAAAGCAGTTTCTCCAGACTATATTGAAGCAGCCATTTGGAAATGCTATGAATATGGTGGTCAATTAAAGGCGGCTGATTTATTGGAAGCTATTCATACAAATGCGGTCGTTTCACGTCAAGTAGCAGGCTTCTTTGAAGACTATGATATTTTATTAAGTCCAACTATTGGCACACTTCCTGCTAAAATTGGTGAATTAAATGCCAACAATCCTAACGTTTCAGCTGTTGAATGGACAGAGCAAATTTTCACGTATGCACCGTTTACAAATTTATTCAATGCTACAGGTCAGCCCTCCATATCATTGCCTTTAGCCGAAAGTAAATCAGGTCTACCAATTGGTCTACAAATGACAGGTAAATTTGCAGATGAATTGACGTTATTACAGCTAGGTAGACAGCTAGAGGAAGCCATGCCTTGGAAAGACCGTCAACCAGCAGTACATGTCAGTGAACAGCCTCAGCCAGCAGTATAATCTAGCATGAAATGCACTTAGTAAAGACTAGGTGCATTTTTTTGCGGTCGTAATTTTGAAGCTTCCTCAAAAGCAGTTTTTATCCTGACCTCGATCTCATATACATACAATAAAAGCTAATAGGAGTAGTGATTATTGGACAAACAACAACATAAGTACAGATGGATTGTGTTTGTTGCTGTATTGTTTACCTATTTGTTAATGGCAAGTCAGCGAACTGCTCCAGGGTTAATTACAGATCAATTAATGGAGGATTTTGGGGTAACGGCATCGACAATTGGGTTATTGACGAGTATTCAATTTTTTGTGTACACGAGTTTGCAAATTCCAATGGGGATTTTAGCTGACCGATTTGGGCCAAACGTTTTCCTCATCATTGGTGCCACCCTTACAGGTATAGGAACCATTCTTTACAGTCTAGGTACACATGAATTCATTCTATTCTTTTCTAGAATACTTACTGGTATAGGAGATGCCACCATATGGGTGAATATGGTGCTTATTTTGGCACAATGGTTTCATAAAAAGGAGTTTGTCCGATTAATTGGCTTTGCAGGTATGACAGGGAGCTTAGGTTTCTTATTGGCAACGGTGCCTTTTGCTACATTGATTCTTTTATTAGGTTGGCGAATCACCTTTTTCTCTACAGGACTTTTACTATGCTTATGTGGTGTACTTCTTTATTTTGTGCTTGTACAAAACACAAAACGCATTTTTTCAAAGGAACCTGTAAGCATAACTAAAGAAATAAAACGTGAAAAAAGCTCCAAATTATTACGAAGAATATTTTCAAGCAGGCAAGCATGGGCTTTATTTTTTTGTCATTTTGGCGTTGTGGGCGGGTATGTTGGCTTTATTAGCTCGTGGGCAGTACCATATGGGATCAATATGTATGAGATGTCACGGTCAGAGGCTAGTCAGTTAATTATGATTGGTCTAGTCGGAGCGCTTATAGGAGCACCTTTAATGAGCTGGATTGCTGGCTGGTTAGGTACGATTAAGAGACCCTATATTGTTGTGCATATTGCGGTTTTAACGAGTTGGTTTGCCTTTCTTTTATTGAAAGGGCATCCGTCCATTTTCATGCTCATTGTCCTGTTCTTTATCATTGGCTTTGGCTATGGTGCAAGTGCTTTAACCTTTGCGGCAGTTCGTCAAACTTTCCCTTTAAATGAATCAGGCATTGTTTCTGGATTTGCCAATACTGGGGGCTTTCTAAGTGCCGCATTGCTGCCCATTATTTTTGGGTTTATTTTAGATTACTTTCAAGCTGCCACAGGCAATGTAAGTGATGGATACTACTATGGCTTCATTTCGCCAGTCATATTTTCTATCATTGGCTTGATTGGAGTAATGATGTTTAAGGAAAAGCTTTTAAAGGTGATGGATTAAGCCATGCTATAAAATATGAGTATAAAGGGATACCTGCAATAGAGGTATTCCCTTTTTAACGTTGAACGTATTATCCCATATATACACTGGCACAAGTATCTGGAGCAGGTTCATAAAAGCAATGATTCTTAAATTGTCCTGTAAACGGCTGACCATACCATGTTGGGGGACATGGTGCATATGGATTGAAGTACCAGAGTGCGTATTTTGCTGGATGTTCACGCCAGAAATCTAAGTTTTGTTTCGCCAATCTTTTTTCCGTTTCTCTCGCTCGTTGGTAAAACATATTGCCTTTTTGAACAGCTTCGAAAGAATAATTTCCGCCTTGTACCTGGTAAATAACCTGCTCAATTGTTCTTACATCATTGAAATCTAAACAGGATGCCACAGCACGATTCACAATGACATTGCCCACGTAAAGCATACCTTGTTGACCTTCACCCTCTGCTTCTGCTCTCATCATCCTTGCCATTAAAGCAACGTCTGCATCACGGTATTTTACTCTTGGCATTTTTCCACCTCCACCTTATAGTATGAAAAAGAACAAGGCTAGTTTCACTTTATCTTGAAATTCGTTGTTTTTGTATATCACTCCATAAAAAACACCATCTTTACTGTTCAACAGCAAGATGGTGTTTTTCATTAAAAATTATTTTTGAAGTATGGCGTTTTTTTCAGTACAACACATACTGGGATGGCGATAACTAAGCCTACGATGTTTTGAATGACGTCCCCAGGAATGGATGCCAGCGGGGCAATCCAGCTGTTGAACATAATGGCTTGCCCAACATAGTAAACAGCAATCATCACAGGCATTGATACTACTGCTCCTAAAATATTCAGCCCAAGATTATCACCTTTATGTCCTTTTGACCAAGCAATTTTACCGACAATGAAGCCTTGTAATGCGCGTGAAATAATGGTTGTGGGTGCCCAAATTAACCAGCCACCTACGATATCGAATAAACCCATTCCAATAGCTCCAGCAAGTGCTCCTTTTTTAGGCCCGAATAAAATAGCGGAGATAAACAGCATAGATGTTCCTAAGTGGATAAGGCCCCCTTGCCCAATCGGTAGCTTCAGATTGATAAACATCGTAGCAACAAAAACAAGTGCTGCTAAAATCGCTGTAATGACTAAATCAAATGTTTTTGTGCGTGATTTTGTATAGGATGTTGGCCTTTGTATATTTTGCATTTGTCTCTTCCTCACTATGATGAATATTTTGATGATTTTTACTTTAACAAAGGACTGACTATTGTAAAAGTGTCAATTTTATAAAAAAGTTAAGGGTCAGTTTGAGGTTATTTTCGCATCTTTCGAATTGTGATACGATGGGGAGAGTAAAAGCAGGATGAGTTAGGTGGAATGTATGATGAAAAAAGTTGCTGTAATTCAAGATATGTCGTCCTTTGGAAAGTGCTCATTGACGGCTGCGATGCCTGTACTCTCTGTGATGGGTGTGCAAGCAGTCCCATTACCAACAGCTATTTTAACGGCACAAACAGGATATTCAAGCTTTTATTGTGAAGATTTAACGTCAAAGATGGACTCTTTTATAGATGAGTGGAGTAAGCTTGGAGCTACCTTTGAAGGGATTCATACAGGCTTTGTTACAGGTAAGGAGCAAATCGATAATATATTTCGCTTTTTAGACGTGTTTCACTCAAATAAGACGACGTTGCTTGTCGATCCAGTAATGGGTGATCATGGTGAGGTCTATAAAATGTTTACTGGTGAATTGCTTGATCGTATGAAAGCGTTAGTAAAGTGTGCTGATATTATTACGCCAAATGTCACGGAATGTTGCTTGCTTACAGGTTTATCCTATGAAAGGCTACTGAGCTATCCAAATGATACTGATTATATTCATGCCCTTAAAGAGGCAGGTCAGCAGTTACAGCAAGCAACTGGAGCAAACGTCATTATTACGGGTTTGAATCCACCAGTAGGTGATACGGACAAGCGTTATGTTGGGAATATGTTTGTCGATTCTGAGCGGTCTTTTCATAGTATCCGCAACTATAATGGTGAGAGCTATTCAGGCACGGGCGACCTCTTCGCATCCATCATAATGGGTGGCATGATGCGCGGACAAGATTTAATGGCGTCAATGACACTAGCAGAAACATTTTTAGCTGCTGCAATTGAAGCTACTTCGAAGGAGCAAGTACCTCGTGAGGCAGGCGTGCATTTTGAAAAGTTTTTACGTATGCTACTTTAGAAGATGCAATTAACTTGGAATATTCTCTGTATCAATTTGATTTTTTATGAATTGATCCGTAAAAAATTTTAAGTGTTGATAATCATGAAAAAATTAAATAGAAAGGCGTGAAGGCTATTATTGCTTACACGTCTTTTTTCTTTAAAGGGAATTTTCAGCAAATAATTCTGTTAAAAGACTTGAATAAATTAGTGAAAAATAACTGGAAATTATGTTTGATTTCATTAACAATTAGTAAAATTAGAACAAATTTATGGTACTATAATGGAAATAAAATAATGAGTGTAGGGAGTGTAATTTATTGAAGGAAATAAAAGATTTACAAATAAATACGATAATTGATAACCATCAACTTTGTGAAATTTTTAAATGTTCTCCACAGGGTGGCATGAGAAGATCACACCGAACAAATACCTTAGTGTTAATATCAGATCGAACAAAATTATATGATGACAGGACTGTAAATGAAATTTATCACTATACTGGCATGGGACAAAAGGGCAATCAGCATTTAAAGTCACAAAATAAGACATTAGCTGAATCCAAATCAAATGGTATAACAGTTCATTATTTTGAAGTTATGACAAAGGGGAAATATACATATCGAGGTGAGGTAGTTCTCGCTGCCGATCCGTACACTGATCTTCAGAAAGATGTTGATGGACGAATGCGTAATGTTTGGGTATTTCCTTTGAAAAAGGCTGATAATTTACTTTAATAGAACCAGATCGAGAGAGGGTTTTTTATGAAAAAGGTAGAGGCTATTTGGTTAGCAGGAGCAATATTAACATATGAAAAATTTATCGAAAAAGAGAATGTTAAAAGTGAAGATTTGTATTTTAAGCAGAGTGAAATTGTTAAAAAAGCGGAGGAATTAAACAAAGATATAATTCCTCCTGCATTGGCATCATCTCACTGTGTAGCAAATGCTACTGGTTCTATTTATAACTATCTAGTGGCAGGAGATTTTAATGATTCGATTAAGCGAAGACTATCTTATTACGGAGAATTTAATAACCAAAAAGAACGCCCTGCATTAAATAGAGAAATAACCGTAACGACCATAATGGGTCAGAAAAAAATTGCTGAATTATATGATTTCATTGAAGGAAAGTTTACTCATTTCATTTTAACAAACCTAATAATTGAGGAGGATTCCCCAAAAATGAGTCAATGCAATATCAATACCATCCTGTACGGTCCACCAGGAACAGGGAAAACTTATAATACGGTGAACTACGCGGTTAGTATTATTGAGAATAAAGAATTTATGGCGATTTGCGCAGAAGCGTATCAAGATGTTTTTGAACGTTATCTTACGTATAAAAAGCAAGGTCAGATTCGATTTGTTACTTTTCATCAATCATATGGATATGAAGAGTTTATCGAGGGAATTAAGCCTGTTTTAAACGATGAAGCAGAAGAGAGCATTCAATATAAAATTGAATCAGGCGTGTTTAAAGAATTTTGTGAGCAAGCGCAGCAATTAAAATTAACTGCTCATGATCAGGTGATGGAAGGAAATAAAAAAGTTTGGAAGATTTCTTTAGGAGGCAGTGGCAAGAATTGGCTGAAAGAAGAATGCTTTAAGGACAATCAAATTCGTATAGGCTGGGATGAGGAAGGTACTGATTTTATTGAGGATGGGGAATATCCTTCAGATACCTTGTACTATTTCTATGAGGGAATGAGTGTTGGCGATATCGTCTTTTCTTTAGGAGATCAAAAGCATATTGATGCAATTGGCATTATTACAGGAGAGCCTGAATGGTTAGAGGCAGAGGAAGATTTTAAAAGAAGTCGTGAAGTAGAGTGGATTGCCACGGATATCTATGAAAATATTTATGAGCTAAATGGCAAAACGAACTTAGTTCAGCAAACCATTTATGAGCTTTGGCGACTATCAATCAATGATGTGAATAATTTAATTTTAAAATACTCGCAAAATGATCAAATCGATGTGGAAGAAAATACTAATAACTATGTCTTTATTATCGATGAAATTAATCGAGGCAATATATCGAAGATTTTTGGTGAACTTATTACATTAATTGAACCGACAAAACGAATTGGAGCACTAGAAGAAATGCATGTGAAGCTTCCATATTCTAAAAAGGATTTTGGTGTCCCTCAAAATGTCTATTTGCTGGGAACGATGAATACAGCAGATCGTTCCATTGCACTGATGGATACAGCACTTAGAAGACGCTTTGACTTTATTGAAATGCTGCCAAATTTGAATGCAGTAGCTGATATAAAAGTTGGGCATATTCATATTCAACGTCTAATGGAAGTTATGAACGCTCGTATTGAAGCACTGTATGATCGTGAACATACTATTGGTCATGCCTATTTTATGAGCTTAAAAGAAGACAGTTCATTAGAAAATCTAGCTAATATTTTTAAGAATGCGATTATTCCACTTCTCCAAGAATATTTTTATGAAGATTATAGTAAGATTCAGTTAGTGTTAGGAGATCATTTAAAACCCCAGCAATATCGATTTATTTTGGATGAGAAATTAAGTGTAAAAGGATTATTTGGTCGAGCCATTGATATAGACCTCCCAGAAACGAAATTCCATCTTCAAGCAAGTGCATTCGAGGAACCATTAAGCTATATCGGCATATATGGAAGGGTCGAGAATGAAGAAGTTAATTGAAATAAAGGAATACGATATCCTGACATGCAATAAAGCTTTTAAAGATGAGTATGTTTACTTAGACAATGATTCTTTCGAGCAGCTTGAAAATATGATTTTGGACTGTAATGATATGGAAGATGTGGATGCATACGATTTTTTCTCTGTTTCCACAAAGCGGCATGTTGGTAAGGTCATTCGTGCAAAAAATTATGTTGGTATTGTGCAATTGAAAAATGGTACACAAATTCAAATTTTGCCAAAAATATATGGAAAAACAGCCATTGACCCTAAAAAAACATTTTTGAAAATGCTTAAGTCGTTACAAGAATTTCCTAGCAAAACCTTTAATGAGACTAGTCTTCGTACAGATCATATGACGTTATTGGAAATTTTCAGTCGATTGTACATTGAAGAAGTACAAAAATTGATTAAAAAAGGACTTAAATCATCGTATTATGCGATGGAGGATAACTTAAATGTATACAAAGGAAAAATGGTATTCTCACAGCAATTAAAATATAACCTTGTTCATCGACAACGTTTCTATACACGCTATGATGAGTTTGGAATGAATCGAGCGGAAAATCGGCTAATCAAGGCTACATTGCTTTATTTGTTGAAACAATCTACTAGCAATGACAATATAAATGAAATTCGTAAGCAACTCATACACTTTGAACTCATTGAGCAATCAAAAAACTACAGTAAGGATTTTTCCCAGGTAAAGATTGATCGTAACTCAAAAGATTATGAAACGATTATGCAATGGTCTAAAATTTTTTTAAATAATGAAAGCTTTACAACTTTTTCAGGACATTCATTAGCTAAAGCCTTATTATTTCCAATGGAAAAAGTTTTTGAGTCTTATATTGGCTTTCATCTGAAAAAGCTACTAAGTGATACAGCGTGGCAGGTACAATTACAGGATAAAGGCTATCATTTATTTCAAGGGAAATTTGCATTACGACCAGATATTGTATTAACAAATGGCACTGGCAACATTATTTTAGATACAAAATGGAAAATGCTAAGTAACACGCCACACAATAACTATGGCATTTCACAGGCAGATATGTATCAAATGTATGCGTATGCTAAAAAATATCACGCTAAAGAAATATGGCTCCTTTATCCATTGAATACGGAAGTTGAACAAATGAAAGAAATTTATTTTAACACAAATGAAGGGGATCAAAGTGCCGAAGTGAGGGTGTTTTTTGTCGACTGTCATCATGTAGAGAACAGTTTGGAGAAATTAGTAAAGAAGTTTACTCTAGCAACGCAATAGTAAACATAAGAGTAGATATGCTATCAGGGGGGAATCTATGGGAGCTAGAGTTGAGAATAAACGTCATCTATATGCAATAGGGGTAATAAGTTTACTAGTGTCAGCCATTTTAACGTCTATTAGCCAAGTGTATTACTCGAACCGTGTACAAGCAGTGCATCCATTTCTCTTCACCGGTATTAGTTTTTTTCTTACGACTGTCTTCTTTCAATTAATCACAAGTAAGCAAAAGATAGAGCCCTGCTGGAAAGAGGCACGATCATCTTTATGGAAGTTAAACGGTGCTTCCATATTAGCCTTTATGGGGTTTTACTTTGCATTAAAATATATTGAGCCAGCGATAGTGAGCTCTCTTGAAATGGGACTAGGCCCATTGTTTGCATTGCTACTTGCGATACAGCAGAAAAAACGAGTGATAAATGCACAGTGGGGTCTTGCAATTGGCATATTTGCAGCTAGTTTATTACTGATTGGTGCTATTTTTACAGGGAAATCGGCTGTACAAACATGGGACCAATCAAGTATTTTAGGAGTCGGGGCAAGCATATTGTGTGGACTTGGTGCAGTATTATGTACAGTCTATTCTAAGCAGCTCAGTCAATTAGGATGGACAAGCTCGATGATTTTATCAAAAAGATTTTATGGTATCATTTTGCTTTCATTTATCGCTACATATGATGTCATGTTTACTTATTTGCTTGAAAACATTGGTTGGATTTTATTGATGACAGTCATCGGTGTGTTAATACCAATGTATTTATTACAGAAGGGTATTCAATATTGTGAAGTATTTCTAGTCATGATGTCATTGTGCTTTATTCCTGTATTCACCTTCTTTTTTCAGCTATTCGATACAAGGCTACAATGGTCAAATATTACATTAATAGGTGTCTTATTACTGTTATTGTTTGGAATTTTAAGTGTAGTTCTAGAACAAAGAGATCGTAGCGTTTCTTAATAAAATTTTTCCATGACAAAGTTGCTATACTGAAAAATCCAGAGCCAGTTTTGATGGGCATAAAATCAAAATGGCTCTATTTGATTTCTTTAATTGTACCTTTCAAATTCTTTTCTCCTAAAAGCCCTTCCATCCTATTAAAGTGATGCCTCTCATGAATAGCCAACAATTGAATAGCTTGAATGAGATTAGGATAATGCGCAATGGGATCAGGAAAAACAATGTGCCCTGCAACATCCTCGTCTATATTTTGTACTAACTTTTGCAAAGCAAGTGTCTCGTTGATAAGTAATTGGTCGATATCATAACTGTTTAATACAAAGCGTATTTTCTTAGGTGGAACTAAAATACCTGGTGCTCGCATTCCTTGTCCTTTTTTGGATTGATATTCTTCATAAATATCATGTATTTCAGTAGAGAATGGCTTGTTTCTTCGCATTTTAGCGATAGGCGTGAGGAATAAAGAATATTTGGTTGCTGTGTGGAGCATTTTGAGAATCAAATAAAGGTGATAAAAGTGTTCACCAATGGACCATTTTCCCTCGCGTGTTACTTGCCATAGTTCTTCCTGTGAAAGTGAATGAAAAGCTGGTAGATAGTGTGCTCGTTGTGCCTGTAACGTAAGAAAATGTTTTGACATATTAGTAGATTTCATAGATTTTTAGCTCCTTTATTTCCATTTTAAGGATTACTGCTGGAAAAGTACATCAAATGCCAATCGTTATGGCCGATAAAGAGGAAAAGTATGATAGGAGGAAAAGGCATGGAAATTAGACAATTAACAGCTGCAGATGCTGAGGTATATAGAGATTTAAGATTAGAGGGATTGCAAACAAATCCAGAAGCTTTTGGCGCTAGCTTCGAGGAAGAAAAGGATTTGTCACTTGAGTCGTTTGCAAGTAGGCTCGAAGGACAGGGAACATTTACATTTGGGGCATTTGACCAGGAGGATTTACTCGGTGTGGCGACATTGGTGCACGCAAATAAAATGAAGCTAAAGCATAAAGCGAGTATTTTTGCCGTTTATGTTTCTTCAAAAAAACGGGGATTGGGCATAGGAAAACAACTAATGGTAGAGATCATCAATCAAGCAAAAACACTCGTAGACGTCGAGCAAATTAATTTAACAGTTGTTTCTTCCAATGAATCAGCAAAAGGATTATACACATCGTTAGGTTTTCACGTTTTTGGAACAGAACGAAACGCCTTAAAAATAGGGCAGCAATATTTTGATGAGGATTATATGGTGCTGTATTTCTAAAAATGCTAAAAAGCCTTTGAAGTTCCATCTTCAAAGGCTTCAATTTATTAGGATGAGTAGCAATGGAACAATGGAATTAAAGCAAGGAATAAAAGAATCCCCGTAATAAAAAGAATAAGTAAAGAGCTAACAATGCCCACTTTTTTTATAAGTAACCATAGACTTAGCAAGATAGTAAGGACCGATAATGGGAGTGCCAGCCAAAATCCAAGATTCCCCAAGTATTCAATCATAATGGGGAATGAATGGTGAAAGTAATTGTAGGGAATATCTAGCATGAGTAAAATGGTCAATATAAGCTCCATAAAATCCCCCCATCTACATAATTGTTCTTACATATATGGTATGCAGAGGCATCTTTAAGTCACACGGCAGCATCCTTTAAAAAGGATGCTGCCGTAAATTTTTTGTAGACCTATGAATTTTCCCTTTTATCTAACAACTTCAAGATGATCGCTTCCAAATTTTCTATTTTCTTTTCAAAACGCATAAAGAGATAGATGGTAATGGCAATAGGGAAACCTGAATTGCCTATTAGGTGAACCCACATTTGTATAGTTTCAACTGGTATCATAACATCTTCCCCCCTCATTATTATGATGCTTACAGTTATTAAAAGTGAACGTACGATTAATAAAATCAATATGAATGAATAAGTAAGGGAACATTTGTTCTGTTTTTTGGTTTATAATAGATATATGATATTCACTTTAATGAACAAGAAGGCCAATATATAGGAGTGATGCGAATGTGTAATGAGTACAAAATAATAGAAGAGTTTTTTTACAGAAATAGAGAACAGGTTAAAAATCCAATTATCAGAAGTTTTTTGGCAGATGCACAAAATCTTTATTTGGTACAACATGCAATCTTATATCCCAATGATTGTAATTTGAAAATGGTTGATGAAACATTTCAAGCTCATTATCAAAGGGTACAGAAAATAAAGTATATCAGCAATTTAATTTATTTCTTTAGCCTGGATTTCGATAAAAAAAAGAGAAGATTGCAAAATCGCTTTTTATTAGTCGCAGATAGTGGCCTAATGGACGACGGTATAAGAGACGAAGATAGCGGAGAAGAAGGATTATTAGAAAAAATTGAAAATGAACAGCTCTTTAAAGGCTTACAAAAATTAACAGACAAGCAACTTCAAATTTTAGAAATGATTTATGTCAAAGACTATTCTATAAAAGTAATCGCTGAGACATTTCAAACAACACCACAGAACATATCCAATCTTCATCGAAAGGCTTTAAAGAAGCTTCATCATCAAAATATTAGAAAGGAGGAGATTTAGTCAATGCAGGACAATATGAATGAGGAGATGCTAATAATTATTGAAAATTTTACGCCAAAAATTAAGCAGTGTCTTCATCAAACAAGTTACCAGGATAGAGAAGACTTAGAGCAGGAGATTAAGCTGAAAATTATTGAAAAGCTGACAACGAAGGAATTTGAAAACACACCTAGTTTTTGGAATTTTTTTGTATGATAAAAAAAGAGCAATGCCCTTTTAAGAAGGACAATTGCTCTTTTTAATCATTAACCCTTTAAGAAATCTGGTTTCGCAAAGCTTGGATTTGGATATGTGTAGAAGCCTTCACCTGTTGCGCGGCCCAATTTGCCTTTTTCGATGTACTCTGTTTTTAAGAGGTTAGCTAATTTTTTCATGTTTTCATCACCAGTGGCAGTTGCTTTTGCTTCTACAATGTTATAGGCAGTGTTAATGCCAACGATGTCTAGAATAGCAAATGGTCCTAGTGGAGCGCCTGTACCAATCATCCATGTTTTATCGATTGTTTCTGGATCGGCCACTTCTTTTACAAGTAAAGATTCAGCTGCATCTAAAAACGGAACGAGTAATGAGTTTAAAATATAGCCAGGTTGCTCTTTATGCAATGGTAGTGGTACCATGCCAATGGCGCGTGCAAATTCAATCACTTCATCAAATACTTTCATATCTGTACCAGGGTGTTTCATAATTTCCGCAGTATTGTTTTTCCAAATTGTATTAGCAAAGTGAAGAGCTAAAAATTTATCAGGACGGCCAGTTGCTTCAGCAAATTGGCTTGGTAATAAAGTAGACGAGTTTGTTGCAAAAATTGTTTTTGCTGGTGCTACTTTTCCAAGATTCGTGTAAAATTCTGTTTTGATGCTCACAACTTCAGGGATTGCTTCTATAACAAGATCAGCATTGGCAACGGCTTGCGCCAAGTCACTATTAAATGTAAGACGTGCATAGGCTGCATCCACTTCTTCTTGTGTAGCACCTAAATCTTGTTGATAGAATGGTTTTAATTTTGTAATACGATCCTGTGCATTTTTTAACGCCTCATCGTTAATGTCATACACTGTTACATTAAAACCTTTGAAAGCAGATTGATAAGCAATTTGACTCCCTAATACACCGCTACCTGCAACTGTAATGTTTTGATAATTCATCGAAATTCCTCCTTTGAAATTGTTACATTAATATAATAGTGTGGATATGTAGATAATCCTTCATTACAATTCCATACTACTTCTACCTACGAATAAAAATCAAATGAAAGCCTCTAATATTATATAAATATAAAGTTATCTGAAAGAAGTTTCTTTCCAAGTATGTACCCACTGTTAAAGAAATATAACAAAGAACAGCCTTTAAGCTGCCCTTATTTAAGAGATATAGCTAATTACATATGTAATTGTTGTAGATAGCATTATGTAATTTGTTCTTCTGTTAAACTAGTTTCAAACTCAAAAGTAAAAATAGGAAAATTATAATGTGTTAATAATAGGACTTTTATATAATTATTGTATAATTCCCATATTTTTATAGATTTATAAACTGTTGTTTTAGTACACTGAATCTATGAATCGAAGGGGGAAAAACAGTGAAGAAAATAATGTTAGCTGGTGCACTGAGTATTGCATGTTTTACAGGAGGGTTTGGTGGACAGGCGTATGCACAGGATGTAGTGAATGTGGCAAATATAATTCATCCAAAACAGAATGTGGTAGCCACTAATCAGTTACAAGCCATGCCCTATCAAGATATTTATAAAATGCTTTTGTTATCTAAAATAGGCTTTGAAAATAACGAAGTGTCGATTGTTACAACAAAAAATAGTATTACAGTCAAAATTTCATTAGAGGCGATTCTTCAATCGTACAAAGATGGTACAAACCTCTATCCAGAGGGAGAAAAAGAGTTTAAGGAAAACTATGAAGAACTGAAGAAGTTATTTGGTCAGGCGATTCAAATAAAAATTACACAAACTAGTAATGGCTATAAAAGTGAAGTATATACTGCTGGCAAATGGGAAGCAGTTAGTGCAGAGGATTTAAATGATATGGTACAGGTATTTGCTCGTGCCGACGTTGAGTTAAAATCAGGTGGATATTTCAAGGATGCTATTGGTCATTGGGCTGAAAGCTATATTCAGTTACTGTATCAAACAGATATCATTAATGGAACAACGGCTACTACGTTTAATCCAAATGGACAAGTGACGCGTGGAGAACTGGCGGCTATTATTTTCCGTGCATCTGGCTTAAATGTGAATGATGATTATGAGGGCCCTGCTTCTTATACGGATCTTAATGGTTTCTGGGGTGCTAAGGAAGTAGCGATTCTTGAAGAGTATGGCTTAATCGACATTTTCAATGGTGAAAAATTCGAGCCGAAAAAGCCCGTTACACGAGAGGAAATGGCCTATATTACTGCTAGATATTTAGAAGGTATGGAAGTGGATGTTGCGCAAGTAAGCAAAAACAATTCATTCACAGATAAAAATCAAATGCGTCAAGAAACAGTAGATGCTATTGGTCTATTGCAACATCTAGGTATTTTAAATGGTTCGAATGGTAAGTTTAACCCAAAAGGTAATCTTACTCGGGCAGAGGTTTCTAAAATTTTAACGCTTACTTTAATGCTAGTTAGTGAAGAAGAATAAAAGAGGAAAGGGATGTCTCTTGTGCGGAGACATCCCTTTGTTATTCAACAAGTATATGGAAAATATAGCTTAGGAAATAGCCTAGAAATAGATACATAAAGAATGCTTTAAATGAGACTTTTTGTAGCTGATGCTAAATGAATTCAGAAATACTAGCTGTAGCAATCAATCCTATCGAAATGCCCATTAAGATCCCTTGTGCTTTTTCAGGTAAGGCCCAATACTGACCAAACCAGATGAAAATACTAAAGAAAATGGAGAAGATGAAGAAATAAATGAAAAGTCTCCAAAGCCTTTCACCTTGAGAGATGAGTGCAGTAGATAGAGCAAATCCCTCTGGAACATGGTGAAGAATAATGGAGGCTGTGAGAGAAATACTTAATGCAGCATTTCCAAGTAAATTTCCGACAGTGAGACTAATAGGGATTGTATGGATAATCATAGCAAGTGTTAATAGAGAGACAGAGGGATTTTGTGCATGAGAAGCATGAAATAAGGTATCTAGTAGTTGAAAGATAAAATACCCAATAAAAATACCTAATATAATCCCAAATGATTGATAGATTTGAAAGGAAGAAGGAATGATATCTAGCACAAGTAAGCCTACTAAAAAACCTCCGCACAATAATGATAATCCCTGTGTCGTATGCTGAAATAGCTTAGAGAAAATCCAGGCAATCGCGCCCCCAATGCTCACACTGAAAAATAGAAAACCACCAAGTATCATTGCACTCACCTGTAAAATTCCTCCGCCCTATCATCAACTTAATGTCTTTTCAAACTATATGCTAAGTAGAAATGAATATGCTTGACATTGATTTGCCTGTATAAAAACGATAATGACAAAGATGTGCATACTGCAGGTTAGCGAAGCAAAGAATAGAGTTGAAAATCTAATGCTTGTTGTGATGGTACTATGCTAAGGGAGTGTTGTCGTGAAGGCTGTAACCTATCAGGGAATTAAAGATATCCAAGTTAAAATGTATAGTAGAGAATCCAACTATAAAAAGAAGGACATATTATTGTGAAAATCACTTCTACTGCTATTCGTGGAACTGATTTGCATATTTACCAAGGCGCTATTCCTTCACTTAAGGATTATGTAATAGGTAGGAGCAGATGTGACAAAAGTGAAAAAGGGTGACCGTGTCATCTTGCCATTTAATGTATCGTGTGGAGGTTATAATAATGCCATCGACAGAAATCATTACACTTTATTGCCATTAGAAGAAGCAAGTAAAGCCTATGGTGATTCTAAAACCTTAAATCGAGTGAGCATGCTCCTTTTTTTGTGGAAAAATAGGGAATGGTTTAAATTGACTGAATATTGGTTTAATTCTATACTTTTTAATAGAAAGGACAGATTCATCGATTTAGCTCATATAGGGAGGAATGGTTGAATGAAATGGGATGCTAGTTATGATGTAGTAGTAGTAGGCTCTGGTGCAGCGGGATTGACAGCAGGTTTAACAGCAAAGTTACAAGGAATGAAATCATTAGTGATCGAAAAAACAGATCGCTATGGTGGTGCTTCTGCTATTTCAGGCGGTGCCTTATGGATTCCTAATAATCATATCATTAAAGGTGCAGGTGTCCCAGATACACATGAACTTGCACGCCAATATCTAGATTCAACAATCGGTGATCGTGTGCCAGAAGAGCTAAAGGAAGCCTATATTACGAGAGGGCCTGAAATGTTACGCTTTTTATACAATAAAACAAAGCATATGCGCTTCCAATATGCAAAAGGCTACTCGGATTATTATCCAGAAAAACCAGGTGGCTTGTCACAGGGACGCTCCATTGAACCACTTATTTTCGATTTAACAAAAATGGGCTCTTTAGCAAATTCTATGCGTCGTGCAACTCTATCAACAAAAGGCTTCACGATGAATAGCTACGAGTTTCATAAGGTGAATATGATTACCCGGACGCTAAAAGGTAAAACTACTGCACTGAAATTAGGGGCGCGTTTAGTCAAGTCAAAGGTGACTAAGAGCGATCCGGTAGCATTAGGAGAAGCTTTAATTGCACGTTTACGCCTCTCCCTTGCAGAAGCAAATGGTGAGCTTTGGCTATCAACGGCCTTTAAAGATTTCATTATGGGCAAAGGAAGAGTAATTGGAATTATTGTGGAACGAGATGGACAAGAGCTTAGAATTGAGGCGAAGAAAGGTGTTGTTCTGTCATCAGGTGGCTTCTCACATAATCAGACACTTCGTGAAAAGTATTTACCAAGTCCTACGAATGCTGCATGGACTTCTTCTCCAGAAGGTCAAACAGGTGACATCCTTGAACCTGGCGTAAAAATTGGTGCAACGTTGGATTTAATGGATAAAGTATGGGGAGCACCTTCTGTTATTGATCCACAAGGACATCCATTCTTCCTAGTGGCAGATCGTGGCGTGCCCAATATGATTGTAGTGGATAGTGCAGGGCAACGTTTTGTCAATGAAGCGGCTCCATATCATGAATTCGTGGATACGATGTATAAGCATCAAGAGGTCACAAAGCAGGCGATTCCTTCCTGGATATTAATTGATGCCTCAGCTAAAAGCCGTTATATTTTTACAGGATTGTTCCCAGGACAGGCATTCCCGAAAAGTTGGTTTGAGCATGGAGTCGCAAAAAGTGCTGAAACGATTGAAGAGCTTGCTAGACAAATGGATGTGCCAGTGAAGAGCCTAGTAGCGACGGTGAATCGTTTTAACGACTTTGTGCGGAACGGACATGATGATGATTTTTATCGAGGAGATAGTGCCTACGATAATTACTACGGTGACCCGACACTACCAAATCCAAATTTAGCAGAAATCAAGAAAGCACCCTTCTATGCATTGCGTCTTTATCCTGGAGACATCGGCACAAAAGGTGGCCTCGTAGTGGACGAATATGCTCGGGTAATAAAGGAGAATGGCGAACCCATTGAGGGGTTGTATGCTTCTGGCAATTGTTCAGCGTCTATCATGGGGGAAACGTATCCTGGCCCAGGCGCAACCATTGGGCCTGGTATGACACTAAGCTTTGTGGCGACAGCACATATGGCCAATGCAGTGACAAAGGCAGAGGTATCACTTGTAAACGTGTAAATGAAACGAAGCCCTTCCTTTCTAATAAGGAGGGGTTTTTACGTTGGTGTAATGTTCTAATACTTTATTGCTAGGAATATAGTGGCTACTAAATGTATGGCGATGATCACGTGAAAAGGAGCGATTGAGTTCATTGCTAGCTTATAAACTCATAACGACTATCGAAGAGTTAGAGCCCTATCGGAGCACTTGGTCAGAGATTCTTGAAAAAGAGTATAATAATAACCCTTTTATTGAGTACGAATGGATTTCAACTTGGTGGACAACGCTCGGGATTCATGACAATGTCAAGATTTACATAGTGGAACATCAAGGTGTAGCAGTTGCCTTTTTTCCGTTAGTGCATACTGTACGATTTGGTACAATCCATTATTTTAGCTTTTTAGGACAAGGTTTTGCGACCTATATGGAAGTGATCGCTGACAAGGAGTGGTTAGAACCTTCTATTACGTTTCTTTTGAAGGAGTTTTCACGAAAATATAAGCGTTATTTAATCGTGTTACATGGATTATTAGAAAGTAAAAATACCTCTCAAGAATTAGAAAAGTTTGCGATCGAATATCAAATGCCTCATTCGATTTTTCGAACTGTCACATCTTATATTGATTTCCAAACCATTCCTATGGAAACATTTCTAAAGAGGCATCACAAGAAATTCAAAAGCCTTAAACGGCGTGAAAACAAACTAAAGTCACTTGGTCATGTCGTCTTTCGGGAAGTAAATCACAATCATCTACAAGACATGTTTACGTTATTCAAGAGAAGATGGCAAAAGAAAATTGATAAAAGTGGCTTTACCGAAAAGCAAACTCGTCTATTTTATGAGCGGCTAGCTAAATGCAACAGTAAGGAGCTTCGCGTAGAAGTTGATAGCTTACAATTTGAAGGACAGTGGATTGCTTTTACAATTGATCTATGCTGTAGAGAGCGCAATTTTTGTCAGGCAATGGGCCATGAGCCAGACTTTAATCTATTTGGTCCAGGTCGCCTCATTGAAAAAGAAAATATGCTAAAAGCACATCAAGCTGGCTATCGTTATTATGACTTAGGAAGTGGCTATGAGCCATATAAATTTGAATGGTATACACATATTGACTTTACTAGGAAATTTGTGATGAGTACAAAAGGAGTTAAAGAGCGTAGTATTCGTTTATGGATGGTCATACGTGATCGCCTAAAAGGGCTATTAACAAATAATCATCAGCTAGTAAAATTGAAGCGAGACCGATTAGGAGAACTGCGTTATTTTCTGAAGCATGCAAGCATAAAAGATTGGCTACGAGCTGTTACAAAAATGTTCCAACGAATGCTAGCTATTCATATTTTAGACGTTTATATTGCAGAGCAACAACAGAATAACAGAAATGTGAGATTTCAAGAATTATCAATGAAAGACATCATGACAACGAAGGATCGAGCGACAAATGTTACAGATTTCTATAAGGGCTATCGACTCTTTGCAGATAGCGATCATGTCATCTATAGACGACACGATCAAACGGTTACCGAAGAAACGGTTAACTATTCCTATAAGCTGTCAGACAATATGTCGTTTATAAAAGAATATGATAGCTTGCGACTAGAGGAGATCGTTGCAGATGTGCAGCGGGAAGGGAGAGCAGTCTGTACAATAGTCCCTTGGTATAAGAGATCCAGACGAAGAAAGCTCATGCAGGCAGGTTTCCATAAAGTAGCTAAAATTAATATAATAAAGATTTTCAAGTGGCAAAAAATATACGATATCTAAATAACAACACCCTCAGCATATTTGCTGAGGGTGTTTCATTAAAAATGAATACCAGGTTTATCAATTAGCTTACAGCCTGTACCATACTTGGCTTTTAGGGCACCTTTGAAAAGAGTGTGCTCCAGCTCTGGGAATGTCTGTTTCCAAAGTTCAAAGACATTATGGCTGGATGCTTTGCCGTCCTTTGTTAATCGCGCAATATGGAAGCCATATTCATCATTACAGCGAGCCAATGGGCGGTTTTCTCTTACTGTAATAATTCGACCACTTGTCGTCATTTCATATAAGCCTTCATAGCCAGCGATTGCACGGCTTTCTTCTTGTCCTTCAACAAAAGGCTTTTCTTCATTTAGTGCTACTTTTTCCTCTGTTGTTGCTTCTTGTTCAGAAGATTGAGTTTCTTTAGCACTGTTTCCTGCTGGTAGTTGTTCAACAATCACAAAATCTTTCTTAGAAGCTTTATCGCTCATTGTCGCCATCACGTTCATGATAGAGCCTACATAGCGTATTGGTTTTTCTCTTCCTTCTTCGAAAACAAAAATATTATACTCGGTTTTATTAATCTTTTTCATAATAATATTACCCGTTGTAATAGTAAAACCGATGAATTTGTTCTTTTTAAGTGCCTGTATTGCTTCTTGCTTTGTTAAAATCATTTTGAAAATCTCCTAAAGAATTATTTATTCTATTCTACCATAAAAATTATCACATTGTTTTTCGTAAAATAATGGTTGATTTTGTACAATGCAGGGAAATATCCCTATTTTCTCAAATTTAATAATGGTACTATTAAGAATGTTTGGGGAATAAAGCTCCTTTAAAAAGGAGTCTTTCATAATAGAGATACAATTTTAGTAGGGAGTGTTGATAGGTTGATCAATGTGCTTGGGGGCATAGGTTTATTTTTACTTGGAATGACGATGCTAACAAACGGTTTAAAGGAATTGGCAGGAGATGCCTTAAAAAAATGGCTCAATCGTTTTACTGGGGGGACTATTAGCTCGGTATTATCTGGTACATTTATGACAATGCTTGTACAATCCTCCACGGCCACGACCTTGATTACGATAGGTTTTGTCAGTGCTGGACTTCTCACATTTGTCCAATCGATTGGCGTTATTATTGGGGCCAATATCGGGAGTACGAGTACTGGTTGGATTATTTCATTAATCGGCTTTAAGATCAATATGCAGACAATGTCCTTGCCTTTTATTGCGCTTGGTGTTTTTGTCCAATTGCTCGCACCACGTGATTACAAAGCAATTGGAGGGCTAGTGACTGGTTTTGGCTTATTATTTTTAGGTATTGATGTTCTTCAGGGAGGAATGGCTGCGGTACAAGATAAAATTCCATTCGATGCATTTAGTGCAAATTCTATTAGTGGCAAGCTAATTTTAATTGTTTTGGGTCTTATCATGACGGTTATTATGCAGGCTTCTAGTGCTGCAATAGCGGCCACTTTAACAGCTTTATATGCAGGTGCTATTGATTTTGAACAGGCTGCTTATTTAGTCATTGGTCAAAATATCGGGACGACAGCTACAGCGTTATTTGCTGCGATTGGTGCATCAACAGCTGCAAAACGAACAGCTGTCACACATGTTATGTTCAATGTAGTCACGGCTATACTAGTGACATTCGGTGCAAGGTTTATGTTTGCTCTTACAGAATTCGTCACAAAATCCATCAACGGTAGCTTTGATGAAACACTGGGCATTGCTGTTTTTCATACATTATTTAGTGTGATTGGTGCGATACTCTTTGTGCCATTTGTTCGTCCTTTTGCAAAGGCCATTGAAAAAATGATACCTGAAAAAGGAAATTATTTAACTCGTAATTTAGATAGTAGTGTTGCCAAACTACCTGGGGTTGCTGTAGAGGTATCCTTTAATACATTGCAAGATATTACTAAGGAAATGACGACTGTACTCGTTTCTCTTATTCACGGAAAAAAACGCACAGCTGAAACAGACAGTAGATTGACTCAAATAGATGAGGCAATCGAAAAAACACGTTTATTTATGGATGCTATCCAATCTTCCTCTCAAAAAGAACGGTATAAGCATATTGCCCTTTTACATGCTTTAGATCACTTATATCGTTTGTCAAAGGCATTACGTGAGCAACATCCAAATGCTTTTCAATTACAGGAGACATTAACCCAAAAGTGGTTAGAGGTATTGGAAAAAGTATTACTAATCATTGATGAGGATGAACGTCTACCTGAGATTGCAACCTTGCTTGAGGTTACTTCCTCTGAAATGGCTGCGGTGCGTCGTGATAAACGAAACGCATATTTTGAGCATACTGTTGAAAATGTGGTAGAGTTAGAGACAGCCGTATCGAAAGTGGAGACTTTGCTGTGGATTGATCGACTTGTCTATCACTATTGGCGGACGACCGCCCGTCTTGCAGAGTACCAAACCGTGACTAAGAAAGGTCGTCATATTGACACAGAAAAAAATACAGTAACAGTTGAATAAATGGAATGCTCGTCTTACGTTTGTAAGCGGGCATTTTTCTTCGCTTCACAAATAAAGGAGGATCTAGAATGGTTCAGCATAAATTTACAATGGACTTAACTTGGTCAGGAGGAAGAAACGGTACAGGAAATATCCAAGCTAGTAATTTGCAAACACAAATTTCTATTCCTCGGGAAATGAATGGACCTAGCATTGGTACAAATCCAGATGAAATGCTTTTAGGGGCAGCTGCAACCTGCTATTTAATTACACTAGCTGCTTTATTAGAAAGATCAGAAATAGATGTGCTGGAATTATCCATGCAGGCACACGGATTTGTTAGTGTAGAAAATGGCATTTTTACGTATGAAAAAATTGTGCATAGACCGACTATTATTGTGCAAGAGCTAACAGAACATCTTGAAAAAAAACTTTTACGCTTGGCACACAAGGCAGAACAAACATGTATGATCAGTAAAGCATTAAAAGGTAATGTTGTGATTGAATGTGATGTTCATATTTTTGAAGCGAGCATATAATAAGACAGCAAGAGTTATTCAGCAAGTAACGCTGATATAACTCTTTTTTTCATAAAATAAGCACTTTTTCTAAAATAGTTCTAGAAATGTTCAAAATGAATATATAGAGTTAAGTGCTAAAAAAATGCAAAGGATGATGTATTGCACGTTCATACAGCTCAGAATCTCACATTCTATGGTCAGTACGGCAAAAGAATATTCGATATTATTGGGGCGTTATTTTTGCTTTTTATAACGATCCCTCTAATGCTAGCTATATTCCTCATTTTACTCATAACGACAGGGCGCCCCATTTTTTTTAAACAAATCCGAACTGGCCTCGATCATCACCGCTTTGTGATTTGGAAGCTACGAACAATGTGTATTCAGGCAGTCCCAGTCAATATGCCGACTATTTGTGCTGATGGTATCCCTGATGATTATTATTTTAAAACAGAGCAAGATACACGCATCACAAAAGTAGGCGCTATTCTTCGAAAACTCAGTATTGATGAAATTCCACAACTTTTAAATGTGTTAAAAGGTGATATGAGCATTGTAGGTCCACGTCCTGAGGTACCAACGATCACGAATGCATATAATTCCTTACAGGCTCGGCGTTTGGAGGTAAAGCCAGGATTAACAGGCCTCGCTCAAATTAATGGTAGGTCGAATATTTCACATGGACAAAAAATATCATATGACATTGAATACGTTGATCATTATTCCTTTTGGTTGGATGTCCAAATTTTGTTGAAGACAATTTATGTTGTAGTTGCACGCACAGGTGCTTATTAAAAAATAAGGAGTGGCCATACTGAAGATCGTTCAGCTTATTACACGAATGGATAAAGTTGGAGGTGCGCAAAAACATGTGGAGGCACTTGCTATCCACTTAAAACAGGATGGGCATGATGTCACAATAGTGACGGGCTCCTATCAACCATCACTGTGGCACTTACAACAGCATAAAATTCCTGTTATCAGTATATCTGCTCTTCAACGGGCTATTCATCTGGCAAAAGATTTTCAAGCATTTTGGCAATTAAGAGCCGTTTTCAAACATCTACAACCAGACGTTATAGCCACCCACTCCTCTAAGGCTGGTGTGATTGGACGCGTAGTTGGTAGGTTGTTACAGATTCCAACTATTTTTACGGCACATAGCTGGAGCTTTACAGAAGGCGTTCCTTACAAGAAAAAGCGGTTCTATCAACGGATGGAAAGATCCATTCAGCCATTTACGACAAAAATTATTACGGTGTCTGAATATGATCGGGAACTAGCACTACTGAAAAAGGTCGCTCCTGCTCATAAATTGTTGACTATTCACAACGGCATTGCCCCTATAGAGAGAAAGAAGGAAACTGAAAAGATATGCATGGAGCAGCCAGTCATTGTCATGGTTGCTCGTTTTGAAGTGCCTAAAAGACAAGATGTCTTGTTAAAGACTTTAGCGGAACTGACGGATATCCCTTGGCACCTTCAATTGATTGGGGATGGTTCTCTGCGTCCAGCTCTAGAACATTTCGTTGAACAAAATGGTTTATCAAATCGTGTAACATTTTTAGGTAATCAATTAGACGTTCATTCTTATCTTGAGAAATGCCACCTATTTGTTCTGTTATCAGATTGGGAAGGCTTGCCGATTTCGATTATTGAAGCGATGCGTGTAGGACTTCCTATTATCGCAACAAATGTAGGTGGTGTGAAGGAACTTATTAATGATCATGACAATGGGTTTTTAGTGGAGCGAGAGAATAATGAATTATTGAAGAGGAGGCTGCATCAATTATTAATGGATGCTCCTTTAAGAGGGGAAATGGGGACGGCAAGTGAGCAGCGTTATTTACAGTACTTCACCTTCATTCCCATGTATCAAAAAACATTAATGGTTTATCAACAGGCTGTTTCAGAATTAGTGAAGAAAGGGGATTAAATTGCAATTAATTCGCATTAGAACTGATGATGAGCTTATGTGGTACAAGGAAATTTGGGATGCCATTTTAGAAGAAGAGAACAATGATAATCCATTTATAGAATTTGCGTGGTTTTATAATTGGTGGCAAATTGTAGGTCGGAAAGAGCGGGTAGAGCTTTATGCTATTGAGCATGAAGGGACAATTAGGGCTTTTTTTCCTTTTACAGTGTCTATTTGTTGGGGGATAAGAGTGTATACTTTTGCGGGTGAAAACATCGCCAATTATACAGGGGTTGTGGCTAAAAAGGAATGGTTACAGCAAGTTACAACCTTTGTGTTTGATGAGCTAATTAAAAAGCATCGGCATATTCTTTTTTCCTTGCATGGGTTATTAGAAAGTAAGGTGTCTACTAAAATCTTAGAGCAATACTTTGTAGAACGACAATTACGAACAAGCCTATTCCGAGTTGTGACACCCTATCTTGCTTTTTCAGAAATAGATTTTCAGCGCCATTTCAATCAACGTCGAAAAATGCATGGCGTTGATCGACGAGAACGAAAACTAAGAAATTTAGGCTCCTTAGAAAGACGTGAGCCTTCACAGGACGAGCTATGGCAAATGTTTCGATTATTTGATCGGCGATGGGCAAAAAAACTAGATACAAGTGGCTTTACAAAAGGCAAGAAAAGAGATTTTTTTGAGCGTTTAACGATGCTTAAAGGTGAGGCGTTACAGGTAGAGGTCGATGCACTTGTCTTTGAAAACCAGTGGATTGCTTTTACCTATGGATTATGCTGTCGTGGCCGCTATGTAACCTATGCCCTTGCACATGAGCCAACTTTTAATTTATTTGGTGCTGGTCGGATAGTCACTCAGGAAGCCATCCAGCGAACGTTTACTGCTAACTATCGCTTATATGATATGAGCATAGGCTATGAGTCTTATAAATTTGATTGGCGCTCAGACATTGATTTTACAAGACAGATGCTTGCTAGCAGCGGTACGAAACGTACAAATCTACTGGCAGGTTTTTTATCGTTAAAGCAAAGGCTCAAAGAATTTATGAAAGGGAACCAACGAGTCGTAGATTGGAAGCGTAACACACTGGGCCATTTACGATACTTAGTAAAGTATGGAAAGGTAAAAGATTGGCTAGAATATGGACAACAATTCGTAGAAAAATTTATTCGTTTGAAACAAGTGGAGCTGTATGAATTATCCCCATCAGAGGACATATCACCACAGCAACCTGTTGGAAACTTATTTGAAGAAATGTCGATTCAGGAAGCGATGCAGCTTGATCAGGAAGAAGTCATGGCCCTCCTTTATAAGGGCTATACGATTTATAAAGACTCCTTTGCGGAAACGAATAAGCTTGCGTTTGCATTACATGCTACAAACTGGCGGGTGGATTCAATGCAAATTGTAGAAGCCTTACCGAAACAAACCTATTTTTTAGCCTATGATGTTTTCAAACAAATCGATATTATTACAGCTTTTTTACGGAAAATAAAACCAGCACAAACATTGTGGGTAACGGTAAGTTTTTGGCAATGGCGCAAGCGCAAGCGCTTAGTACAGCTAGGCTATAAACCTATTTCTCGAATGAAACATTATAAAATTGCTCGTTTTGAGCGACACCGTGTAGAAAAAAATACAGAGAGTGGGGGCGATGTACATTCTGTCCATTAAAAGTAAGCGATGGAATATCGCAATGCAGCATTTTTATTTTCTCGAAAAGCCAGCCAATTTTCGAAAGTCTATGAAAGTTGTAGGCTATACGCATTCATTAGTACCAAGTCGGAAGCTTGTAAAAAGCGAAACGATCCACATTTATTTGCAAGAGCATGAGCTTTCATTGTATTTAGCACTGTCTGAAGGTAATCGTAAAATCTTACGACGTGCCCAAAAAGAATCTTATCAAGTCATTTTGTATAAAGAGCCATCCATAGAAAATTTGAAAGCCTTTCAGCAATTTTACAATCAGTTTGCCAAAAGAAAAAAAATTGAAGCAATCGGCAAGTCGCAAATGGAAACCATTCTGCTCCTTAATGAACAGGGCGCCTTATTATTATCGGAGATCCAGAGTTTTTGTGGACAGACATTATGTTATCGATTAGATATTGTGCATGAGAAAAAAGCGATGTCTTATTTCGAGGCAACGTGTCATGCAACCGCATTACCTGCACAATTAAAACGACCTTTCCGTTATGCAAATCGGTTTTTAATTTGGCATAACCTGCTACACCTAAAGGAGCAAGGTTTTGACTTATATGATATGGGAGAATTAACGGACAATCGAAATGTACGAGCCTTTAAATTAAGCTTTGGTGGCCAGGTTGTTCATGTTTACTCAGGCTACATTATCCAATCAAAAATACGTGCACTACTATTAGGTGTGCAAAAATGGAGGAAGTAGCAACATGAATGGTGGGGGTCTCGTTATTTCATTAGATTTTGAGCTGAATTGGGGTGTCCATGACGTATTTCGTTATGGCCAATACAATAAAAACCTATATGGTGTCCGTAAAGCCTTGCCCAGGATATTAGCGTTATTTGAGCAATATGACATCCATGCAACTTGGGCTACAGTTGGATTATTGTTTGCTGAATCAAAGGCAGAAATGGCTCATTATTTGCGAGGTATCCCTGTGAAATATGAAAATATGCGCTTTGCAGCACATACACAGCTAGCAAAAGTTGGCGAAAATGAACAAGAGGATCTACTGCATTTTGGTAAATCTTTAATAGAGGAAATTAAACGTACACCACATCAGGAAATAGGAAGTCATACCTTTTCTCATTTTTATTGCTTGGAGAAGGGCCAAACAGAAGCTGCCTTTTGTGCAGATTTACATGCAACCAAAACAATTAGTGACGGTTATACTGCGCCCATGAAATCCATAGTCTTTCCTCGTAATCAAGTAAACAAAGACTATTTAAAAGCATGCCTAGAAGCGGGGTATGTTTGCTACAGAGGCACCGAAAATCATGTGCTATATGATGCACAAAAGTTTACGAAAAAGGGAAGACTTTTAGGTGCTAAGAAGTGGTTAGATAGCTATTGGAATATAACTGGTCATCATTTCGCCACCCTGGAAGAAATGCAAGAGGAGCAACTGATTAATATTCGATCAAGTGCTTTTTTAAGGCCATACTGTAGTCCATTGCGTATATTCGAAAATTTAAAAGTAAAGCGAATAAAGGAAGGTATGCTCAAGGCTGCACAGGCACAAGCCTTTTATCATTTATGGTGGCATCCTCATAATTTTGGCAAGCATATTGATAAGAATTTGGCGATGCTAGAAGAACTATTAAGTTATCATCAAGAACTGCGTAGCCAATATAATTTTCAAAGCTATTCCATGTATGAGGTAGCAGAACTTTGCGAAAGCCATTCGAAACAGCAAAAGTAGTCGAAATGGAAGGGGACTCTGCTTGATAAGAGGGATTTCTGGACGAAGAGTTGACCTAAGTGTTGTCAAAAATAACGGTCGCTATTTGAAGAGTATTTGATAAAAGCAGGTTGAAACCAGCTCACAAAGCAGAGAAATGACATAACCCTAACCTAAATACATGCAATTTCTGAGCAAACTGATTTCAAGTTTGCTTTTTTTGTTTGATCAAAAGAATATTTTCAATATAAAAGGAAAAAAGAAAATCTTTGACGAAAATCATTGTACGAATGGTACTATTATTATAAAGAAAATATGTTAGGACATTTATAGGGGAGCACCAATTGATTTAGGTCAATTGAACTTGAATGGAAAAGAGAAGAAGGTGGTAGATGAATATGTTTATACAATCAGAATGCCAATGGAAGCAGGAAAATGGATCAGCGATGCATCAGTGGATAAAGCAGCAAACTAATCCGAATCCGAATGAGGTGGATATTGTCGTATATGGCGCTCTTTTATCATATGCCAATGGTGCGTCGTCAAAAGCGCAATACCCAACAGCCTTTCGTAAGGCTTGGCCAGGATTTCAATCGTATAATTTAGATGAGCAGGTGAATTTACGTGCCCTTTCAGTTGTGGATATCGGGGATGTGGCGATTCTAGAAAATGATCGAATGCTTTCTGAATCTGCCATCGAGGCTGCTGCGGAAAATTTAAGTATAGCCTTTCAAAAAAGTTTTACTTGTTTGATTGGGGGAGATCATACTATTACCGCGCACTCCATAAAAGGTATAAAAAATGCTTTCCCACAGGATCGCATTGGCATCATTCAGATTGATACGCATTTAGATGCAAGGAACCAAGAGGAAATTGGTTTAGCGCAAGATTCTCCAATTCATCAGTTAATTGCAGCAGGGGTTGTGGAGGGGAGACATGTCTATAATGTCGGTTTGCATGGCTTCTTCAATTCACCCGAAATGATTCATTATGCTAAAGAACAAGGCATCCATATGATTACGTTAAAGCAAATGCGACGTGATGGTATTCAACTCACAATACGTGAAATGCTGCGTCAGCTTATGTATGAAGTAGATCGCATTTATGTGTCAGTGGATTTAGATGCACTTGATATTGTATTTGCCTGTGATGTTCCTGCAGCATCACCTGGTGGTTTAACGGCTTATGAGTTATTTGATATCCTCAAGCTTATTGGTGAAAATGAGGGTGTGCGTCATATTGATTTTGTTTATGCTGATCCTAAAGAAGGTATACTACGTCCAGAAACTGTTAAAATCGGTGTAACCGCATTTTTACAATGGTTAACAGGCATTCAGCTAGATCATCGCAATCGTATCTCGAAAAAAGGAAAGGTTATGTTGTAAAGCAAGTGTATTTCCGAGTATTAACAATGCTGATTGTTAAAAGTTTGCTATAATGTTTAAGTAGAAAACAATAAATAAATACAAACTTTGTATTGTAATAGAGAGGAAATTTATGATGACAACAAAACCAAGATTATTGATTGTCGACGGTATGGCACTGTTATTCCGTTCTTTTTTCGCTTCGGCTGCCATGGGGCATTTTATTCGCTTGGCAGATGGAACACCAACGAATGGAGCCCAAGGATTTGTGCGACATGTTCTAACAGCACAATCTATTATGAAGCCAACACATATGGCTGTTTGCTGGGATATGGGTGCACATACATTCCGCAATGATTTATTTGATGGTTATAAAGCGAATCGCCCAGCACCTCCAGAGGAAATGCTACCACAATTTGATATGGCGAAAAATTTATCGCAGCAAATGGGCTGGCAAAATTTCGGGGTGAAGGGCATGGAGGCAGATGATTTAATTGGCTCCATGATAACGAAATGGCAGGACGAGGCAGACATTACGGTCATTAGTGGTGATAAGGATTTACTTCAACTTTTAAGGCCATCTACAGAAATTGCGTTTATGAAAAAGGGCTATACAGAATACGATATTTATACACATGCTCGCTTTAAAGAAGAATATTGTATTGAACCTTCACAGTTTGCACAGGTGAAAGCCTTTATGGGTGATTCAAGTGATGGCTATCCAGGTGTGAAAGGGATTGGCCCTAAACAAGCGTTAGCGCTTATTCAAACATATGGCTCAATAGACAAAATACTGGCATCGATTGGTGAATTGAAGCCAGGCCAAAGAACAAAAATCCAAGATAATTTAGAAATGTTGCAGCTATCACATGAGCTTGCAACAATTCAAACCAATGTACCAATTGATGCTGATTTTACGAGTCTTGTGGTACCAACGTATGAACCACATATTTTTAAAGCAATAGAAGAGCATGGCTACACGCTAATTGCCAAGCATGCCCGTTCTTTATATTCGCTTATTTAATCAATCATCGCAGAGTATAGTCATATGCTCTGCTTTTTTTATTGTAAGGAAAAGAATAAAGATCAAATAGAAGGCTAATTGATCTTTGCTCTAGTAAGGAACCATTTTCACGAAGGATAATACCTTTTCGTTGTCTTTATAGAGAGCCTGACGAATTTGACTATCACGTTGTGGGCCACCATTATCATGAAATATTAGCCATAGCTCATCATTTTTTATCTCATACCCAATAAGCGGTACCCAATGATAAGCAAAGGTAGATTTTTTATCTCGCCACTGAAGGCTAAAATAACGATCAAAACGCATAGCAACTGGTCGACCTGCGTCAATTTCCTGTAGAGCTTCCTTTAATGAACAAGTTCGAATATCCCACGTTGGAAGCAATTGACGAAGATTGTGAATCAGTCTCCATTTGAATAAGCCAATTTTTGTACCACCAAGCAGTTTATATAGCTCATTAATGGAAGGAGTTGACTCATTTAAAAATTTTAAGATGACATGAATCGTAGTAGGTCCACAGGCAGAATTGCGATAGCTTGGTGCAATGGAAATCTCATATTGTGAAGCCCCTCGTAGTGCCAATTGTTGACGCATAATAAACTCCTTTCAAAAAGAGCTGCATTTCAAGAAGAAATGCAGCTCTCTCGCCATTATTGTTGAGCAGATAAAAATTCTGTTACTTGTTGAGGTGTTTTTGCATTTGCACTATGTAAGTGTGCAAGTTTTTCACCATTTTGGAAAATCAATAGACTTGGAATTCCCATAACATCGTACTTATCAGCGATTTCTGGAAGCTCGTCTCGGTTTAGCTCATACCAATCATATTGGTTGTACTCTTCAATGATTGGATCGATAAACATATTCATACGTGTGCAATCAGGGCACCAGCCAGCATAAAATTTCACTAAAACTTTTTGGTCGCCAGCGATTAATTCGTTAAATTGTTCTGCAGTAGTAATAGTTTTCATTAAGTATTCACTCTCCTTGCTTTCCATTCTACACATTTTTCTCGCAATCTGAAAGTTTTCTGTTTGGCCGTTTCAATCGCTACCTCTTGTCCTCTTTTAGCTCGTTAAAAACAAAAAAAGATGTATACTGCAAAAATAATTCTTGAAAAAAGATTGCTAAATTAGACAAAATAATCTACACTAAAAACAGAAAAGTAGTTTTATCTTCATTCATTGAGAAGTGTCATTTTGGAGCGAAGATAAACCTTAGTCGTGCTTGGTTGAGTGGAGGGAATCTCATTCAACAAAAGGACAAAAAATTCACTAAGGAACACTTGATATTTTTTTGGCCAAAAAATGAATGGCTATTCATTCAATGGGAGAATAAGGGGGAATTGCTTGTGACTTACAACATTAAAAAAGCAGCTGTTCTAGGTTCTGGGGTGATGGGCTCTGGAATTGCAGCACATTTAGCAAATATCGGTATACCAACATTACTATTGGATATAGCACCGAAGGAACTGACGCAAGAGGAAGAAGCAAAAGGCCTTTCTTTAGAGCATCCAGCTGTTAGAAATCGTATTGTAAACGGAGCTTTGCAAAAGTTATTAAAGCAAAAGCCAGCACCACTTACTTCTAAGAAAAATTTATCACTACTATCAGTTGGCAACTTTGAGGATGATTTAGGGAAACTAAAAGATGTAGATTGGATTATTGAGGTTGTTGTAGAAAATTTACCAATTAAACAAAGTCTTTATGAAAAAATTGATGCGGTTCGTTCACCAGGAACAATCATTAGTTCAAATACATCTGGTATTAGCATTAATGCGATGGCAGAGGGACGTTCAGATGATTTTCAAAAGCATTTTCTTGGCACACATTTTTTCAACCCACCTCGCTATTTAAAGTTATTAGAAGTGATTCCTGCCAATACAACTGCACCTGAAGTAGTTAGCTTCATGAAAACGTTTGGGGAAGATGTGCTTGGTAAAGGAGTTGTACTTGCAAAAGATACACCAAACTTTATTGCCAACCGCATCGGAACATATGGTTTACTTATCACTTTACAGGAAATGTTAAAAGGTGGTTACTCTGTTGGTGAGGTAGACTCTGTAACAGGTCCGCTTATCGGCCGTCCAAAGTCTGCAACTTTCCGTACGCTAGATGTAGTTGGTTTAGATACATTCATTCATGTAGCGAAAAATGTTTACGATCAAACAACAGGTGAGGAGCAGCAAGTATTTGCAGTACCTGAATTTTTACAAAAAATGGTCACAAACGGTTGGCTAGGAGCAAAATCGGGTCAAGGTTTCTTCTTAAAACAAGGAAAAGAGATACATGAGATTGATCCAGCAACCTTAACGTATAGTCCAGCCAAAAAATTAAAAACACCTTCTATCGAAATGGCAAAACAAACTCGTGGATTGGCCAATAAAGTGAAGGCGTTAACCTATGCAAAGGATCGTACAGGCGAGCTATTATGGGGGATTTTTGCACCAACGCTCCTTTATTCTGCACAGCTACATGGGGAGATTGCAGATGATATCGTAGCCATTGATAACGCGATGAAATGGGGATTCGGCTGGCAACAAGGGCCATTTGAGATTTGGGATGCTATAGGCGTAAAAGATTCTGTGGCGAAAATGGAGGCTGAGGGCCGAGAGGTACCTGCTTTTGTCAAAGAGATGTTAGCAAATGGCGTGGAGACATTCTATACAGAATTAGACGGAGATTTAGCTTACTATAATGGATCACAATATGTGAAAGTGCCAGTCAATGAAAAAGAGATTAATTTAAAACGTTATAAGAAAAAGCATGGTGTGATTAAATCAAACACAGGTGCTAGTTTAATAGATTTAGGGGATGGAATTGCATTACTGGAGTTCCATTCGCAATCCAATGCAATCGGCTTGGATATTATTCAAATGATTAACTTTGCGGTAGATGAAGTAGAGGCTAACTATAAGGGCTTAGTCATCGGTAATCAGGGGAAAAACTTCTGTGTTGGGGCAAATCTAGGAATGATTTTGGTAGAAGCACAGGATGATAATATATTTGAGCTAGATTTCGTCATTAAAGCATTCCAAGATGCTATGCAGAAAATTAAATATTCACGTAAGCCTGTTGTAGCAGCACCGTTTGCCATGACATTAGGCGGGGGAGCAGAGGTTTGCTTACCAACTGCACATATTCAAGCAACAATGGAAACATATATGGGCTTAGTGGAAGTAGGGGTTGGATTAATCCCAGGTGGTGGCGGAAATAAAGCGCTCTATCAGAAATTCCTAAAGGGCTTACCAAATGGCGTAGAGGTAGACTATCAACATATTGCTAATAAAGTATTTGAAACAATTGCGATGGCGAAGGTTTCAACATCTGGTGAGGAAGCACGTGAAAATAATTTCCTAAACTTTGCGGATGGTATTTCAGTTAATCCAGATCATCAATTGTATGATGCGAAGCAGGCGGCATTAGCACTTTATGAAGCGGGCTATCAACCACCTGTACCAACAAAAGTGCCAGTGGTCGGTGCATCAGGCTATGGTACATTACTCATCGGTGCGCAAGGAATGTTTGAGTCAGGCTTTATTAGCGAACATGATTTAAAAATTGCTAAAAAATTAGCTTATGTTATTGCAGGTGGAAAGGTTCCGTACGGCACATTAGTCGATGAGCAATATTTATTGAACTTAGAGCGTGAGGCATTCCTTAGCCTTGTTGCTGATCCGCTATCACAGCAGAGAATGCAACACATGCTGTTAAAAGGTAAACCACTTCGTAACTAATTGACGAAATAGATCAATCTTGCACATGAAACAAAGGGGGATTAATACGATGCGTGAAGCCGTTATTGTAGCAGGAGCACGAACTCCAATTGGAAAAGCAAAAAAAGGTTCTTTAGCAACAGTAAGACCAGATGATTTTGGTGCTGTTGTAGTCAAGGAAACATTGAAAAGAGCAGGCTATGAAGGGCCAATTGATGATTTAATTTTAGGCTGTGCAATGCCAGAAGCAGAGCAAGGAATGAATGTAGCACGTAGTATTGGGGCACTTGCTGGATTACCAGATACAACGCCTGCTTTGACAATCAATAGATTTTGCTCATCAGGTTTACAGGCAATTGCTTATGCAGCAGAGCGAATTATGCTAGGACACTCAAAGGCTATTCTTGCTGGTGGTGTAGAATCCATGAGTATGGTGCCGATGGTAGGGAATACACCACGTTTAAATCCGACTTTAGCAGAAACGGCTCCACAGTATTATATGGGCATGGGGCATACAGCTGAGGAAGTAGCTCGTCAATATAATGTTAGTCGTGAAGACCAAGATGCTTTTGCTGTTCGCTCCCATGAGCTTGCTGAAAAGGCAATTAAAGAAGGTAAATTCAATGATGAAATTGTACCAATTGAAGTGGAACAGCATTACGTAGACGATAACAATAAACCACAAGTGAAAAAATTCACATTCAGTATGGATGAAGGTGTACGTCCAGGTACATCAGTTGAAGGTTTAGCCAAACTACATCCAGCTTTCCACGTAAAAGGCAGTGTAACGGCGGGCAATGCCTCTCAAACTTCTGATGGTGCAGCAGCTGTACTAGTAATGGATCGTGAAGAGGCTGACAAGCAAGGACTGACACCAATGGCAAAATTCCTAGGCTTTGCAGTTGGCGGTGTACCTCCTGAAGTAATGGGTATCGGGCCTATCGTGGCAGTGCCAAAAGCGTTGGAAATTGCAGGTTTATCCATCGAAGATATTGATTTATGGGAAATCAATGAAGCATTTGCTTCACAGTCATTACAGGTGGTACGTCATTTAGGCATCGACCAAGAGAAAGTCAATGTGAATGGTGGAGCGATTGCATTAGGTCATCCACTAGGCGCAACGGGAGCTATTTTAACATTAAAGCTAATTCATGAATTGAAGCGTCAAGGGAAGAAATATGGTGTAGTGACAATGTGTATTGGTGGCGGCATGGGTGCTGCTGGCGTATTTGAAATTCTATAATTTTTGCTAGATCAGCTTGAGGTGTACTGTTTACGGTTGCCTCCGAACATTGTATACGTCAAGCTTTTCTATACATGATCATTAGGGGAATCAACTAACAAAAAGATATATTGGGAGGAATTAATCATGACTGAAAAAACAACTGATTTCATTAAAGGCGGCGGATTTCTTATTGAAGATGTGGAATTAGATCGTGTATTTACACCGGAAGATTTCACTGACGAGCATAAAATGATTGCTAAAACAACAGAGGAATACGTGACAAATGAAGTTTTACCAGTAGTGGAAAATTTAGAGCACCATGAATTTGAGCATTCAGTGCGTCTCCTAAAAAGTGCAGGCGAATTAGGCTTACTTGGAGCAGATGTGCCTGAAGAATACGAAGGGCTAGGATTAGACAAAGTTTCTTCAGCTTTAATCGCTGAAAAAATGTCTGTTGCAGGTGGTTTCTCTATCACACATGGTGCTCACGTTGGTATTGGGTCATTACCAATTGTTCTATTCGGTAATGAAGATCAAAAGAGAAAATATTTACCTAAGCTTGCTTCAGGTGAATTAATCGCTGCCTATGCATTAACAGAGCCAGGTTCAGGTTCAGATGCTCTAGGTGCAAAAACGACTGCAAAATTAAATGAAGCTGGCACACATTATATTTTAAATGGTGAAAAACAGTGGATTACGAATGCAGGCTTTGCTGATGTATTTGTGGTCTACGCAAAAATTGATGGCGATAAATTCTCCGCCTTTATCGTAGAACGTGCCTACAATGGTGTTTCAGTTGGTCCTGAAGAAAAGAAAATGGGGATTAAATCATCATCAACGCGTACATTAGTATTGGAAGATGCGGAAGTACCTGTAGAAAATCTATTAGGTGAAATTGGTCGTGGTCATATTATTGCGTTCAATATTTTAAACATTGGTCGTTATAAACTAGGCGTGGGCACAATTGGCGGATCGAAACGTGCATTGGAGTTAGCTATTCAGTATACAAACCAACGTCAGCAGTTTAAGACAAAGCTTTCTGATTTCAATCTGACAAAAGAGAAATTATCAACGATGGCTTCTCAATTGTATGCTTCAGAATCATTAAACTATCGTACTGTGGGTCTATTTGAGGATCGTTTAAGCCAATTAAGCCTAGAAGAGCAAAAGCAAGGTAAAGTAATTGCAGGAGCGATTGCTGAATATGCTATTGAATGCTCTATTGCTAAAGTATTCGGTTCAGAAACTTTAGACTATATTGCTGATGAAGCTGTCCAACTTCATGGCGGTTATGGCTTTATGGCTGAATATGAGGTAGAGCGTATTTACCGTGATTCTCGTATTAATCGAATTTTTGAAGGTACAAACGAAATTAACCGCATGATTGTACCTGGCACATTTATGAAAAAGGCGCTAAAAGGTGAGCTACCATTATTACAAGTTGCCCAAAATTTACAGCAAGAGCTGCTTATGCCAGAAGATATCGGTACAGAGCCGTTAGCACAAGAAAAATATTTAGTGAAAAATGCCAAGAAGATTGCTGTATTAGCTGCAGGATTAGCAGCACAACGCTTTGGTGCAAAGCTTGATCAAGAGCAAGAAGTATTGGTAAACATTGCGAATATAGCTAACCAATTATTTGCAATGGAATCAGCTGTCTTACGTACAGAAAAAGCAATTGCTCGTGACGGTGCTGAAAAAGCACATCAAAAATTGCTATACACACAAATTTTCTGCCAAGAAGCATTCTCAGAAATCGAAAAAGAAGCAAAAGACACAATTCTTGCTTCAGCGGATGGCGATGCAGCCCGTATGACATTATCTGCACTGCGTAAGCTAACGCGTAATAATCCATACAATTTAATTGCGAAGAAGCGTGAGGCTTCCGTTAAATTAATTGATGCTGAAAAATATATTGTATAATAGTGCAAATTTAACCTAGCTATCTGCAAAAGATAGCTAGGTTTTTTTATATGAGATGGATAATCGTAAAAGGAGCGGATAAATTTGCACAACTGGTGGATAAACTTACAAAAAAGAGTGAAGTTCACCATTGAAAACAACTATGATGGTATACTACAGAAAAAGACAGAAGAGGAGCATTGTAATGACGATTCAATTTTTCCATTATCCGAAATGTACAACATGTAAAAAGGCACAGAAGTGGTTAAATGAGCATGAGGTTGCCTATGAAGAGGTACATATCGCAGAGCAACCTCCCACTAAAGAAGAATTAACAGCTATTTGGCAAGCTAGTGGACAGCCTTTGAAGAAATTTTTTAATACCTCAGGCATGAAATATCGTGAGCTTGGCTTAAAGGACAAGTTAGCGGAAATGACGGAGGATGAGCAGCTTGAGCTACTTGCTTCAGATGGCATGTTAATGAAACGTCCCATCGTGACAGATGGAAAAAAAGTTACTTTAGGTTTTAAAGAAGTAGATTTTGAGCAAGCTTGGAAATAACCGTATTAAACCTTGTATTTATAGGAGAAGTATGGCACACTGAAAGTGAATATATTACATATTTATGGAGGGGTTTTTTGCATGAGCACACCTAAAGACTTACGATACTCTGAAGAACATGAATGGGTAAAAGTAGAAGATGGAAAAGTACGTATTGGTATTACTCACTTCGCACAATCTGAATTAGGAGATATCGTATTCGTTGAGCTTCCACAAGTTGGCGACGAAATCAAAACAGATGATCCATTCGGTAGCGTAGAATCAGTAAAAACTGTTTCTGAATTATATGCACCAATCTCAGGTACTGTAGTGGAAGTAAATGCAGATTTAGAAGATAGCCCAGAATTCGTTAATGAATCACCATATGAAAAAGCATGGATGATCGTTGTTGAGCCTGCTGACGCATCAGAAGTTGAGAAACTAATGACAGCAGAGCAATACGAAGAAATGATCGCTGAATAAGACAAGCTATAATCGAAAAACGTCGGAAACTACCGGCGTTTTTTGTTATATAATGACTTATAAGTGGGGATCTCTAAATGGAGGTGGCGTAATGTTCGAGGGAAAATGCTTGATAGTAGAAGGACGCTCAGATAAGCTACAAATTGAGCCTATTTTGAATGAGAATGTTACAATACTATGTACGAATGGTACAATTGGTGTGCATCAATTAGAAGAACTACTGGATCCCTATGAGGGCTGTGAGCTATTTACTTTTTTTGATGCAGATACTTCTGGCGATAAGCTACGTGCATTAATGGACAGACATTATCCAGAAGCTGAGCATCTGCGCACAATGCCAACATATAAGGAAGTAGAAACGACACCAAGAAAAGTGCTAGCGATGATTTTACTGCGAGCACATTTTTCAATCCATAATGAATATATTTTGTAAGGTTGCGTGAGTAAATGGAAGAATGGTCAACAGAGCAGTGGGAAGCGGCTAAACAGTCAGGAGAGAAAACTGCATTTTATTTATATACACCGATGTGTGGAACATGTGCAGTGGCATCTAAAATGATGTCCATTATTGAACAATTACTGCCACAGCTACAAATTGGTAAAGCAAATATCAACTTTTTGGAACACATTGCTTATGAGCATCAAATTGAAAGTGTTCCATGTCTACTCATCAGTGATGGCGGAAAAGTGACAGAAAAGATTTATGCTTTTCAATCCGTACCATTTTTATATGAATTGTTAAAAAAATCAATTGACTGAACTTTACTAGCGTGGTAAAGTATCAAATATATTACTAAAACATTAAATATATCGAACTCTTATGAAGAGTGGCGGAGGGAAGTGCCCTATGAAGCCCGGCAACCATCACAATGTGAAAAGGTGCCAAATCACCCAAAGATTTTTCTTTGAAAGATGAGAGAACGGTTTAACGTATTATACGTGACCCCTTCTACTTGTCTGTGAGTGAAGGGGTTTTCTATATGAGAAAAGGAGTATTCGCTATGATCCAGCTTCAAAATATTACAAAGAAATACAAAACAGCAAATGGCGAATTAACGGCAGTCAAAGACGTCAACCTTACTATTAATAAAGGTGAAATTTTTGGCATTATTGGCTATAGTGGTGCTGGTAAAAGTACCATGATTCGTTTATTAAACGGTTTAGAGAAACCGACAGCAGGAACAGTAACGGTGAACAATCAAGAATTTTCATCGATAAAAGGGCAAAAGCTTAGAGCGGCTAGACAAAAGGTAAGTATGATTTTCCAGCATTTCAATTTACTTTGGTCTAGAACAGTTGCCGAAAATATTGCATTCCCTTTAGAAATCGCAGGCTTCCCAAAGGCTCAACGTGAAGCACGTGTGAAGGAATTAATTGCCCTTGTAGGCTTAGAAGGGCGCGATAAGGCATATCCATCCCAGCTTTCTGGTGGACAAAAGCAGCGTGTAGGAATTGCACGCGCATTAGCGAATAATCCAGAGGTTTTACTATGTGATGAGGCGACATCGGCACTCGATCCTGAAACAACGGATGCTATTCTTGATTTACTCGTTGATATAAATGAACGCTTAGGCTTAACTATCGTCCTGATTACCCACGAAATGCATGTCATTCGCAAAATTTGTCATCGTGTAGCAGTGATGGAGGCAGGCGAAATTGTGGAACGTGGTGAGGTATTGCAAGTCTTCCAAGCCCCACAGGCGGCTATTACTAAGAAGTTTGTATCTCAAATTACAGACACTAAGGAAACACAGGATACGGTAGCACAAATTAAAACAAACTATCCAACTGGACAACTTGTCAAACTTATTTTTGTTGGTGAAAAAACAGAACAGCCAGTCATCTCACATCTTGTGAAACAATTTGATGTAGAAGTAAGTATTGTTCACGGAAATATTTCACAAACAAAAAATGGTGCATATGGTACATTGATTGTGCAAATTGATGGCTCTCAGAAAAACGTCACTGAAGCCCTTCGTTATTTAAATACAGTGGAAGTACAGACGGAGGTGATTGAAAATGCTAACTAATCTCTTTCCGAATGTAGACTGGGAAAATATGTGGCAAGCTACGTATGAAACTTTATACATGACAGCTATATCAACGGTTGTGACATTTATTCTTGGGTTAGTCATTGGTATTGTTCTATTTTTAACTAGTCCCAATCAGTTATGGGCAAATAAAATCGTTAACTTTTTAACGGGATCACTCGTTAATATTTTCCGTTCCATTCCATTTATCGTATTAATTATTTTATTAATTCCATTTACGAAGTTGTTACTAGGTACAATTCGTGGTGCCAATGCGGCGTTACCTGCTTTAATTATCGGTGCAGCACCGTTTTATGCTCGTATGGTATTAATTGCGTTACGTGAAATTGATAAAGGTGTCATTGAAGCGGCTCGTTCAATGGGAGCGAAAACTTCTACAATTATTTGGAAAGTATTGGTTCCTGAATCATTACCAGCTTTGATTTCTGGTATCACCGTAACGGCTGTTGCTCTTGTAGGTTATACAGCGATGGCAGGAATTATTGGTGCAGGTGGTCTTGGTAACTTAGCTTTCTTAGACGGCTTCCAGCGAAATCGCCAAGATGTGACATTAATGGCAACTATTTTGATCTTAGTAGTCGTATTTATTATTCAATGGATTGGTGATTTAATTACTGAGAAAATTGATAAACGCTAGCACGAAATTGAGGTTATTCCGGTTTTTACCGCTAACATATTTAAAACAAATAAAAGGGAGTGTCATAAATGAAAAAGTTATTAGCAGGATTATTTTTATCAATACTTGTACTAGCATTAGCAGCTTGCGGTACAGATAAAAAAGAAGATGAAAAATCAGCATCTGGCGATCAAACAGATAGTAAAGAAAACGTAACATTAAAAGTAGGTGCTTCTAATACACCACACGCAGTTATTTTAGACAAAGCAAAACCGATCTTAGCTAAAGAAGGTATTGATCTTGAAATTGAAACATATACAGATTATGTTCTACCAAACCAAGATTTAGACTCAAAAACACTTGATGCAAACTATTTCCAACACATTCCTTACTTAGAGCTACAAATTAAAGACAATGGCTATGATTTTGTTAATGCAGGTGGCGTTCATATTGAACCAATCGGTATTTACTCTAAAAAATATAAAACGTTAGAAGACCTGCCTGAAGGCGCAACAATTTTACTTTCTAACTCAGTATCTGACCATGGTCGTATGCTGTCATTGTTAGAGGCTAAAGGCTTAATCAAATTAAAAGAAGGCATTGATAAAACAGCAGCAGAATTAAAGGATATTGAAGAAAATCCTAAAAACTTTAAATTCGATGCAAATACTGCCCCAGAAATGCTTGTACAAATGTACGAAAACGATGAAGGCGATGCAGTACTTATCAATTCTAACTTTGCCATCGATAACGGTTTAAACCCAATTGAAGATGCTATTTCTCTTGAAGATAAAGAATCTCCATATGTTAACATCATCGCTGTACGTGCAGGTGATGAATCAAAACCTGAAATTAAAAAATTATTAGAAGTATTAACATCTAAAGAAATCCAAGACTTCATTTTAGAAGAGTGGAAAGGTGCAGTAGTACCGGTAAAATAAGAATTAAAAATTTTATAAAAGGGTACATAAGTTTAACGACTTATGTACTCTTTTTTTATTTGTAGTTAAATTGATGAGAAACTATGTATTTTTTATGACGTCTATTTATGATTAGATATTGTTTAGTCATATTTATTACTATAGTAATGTTGTTAATCTATGAAATAAATGATAGAAAGTAATAATAAGAAAAAACTAGATGGAGTGATTCTAATGAATGATATAAAATTCACCCATGACATCATGCAAGAACATGAAGTAGAGCGCTACTTTAAAATATGGCGAGAAAGTGTGATTAGATCACGCCTTACTTTAACAGCAGTCTTTTTAAAAACAGCTAATGCTACACAACTGAATGAAAATGTGAATGATCAAGTTACCTCGTTTTTACAATCAAAAATACGCAAGACAGACTTGCTTTTTCAATTATCCGACGGAGATCATTGGGGCATCTTCTTTTTACAAAGTAGTGATGTAGAAGCTAGGGCGTTTTTAAAACGAATATTTGCCATCTTAAAAGCAGAACGGAAGTTCCAACAGATTGCATTAAAGGCCTCTATAACAGAAATAAGAAATAATAACGTTATTTTTGAAGAGCTGTTAAATAAAAATAAACAGATGTTATCAGGGGATGAGCAATTAACATGGAGTATAGCAGAGGTAAAGGATTACTGTGAGCAACCAACTGAATTAGTGAAAGTTAGTATTATTGAGCAAAACGCCATTTTTAGACAAGTATTAGAGTCAACGCTTAAGCAAATAAATATCCCTTATTTTTCTTTAGATGTAAAGGTTTATGAGGATGGCTATAGCTTTTTGCAATCGGATGATTATAAATCAGGGCATATGCATCTAATTCTTATGAATGATATTTTACCTCTGAAAAATGGCTTAGAAATATTGCATATCTTACGACATATGCCAAATGAAAAGAAATTTATTATTTATATGATGTCAGAACGCAATTCTGAAGGGGCAGCGCTTAATGCTTATGAGGGCGGTGTTGATGAATATATTGTCAAACCATTTAATTTACGTTTGCTAGAAGCCAAAATTAAAAGAACGTTTGCGAGGTTTTGGCAATGATCAAGCTGACTGTTTCGACAATTTTAGCAATAATTTCCTTTTTATTAGTTGTGCTCTTTATCTTTTTAATGTATTTACTTGTTCAGCGGCAGCGTGAAAGCTATTTTGAAAAAGTTCGTGACCGTTATTTACAAAATTATTCTCAACTTTGGTATGATTACTTATTCAATAACGCATTATTTAGTATCGTATTGGTTCCTCGAGGAAGGGCCCAAGTAGAAGCTATTGAAAAAATTTTTTCATCCTATTTAAAGAATATAAGGAATGAACAGGTGGAACTAAAAATTAAACAATTCTCCAATCAATATTTAAAAGCATTCTACGAAAAAGATTTATCCAGTAAACGATGGAGTATTCGAATGAATGCCCTCTATCGAATTGCAGACTTACAAATAGATGAATTGTTAACGAAGTGCCAAGAATTCGAAAAAAATAACATTACAGATGAAGAACATTTCCAGTTATTGAAAATATACTCGCTTTTCCAACCAGATTTATTTATGGAGAAAATAAAAAATTCCAATGTAAATTACGCTGAAAGTGAATATAGAAGACTATTTATATTATTAGATGATAATGTATTTATTCGATTTTTCCATGATTTTAATAGTTTGTCGGCCAAAATGCAATTTGCTGTTATTGATACTGCTGCTGTAAAAAGAAATATGGAGTATTTAGATGAATTAAAAAAATTATTACACCATGATACACCGGAAATTAACATCAGAGCATTAAAAGGGCTATATGAAATAGGAATTATTGATGAGATGGATTCCTTTGTCCCTTTTGTGACTTCTGAAATGTGGGAAGCCAGGTTAATGGTTGCCAAAATTTTTAAGCATGTACCGCTTACTTACACTTATAGTTATTTAGAGCAGCTTCTTCAAGATGAGAATTGGTGGGTACGTTCCCAAGCGGCAAAAACGATTGTAGAAGATCGACATGGTATTGCCAAATTACAGCAATTCATTGAATCCTCAAATGATCAATATGCAATTGAAATGGCCCAAGAAATTGCAGCGAGAAAAGAGGGGAAGTAAATGAAAATAATTGATTATTGCATGATGTTTTTTGGGGGCATTATTTTATTTTATATGCTGTTCGTTATCGTGTCATATTGTACAATGTTCATCATTGCTATGCTGGATTTAAGAAAACGCTATCGTCTCGATCTATCAGAGTATGATGATGCACATATCGATGCCTTTTATTCAAAACCGGTATCGTTACTTGTTCCTGCTTACAATGAAGAAGTAGGAGTTGTAGATACAGTATATTCATTATTGAATTTACGTTATCCTCAAACTGAAATTATCATTATTAACGATGGATCTACAGATCAAACACTTCAAACGGTCATCGAACATTTTCAAATGAAGCCAATCAATAAAATTGTTCGAACTAACATCCCTACAAAAGACATTAAACAAATATATGAATCTGAAATCTATAAAAATTGTATTTTAGTAGATAAAGAAAATGGTGGTAAGGCTGATGCGCTAAATGTGGGTATTAATGTATCTCAATATCCGTATTTTTGCTCCATTGATGGGGACTCCATTTTAGATGAAAAATCCTTGCTGCGGGTGATGAAGCCTATCATTTTATCTGATGGTGAGGTCATTGCAGCAGGTGGTAATATACGTATTGCAAATGGCGCGAAGATGCAGTTTGGCTCTATTTATGAGACTCAATTACCTAGTAATTACCTAGTAATCATGCAAGTAATCGAATATTTGCGGGCATTTTTAATGGGGCGAATAGCGTTAAGTAAATTCAATTTAGTCCTTATTATTTCAGGAGCATTTAGTGTTTTCTCTAAAAAATGGGCTGTTGAAGCAGGTGGATATTCAACCAATATTATTGGGGAAGATATGGAACTGGTGGTGAATATCCATCGACTTATAAAAGAAAAAAAAGAAAATAAGCGTATTGAATTTGTACCTGACCCAGTTTGCTGGACGGAAGCACCTCAAACATTAGGAGTACTACGCAATCAACGAAGAAGGTGGCATCAAGGGTTATTTGAAAGTCTATGGAAGCATAAAAAAATGACCTTGAATCCTAGATATGGAATGATTGGATTTCTTTCGTTCCCGTATTTTTGGCTAGTGGAATGTCTAGGGCCTCTTGTCGAGTTAGGCGGATATATTTATATTGTCATAGCCTTTTTCTTAGGGAAAATTTATTATGAGGTTGCACTCATGCTGCTACTACTATTCGTTATTTATGGTGTTATTTTTTCAATAGCGGCAATATTGTTTGAATCGTGGAGTATGAATACGTATCCGAAAAAAAGAGAGTTGTTACGCATGATTCTTTTAGCGTTTACAGAAATTTTTTGGTATCGCCCACTAACATTATTCTGGCGCTGTGAGGGATTACTTCGTTTTGTCTTAAGAAAAAGTGACTGGGGTAATATGAAACGTGTCGGCATTGCTGAAAAGGAGAAAAGTGTATGAAACGAATCTATATAGGGGTTATGGTCGTTCTAGTCCTCATGATAATCCCTATTACATGGTGGTACTTAGAAGATGAAAAACAGCTTAATGTGGCCATTATAGATAAAACCGTTCCAAATGAGTCTTACCGAGAGCACTTAGGGATGAATTGGTTTTTAAACCATTATAAATATAGATTAAATAATGAACCTTATGACGTAGAACGCGATTATTATGGTACGGTCCCAAACGATGAAACTAAAAGTGTTGTAGAAAAGAATTTACCAAAGGATTATAGGGACTATGATGTCATTTATTTGGCAGATACGTACGGAGTTTATAAAGATGATTTACAACAAACAAAACGTTTAGGTGAACGTTCTGAAAAAATTGTGGGGGGACTTGAACAAAAAGAATGGCAGGCAATCGTCGAACGCTTAGCCAGCAAAAAAAAGAGTATGTTAATAGCTGAGTATAACACGTTTGCTTCCCCAACATCAGGGGAAGTTCGTAAAGAATTACAGGATTATTTAGGAATCACATGGTCTGGCTGGATCGGGCGTTATTTCGATGAGCTTGATTATCATAAAAACATAGAGATACCGCAATGGGTGATCGATGAACATAGCGATAATTGGTCATATAAAGGTGGAGGCTTTTTACTATTTAACGAAATAACTGAGGAGCTCCTTGTTCTAGAAATGAACAAGCATGTTAAATCTGAAGGAATTCAAGTGCAGTTTACTGAAAATGGGAAAAAATTCTTTCATTCATCTGCACGGGCGCAATACGATTATTGGTTTGATATTATTACTCCAAAATATGCTGAAGATGCTCTTGCAAATTATAAATGGGATTTAACAAAAAAAGGAACAGAGCTGTTAAAGGATAATGGCATTCCAGAACAATTTGCAGCAATTGTAGGCCAAGATAAAAGCTACACATCTAGTTATTATTTTGCGGGAGATTTTAATGATATCGCACGGGTACCGAATATTTATAAAATAAAAGGGTTACCTACAATCTATAAATATGCTGAGAAGTATGCGGACAGTTCGTTTTATTGGTCCATTTACATCCCAGTAATGCATCAAATATTTGATGCATTTGAGCACAAAGAGGTTCAGGATACTGTAAATCATGAAAAATTAAACTATAATGCAAGGATTCAGGGACAATCTTTTGAGGTGCTAAGAGATGGCAAATGGGAACCAATCGTATTTAAGGGTGTCAATATCGGAATGGGGAAACCTGGCGCCTTTCCTGGAGAAGCAGCCATTACAGAAGAGGAATATTATCGATGGTTTAAACAAATAGCAGACATGAATGCTAATACGATACGAGTCTATACATTACATCCACCAGGCTTTTATAGAGCACTTGCTAAATATAATGAAGAACATCCAAAAAAACCATTATATGTTTTACATGGGGTTTGGATTAATGAAGAGGGCTTAGCAGGTTCATTGGACGCCTATGATAAAGATACGTTAGAAGATTTCCAATTAGAAATGAAACAAATGGTAGATGTCATTCATGGAAATATCTATGTGGAGCCTCGCCCAGGACATGCATCTGGCTTGTATGATGTAGACGTATCAAAATATGTTATAGGATGGGTACTAGGAATTGAATGGTATCCACACATGGTTGTGGGAACAAATGAAAAACATGCAAATATTGGTCAATACAACGGTACTTTTTTTGAAACAAAGGGTGCCTCTCCGTTTGAGCATTGGCTAGCAGAACAAATGGATGTGGTGTCAGTTTATGAAAAGGAAAAATATAACTGGCTACGTCCAATGAGTTTCACGAACTGGGTCACAACTGACATTCTTGAACATCCGTCAGAGCCATCAGAGGAGGAAGATTTAGTAGGGGTCAATCCAAATGTTATTTATACAAAAGGAGAAATGACTGCGCCTGGACAATTTGCTTCCTATCATGTGTATCCTTACTACCCTGACTTCTTTAATTTCGATAAAGATTATTTAAATTATGTCGATTTCCGAGGGAATAAAAATAGCTATGCAGGTTATTTAAAAGAGCTCCATGAAGCTCATACTATGCCTGTTCTTATTGCGGAATTTGGTATCCCAGCATCACGTGGTAAAACACATGATAATGTATATGGTTGGAATCAGGGGCAAATGTCAGAACAAGCACAGGGAGAAACACTTCAACATTTATTTGAGGATATTATGCATGAAGGGCTCCTGGGAGGACTTGTTTTTACATGGCAAGATGAGTGGTTTAAACGAACATGGAATACGATGGATTATGATGATCCGAATCGTCGACCATTTTGGTCCAATGCTCAAACAAATGAGCAACAGTTTGGATTATTAAGCTTTGATAGACTGAAGGTAAAAGTAGATGGAGAGACAACGGAATGGACAGGTAAACAGCTATATGATACTGCACCAAACAATCCAACAGATTTTGCAGTAGACTATGATGAGCGCTATTTGTACATTAAATTAAAAAGTGAGGAGTTAGCCAATACCTCCCCTCGCATTTTATTAGATGTTGTACCAGATCAAGGAAATACGTCTGCTACATCTATAAAAAATATGACGTTTTCAAATGGTGTTGATTTTATAGTTGAGCTCAATAAAAATGGTCAATCTAGGGTTGTTATTGATGAATACTACGATTTCTATGATTATTTATATGGCCACCGTTTAAATTTAATTGCTCCCCGAATGGCTAATGCCATGAAAAATAGTGGAAAGTTCGCCCCTATTTACTATGTATTAAATAAACAACTATTTTTACCTGAGCAAAATAGAACGACTGATTTTAGTATCTACGAAACAGGAAAATTACTTCAAGGAAATGCTAATCCAGAAGCAAAAGATTATGATTCTTTAGTTGATTATTCTTGGACCGATGACAATGTTATCGAACTTCGCATCCCTTGGTTATTGATTCAAGCTAAAGATCCGAGTCAGCGTGAGTTTATAGGTAACCTGTATAAAGATGGCGATAAAGCGGCCGTTAAAGTAGACAATATTTATATTGGTGCTTTATTTGTAGATAAAGAAAACAACGTTGTTCAATCTATGCCAGCAGCTACTAATGGTATTTTACCACCACTGTCTGCTTATACATGGGAAACATGGCAAGTTCCAAAATATGAAGAGCGCTTAAAACAATCCTATTATATTTTACAAAAATTATTTAAATCATATTAAAGGAGCTAAGGGTTGATTCTTCTACCCTTAGCTCTTTTTTATTGAAATTGTGAAAGACGAGAAAAAAAGTTTTTCACAAAATCTAAGAAAATGACTTCTGATGGTGCAATTTCTCGATTTACGGGTGAAATAATACCAACAGTTCTAGGGATTGTAGGAGATTCAATAGGGACCTTGATGGTAAAGCGAGCTGCTGAATCATAAAGAGAGCTTTCTGGTAATAGACTAACACCTATGCCAGCGGCGACTAAGCCCTTTAATGCATCCAAATCTTCCCCCTCTGAAATGACATTAGGTAAAAAGCCTGCAGCTCGACAAGCATCCATCGCTACCTTATGCAAAATGTAACCATCTGGAAATAATACGAATAAATCATTTTTCAACTCTGCAAGCTGTATGCTTTCTCTTTTAGCTAATGGATGATTGGCTGGTAGGAGTGCGGCAATATTTTCAGTAAACAGAATGGTTGATTGAATGGATTCGTCCTTCGGGGGCAGGGGTCCCAAAAAGGCGAGGTTCAACTCCCTATTTTTGACTGCATCAATCAAAAATCGATAAGACCCTTGACGGAGTTGAAATTGTAAATCAGGATATTCTCGTTTAAAGGCTGAAATAACGGTTGGCAGAACATAGCTAGCTAAACTTGTTGGAAAGCCGATTTTAATTGAGCCCTTTGCAGGATCAAGATATTCTTCTACCTGCTTTGCTGCAAAATCGATGGCCTTTAATGCTGTAATGGTATGCTCAAGAAATGTCTTCCCTATTGGAGTTAATTTGACATTTCGTCCCACTCGTTCAAATAACGGAGTGCCTAACTCATCTTCAAGATTTGCGATTTGCCGACTAATGGCAGATTGGGCTACATGAAGATGCTCAGCAGCCTCGGAAATATGCTCACGTTCAGCAACCTCTACAAAATAGCGTAATTGACGTAACTCCACTAACATTTCACCTCTATTAATCTAAAAATAAGATTGATTATACCTTAATTATATATTATTTAAGATGAAAAAGGACTGTTCATGTCAAAATAAAAATAATAAGCTGTTAGATGCATTTTTACTGGAAATAAAAGGATTTTTATGGGCATATCATCTAAATTAATGGAGAAATGGCAGAAACGTTGGATACAATCCATCAATTTTTATAGCAAAATTTCTTTCTTGCAATATGAACTTAAATTGATTCCATTTTCATGAAATAGGTTATAGTATAGATATGTTGTTTATGCTAATTTGTCACAAAACCGCTACAATTAGCACTTTTCTCGAGGTTTTCACTATGTAGCTAGATGAAATCAATTCTCAATTAGAGGGATTTTATTGAAAATGAAGAAAGTCTATTCTCATTGTTTAGGTGAAGTAGTAATAAACTGAAAATGCTTACAAAGTCTTTATTTTTAAAGATTTTATTTAAGGAATGGGAAAGTAATTGAAATGGTTTGCATAGAGAACGATTTTCAGTTAAGATTAGAATGATGATAATTAAGGAATGGTTGACCCATTCACTGAACACTATGGAGGTATTTTCATGTCAACTTTAGTTATTAAAGATCTTCACGTTGCTATCGACGGAAAAGAGATTTTAAAAGGCGTAAATCTTACAATTAATACAAACGAAATTCACGCAATTATGGGACCAAACGGAACTGGTAAATCAACACTAGCTTCTGCTATTATGGGTCATCCAAAATATGAAGTAACTTCAGGTACTGTTGAGTTAGATGGCGAAGATGTGCTTGAAATGGAAGTAGACGAGCGTGCTCAAGCTGGTTTATTCCTAGCTATGCAATATCCATCTGAAATTGCTGGTGTTACAAATGCTGATTTCTTACGTTCAGCAATTAACGCGCGTCGTGAAGAAGGCGATGAAATTTCATTAATGAAATTTATCCGCGAATTAGATAAAAACATGGAATTCCTTGAAATGAACGAAGATATGGCTCAACGTTATTTAAATGAAGGTTTCTCTGGCGGTGAGAAAAAACGTAATGAGATTCTTCAATTAATGATGATTAAACCAACATTTGCAATCTTAGATGAAATTGACTCTGGTCTTGATATCGATGCATTGAAAGTTGTCTCAAAAGGCATCAACGCAATGCGTGGTGAAGGCTTTGGCTGCTTAATGATTACACACTATCAACGCCTATTAAACTACATTACACCAGACCATGTACACGTAATGATGCAAGGACGTGTTGTCAAATCAGGTGGTGCAGAGCTTGCACAACGCTTAGAAGCAGAAGGTTATGACTGGATTAAAAAAGAATTAGGAATCGAAGAAGAAACAGAAGAACAAGAAGCATAAGAAGGAGGACGAACTAGCATGACAGTGGAACTTAACTTGCCTGTAACAGTACAGGACGTGCGCTCGTTCTCAGAAGCAAATGGTGAACCAACATGGTTTACAGAACTTCGCGCGGCAGCACTAGACAAAGTAACTGGTTTAGATTTGCCAAAACCAGATAGAACGAATATTACAAAATGGGATTTCATGAACTTCCCAGCGTTGGCAGTTCATAGTGAGGCATTCCCTTCATTGGATGCTCTACCTGAAGAAGCAAAAGGTTTAATTGACCTTGAAGCACAAGAAAACCTATATATTCAACGTAATAATACACCAGCATATATTAAGGCATCACAAGAACTTGCGGATAAAGGTGTTATTTTTACTGATATTTTCACAGCAGTTCGTGAACATAGCGAACTTGTTCAAAAATACTTTATGACTGAAGCAGTTAAAGTAGATGAGCATAAATTAACAGCACTTCATGCAGCACTTGTTAATGGTGGTGTGTTTGTATACGTACCAAAAAACGTGATCATTGAGCAACCACTTCAAGTTGTTTTCCTTAATGACAATGCAGAAGCTTCATTATATAACCATGTTTTAGTAGTAGCAGAAGCGAATTCAGCTGTAACATATGTTGAAACATATGTTTCAACAGTTGAAGAGGCAAAAGGGCAAGCGAATATTATTGCAGAAGTTGTTGTTCAAGATAATGCACAGGTGACATATGGTGCAGTGGATGTCCTTGCAAAAGGCTTTACGACTTATGTAAATCGTCGTGCACGTTTAGCACGTGACGCGAAAGTTGACTGGGCTCTTGGTTTAATGAATGATTCAGACACAATCTCTGAAAACATTACACATTTGATTGGTGACGGTTCTCATGCAGATACAAAAACAGTCGTAGTTGGTCGTGGAGAACAAAAACTTAACTTCACTACTGAGGTTCGTCATTGGGGTAAAAACTCTAACGGGCATATCTTAAAGCATGGTGTCATGAAAGATGCAGCTCAATCAATCTTTAACGGTATTGGCTATATCGAGCATGGTGCAACAAAAGCCGATGCACAACAAGAATCACGTGTATTAATGCTGTCAGAAAAAGCTCGTGGGGATGCAAACCCAATTTTATTAATTGACGAAGATGATGTAACAGCAGGACACGCAGCATCTGTTGGTCGAGTAGATCCATTACAGCTTTACTATTTAATGAGCCGTGGTATCTCGAAAGCAGAAGCAGAGCGCCTTGTTATCCATGGATTCCTTGCGCCAGTTGTTACGCAATTACCAATTGAAGGCGTTCAAAAGCAACTGACGGAGGTTATTGAAAGGAAAGTTCGCTAATGATGAATAAAGACATTAAAAGCTATTTCCCAATTTTAAATCAGGATGTAAATGGTCATAGACTTGTATATCTTGATAGTGCAGCGACGTCTCAGAAGCCTGTTCAAGTGATTGAAGCGATTAAAGCTTATTATGAATTTGATAATTCCAATGTTCACCGTGGGGTGCATACACTAGGAAACCGTGCAACAGATAAATATGAAGGTGCTCGTGAAAAGGTTCGTAAGTTTATTAATGCACAATCAACACAGGAAATTATTTTTACGCGTGGGACAACAACCGCTTTAAATACAGTTGCGACAAGTTATGGACGTGCAAATGTTGTCGAGGGTGATGAAATAGTCATTACTCATATGGAGCATCATTCCAATATTATTCCTTGGCAACAATTAGCCAAAGAAAAAAATGCAACTTTAAAATACATTGAGCTTGAAGCAGATGGCACTCTTAGCCTAGAGAAAGTACGTGCGACAGTCACACCTAAAACAAAAATTGTTTCGGTGTCTATGGCATCAAACGTACTTGGAACAATAAATCCAATTAAAGAAATTGCTCAAATTGCACATGCTAATGGTGCTGTCATGGTAGCTGATGGTGCACAGGCTGCGCCACATATGAAAATTGATGTGCAAGATTTAGATGTAGATTTCTTAGGTTTCTCAGGGCATAAAATGTGCGGACCAACTGGAATAGGTGTACTATATGGTAAAAAGGAACACCTTGAAAAGATGGAGCCAATTGAGTTTGGTGGCGAAATGATTGATTTTGTTGGGCTTTATGAGTCAACGTGGAAGGAATTACCGTGGAAATTTGAAGGTGGAACGCCTATTATTGCAGGTGCAATAGGATTAGGAGCCGCTATTGATTTCTTAACTGATATCGGGTTAGATAACATTCTAGAGCATGAGCATAAGCTTGCAGGCTACGCAATGGATCAACTTGAAACAATTGACGGTTTGAAAATTTTCGGCCCACGTGACCCTATGAAGCGTTGTGGATTAGTAACATTTAATCTAGATGATGTACATCCACATGATGTGGCAACGGTGCTTGACATGAACGGGATTGCTGTTCGTGCAGGACATCATTGTGCACAGCCACTAATGAAATGTCTTCAGCAAGTAGCGACAGCGCGTGCAAGCTTCTATCTGTACAATACAGAGGAAGATATTGACCGTTTAGTTGCAGGGTTACGTTCTGCGAAGGAGTATTTTGGCGATGTCTTTTAATAATTTAGATCAACTATATCGTTCAGTCATTATGGATCACTATAAAAATCCTCGTAATAAAGGCTCTTTAGAAGAGGATGCTGTAACGATTGATATGAACAATCCTACATGTGGTGATCGTATTCATTTAACATTAAAAGTGACTGACGGTGTTGTAGAGGATGCGAAATTTGATGGTGAAGGCTGTTCTATTTCTATGTCTTCTGCATCAATGATGACACAGCTCATCAAAGGGAAAAAAGTAGAAGAAGCTATTGAGCTTTCTGATATTTTTTCTAAAATGATGATGGGTGAAGAGTACAGTGATAAATATGACCTAGAGGATGTGGAGGCACTGCAAGGTGTTTCACAATTCCCAGCACGAATTAAATGTGCAACATTGGCTTGGAAAGCAATGGAAAAAGGTGTGAAATAAATCTTACTTCCTTGTTCTTGAGTGAAAGCTACTATGGCTTCACTCAAAGCAAGGGATGATTACCTAGAAAATACATCTCAATGAACGGAGGAGAAACGATGGCTAAAAAAATGCCTGATATCGGCGATTACAAATACGGTTTCCATGACAAGGACGTATCAATTTTCCGTTCAAAACGCGGTTTAACTGAAGAAATCGTCCGTGAAATTTCAAATATGAAACAAGAGCCAGAATGGATGCTTGAATACCGTTTAAAAGCTCTTGAAACATTTTATACAAAACCGATGCCACAATGGGGTGGCGATCTTGGAGATTTAGATTTTGATGAAATTACGTACTATGTAAAACCATCAGAAGCTACTCAAAAATCATGGGATGAAGTACCTGATGAAATCAAAGCAACTTTTGATAAATTAGGTATCCCAGAAGCAGAACAAAAATATCTTGCAGGTGTATCTGCACAATATGAGTCTGAGGTAGTTTATCACAACATGAAAAAAGACCTTGAAGATCTTGGTATTGTGTTCAAAGATACTGACTCTGCTTTACGTGAAAACGAAGATATTTTCAAACAATATTGGGGCAAAGTGATTCCTTACACAGACAATAAATTTGCTGCTTTAAACTCAGCAGTATGGTCAGGTGGATCATTTATTTATGTGCCACCAGGTGTTAAAGTAGAAACACCATTACAAGCTTACTTCCGTATTAACTCAGAAAATATGGGTCAATTCGAACGTACACTTATTATTGTAGATGAAGGGGCTCACGTACACTATGTTGAAGGTTGTACAGCTCCTGTTTACACAACAAACTCCTTACACTCAGCAGTTGTAGAAATTGTTGTTCGTAAAGATGCATATTGCCGTTATACAACGATTCAAAACTGGGCGAACAATGTTTACAATCTTGTAACAAAACGTACAGTTGTAGAAGAAAACGGTACAATGGAATGGATTGATGGTAACATCGGTTCCAAATTAACAATGAAATACCCAGCATGTATCCTAAAAGGTGAAGGTGCTCGTGGTATGACATTATCGATTGCATTAGCAGGTAAAGGACAACACCAACATGCTGGCGCAAAAATGATCCATATGGCACCAAATACATCTTCAACAATCGTTTCTAAATCGATTGCTAAACAAGGTGGTAAGGTAACGTATATGGGACAAGTTCGTTTCGGTCCTAAAGCAAGTGGTGCACGTGCTAACATCGAATGTGATACGCTGATTATGGATAATCAATCGACTTCTGATACAATTCCTTATAACGAGATCTTTAATGATAATGTATCTTTAGAGCACGAAGCAAAAGTTTCAAAAGTATCTGAAGAACAATTATTCTATTTAATGTCTCGCGGAATTTCTGAAGAAGAAGCAACAGAAATGATCGTAATGGGCTTCATCGAGCCATTCACAAAAGAACTACCAATGGAATACGCAGTAGAAATGAACCGTCTGATTAAATTCGAGATGGAAGGTTCTATCGGTTAATTTATTAGCCACCCCTAGTCACAACATAAATTGTGACTAGGGGTTTTTTGTGTTTTTACGTTGAGAATAAAAATGGATATTTATAATATATCGAAATAGTACTGGATTTTTTAAAGATTACATACTAAAATGATAATGAGAATCAATATCAATTAAAGGGGGCTGATAAATCTAGAAGATGTTCAGTTCTTCAATAAACCAGATGAGATAGTTAATCATCCTAACAATCATCATTCAAAGGAGAATCGGTAAATGAAAAAGAAGTTTTTATTTATTAGTTTCATAGCATTATTTATACTCATTCTCGCCGCATGTGGGGAGAAGAAGGCAGTAGAAGAGGAATCCTCCACTGATACACGAAAAGAAGATGTGACACAAACAAAAGAAGAATCAACAAATGAAAATGGCACAAGAACGATTGAATATCTTGGTGAAAGCTATGAAGTGCCAGAAAAAGTGGAAAGAATTGTTGTAACAGGAGCTATGGAAGCAATGGAGGATATGGTTGTGCTGGATGTTCACCCAGTTGGAGCTATTGCTATTGGCGGCAAATTCCCTGAGCTATATGCTTCGGTAACAGACAAAGCAGAATCTATTGGTGAGAAGATTAAACCAAATTTTGAAAAAATAGTAGAATTAAATCCAGATGTCATTTTAGGCTCCACAAAGTTTCCAGAAGAGGTACAAAGTAAATTAGAGAAAATTGCACCTACAATTTTGGTTTCACATATTTCGACGAACTGGGAATCTAATTTGAATTTACTAGCTGAACTAACTGGTAAGCAAGCAGATGCTGAGAAGATATTATCTACATATAAAGCTGATATTGAAGCTGTTAAATCCACGTTAACTGAAAAACTACAAGATCAAAAAGTGGCGGCTATTCGTATTCGTGGAGGACAAGCGTATGTTTATCCAAAAGAAGTATTTTTAAATGCAGTTCTTTATGGAGAGCTTGGTTTAGCAGTACCTGATGAAGTTGCTAAAGCTAAATCTCAAGAGGCTATTTCTGTTGAGCAGCTTGCAGATATGAATCCTGATTATTTATTTGTGCAGTTTTCAACAGATGAAAATGCGGACGCGCCGAATGCTTTAGAAGACTTTAAAAAGAATCCAATTATCCAAAATATTACTGCATTTAAAAATGATCAAGTATTTGTTAATGTACTAGATCCATTAATGGAGGGTGGCCCTGCATACAGCCGAATTAAGTTTTTAGAGGCTATTCAGCAAAATCTTGTGAAATAAACGTCGCCTGTTATAGTAGCATGAGTTCAATGGAATATGGACTCATGCTTTTTCTTTGGCATAATTAAGTGATAAAAGAAGGTAGATTTTTTACATGATGTTTATTTGTAGTGACATACTGTGTGCTATGATTATGTACATAGAGGAGGATGTCACATGATTGTAGTAGGATTAACTGGTTGGGGCGATCACCCTTCACTTTATAGTGGAGTGACTACTTCAAAGGATAAATTATTTGATTACACAGGTCATTTTTTAACGGTTGAAGTAGATACTTCTTTTTATGCCATACCAGCCAAAGAGCATATTCGGAAATGGTGTGAGGATACACCTGAAAACTTCCGTTTTGTTGTGAAAGCTTACCAAGGCATGACGGGTCATTTACGTGGAGAGATTCCCTTTGAATCAAAAAATGATATGTTCAATGCATTTATTGAGTGTGCCAATGAATTTAAACGTTATGGAAAGCTAGCCATGGTATTAGCACAATTTCCACCATGGTTTGATTGCCAGGGAAAAAATGTGCAATATTTATTGTATATCCGACAACAGCTAAAGGATTTTGAAGTAGCGATTGAATTTCGAAATCAAACATGGTATGCAGAAAATGTTGTCAAGCAAACGATAGATTTCTTACGAGAACATCAATTTATTCATACGATTTGTGATGAGCCACAGGCTGGTGTAGGATCTGTTCCTTTCTACCCTGTAGTGACTGCAAATAAAGCGTTGATTCGTCTTCATGGTCGCAATATACATGGATGGCGGAACACGGGAAATGCAGAAAATTGGCGTAAAGTTCGCTTCTTATATGATTATAATAAAGAAGAATTACTGCAGCTTGGGGATAGCATGAAAAAGCTTGAACCAGAGGTCAATGAACTCTTCGTTTTATTTAATAATAATTCTGGTAATCATGCAGCGAAAAACGCAAAGGAGCTACAAGGTATGTTAAATATTAACGATGTCGGGTTGGCACCTAAACAATTAAACATGTTTGAAGGGGAACTATAATGGAATTTATTTTATTAGTCATCATTGCCTTGCTTGCTGGTCTAATTGGCTCATTAGTTGGGCTAGGCGGTGGTGTAGTATTAGTACCAGCAACATTATACATCGGCTTAAATTTAGGAATGATTCCAGATATTACACCACAAAGAGTAGTCGGTTTATCAGTGGTGATGATGATTTTCACGGGACTTGCCTCCACGCTAAGCTATATGAAATCTAAAACGGTGGATTATAAAAGTGGTTTTATATTCTTTATTGGAAGTATTCCAGGAACAATCCTTGGCGCATGGGTCAATAAAGGGTTAGATTTACCATCCTTTAATTTGTATTTTGGTATTTTACTTATTATTTTATCGATTATTTTGCTTGTGCGGGACAAACTGAAGCCTGTAAAATGGTTTGTAAAAAATGGTATGCAACAAGAATTTACTGACTCTGAGGGAAAAAACTATGTATATGGCTATCCCATTTGGTTTGCTATTACATTAACATTTGGTATTGGCTTTGCTTCTGGTTTATTTGGAATAGGTGGCGGCTCCATGATCGTGCCAGCAATGATTATTTTATTCTTATTCCCACCACATGTCGCGGTGGCAACATCGATGTTTATGGTATTTTTAACGTCCATCGTTAATTCTGCAAGCCATGTTTATTTCGGTCATGTACCTTGGCTTTATACTATTCCAGTTATTCCTGGTGCTTATGTTGGAGCAAAGCTGGGTGCTGCGTTAAATAAAAGAATTAAATCCGATACACTTGTACTAGCTTTAAGGATTATTCTCTTATTACTAGGAATTCGGTCTATTATAGAAGGCATATTAGCTTAATTTGAAGTGAGGTGGCTTTAATGCTTGAAAAGATCCATATTTTTCACACAAATGATTTGCATAGTCATTTTAAGTATTGGCCACGAATGCAAAGCTATGTGAAAGAAATGCGCAATAAATTAGGGAGTATAGGGGAAACAAGCTATTTGTTTGATGTCGGAGATCATTTAGATCGTTCCAATATTTATACAGAAGCAACAGTTGGGAAAGGGAATGTGCGATTGTTAAATGAGGCGGGTTACGATGTGGTGACAATCGGCAACAATGAAGGCATTACATTATCCCATGAAGAGCTCTTCCACTTGTATGACAATGCTAATTTTGATGTTGTAGTTGCAAATGTATATGCCTCCCACGGGATGAAGCCAGCATGGATGAAGCCTTATGTAATCTTAACAACAGCAATGGGTACGAAAATTGGCGTCATTGCAGCCACGGCCATGTTTGAAGTATATTATGAAGAATTAAATTGGCATATGGACGATGCTCGAAGTACACTACTACGTTTAGCGCATCAACTACGTGAAGAAGTAGACATTGTTGTATGCTTATCCCATTTAGGCATTACAGAGGATGAGCTCTTAGCGGATGAGTGTCCAGAAATTGATGTTATATTCGGCTCTCATACGCATCATGTCCTACCAGAGGGCAAAGTGATTAATGGGGTTTTACTGACAGGTGGAGGTAAGTTTGGTCAATATACTGGACATCTTATCATAGAATATGATAAAAAATTGAGGAAAATTGTTGAAAAAAAGGATACTTTAATTCATAATAAGGATTTGCCAATTGTTAAAAATGAACAGATGATGGTACAGTTTTTGGAGGATGAAGGAAACAGAATATTGGATACTCCAGTTTTTACAACAAAAAAAGCCTACAACAAGGAATGGTTCCATTATTCACAGCTGTCTGATTTATTTGCACATGCAATTTTGGAAAAAAGCGGAGCCGACTGTGCATTATTCAATGCAGGGATATTTTTAGATGGTCTTCCTAAGGGAATAGTGACTGCTTTAGATTTGCACCGAATTTTTCCACATCCCATTAATTTATGTACAATTGAATTATCCGTCGCTGAAATGAAAGAAATTTATATGCAATCCAAAAATGAAGAATGGCCCTATATCGAACTAAAAGGATTAGGGTTTCGAGGCGTCATTTTTGGAAAAATATTGACATATGGATTTTCCATGAATGAAAATCGACAATTATTAATTAATGGTAAGCTAGCAGATCAAAATCACACTTATAAACTGGTCACATTGGATCTGTTTACATTTGGTTATTTTTATCCAAGTTTTAAATATGCAAAAAAACAATATATTTTACCTGAATTTTTACGAAACATTATGATAGATTATGGTCAAAGATTCTTTAAACAATAGAGAGAGTTTAAAGAATGGAATGGGGAAGAAGTCATGCGATTAATTTCAATCGATGTATTAAAAGAAGGAATGGTATTAGGAAGAACCATTTGGAATGAGGCAGGTCATCCGCTTTTAAAGAAAGATGTTGTCATTAATGACCGTATTATTCAAAGACTTCAACAGTTAAATACACATTATTTATATATTGACGATGAGATTTCTGAGGGTATCGAAGTAGAAGAGACTGTTCCACCTGCTATGCGAAATAAAGTCATCAAAACTATAAAGGATTCGTTCCAGTCCATTGATGGTTTGAATCCAGTAAATGCTTCTTATATATTAGATCAGCAATCAAAGACAATTGTTTCGATTGTAGATGAATTACTTTCTGCAGTTACTGGAAATAATGAAATTCTAACCATTTTAACAGATGCTTATTTATTTGATGAATATTTATATCAGCATTCTTTCCAAGTGACATTGTATTCTATTGCCATTGCCAAAGAACTTGGCTACTCTGCTGAGGATTTACGTTTGATCGGGATCGGTGCATTATTACACGATGTCGGTAAACTAATGGTACCAAAAGATATTTTAACAAAGCCAGGACGTTTAACGAATGATGAATTTGAAATGATGAAGATGCATGCTCGTTATGGTTTTGATTTATTGCGGAATTTACATTCAATCTCTCTGCTTGTGGCGCACTGTGCTTTCCAACACCATGAGCGTATTGATGGAAGTGGCTATCCAAGAGGACTTGTTGACTTTGAAATTCATCCATTTGCCAAGATAATTGGCGTTGCAGATGTTTTTGATGCGGTGACGACGAATCGTGTATACCGAGAGAAAATGCTCCCTTCACAAGGACTAGCTATTGTTGAAGCTGGCTCTGGTACTCTTTATGATGCTCGAATTGTAAAAGCTTTAAAAAGAGCTGTCGTTCATTATCCAAATGGTGTTATTTTAAAATTATCAGATGGACGCCGTGGGATTGTATCGAGACAAAACACGTTGGATGCGGCATTACCATGGATTCGTATTTTTGAAGAACAAGATCAATTGCTCACAGCTACATATGAAGTTAATTTAGTGGATTATCCTGATGTAACAATTGAAAATGTTGAGACGGATTATGTGGTTCCAGCAAAAGTAGAATAAATTCCTCCTCCTGTTCATACGTTATGGAACAGGAGGAGATTTTTTGTTTTTCCCTCGAAAAAGAATGAAATTACGCTCATATGGTAGAAGGGGAATGCGTCTTAATAAATTAACGATTTTAATTGTTAGTATGGTTGTTTGCCTTATATTATTTATTTATTATTTAAATGAACGGCTCATGCCAACCTATTTGCAATATGCGGAAGTGCAAACTACGAAGATTGCCTCATATGTTGTGAGTAAAGCCATTAATTCACGTACCTCTAATGTATTAGATGTCAATGATATCATTGAAGATATTCCTCCAGGTACGTCTGAAATGATGACGACTAAGTTTAATACAGAAATCATTAATCGTGTTCGGGCAGAGACATTAGAGCTTGTTAAAATGTATTTGGAGCAAGCTGAACAAGGAGAGCTATCCCATTTACCTGAATTAGATAATGTTGAATATGATATTAACAGGATCCAAGATGGTGATGGCATTGTCTTTTTTGTACCGCTTGGTCAAGCAGCTAATATCCCATTACTTGGAAATTTAGGGCCGAAGATCCCAATCCGTTTCCATGTGATTGGGAATGTTCATAGTAATGTGACATCCTCTATTCAAGAATTTGGTATCAATAGTGCTTATGTGGAGGTAGGTATTCATTTAGAGGTAAATGTTCAGATTATTGTTCCTTTCGCTAGTAAGTCTTCTACCGTTGCGCAGGATATACCTGTAGCGATGGGCCTAACAAGGGGACCTGTTCCAAACATTTATACCAATAGTAGTGACGCGCCACAACCGTCCATAGAAATACCTGTCCCTTATAAATAGAAATGTTTGTTGTGATAGTTGTTGGAGTGCCTTTAATATGTTACATTGACAACAGTGAAGATAGTTAATATTAAAAAATGTATATTTTTGATAGGGGCGATATTCGTATGACATCTTGTAAACCTACAAGTAAAGAAGAACATGTAAGAAAACCAGACTGGCTAAAAATAAAACTAAACACGAATGATGAATATAAAGGGCTTAAAAAGCTGATGCGTGAGAAAAATCTGCATACAGTATGTGAAGAAGCTCGTTGTCCAAACATCCACGAATGCTGGGGAGAGAGACGTACTGCTACCATGATGATTCTTGGTTCCGTTTGTACACGTGCTTGTCGTTTCTGTGCAGTGAAAACAGGTTTACCAAATGAACTAGATTTGGCGGAACCTGAGCGCGTTGCAGATTCAGTAGCCATTATGAATTTAAAGCATGTTGTTATTACAATGGTAGCACGTGACGATTTAAAGGATGGCGGAGCGCAAGTTTTAGCAGAAACAGTACGTGCAATTCGTCGTAAAAGTCCTTTCACATCTGTTGAGGTATTGCCATCAGATTTAGGTGGGATGAAGGAGAACCTTCAAATGTTAATGGATGCAAAACCAGATATTTTAAATCATAATATTGAAACAGTACGCCGTTTAACACCTAGAGTGCGCGCTCGTGCAAAATACGAACGCTCTTTAGAGTTCCTGCGTTTAGCTAAAGAGATGCAGCCTGAAATTCCAACGAAATCATCACTAATGATTGGATTAGGCGAGACACATGAAGAAATTTTAGAAGTCATGGACGATTTACGTGCAAATAATGTAGATATTATGACGATCGGTCAGTATTTACAGCCAACGAAAAAGCATTTACCAGTTAAAAAATACTATTCACCAATAGAATTTGGTAAACTGCGTAAGATTGCCATGGAGAAAGGCTTTAAGCATTGTGAGGCTGGCCCACTTGTACGTAGTAGTTATCATGCAGACGAACAAGTAAATGCTGCAACGAAAGAACGTCAATTACAAGCGGAAGTGTAAACGTCAAGGCTGAACGAAAAGGGTGGTGTCACTTTGATTATAGTTGAAGGATTAGAATATGAACTAATAGAAGATTATCGCGAGGCCTTTCAGGAGGAAGTTTTTCAGGAAAGATACTCAGATATCTTAGCCAGATACGATTATATTGTAGGTGATTGGGGCTATAACCAGTTACGTTTAAAGGGGTTTTTTGATGATAAAAATCAAAAATCCACTTTTGATACAAAAATAAGTACGCTTCAAGATTATCTATACGAATACTGTAATTTTGGCTGTGCTTATTTTGTATTACGTAAACTGGGGAAAGTTATGAAACAGCCAGAAGTAGTGGATATGAGTGAAGTAACAAAGCCTACAGACCATGAACCTTTAGCAGAATAAATTCTTATACAAAAACCTGATGTGATAGGCATCAGGTTTTTTTATCATTGTTAGCTTTTGTGTAATTGGGGAAAACTAAAGCACAAAACAGCTTATCGAAGGTGTGTTGCAAATGAAAAGAGCCGTATTTTTAGATCGTGATGGTGTTATCAATGAAGTGCTAACAAATCGTGTGAAGTTTGTGAATAAGCCTAAGGATTTGTACTTTTTACCGCAAGTGCCTGAAGCAATCAGAAAGCTAAATAAGCATTTTGATTATGTGTTTGTCGTGACAAATCAAGGTGGGGTTGGTTTAGGCTTTATGAAGGAAAGTGGTTTACAGAAAATACATGAACATATGGTGAAGGAGCTAAAGAAAAAAGGGGCAACGATCCATGAAGTCGTTTATTGTCCACACAAACCTAAGTCAGGTTGTGCCTGCCGCAAGCCCAATAGCAAATTAATTGTGGATTTAGGAAAGAAATATAACATTGATTTATCAAAATCCTATATGGTAGGCGATACAGATACGGATATTATTGCAGGAAAACGGGCAGGAACAAAGGGTGTTTTCCTAGGAGAACAAGATTCATTAGCAGATGCTGTCTTTCCAGATTTAATAAGTGCTGCCCAGTGGATTATTAAGGATGTCACAGCTTAAACGTATTGAGAAAAAGGGCGTATAAATCATTAAAAAAGGGATAATTTATGAATGGAGGTGATGATGTTGGCAAAAGAAAAACGCAATAAAAAGCCATTAGATCGAGAGGAATATGGGTATGGTTTTGATATTAGTGTAGACGATTTAGCTGTGATTGGTCAAAATCAGCAAGCGAAAAAGCAAAATGATAATGAAAATAAAGACAAGCCCCATAATAAAGATAATCCATCCACTTTAAATAAATAACAATACGTAAAAAGATTTCGCAATCGCTCAGGGTTAGCGAAATTTTTTTATGTTATATAAAAAAACACCCAATAAAATGGGTGTTAGTTCAATAATTCACGCAAGTATTCCCGTAATTCGATTGTTTCTTCCTCTGTGCGATTGTACACATGTTCTAAGTAACCAGGCTCTTCTACATCATCAGGACCAATAATAGCAAAGCGACCGAACTGGATATCCATGACAAGCACTTTTCCAAAGAAGCGGCCAGATTGTAATATAGCTAAATCATAACGTAGCTTTTGTCCAGCAAAACTAACAAATCTTGTTTTCGTATCTTCTACATCATCATATAAAAAAAAACGTTCCATCTTTTAATCTCCTTCCAATCCTATAGTTATGGTACTATAGAAGAGAAAAGACTATCAACTTTTAATGATTTGAATGGGGGCTTTCCTTGTGTATTTTGTAGATCGTAATAAAATCACAAAAAATTTACAGTACTTAGATGGGCTATTAACTATTTTGGAGACAGAGGATAACTGGCTTCAGAATGATATAAAGAAATTAGCTATCGAGCGAATTGGACACAACATTATGGAGTCAATGATGGATGTAGGAAATTTAATGATTGACGGTTTCATTATGCGCGATCCAGGAAGCTACGAGGATATTATTGATATTTTAGTCGATGAAAAAGTTGTAGCTGCTGATTTGGAAGCACCATACAAAGCAGTTGTTGGCTTACGTAAAATGCTAGTGCGTGAGTTTATAGAGGTAGATATCCAAGAGGTTATCCATGTACTAACAGCCAATCTAACGGCTTTAAAGCAGTTCTCGCCAGCAGTTCATAATTATTTAACAAATGAATTAGGACCTGTTTCAGCATTTTTGCCAGAGGATCATCAATGAAACAATATAAGGCCTATTGCTTTGATTTAGATGGTACTGTCTACCGTGGGAAGGAAGGTATTCCTTCTGCGGTAGCTTTTATTCATCGTTTACAGCAAGCAGGAATTGAGCCATTCTATGTAACGAATAATTCTTCCAAGACGCGAGAACAACTGCAAGAAGCTTTACTATCTATTGGTGTGAACGCGCCATTAGAGCATATTTATTCAAGTGCATTGGTCACAGCAAAGTATGTGGCCCTACATTTTTCAGGCAAAAAAGTAGCGATGATGGGTACAGATGGTATTCGTCAAGCACTACTCAATGAAAATATTGTGCCTGTTGAGCATGAACCCGATGTATTTGTTATGGGGATTGATCGTACGCTTGATTATATGGCACTTGCTAGAGCAACGGTTTTTGTTCAGCAAGGAGCGACCTTTATTGCCACGAATCAGGATATTAAATTTCCAACAGAATACGGGTTCTTACCAGGCAATGGTTCTTTTGCACGCTTGGTAGGAGAAGTTGCAGATGTTGAACCAATCTATATTGGTAAGCCATCGCCAGCCATGCTTGAAGTAATTACTACCGAACATGGAATTGCGAAAGAAGACATGGTAATGATCGGTGATAATTATGATACGGACATTATGTGTGGCATTCGCTTTGGCTGTGACACCATTCATGTGAATACTGGTGTGACGCCTACAGAGACTGTCCTCAAAAAAGAATGCCAACCTACATATGTAGTGGACGTACTAAAGTAATAAAAGGATGTTTATGCTAATTTTCAGCATAACATCCTTTTTATTTGTTCAAATTTATTCATATAGGTATTTTAGAAAACTACCATAAAGGATTTTCTTCAATAAATTGATAAATGGCTTTCGTTAATTCATCAGGAGAATCTGCTTCTACTAATTCACCGTTTACTATTGCATAAAAGGATTCTGAGCACTTTGTACAATAACTGAGGCAGCCATATTCCAAAACGTCGATGTTTGGATCGCGTTCGAGTACTTCATAAGTTGCTTGAGAGCCATTTGCTAAATTACTTATACAAAATTCAACCATTGGATTCATCCATGTCACCTCACCAAAGTAATGCTACTCGGTTTTACGATTTTCGTCAATTATTTATGTTTAAGAGAAAAGAAACGTTTTTTAATAAAAGATAAAGGGAATTTGTTATTAATGGCTTAAAAATCAATAGAAATGAACAGGTTCTCGTTTATTTTGTGAAATCTTTCACAAAATTTCATTCTGATATTGTGAAACTTCTCACAATCGGTTATACTCGTTTGTGGATACTTTGTGAACAATTATTAAAAGAGATATAAAAGGAGACTATTATGGGAAAATTAGTACTTTTAGGTGGCGGCTACGGCAATATGCGTGTCATGCTTCGTCTATTAAACAGCCTACCATTAGACAGAGAGGTAGTTATAGTAGATAGAGCCCCTTTCCATAGTTTAAAAACAGAGTTTTATGCATTGGCGGCAGGGACAGCAACAGATAAAGAAATTCGTGTAAGCTTCCCAGAGCATGAACGTTTAACAGCCGTATATGGAGAAGTCGTTGAAATTAATCGTGCGGAAAAAGTAGTCATTCTTGAAGACGGACAACGTATAGAATATGATGATTTAGTCATTGGGCTTGGCTGTGAAGATAAATATCATGGTGTACCAGGTGCGGAAGAGTATACGTACAGCATTCAAACAATGGGTAAATCACGTGCAACATTCCAAGCACTTTGTGGGTTACCAGCTGGGTCTACAGTTGGAATTATAGGGGCTGGCCTAAGTGGAATTGAGCTTGCAAGTGAGCTACGTGAAAGTCGCTCAGATTTAAAAATCAAGCTATTTGACCGTGGTCAACGTATATTGAAAGATTTTCCAGAAAAACTAAGTAAGTATGTAAAGGATTGGTTTGTAAAGCATAATGTTGATGTGGTTGCCAATTCAAATATTACAAGAGTAGAGCCAGGTAAAATTTTTAATCATGATGATGAAATTTTACTCGATGCAGTGGTTTGGACTGCAGGTGTCCAGCCAGTCAAAATTGTGCGTGATATGGATGTTGAGAAAGATAAACATGACCGTCCACTTGTCACACAGTATTTTAATTTACTCGATGATGAACATGTCTATGTTGTAGGAGATTGTGCTTCATCAGATTTAGCCCCAACAGCACAATTAGCAGAGGAACAAGCGGAGCAAATTGTGAAAGTACTTCGTATGCGTTGGAAAGGTGAACATTTACCAGAGAAGATGCCAGATATTAAATTAAAAGGCTTTATGGGAGCTCTTGGTAAAAAACAAGGCTTTGTATACTTAGCTGATACAACAGTAACTGGGCGTATCGCTCGCTTAATGAAATCAGGATTATTATGGTATTACAAACGTCAAAATGATTAATTAGCTGAAAGGGATTGTTTCAAAAATCATTTTGAAACAATCCCTTTATTTTTATTAAACCGTTTCGTCTGGGACAAACCCTAAATTTTCAAGGGCCGTAAATACAGGCTTTAATTGGACATAGCCCTCTCCAACTACCTCATTGTTAATGAGGACAAGGGGGTAGAAAAATTCATCGTCTTGAATACGTGACGCATACTCTTGGTCGCGTTCATTCTCAATTGGACCTTCAATATCGATATAGCGAATATCATATGCTTGATCTGGATATTTGCGATTGATGGCTGCTTGTAGCCACTCATATGTATCCTTGGAAGATGGGGCATTGACACAACTAGCACAGATGACAGCTGTTCCATAAATTTCAATCATAGGTTTTGTTGATGGCATAGTATTTTCTCTCCTTGTGATTCAATATTGGATTTTTTCTGTTGCTAACATTATAATCATTATAAGGAAAGGAGTCGAGATAAATGGCAGAAGCAACAATTAACGACCAAGTTCAAGAGGTATTAGATAAATTACGTCCATTCTTACTACGTGACGGTGGAGACTGTGAATTAGTAGATGTTGAGGATGGCGTTGTGAAATTACGTTTATTAGGTGCTTGTGGCAGTTGCCCAAGTTCTACGATTACATTAAAAGCTGGTATTGAACGAGCATTATTAGAAGAAGTACCAGGTATCGTGGAAGTAGAGCAAGTATTCTAAGCCTTTTTAAAAAGTTCTAGCTGTTTGCAAGCTAGAACTTTTTTATTTACCTATTTATGACGCGCATGTTCTTTTTCTTCACGAATAATGGCCCACTGTTCTTTCGCCATATCTATAATTTTTGCCTCACCACCGACACTTTGTTTTTCAATGACTCTAGAAAAGAAGCGTGTCGCATTTTCAATATCTCCAATACGTCTAGATAATTCAGCAATCATATACATAATTCGGACAGCTGACATTTGTGTAGAGCTGTAGTCCTCGGTAGAATAAGATTCCATATAATAATCACGTGCTAATTTCATAAAGCGCTCTTCTTGTCCACTATTGTTTAAGGAACGATAAAGCCATGCAAGACGTAAAGTTAGTCCAGCAATCGCTACATTTTTTTCTTTTTTAATCGTGCCACAAAGAAACGCTAACTTATAGGCTTGAATGGCTTGAAATACGGTACGTTCACCCTTGAAATCATGATGCACCCATTTTTCTGTAATTTGTGTACGTATATCATCTTGGATACCCGGTGCAAAATATTTTGTAAAGTCTTCTGTAAAGGAAAAGCCACAATGCTCACATACAAAAACATTATAATAGAGAGCATTCACTTCATCTGCATAAATAGGTTGAAAATCTGTTTCCGTATGATCTACTTTAATAAATTTTGAACGCACTTTTAATGTTGGAAATTCTTTTTTGCAATTTAAACATTGAATTTTTTTCTCATAATATGGTGAAATCTCCATATATATTACCCCCTGCCAAGAATTCGTTGTAACTATTATACCAATGATGTTTTTATTAACATGAATAAAAAATACTATTAATGTGAAAAATATGAGAATTATAACTTATAATCGACTTGAAGCTGAATGTTTGTCATACAATGGTCAAAATTGTTATGATAATACGTAAGAAGGAAGGTGATTGGGATGACAAGTACAAAGCAAATTATAGAAGTGACACAGGCTGCTGGCTTTCATATTAATGAAATGATGGAGCATAATGAAGAACAAGGTTCTTTTTTACGTGTAGTGGTGAATGGTGGCGGCTGTAGCGGGCTATCCTATGGCATGCATTTTGATAAAGAGAAAAAAGATGATGATTTTGAAGATGTTCAGCATGGTTTAACAATTCTTGTTTCCCGTGAAGATGCGCCGATTTTGATGGGAACAAAAATTGACTATAAACAATCGCTAATGGGCGGTGGCTTCACCATCGATAATCCAAATGCCATTGCATCATGTGGTTGTGGTACGTCTTTCAGAACAGCAAAGCGTGAAGGTACGCCTGAGGTTTGTGAGTAAAAGTAAATAAATCCATTCGAATAATGGGCTAACAATAATAGGCTTCTTTGATTGATGATGTTGCAAAACATGATGAATGAAAGGAGCTTTTTTCTTTCTTTTTATTTTCCCGTTTGTAAGTAACTATGTTAAAAATCATTTGACACTTCCAACAAATTTTTATGACCTTATTTAGTGAAATTCAAGGCAATGTATAATAGCTTCTTTCATTGAGGTTGAATGAAAGAAGCATTTTCACTGTGGATTAACTGTAAAATTCAGAATAAATGCTTCATTCCATAGAAAATGAGCAGGTATAATAGGTAGATAGAGGTGAAGGTTATGAGAAAAGATCGAGGGAAAATATGGTTGGGTGTATCAGGTGTTACGGTGAATGAGCTTGGACAATGGTTAGTTGTGAAAAAGGCTTATAGCGGATTGAAAGGACGTTGGTCATTGCCAGCAGGTTTTGTTAATGCAGGAGAAACGGTAGATGAAGCGGTTATTCGTGAAATCAAAGAAGAAACAGGCATCGATTGTAGAGTTTCAGGCTTAATTGGATTTAGAACAGGTGTCATCCGTGATGATATCAGTGATAATATGGCGATTTTTTATTGTCGAATGCTAGATGAGCAGCAGCAGGTTTCCATTCAAGAAAAAGAAATTTTAGAAGCTAAATGGTTGTATCCACAGGAACTAGCACAAGATGAAACAACCTCTGTGATGTTAAAGGAAATGGCTTCCAATCAATTTGAAAGACATCAATTAGAGGCGATAGAAGGGATTAATCCTGGTGATATTTTTGGTTATACCTCTTATCGTTTATTCTTTAAAAAATAATATGACTTTTAGGAGGTGACCTTTGATGGAGCTGTTTTTATTTATGTTAGAGCGAGTTGGGCTGATCATTGTGTTTGCCTTTTTAATGTCAAGATGGCGACTCTTTCGAGAAAAGCTGTTTCAGGAGCAAGGAACGAAAGAGAAAATATGGCTCATTATTATCTTTAGTAGCCTATGTATTATCAGCAGTTATACAGGGATTAAAATTGAAAGTGGGACAATCCATCCTTTAAATCAGATGATACATAGTACGATCAATGCGGAGGAGGCCATTGCTAATACGAGATTAATTGGTGTCGCTATTGCAGGAATTTTTGGTGGACCACTTGTTGGTGTATGTGTAGGAATTATTGCAGGTATTCACCGAATTACACTTGGTGGTTTTACAGCAATAGCCTGCGGTGTTTCAACAATTCTAGCTGGCTTTATTACAGGTGGTTTAAGTAAACGCTTTAAAATACGTCAAACTTTTTCCTATAAGAAAGCAGTCATTATCGGCATCTGTGCAGAAACGATTCAAATGCTGGTGATTTTAGTAGTCGCGAAGCCATTTGAGCAGGCCTTGCAGTTAGTTTCATTAATTGCAATGCCGATGATTTTAATGAATGCCTTTGGGATATTTTTATTTTTCATGATTATTAAAACGTTTATTGATGAAGAGGAGCGAACAAAGGCATTACAAACCCATCAAGCTTTTTCAATTGCCCAACAAACAATTGAGCATTTTCGTAAGGGCTTGAATGAAGAATCATGCCAAACGGTTGCAGAAATTATTAAAAGAGAAATAAAAGTAGATGCGGTCGCTATTACCGATAAAAATGGGGTGTTAGCACATGTTGGCGTTGGTGAGGATCATCATTTAATTCATCGTGAAATTATGACGGCTTTGACGAAACGGGTATTAGAGGAAGGCAAAATTTTAATGGCTACATCTGAAAAGGAAATTCAATGTCCACACGCTAGCTGCCCATTACGTGCTGCCATTGTCCTGCCCTTGAAGGTACAGCATCGAACAGTTGGAAGCTTAAAGCTTTATTTCACTAAAGCGGATTCTTTGACAGGGGTGAAGAAGGAGCTAGCAGAGGGCTTAAGTAGACTTTTCTCCTCACAGCTTGAATATGCTGAAATTGAACAGCAGCGGAAATTATTAAAGGATGCTGAAATAAAAGCATTACAAGCACAAGTCCATCCTCATTTCTTCTTTAATAGCCTTAATACTATTTCGAGCTTGATTCGAACAGATGCAGATGAGGCGAGAGCGTTGTTAATCAAGCTTAGTACATTCTTTAGAAGCAATCTGCAGGGCGCACGACAAATGCTTATTCCATTAAAAAATGAAATTGATCATGTTGAAGCCTATTTATCCATTGAGCAAACAAGATTTCCGAATCGCTATGAAGTTGAGTTTATGATGGATGAATCGCTCTTTGATGTCCAGATTCCTCCATTTACCTTACAGCCTCTTGTCGAAAATGCTATTTATCATGCCTTTAAAAATCGTAAAGAAGGCAAGATTTATGTCAAAGTACAACGCGTGAACGATAAGCTACTGCTGTTGACCGAGGATAATGGGTGTGGCATGAGGAAAGAACAGGTGAAACAACTAGGTAAACGTATTATGGAATCGGAACAAGGGACAGGCACGGCTTTATGGAATATTTATCAGCGAATTCATGAAATTTACGGTTCGGAGGCTGATTTTCATATAACAAGTACGTTAGATGTGGGCACAAAAATTATGATTCAACTGCCGTTAAAGGCGACTAGATGGGAGTAGAAAAATTTGAATGTATATATTGTGGATGATGAACCGTTAGCACGAGCGGAACTGCGTTATTTATTAGAACAAACAGCATTAGTGAATGTTTGTGGTGAATCTGAAAATCTTGAGGAGTTGTGCAAAGCGGCACAGCTTGAAGAAGTCGATTGTATATTTTTAGATATTGAATTAGGCATAAACAATGGACTTGACTTAGCTAAACAATTATTACGGAATGCACAGAGACCTGAAATTATTTTTGCTACAGCCTACGATGACTATGCTTTACAGGCATTTGAAGTCAATGCATTTGATTATATATTGAAACCCTTTGAGGCAGAAAGGGTACAAACAGCTGTGGAAAAACTGTTAGCTAAAAAAAGAGCTGCTCAGGCAAAAACAATGGAGGAGTTAAAGGTGTCGCAGCTGGATAAGCTCGATAAGTTAACAGTTTATGCAAACGATCGAATTTTATTATTGAAAATACAGGATATTTTATATTGTACCTCTGAGGATAGTAAAACGGTTGTTGTAACAGAGCAGGGACGTTTTATTGCTTCCGAATCATTGGCAGCGTTAGAAAAAAGACTTACTTTAAAAGGCTTTGTACGTGTCCATCGCGCGTATATTGTCAATTTAGAGCATATTGTGGAACTTGAGCCTTGGAGTAGTTCTAAATTTAATTTAATTGTGCACAACAGACATTCTATTCCTGTCAGTAGGCTGTATATGAAGGAGGTAAGGAAAATTTTTGACCTATCAAAGTAATTGCATTTCAACGGACAAATACAACCTTTCAGCTTTAAATTCTGACATTTCAGTTATTTTATGAATAATAGGGACATTCCTTTGCTATGATGTGGAAAAAGTAAAAGGGGTGTTTACATGAATGCGATTACAATAGTGATAGGGTCTATTTGTATTTTGATGATCAGCTATCGTTTGTATGGCATTTTCTTTACAAAGAAGGTACTTAAAATAAAAGATGATACGCCCACCCCAGCCCACGCTTTGGAAGATGGTAAAGACTATGTTCCGACGAATAAGTGGGTAACCTTTGGGCATCATTTTGCAGCGATTGCAGCAGCAGGGCCTTTAGTTGGACCAATCCTAGCGGCACAATTTGGGTATTTACCTGGACTTCTATGGCTATTAATCGGGGCAGTAATTGGCGGGGCAGTTCATGATGCTGTTGTTTTATTCGCTTCCATGCGTCATGGTGGTAAATCCCTATCGGAAGTGATGAAGGAGGAGTTAGGTCCTATCGCAGGTTTCTGTACAGGCCTTGCGATGCTATTCATTATTACGATTACAATGGCAGGTCTCTCGATGGTGGTGTTAGGTGCTTTAGAGCGCAATCCATGGGGAACGTTTGCGGTAGGTATTACGATACCAATCGCCATGCTTGTGGGTATTGCCTATCGTAAAACAGGCAATTTAATTGTTACATCTACTGTAGGCTTTATTTTATTAATGATTGGGGTATTTATCGGACCGCTGATTCAAGGCACAGCATTCGGTGATTTTTTAACATTTGATCGGGATACACTAGCTATCATCTTACCGATCTATGCCTTTTTCGCCGCTGCATTACCTGTGTGGCTATTATTAGCACCTCGTGATTATTTAAGTAGTTTCATGAAGATTGGGGTATTTATTGCACTAATTATTGGCGTTTTCTTTGTTAATCCTGCTATTCAATTCCCTCCATTGACAGAGTTTATTCATGGTGGTGGACCAGTAATTGCCGGTCCTGTGTGGCCGTTTGTTTCTATTACAATTGCCTGTGGTGCCATTTCTGGCTTCCATGCTTTTGTAGGCTCAGGAACAACACCTAAGATGATTGATCGTTGGGAGGACATCCGTATTGTAGGCTTTGGTGCTATGTTAGTAGAGTCACTAGTAGGTGTGATGGCTTTAATTGCAGCTACTGCTCTTCATCCAGCCGACTATTTTGCGATTAACTCAGCACCAGCTGTATTTGCTACATTAGGAATGGAGCCCGTTCATCTACAAGCATTGTCTCAAAGTATCGGCATGGACTTGGAAGGACGAACAGGAGGTGCTGTAACGCTAGCAGTTGGTATGACAGATATCTTTACAGGTATTCCTTGGTTCGCAGAGTTATCTTCGTACTTCTATCAATTTGTCATTATGTTTGAGGCGGTTTTCATTCTTACAGCCATTGATGCTGGAACAAGGGTAGCTCGTTATTTAATACAAGACTTTGGTGGCAATGTTTATAAACCACTGAAGCGTACTAATTGGGTACCAGGTACAATTTTTGCTAGTGCACTTGCCTGCTTTATGTGGGGCTATTTATTGTATTCAGGGGATATAAGCTCAATCTGGGTATTATTTGGTGTATCCAATCAGCTAATGGCAGCCATTGGTCTAGTATGTGGCGTGACGATGGTATTGAAGGTCGCAGATAAACGCATCTATGCATTGACATGCTTTATCCCATTGGCTTATTTATACATTACGGTCAACGTTGCAGGCTATTGGATGATTAAAAATGTATACTGGAATCCAGCCGCTGCAGGCTTTAATATGTTAAATGGGATTTTATCTGTTATCATGTTAATGCTTGGCTTCTTAATTGTGCTGACAGCATTTAAAAAATGGGCACAGCTTTGGAAATCACCAAAGTTTTTAGTAGCTCAATCAACTTCATAAAATCATAGAAACTATTGAAGATAAGCATTTGTCTTCAATAGTTTTTTGGTGAAAAAAGCATCTACGACGAAGGAGAAGCAAATACCCGCGGAAGAAGCATATACCCCTAAATTCAAAGATCAACCATAGATGATCGATTGATGATTTTCCTAAATATGACGAACAAGCGAAAACAAGGATATGTTCATTGAAAGCGGTGTCGTAATCATGTAAACTAATGAGAGGAAAACGGAGGTTATACATACATGGATGGTCCAGTTTCATTAGTACAGTTAATCATTTCTATTTTGTTATTTTTCGTCATGTTCTTTGGTATCGGATTCTTGTTAAATATGCTGTTACGAATGACATGGTTAATGGCAATTGTGTATCCAATTGTTGTCATCTTTATTGTAGATGAAGTAAGCTTCTTAGATTATATTTTTAAGCCAGGTTCTGCATTCCCAGCATTAATTGATAAATTACAGGCACTTCAGTTTGTGGATATTGCTATTTTATCAGGTGGCTTTGCAGGTTCTATTGTGGCGGGTATCGTGATGATTTATTTACGTAAAAGTGGCTATCGCATGTTCTAACATGCTTAGTATTCTTTCTTCAATTGAAGGGGGAATACTTTTTTTATACAAAAAAACACAGCCTCCTCTAGAGGATGTGTTGATGTCTGTTAGATGAAAAACTCATAGGCTATGATAGCGATAAAAATACCCGTGAGAGCCCCAAAAAATACTTCACTTCGTTTATGGCCTAATAATGTTTTTAATTCCTCCATTTTTTCTTGTCCGTCCATCTGTGGCCATTTTTTTAAATCATGAAGCAATGTTTGGAAATCCTTACGCAGTTGATTTAAAATGGCTGCATGCTGCCCTGCTTGGTAACGAACACCACTAGCATCGTACATTACGATAATGGAAAACATGGCGGCTACCGCAAAAATTGGGGATTCCAAACCCGTCTCATAGGCAATTGAGGTTGCCAAACCAGTGACAGAAGCAGAGTGAGAACTAGGCATTCCACCCGTTGAGGTAAAAAGCCCCCATTTTACTTGTCTGGTCATTAAAAAATGAATGGGGATTTTAACAAACTGTGCAAAGAGAACCGCAAAGAGGGCAATTAGTAATGGGGTATTTTGGAGTAAACTCAATCTCATCACAACCTTCGTAAATAATTGCTTTTATTATAACATTCATTATTTTCTAAAAGAAGATTTAGGCAAATATTACGCGCTTTTCAGAAACTTCGTTATAATAGTATATGGAATGGAGGAATTTACATGCATATTGTAAAAGAAGCAAAAACATTTGAAACGATTTCTACTGAACTATTAGTGGTAGGAGTCACAAAACATCGTGAACAAATGCAGGACTGGGCAAGCTTTTCAACTTTTTACGGTGAAGCCCTTGATACATGGATTAGTGCAGGGGACGTCTCAACTGAATTAAAGAAATTAACGAAATTACCATTTGTGAAAGACCATGCCAACCTGAAACGTATTGTATTCGTAGGTTTAGATGAGCGTAAAAACCTAACAGAAGGTGATATTCGCGCAGCATTTGGTTTGGTAGGAAAAGAATTAAGATCTTTAAAAGTAAAAGAGTATTCCATCTGGCTTGAATCATTTACAACAGAGTCAATTTCAACAGCAGATGTAGCATTTTTAGCGGGTGAAGGAATTGGCCTTGGCTATTATGCTGTCCCACATTATAAAACCACTTCAAACGAAGTAGATAAACGTATTGATGCTGTTCACCTTGTGACTACAGCAGAGGATTTAGATGAAGTGGTGGCAAGCTTTGAGGTAGGTGTGATTTACGCGGATGCTGTCAATGAAGCTCGTAGCTTAATTAATTTACCTCCAAATCTACTAACAGCTACGGATTTAGCTAACTATGCACAATCTCTTGCTGTGGAATACGATTTTGAAGTAGAGATATTAGATAAAGCACAATTAGAGGAACTAGGTATGGGTGGTATATTGAGTGTTAACCAAGGCTCTTATGAAGAACCACGATTAATTACCTTAAAATATAAAGCGACTGAAGATTTTGAAGATCCAATTGGCCTTGTTGGTAAGGGTGTAACGTATGATACAGGCGGCTATTCTTTAAAACCAAAGGACTCTATGGTTGGTATGAAAGGTGATATGGGTGGTGCTGCTGCTGTACTTGGTGCGATGAAAATTATCGGAGAATTACGTCCAAATAAAAATGTTGTAGCCGTTATCGGTTCTACAGATAATATGGTGTCTGATACAGCGTTTAAACCAGATGATGTGATTACGACGTACAGTGGAAAAACGGTAGAAGTATTAAATACGGATGCAGAAGGGCGTTTAGTTCTGGCAGATGCAACTACATATGCTAAACAGCAAGGGGCTACATCACTGATCGATGTTGCTACTTTAACTGGAGGCGTTATTACTGCACTAGGTATGGATAAAACAGGTGCTCTTGCAAATGATGATGCATTTTTTGAAGCATTTATGGAAGCTGCAAAAGAGACTGATGAATTTGTTTGGCGTATGCCTTTAACAGAAAATGATAAAAAACGAATTCGAAAATCAGATGTAGCTGATTTAAATAATTCACCTGGTCGTGATGGTCATATGATTTTCGGCGGCGGTTTTGTGGGCGAATTTGTTGGTGATACACCATGGATTCACCTGGATATAGCAGGCACATCTGATGCAGTAGCTGTACATGATTTAGGACCTAAGGGTGGTACTGGTGTTATGGTCCGTACACTCGCGAATTTTGTCCAACGTTTAGGGGAAGAAAAATAATAAAGCGTGTCAATCAGCGGGAGTTTATTCTCGCTGATTTTTTGTGATTTATGTACTAATCCCGATGGAATAGGCATTCTACATATGATAGATGTATCTTCCTTCATACGATAGAGTAAAAAGGGGAGGTAGCATATGCGCAATTTCGGAGGTTATCCAGGCGGAGGATTTGGAGGCTTTATTTGGCCATTTGGCGCACCGTTTTTTGGTGGTTTTTTAGGCAGTTTCCTTGGCTCTCAATTTAATCAATATCCTTACAATCCATATTATCCAAACTATCGACCATATCCACCAGGTCCATATTTTCGACCAGGTCCGCGATATCGTAGACCATGGTAAGCACATAATTAGATCAGCCAGTTGTCGATCTTGATATCGACAACTGGTTTTTATTGTGCCTAACGAAGTATCAAAATTAGTGTTGACAGAATATACTAAATTATTTATTATTCTTATTATATTACTAAGAATTAAATATGTGGCTGACTAGCAAACTAGAGGCTTTTATTATTCATAGGCATTTTTGTGTCTAAGGATAATATTAGCCTTTTTTCTTTATCTTAATTTAGTAAAGGTTTTTGTACCGAAAGCAAAGTGTCAGGTTTAGAAAATCGAGGACCCTTATTAGTAAGTTTAATCAATCTGAAATGCCATGACAACGAGGCGTAATTGACAGAAGGAGTGAGATGAAATGGGGAAAGTTTATATTGTCGGTGCAGGTCCTGGAGATGTTGACCTCCTTACGATTAAAGGATTACGTTGCATTGAATGTGCAGATGTCATTTTATATGACAGACTCATTAATAAAGAGCTGTTAGCCTATGCCAAGAAAGACGCTAAATTAATCTTTTGCGGGAAGTTGCCTCAGCAACATGCCATGATTCAGGAGCAAATCAACCAAACGCTTGTTGATTATGCCCAACAAGGATATGTTGTCACAAGATTAAAAGGAGGAGACCCATTTGTTTTTGGTAGAGGTGCAGAGGAGGCAGATGTGCTGGCGAAGCATCAAATTCCCTTTGAAATTGTGCCTGGTATTACGTCAGGTATAGCAGCTCCAGCATATGCAGGTATTCCTGTCACACATCGTAACTTAGGTTCGAGTTTTGCTATGGTTACTGGGCATATGCAGGACGGAAAAGAAGATGCTATCCGTTGGGAAAGTCTTGCAAAAGGGATTGATACAATTGCTATTTATATGGGTGTTGGTAATCTTCCGTATATCCGTCAACAATTACTCAAATATGGCCGTGATGAAAAAACGCCTGTGGCTGTTATTCACTGGGGAACAGTTTCTACTAAGCAAAGAACTGTTACGGGTACTTTAGCTACAATTGAGGAAATTGTGCGTACAGAAAATATTCATAACCCTAGCATCATATTAGTAGGGAAGGTTGTGACCTTAAGAGAAACCATTCATTGGTTTGAGCAAAACCCAGCACAGCCAATCCAAATAACGGGATAAGGTTGTGGGATTATGCAGGCTATTTTATATATTGCACATGGCAGTCGTGTCAAGGAAGGTGTAGAGCAGGCCGTAAACTTTCTTCACGGCGTTCAACAAGAAGTGGCAGTACCTATTCAGGAAATATGCTTTCTAGAGCTGGCAACACCAACCATTGCAGAAGGCATTGCTAGCTGTATTCGGAAAGGGGCAACAGCGATTGCCGTAATGCCTATTCTCCTACTAGCTGCTCAACACGCAAAGCATGATATTCCGAAAGAAATGGCAAAAGCTCAAAAACTATATCCATATGTAAAGTTTACATATGGTGAGCCTCTTGGCATTCATGAACGATTAATTGACACGTTACAAGCTAGGATAATAGAAAAACAGCAACCTAACAGCAATGCGAGTGTTTTACTCATTGGACGGGGGAGTAGTGATCCAGCCGTTAAGAGGGATTTAGCCAAAATAGCCAAAAGGCTACGTACTAAATATCACTATAAAGCCGTTGATACATGCTTCTTATACGGAATGGGACCAACCTTTGAAGACTGGTTGCTGCAAGCTAAGGGGAAGCAACAGCAAATTTTTATTGTCCCTTATTTATTATTTACAGGCATTTTAAGACAAAGTATTGCCAAGCGATTACAAGGCTTTGACAGCCATAACATTTTGTTATGTGAAAGCTTAGGCTATGACAACAATGTGAAAAAAGTATTAGTGGAACGTATTGATGAATTACTACATTTTAAAGAGGAAGGTGTTTCGTAATGGTAGATAAAAGAACTGAAAATGTAAATCTAGCATTAGATAATGTCCGCCAAATGTTAAATACTGTGAACCACGGATCAATTACATTGATTGTTCAAAATTCTTATGTGGTTCAGATTGAGAAAAAGGAAAAAATAAGACTTCGATAAATTAAAAATACGAAAAGATGATATTCGTGAGGTGGCAAAGATTGAAATTACAAGTAATAAACAGTCCATTTAATGAAGAGCAGGTGAAGTTATTAAACGAGCTTCTCCCTAAATTAACAATTGAACAAAAATTTTGGCTAAATGGTTACCTAAGTGCTCCCCAAGCAACTCTTGAAGCAATTGTTGAACAGGCACCACCAGCAGCCCAGCCGATTACCAAAACAATAACAATTTTATATGGTTCCCAAACAGGCAATAGTCAAGGATTAGCTGAAAAGTATGCAGCAGCTTTAAAAGAGCAGCAGGTAGATGTAACTGTCTCATCATTAGGGAAATTTAAAGCTAGTAATTTAAAGAAGATCACCAATCTATTACTTATTGTGAGTACACATGGAGAGGGAGATCCACCAGATCAAGCGATACAATTCTATGAATTTTTGCATAGCAAGCGGGCGCCTAAGCTAGAACACCTACACTATTCGGTTCTTGCTTTAGGGGATAGCTCCTATGAATTTTTTTGTAAGACAGGTAAGGACTTCGATGAGCGATTTGCGCAATTAGGTGCAACAAGAATTGTTCCTCGTATAGATTGCGATGTAGATTATGATGACGCAGCTGCACAGTGGTTCTCTGCGGTTCAACAGGAATTTCTTCAGCACGCAACTTCAGCAACGTCTACTTCAGCACACAACGAAGGGGCGCAAGTACTTGAAGCATCTACATATTCAAGAAAAAATCCATTTTACGCTGAAGTACTTGAAAATATGAATCTAAATGGTCGTGGCTCCAATAAAGAGACGCGTCATCTTGAATTATCGATTGAGGGAGCTAATTTTCATTTTGAACCTGGCGATAGCATTGGCATTCTGCCAGAGAATGATGAACAATTAGTCAATGCATTGCTGACAGCACTTCAATTTGATTCGGAGACAGAAGTGACTGTTTTTGATGAAACAATAACAATAAAAGAAGCACTACAGAAAAAATTAGAAATTACGGTGTTATCTAAGCCGTTACTCGATAAAATTGCTGCTTATACAGAGCATAAAGAATTTACTAAGCTATTTGAAGAACCAAAAGCATGGAAGGACTATGCAAAAGGAAGAGACTTACTCGATCTAGTAGAGGAATTTACACCATTTACTTGGAGTGCACAGCAGTTTGTAGAGTTACTGCGAAAAATTCCAGCTCGACTTTATTCTATTGCTAGTAGCCAAAAGGCCAATAGCGAAGAGGTTCATTTAACGATTGGCAAGGTAAGCTATGAAACAGCAGGTAGACAACGCCTTGGTGTTTGCTCTGGAAGTGTGGCAGAACGAATACAAATAGGTGATACATTACCAATCTATGTTCATAAAAATCCGAATTTCAGATTGCCAGAGAATAATGAAACGCCAATTATTATGATTGGTGCAGGCACAGGTGTTGCACCATATCGAGCTTTTCTAGAGGAGCGAGAAGAGTTAGGGATTGAGGGGAAAGCATGGCTCATCTTTGGTGATCAGCATTTTGTTACGGATTTCCTCTATCAAACGGATTGGCAGCGTTGGCTAGCTGCTGGCACATTAAGTCACATGCATGTAGCCTTTTCACGTGATACAGACCAAAAAATCTATGTTCAACATAAATTGCAAGAAAATGCCGCAAGTTTTTATGAGTGGCTGGAGCAGGGGGCTGTCATTTATGTATGTGGTGACGAAAAATCAATGGCATCTGATGTGGATGCAACCATTCATCAAATTATTGAGCAGCAAGGACAGAAAACACCAGAGGAAGCAAAAGCCTATGTGAATGAATTAAAACAGCAAAAACGCTACCAACGTGACGTTTATTAATGGAGTTCAACACAAATTTCTTGAAAACCTTCCCTTATTAATGAGTTGATCTCTTTGTTAGCAAGTAAACCCTCAGGTATGCCCAATATGCTGAGGTGTAATGGATTAAAGGAGCGATAAAGAATGACTGAAAAAATAGTGTTACCTCCACAGCCTGGGAAACCAAGTGATGTAGAGCGTATTAAAACCGAAAGTAATTACCTACGTGGAACACTCGAACGTACCATGAACAATCCATTAAGCTCTGGTATTCCAGAGGACGATAATCGCCTTATGAAATTTCATGGCAGTTACTTACAGGATGATCGAGATCTTCGGAATGAACGTCAGAAACAAAAGCTAGAACCTGCCTATCAATTTATGGTACGTGTACGAACACCGGGTGGAGCAGCTACCCCAGCACAATGGCTTGTGATGGATGAAATGGCTAGAAAGTATGGCAATGGCTCTTTAAAATTAACAACACGTCAAGCATTTCAAGTACATGGCATTTTAAAATGGAATGTTAAAAAATATATGCAGGAAATCAATGAGGTGTTATTGGATTCTCTTGCGGCATGTGGAGATGTGAACCGTAATGTGATGTGTAATGTCAATCCAAACCAGTCTGCATTACATGAAGAGGTTTATAATTGGTCTGCCAAACTAAGTGAGCATTTACTGCCGCGAACACGCGCTTATCATGAATTATGGTTAGATGGAGAAAAGGTAGTAGATAGTCAGGATGAAGAAATTGAACCGATTTATGGAGCTCAATATTTGCCGCGTAAATTTAAAATTGGTATTGCGATTCCACCAAGTAATGATGTAGATGTTTTTTCACAAGATATCGGACTGATTGCCATCGTTGAAGACAATCAGCTTGTTGGTTTTAACGTAGCGGTTGGTGGAGGTATGGGCATGACACACGGTGATCATGAAACCTATCCACAGCTTGCTCGTGAAATTGGCTTTATAACGCCAGACAAATTACTAGAAACAGCAGAAAAAATAATCACGATACAGCGTGATTATGGAAATCGCTCTGTCCGTAAAAATGCACGATTTAAATACACGATTGATGCGAGAGGACTTGAATGGTTCCAAGAAGAATTAACGCGTCGTCTAGGCTGGGAAATTCAGCAGGCTCGTCCGTATACTTTTGAGCGTACAGGTGATGAATTTGGCTGGATTAAAGGGGCAGATGGTCATTGGCATTATACGTTATTTATTCAAAATGGCCGTTTAAAAGACTTTGAGGATTATCAGTTGTTAACTGGCTTACGTGAAATAGCTAAGGTGCACACGGGTGATTTTCGTTTAACACCGAACCAAAATTTAATGATTAGCAATGTAACACCCCAGAAAAAGAAACAAATAAATACGCTTATTGAACAATACAAGCTAACAGATGGTGCGCATTATTCTGCCTTACGCCGCAATTCCATTGCCTGTGTCTCATTACCGACATGTGGCTTAGCCATGGCAGAAGCAGAGCGCTATTTACCTTCTCTTATAACAAAAATTGATGCCATTATTGATGATGCTGGCTTAAATGAAACAGAAATTGTTATTCGCATGTCTGGTTGTCCAAATGGCTGTTCACGTGCAGCAATGGGTGAAATCGGCTTTATTGGCAAAGGGCCAGGTAAATACAATATGTACCTTGGTGCAAGTTTTACAGGCAATCGCTTAAATAAAATCTATCGTGAAAATATTGGTGAAGAGGAAATTTTAGCAGAGCTACGCCCCATTCTGCTGCATTTTTCAAAGGAACGATTAGAGGGCGAACATTTTGGAGACTTTGTCATTCGTGCTGGCTATGTCACAGCAGTGTATGATGGAAGAGAATTTCATTAAAAATAAAAACCATGTAGCAAATTTTTCTTTGCTACATGGTTTTTTTATATAGAATAATCCTCAGGAATAAACACCTTTAATTGTTTCGGCTTTACAAATACCTGATCGCCCACCTTCAGTTGAAGAAGATGAAATTGTTCCTTTGATACCTCTGCTTCTAAAAATTCATCAAGATCCTCACGGCGTAGTTCGATTTGAACGATAGGTCCTAGCAAATGAATGTGGCTGATTTTAACAGGAACTGTACCTGAAATACTTGTTTTCTCAATCTGAATATCATGTGGACGTACATAGCCTATCGCATTGTCCTCTGAATGTGTTAGGGCATCAGGTACATCAAGTACAACTTCACCCTGCATGAGCTTACCATTATGTAAGCGACCTTTAAATAGATTAACATTGCCCAAGAAATCATAGACAAATGGACTTTTGGGGTTTGTATAGACCTCATCTGGACTACCAATTTGCTCGATTTTGCCATTGTTCATGACCACAATGCGATCTGCGACATCGAGAGCTTCCTCTTGGTCATGTGTCACAAAAATACTTGTAATATGAAATTCATCATGTAACTTTCGAAGCCAGCGACGTAACTCCTTACGTACTTTTGCATCGAGAGCTCCAAATGGTTCATCTAATAATAGTACCTTTGGCTCTACAGCAAGCGCTCTTGCCAGTGCGACACGTTGTCGTTGCCCACCTGAGAGCTGTGTTGGATATCGATCTGAGAAATTTTCAAGCTTCACAAGTTGCAATAATTCCATCACTTTATCTTTGATTTGTTGTTTTGAAGGTCTGCTTTTTCGAGGACGTACCTTCAGGCCATAAGCTACATTGTCAAAGACCGTCATATGGCGAAAAAGCGCATAATGTTGAAAGACAAAGCCCACATTGCGTTCCTTTGGATGACGATCTGTGATGGATTGACCATCAAATAAAATATTGCCGACATCCGTTGTTTCAAGCCCAGCAATCACACGTAATAATGAGGTTTTTCCTGATCCAGAAGGGCCAAGCAGTGCTACTAGCTCCCCAGACTGAATATGTACGGATATATCCTCTAGTGCCTGAAAGGACCCATATTTTTTGGATACGTTTTGAATTTGTATACTCATTGAGACCATCTCCTTTTAACTAGATTTTGATTTCCAAGCAATAATGTCTTTCACAATTAATGTAAAGATGGCCATTACGCTCATTAAGGAAGCAACTGCAAAGGCTGCTGCAAATTGATATTCATTATAGAGAATTTCAATATGAAGGGGCATCGTATTTGTCATGCCACGGATATGACCAGATACCACAGACACAGCCCCGAATTCTCCGATGGCTCGTGCATTACATAAAATCAAACCATAGAATAGTCCCCATTTAATATTGGGTAAAGTGACATACCAAAAGGTTTTAAAGCCACTTGCCCCCAATGAAATGGACGCTTCTTCCTCAGATATACCTTGGGTTTGCATCAGCGGTATTAATTCACGTGCAACAAAGGGCAATGTGACGAAAATTGTGGCAAGGACAATGCCAGGTAGTGCAAAAACAATTTTAATATCATGTGCAAACAACCATTCACCAAATAGTCCCTGTGAGCCAAACAATAAAATAAACACTAAACCTGCGATAACAGGTGAAACTGCAAAAGGTAAATCTACCATAGTAAGTAATAGATTTTTCCCCTTAAAATTAAACTTTGTAAGTGCCCAGGCAGCCATTACGCCAAAGATCGCATTGAGGGGTACAGTAATGGCTACGACGATTAATGTAAGCTTAATAGCAGCTAATGCATCTGGATGTGTAATCGCAGCAAAGTAAACATCGGATCCTTTTTGAAAGGCTGTAATAAAAATAGATACTAAAGGTAGTACGATAAAGAAAGCTAAAAAAGCTAAGGCAATAAATATTAACGTATAGCGAATAATACGAGGCTCCTGTAAGGCAGCAGTCTGTGTAGCTGCTTTCCTTTTTCCTGTACTAGCCTGCTGAATAAAAGTTGATTGTTCCATATAGTACCTCCTAATGTACAAACCGACGATTGGCTAGCCATTGTATCAAGTTAATGGTGAACAACAAAATAAAGGATGTCACAAGCATGACAACAGCTATGGCAGTTGCCCCCGCATAATCATATTGCTCAAGCTTTGTCATAATAATTAACGGCGTAATTTCCGTTTTCATCGGCATATTTCCTGCAATAAAAACAACCGAGCCATATTCACCTAAAGCGCGCGCAAAGGCCAAGGAAAAGCCAGTTAAAATTGCTGGTACTAGCTCTGGTAAGATGACTTTACGGAAGGTTTGTAAACGATTGGCTCCAAGGCTTGCCGAAGCTTCCTCCACCTCAGCACTGATATTTTGTAAAACGGGCTGGACCGTTCGTACAACAAATGGTAGCCCGATAAAGGTTAAAGCAATAATGATGCCAAGAGGTGTAAAGGCAATTTTAAAATCAAAAAATTGACCAATCCAACCATTGGGTGCATAAAGAGATGTTAAAGCAATTCCAGCGACAGCAGTAGGCAATGCAAAAGGTAAGTCTACAAGCCCATCAATGATTCGTTTAAAGGGAAATTGATAGCGAACGAGAACCCATGCCATAGTCGTACCGAAAAAAACATTTAGTAAGCCTGCAATCAGTGCAGTGCTGAAGCTCACTTTGTAGGAAGCAACAGCACGGGGATCTGTAATGATATCGATAAATGCTGACCAGCTTAAGGACATGGTATGAATGAAAATCATGGAAAGTGGTAGTAACACTAGTAAACTTACGTAAAGCATTGTATAACCAAGAGATAAATGAAAGCCTGGAATAATTCGACGCGATTTTTTAGGAATGATTAAACTGCTCATCAAAACGCTCCTTATTGTGGTACGTATATTTCATCAAAGGTACCACCATCTTTAAAATGGGTTGCTTGTGCTTGTGACCAACCACCAAAATCATCGATGGAAACAAGTTCAAGCTGAGGGAATTGATCTTTATACTTTGCTAGAATCGTTTCACTACGTGGTCGATAATAATTTTTCGCCGCAATTTCTTGCCCTGTATCACTATATAAATGCTGTAAGTAAGCTTCAGCGACTTCACGTGTCCCTTTTTTATCTACGATTTTGTCTACAATTGCAACTGGTGGCTCTGCTAAAATACTTAATGAAGGCGTGATGATTTCAAATTCATCCTTACCTAATTCATTAAGAGAGAGGTATGCTTCATTTTCCCACGCAATTAAGACATCTCCAATTTTACGTTCTACGAATGTTGTTGTAGCTCCACGAGCGCCAGAATCAAGTACTTCTACATTGCTGTAAAGTGATTTCATAAATTCTTTTATTTTTGTCTCATCATTGTTATATAACTTTCCGGCATAAGCCCAAGCAGCTAGGTAGTTCCAACGTGCACCTCCAGAGGTTTTGGGATTAGGTGTAATGACAGCTACATCATCTTGAATCAAATCATCCCAATCTTGTATGTTTTTTGGATTGCCCTTGCGAACTAAAAAAACAATTGTAGATGTATAGGGAGTCGAATTATGATCAAATTCGGTTTGCCAATCTTTATTCAGCAGCTCACGCGTTTGAGCAATTTCATCAATATCGTAAGCGAGTGCGAGTGTCACAACGTCGGCTTCAAGACCATCAATCACTGCACGCCCCTGTTTGCCAGATCCACCATGTGATTGATTGATTGTGACGTCTTGGCCAGTATCATCCTTCCATTTTTTTATAAAATCTTTGTTGAACTCATCGTAAAGCTCCCGTGTTGGATCATAGGAAACATTTAGTAGCTCTACAGACTTCTTGTCTTCCTGACCGCTTGCTTTTTCATCTGAGTTAGCACTTCCACAGCCAGTTAAACTAAGCGTTAGAATAGTTAATAATGCCAATGATTGGAGAACATAGCTCTTTTTTTTCATAGTAAATCCGCCCCTTTTCTGTCTTAAGAATGCAAAAAGCCATCACCCACAATGACATGACAACATTGGGTAGATGGCCTTCAGATCCTCTGATCAGCGTTTTTTTTTAGGTCAAAGCTTTAGTAATACATTAAACATATATTTCCTATTAGTCAACAAGGAATTATAAAAAAGATTATTTATTTTGAAAATTAATAAAAGTGTCCTTAGATACCACTCATCATATGCAGCAAAGAGCAAAAAAAATGGGTGTATGGAAAAGATATTTAAAAAACCTAGTTGACTGCTTGGTGTACTTTAGTATATATTTGGTAATAAGAAGAATGATTGTAGTACGAGGTAACAACTACTAGTGAACAATCATTAAATATAGAGCTGGCTAGTCAAACTAGAGGCGTTTTAACAAAGACCTGTTTTTCCTATGTCTTTTGTTAAAACGCCTTTTTTGCTATGAGGGGGATTCGATGTTAACTTACGAAAATTGGCAAGAACCGATCATTGATTTTCAGGTTGATGATATGTATAAGGCTGCACTAGAGGTTTTACAGTGGAGCTATCAAGAATATGGAGATGAAATCGTCTATGCATGTAGCTTTGGTATTGAGGGCATTGTCTTAATTGATCTCATTTCAAAGGTAAAGCCTAACGCTACGATTGTATTTTTAGATACAGATGTACACTTTAAAGAAACATATGAAACCATTCATAAAGTCAAAGAAAAATATCCACAACTCAACATTGTCATGAAAAAGCCAACCCTTACACTTGAGCAACAAGCGACACAACATGGTGACGAACTATGGAAAACCAACCCAAATAAGTGCTGTGATATTCGTAAGATAAAACCTTTACACGAAGCCTTATCAGGTAAAAAGGCTTGGATATCAGGTTTACGTCGTGAGCAATCACCAACACGTCAACAAACAAACTTTTTAAATCGTGACGATAAATTTAAATCGATTAAAGTTTGTCCATTGATTCATTGGACTTGGAAGGATGTCTGGCGTTATGTTTCAAAGTACAGTTTGCCATATAATCCGTTACACGATCAAGGCTATCCAAGCATCGGCTGTGAGCATTGTACGAAACCAGCATTTACAATGGAGGATTTACGTTCAGGTAGATGGCAAGGCTCTGGTAAAACCGAGTGCGGGTTACATGAATAAAGGAGTTCTGCCATGCTTGAATATTTTGCAATAGCTATTAGTTTATTTTTTGCGATGAACATAGGAGCAAGTGGTGCAGCAGCCTCAATGGGTGTTGCTTATGGGGCAGGTGCCATCAAAAAAGCGTGGCAAGCATTGCTTTTATGCGCGATAGGCGTCTACAGTGGAGCTGTATTAGGCGGAGGAGAGGTAGTTAAAACGATAAGCTCAGGCATTATGCCCCAGGAATATATTACGGTAAAGGTTGTTATCATTATCTTGATTTCTGCGACAAGCTCGTTATTTTTCGCCAATCTTTTAGGCATTCCCTTATCAACGAGTGAAGTAACAGTGGGTGCTGTCGTGGGTGTAGGAATTGCCTATAAAGTACTATTCGTCAATTCGCTGCTTGTCATTATATCATTTTGGGTGATTGTACCGCTTGTTGCCTTTGTCATTGCTCTTGTCTGTGGAAAGTTATTATATAAGTTACAAAACACAGGGTTGCTGAAAGATCGACCAATTTTAACTGTTCTTCTCGTTTTAGCAGGATTTTTCGAAGCATTTTCAGCGGGGATGAATAATGTTGCCAATGCAGTTGGGCCGTTGGTGGGAGCAGGAATGATGGATGTGACAACGGGCATTGTGCTTGGCGGTGCATTTGTCGCAATAGGTGCTCTGCTACTTGGTAAACGAGTGCTTGAAACAAACGGTAAAAAAATAGTGCGCTTTCAAAAGGCAGAGGGCATTCTCATTTCAAGTACAGGTGCACTGCTTGTTGGCGTAAGCTCAATTTTTGGGCTTCCAGTACCCTTAACACAAGTCACTTCTTCTTCCATCATTGGTATGGGGATGGCGAAAAACGGAAAGCAAATCTTCCATAAGCATATAGTGAAAAAAATTATACGTATTTGGGTTGTATCACCCATCTTTTCATTAGTCATTTCTTATTTTTTAGTGCAGTTATTTTTAGAAAAAGACCTTTATGCCATTATTTTAAATGGCAGCATTATTGTTGGGACGCTAGGGGTCATTAGTCTGATGCGTACGATGCGTGAAGAAGAGCAGTCTATCTATGATGCAGGGGAAGGCATTTAAATTGAATCATATCATCACTATCTTTTGACTATAAAACTTAGTATTTAACTAGAATTAGGAGGAGATTTTTATGAGTCTACAACCACATGGTGGACTACTTGTGCAAGCATTTAATCCGGAAAAAAAAATCACAACTATTCATAAGGAAATTGAGTTGGATGCAATTTCGTTGAGTGATTTAGAGCTAATTGCTATAGGGGGGTATAGCCCAATTGAAGGTTTTTTAACACAAGTAGACTATGAGTCAGTCGTGGCACAAAGTCGTTTAGCATCAGGTGTAGTATGGAGTATTCCGATTACATTACCTGTTACAAAAGAGAAAGCGTCCATTTTACAGCCTGGTGACGAGGTGAAGCTGGTTTATGGTGATGAAGTATATGGCGTTATTGAAGTAGCAGATATTTATGAGCCGAATAAACGAAAAGAGGCTTTACTTGTCTATGGAACAGAGGATTTAGCACATCCGGGCGTTCAAAAACTTTTTGATCGTCCTGCCATTTATGTTGGAGGAAAAATTACGTTAATTAAACGTCTTACACAAAAGTTCCCTGCTTATTCATTTGACCCAATAGAAACGCGACAATTATTTGCTGACAAGGGATGGAAAACTATTGTTGGCTTCCAAACACGTAATCCAGTCCATAGGGCGCATGAATATATTCAAAAGGCAGCACTTGAAACGATTGATGGGTTATTTCTAAATCCACTTGTTGGAGAAACAAAGTCAGATGATGTGTCAGCTGCTATACGTATGGAGAGCTATGAGGTTTTATTAGAAAACTATTATCCTGAAAGTCGTGTACAATTAGGTATTTTCCCAGCCGCTATGCGGTATGCAGGACCAAGGGAAGCTATTTTTCATGCACTTGTTAGAAAAAATTATGGCTGTACGCATTTTATTGTTGGTCGTGATCATGCAGGTGTTGGTGATTATTATGGCACATATGATGCACAAAAGATTTTTGAGCAGTTTACTGAAGATGAATTAGGAATTGTCCCACTGAAATTTGAGCATAGCTTTTATTGCCAGCAATGTGAAGGCATGGCGACGACAAAGACGTGTCCACATGATAGCTCTGCCCATGTCATTCTATCAGGAACGAAGGTACGTGAGATGCTACGAAATGGAGAAGTACCACCAAGTACATTCAGTCGTAAAGAAGTCGTAGACATTTTAATTAAAGGTATGAGTAAGGAGGTAGTGAAATGAGTTCAAACATTGTTTGGCATGAAGCCTCCATTACAAAAGAAGAACGCCGTTCAAAAAATAAACATCAAAGCTTTATTTTATGGTTTACGGGTTTATCTGCTTCAGGGAAATCATCAGTGGCCAATGCATTTGCCCGTCGATTATTTGAAAGGAGCAATCAAGCCTTCGTATTAGATGGTGATAATGTGCGTCATGGCTTAAATAGTGACTTAGGATTCGATGAGGTAGGGCGCAAAGAAAATATTCGTCGAATAGGTGAAGTCTCAAAGTTATTTATAGAGAGCGGTCAAATTGTGCTAACGGCTTTTATTTCACCTTATCGCGAAGATCGTCAGGTAGTCCGTGAACTTGTAGAGGATGGTGAATTTTTAGAGGTCTATGTAAAGTGTTCAGTAGAAACATGTGAAAAAAGAGATCCTAAAGGTTTGTATAAAAAAGCAAGGAATGCTGAAATTACTAATTTTACAGGGATTAGCGCTCCATATGAAGAACCAATTAACCCAGAAGTTATTTTGGATACAGAACAGCATTCCATAGAAGAATGTGTGGAGCAACTGACAAATATTTTAACTGCCAAGGGATATATTTAACTAAAAAAATCTGCTCGATTTAGTAATCGGGCAGATTTTTACGTTTATTTTACACCTTGTTCCTTTTTCATTCTGTCAATTTCAGGACCTAGTTCATCACGTACGGTACCTTTCCATGGCTTAACACCAGCAATATAGGAAGAACGCGTCATAATGTGTCCACCAACAGGACCAGTAATAAAGAGGAAGAGTATCCCCAGTAAAATACGAGGGTTGAAATGATCTTCAATCAGCCAAAAGTGAAAGAATACACCAATTAGTACACACATGACGCCAAGTGTTGCACTTTTTGAAGCGGCATGTGCACGTGTATACAAATCGGGTAAGCGGACAAGTCCGATAGCTGTCACGACAATAAAGAGTACTCCAACAGTAATGAAAAAGATAACTAAGCTATTAGCGAGAATTGTCACGTTTGATGATATCTCCTTTCTCTATGAATTTAGAGAAAGCCATCGTACCGATAAACGATAAAATTGCTAGCAATAAAATGATTTCAAGAAAGAAGCTTGTTTCCACTAAAATCGAAAATAGTCCGATTAGGGAAATGAGTGAAACACCTAGTGAATCCAAAGCTACAACACGATCGGATGAGGAAGGACCTTTTACCATTCGATAAATGACCGCTATCATTGATAAGCAAATCACTACGATTACAGCAATAATAAATGTTGTCATGATTTACTCACCTCCAAAATCGCTTTTTCAAATGAATCTCGAATGGAAGCAATGGCTTCATCCACATCGTTAATATCAATGGCATGTACATACAATGTTTTCGCATCATCCGAAACATGCACTACCACTGTTCCTGGTGTTAAAGTAATAAGACTTGATAATAACGTAATTTCCCAGTCTTGTGTTAAAACAGTTGGATAAGCAAAAAAGGCTGGTTGCATGTCCAGTTTAGGCTTCAACACTACTTTCAACACTTGAACATTTGCTAAAATTAATTCTTTAAAGAACAACAACGTTAATTTTAGCAGAGCCCATAATCGATAGACATAAAGACGAGACTTGAAAAACCTCCGCATGAGAATAAGTAAAAGTATGCCCATTATGAATCCTATGATAAAACCAGTTGCTGTGTAATTAGAGGAAAGGAACATCCAGACAAAGGCAAGTACAAAATTTAAAATCATTTGAAATGCCATAGTGCTAATCCTCCTTCATCACAGCATCTATATAGATAGATGGATCATTTAATAGTTTTGCAGCATCATCCATAAATGGCGTAATCCATTCAGAACCCACACCATATGCGACTGTAATAAGTACTAAAAAGGCAGTAGGCATAAACAGCATTTTATAGGTAGATTTGTCGACGGTACCTTGTGTTTCTTTTTCCTCACCCCAAAAGGCATAAAGGAAAATACGAATCACGGATAGTAAAACAAGCAATGAAGATGCTAAAATGAAAATACTGCTCCACATACTTCCAGCCTCAAAGCCTCCCTGAACAATTAACAGCTTTCCAACAAACCCGCTAAGTGGTGGAATTCCAGCTAAGCCAAACGCTGCTATTAAATAACACCAACCCAGTGCAGGGTATTTTTTCATAAGTCCACCCATTTTACGCAAGTCAGATGTACCAGTAATGTAGATGACAATGCCGATTAACATAAAGAGTGCTGCCTTAATTAGCATATCGTGAATTAAATAAAACATAGCTCCTTTTAAAGAAGCCTCATTCATTTGAGAGACACCAAATAAAATGACACCTACTGCAATGACAATGTTATAGATAATAATGAGCTTTACATCAAAATAAGCGAGCGCCCCAATACAACCAGCCACAATTGTTGCAATAGCTAATGCCATTAGTAAATCATGCGTATAGGATAAATCATGTACAAAAAATAGTGTATAGGTACGTGTAATGGCATATACCCCAACCTTTGTGAGCAGTGCGCCGAATAGAGTTAAGACAGGTATCGGTGCTGCTGCATACGAAGTAGGAAGCCAAAAATATAATGGGAAAATAGCTGCTTTAAGTCCAAATACCATTAAAAATAGTACTGCAATAACAGTAATAATTCCTGGTTGATTAATTTCAGCAATTTTTACCGCAATATCAGCCATGTTTAATGTTCCTACTACAGAATATAAATAGGCAACGGTTATGACAAATAAGGCCGAAGAAATAACATTGATTAAAATATATTTAATAGACCCTTTCAGTTGCCCCTTCTCACCACCTAAAACAATGAGTAAATAGGAAGCCATTAACAATACTTCAAAGAACACAAATAAGTTAAAAATATCTCCTGTTGTAAAGGCACCATTGACCCCAGTTAAAATAAACATAATACCAGGGTAATAAAAGAAGCGTTCGCGTTCCTTCGTGATGGAACCGAAGCCATACCAAACAACAAATAGCGCAATGAGCAATGTCGTTGTAACGAGCAATGCAGACACCATATCAGATACCATTGTAATACCGTAAGGAACAGGCCAATTTCCAAATGTGACCTTTTGAATACCATCTTCTTTCACTGTTAAAAGCAGAGAGAGGGCAGAGAGGAGGGCTAGTCCAATCCCAAGTAATGAAAATGATCGCTGATAAGTTAGATTTTTTTGTCCAAACATTAAAATCATACCGAAGAAAAACGGGATGATAATGGGTAATAGTAGGAAGTTATTCATCCTCATCACTTCCTCTCATTAAGCTAATATCATCCGTGTTAAGCTCTTGATAGGAACGGTAGGCAAGTACAAGGAAGAATGCTGTCACCCCAAAGCTTATAACAATTGCAGTTAAAATAAGTGCTTGGGGTAAGGGATCAGCAAATGTTTTGGCTCCTTCGTTTAAGACGGGTGGAGCTTCACCACCAAGACCACCCATTGTTAAGATGAGTAGATGAGCACCATGACTTAACAGACCTGTTCCAATAATAATGCGCAATAAACTTTTTGATAAGATTAAATAGACCGCTGCCATAAAGAGAAAGCCGATCACAAAGGCCATAATTATTTCCATTATTCATCCTCTCCAATCGTTTGAATAATGGTCATCGTAACGCCGACAACAACCAAATAGACCCCGCTATCAAAAAGCATAGCCGTGTGTAATGACTGTTTGCCTAGAAGCGGTAAATCGAAATAATCAAAGAAATGTGTGAAAAACGGTTTGCCCACAAACATTGGGTATGCCGCAGTAGCAAGGGCTAATAGTAAGCCAATGGCTGTTAAATACGTGTAATTAATAGGTAGAATATGGCGGACTGTGTTGATATCATAGGCTAACACTAAAAGAACAAGTGCACTTGATGTTAACAGCCCCCCAACAAAGCCTCCACCAGGCGTATAGTGACCAGCTAAAAAAATATGAATGGAGAAGAAGAAAATAATGAAAAATACAATTTTAGCTGTAAATTGTATTATCACATCATTTGTTTTCATGAGTGTTCTCCTTTCTATTCATACGTAACTTAATCATAGCTAAGATGCCCATGCCAGCTATGCCGAGTACTGTAATTTCAAACAATGTATCGAAACCACGATAGTCTACTAAAATTACGTTTACAATATTTCCACCACCAGCTAATGAATAGACGGTTTCCTCGTAGTACTTAGCAATAGAGGGAATTAGTTTTTGAGAATGAGCTGATAGCGCAACAAGTGTTACCATCACACCAACTGCAACTGAAACAATGGCACGATTTAACTGGAACCTCATTCGCTCCTCTCGTTTACCAAGCTTAGGTAGATGGTAAAATGCTAATAAAAATAGTGCAACTGAAATCGTTTCAATAACGAGCTGGGTCAGCGCTAAATCAGGTGCGTTAAAAATGACAAAGAATAAGGCGACTGTATAGCCAACAGTACCAAGCCCAATAATGGCCGTTAATCGCGATTTTGCCAAGATGGTGATGCCAGTACCAATTAATAAGACAATGATCAAGATAATTTCGTATAGATTAATTGGTGAGGCTCCTTGGAATGAAATATTAAATGCATCTTTCACGAATAGAGAGCCGATAACAATAATAGTAATTCCGCTAAACATATAGAGTAAATAGTGACGCATAGAACCTGTCATATAGCGTCGAGATATACGATTTAAGCCAACATCTAATCCCTGCATGATTTTGTCATAGGCATTGTTTAATGTTAACGCTTGCGGGAATCGTTGATACATCCCTTGCCATTTTGGTAAGGCAACAAATAACAATACCCCTACAATTATAATTCCAATAGTCATCAGTAGCTCAGGAGTGATCTTACCATGCCAAGCTGATACATGAATATCAACAGCTTGAGGCGAATCATACAAAAATGGCTGTATCGCTTGAACGGCTGGTTTTACAAAGATATTACCGATAATGTTTGGAATAAAGAAGATTGTCACAACTAAAGTCCCTAAAAGAATAGGTGAAATTAGCATACCAATCGGCGCCTCATGTGGTTTATGAGGTAACTGCTCTGGTTTGTAATTCCCATTAAATGTTCGGAAAACAAAATAGAAGCTATAGATAAATGTAAAAATACTAGCAATCCACGCAACAATAGGGAAGAGTGCTCCCCATGTTTCAAAGCCAAATAATTCAAACTTCTGAAGTGCAAGCATGGCTGTTAAAAACATTTCTTTACTTAAGAAGCCATTAAATGGCGGAAGACCAGCCATTGATAAACTTCCTATTGCAGCCACGGTAAAACTAATTGGCATAATACTCATTAAGCCACCGAGTTTACGAATATCTCTAGTTCCTGTTTCATGATCCACAATGCCTGCAATCATGAAGAGACTACCTTTAAATGTGGCATGATTAATAAGGTGGAAAATGGCAGCAAATGCAGCAAACTTAATGGTATCGACTGAGCCATTTGCATGAAAAGCAACAGCACTTGCCCCAAGTAGTGACATAATAAGCCCAAGCTGACTGACTGTAGAGAATGCTAGAATGCCTTTTAAATCAGTTTGCTTCACTGCAAAGAAGGAACCCCAGAATAAAGTTAAGATACCTACACCTGTTACAAGCCACACCCAAAGCTCAGAGGCTGCAAAAATCGGCGTAAATCGTGCAACTAAATAGATACCTGCTTTGACCATTGTTGCTGAGTGAAGGTATGCACTTACTGGTGTTGGCGCCTCCATGGCATCTGGTAACCAAATGTAGAATGGGAATTGCGCGGATTTTGTAAATGCTCCCAAGAGTAATAGGACAAGTGACCAAGTGAATAAAGGCTGATCTACTAAATTTGGTGCCATGACAATCAATTCTCGAATAGAATAGGTTCCTCCCATTAAATAAAGAAGAACGAAGCCACCTAGCATCATTAAGCCGCCGCCAACTGTAATCATCATAGACTTTAATGCGCCGAAGCGTGAGGCATCCCGATTATACCAATAGCCGATGAGTAAAAATGATGATATGGATGTTAGCTCCCAGAAGAAATAGAGTGTAATTAAATGATCTGACTGTACTACTCCCAGCATGGCTGACATAAATAACAGTAGGTAAACATAAAAGTTATGTAATTTTTCTTTATGTTTATCTAAGTAAAAAATGGAGTAAAGCACAACTAACGAGCCAATTCCAGTAATGAGTAATGAGAATAATAAGCTAAGTCCATCTAAATATGAGATGATGGAAATATCAAGCGATGGAATCCAAGGTAGCTCTGCAGTAAATACTTCACCTTTAGCAACTTGAGCAATATATGTTGCATAAATAACAGCAAGCGTAACAGGTACAGCAAGAACAAACCAACCTGTGTGAATATTATTCATGCGTTTATATAAAAATGGCACTAATATTGCAACAAGCATTGGAATAAAAATATAAAGTACTTGTAACAAAAAAACCCTCCTTTATGCAGGTAAGTAAATCAATTATAACGTACTTTAATTGGGAATGCATATGTACTATTGGGATTTAGCTTGCGGTCGTTGGAGAATTTTCGTTATATTATAAATAGGAAGTTATCAATAAAAATAGAGGAAAAAAATTTTTTATGAAGAACCCATATATCTATGGTTATCTACCATTAATTACAATTTTATTGTTTAGTTTGACATTTGGGATGTATGCTGTTGGTAAATCATTACAGATTTTTCAAGCCATCGGTGTATATTCAGGAATGCGAGAGTTTTTATCAGATTTTGAATTACGTGTATTTCTTCTCATCGTCTTTGCCATTGTTTTTTTTATGTTATTTTCTGCCCTTAAACTTGTAGGCGAAACCATTCATGAGGTAGGAATGCTGTTCTTTTCAAAGGACAACGAAGGAGCCACAGTTAGTCAGGCTCGAGGTGGCTATATTATTTTATTTGTAGGTGCTATGTGTTCTGCATTTGCCATCCAATTTATTTATGTTTTAATAGGTATTTTTGTCATAACGATATTTACCTACTTTGTTTATCTGATTTATAAAATGAGTCATTTTATATCAATGGGCGGCACAATCGGTCTATTAATCTTTGAACTTTTTATGTGGACGATTCTTTTAACATTAGTTGTTTATGTCGTATTAAAGCTATATAATGGCATTTTGGCAAGTCTGCCGTTTGCAAATTAATACATACTATTAAAATGGTGATGTTAATAGTAGAAAAAGCGAGGGATTGATTTCCTTTCCGCCAGCGTCCCATCTGTGACGCTAAATCCCTAGGAGTGAAGCTGGCTCCTCTCCAATCAACCAGGTGCAAAATTGCCTTTTCCTTATTTTTACTAGCTGCATAAACAAAATAACCCGTTTTTTGTATAATTAGAGAGAGGATAGGCTCTTATTTTCAATGTTGAGAAGCGATGAGTGAGACCCACCCTCCATAGAGAATAGTGAACACTTTCACTTTATTTGAAAACTGTTGCTAAAAAGCTAACCTTTTTAAGGGTTAGAGTAGAAGGCTTTTGATGCTCGCCCACAGGAAAGCAAGTAGCCTGAAACGGAAAACCATTTACACCTTTCATAAAAATTTTATGGATGGTTTTGTTTTTTAACACGTTGAAAAGGTAGTAGTCGATTGAGACTACTACCTTTTGCATGTTTCACTACTCAAGCAAAACATTAAATAATTGGTGATGGATTTTGTACTCTTCTAATTGCTGCATCGATTGAGGTTTATCATACCCTAGCCATACAGCAGCAGTATATTCATTATTGAGTCCAGCAAGCCAGTAGTCACGATAGTCATTCGTTGTCCCTGTTTTTGCACCAACGTAGCTGCTGTTACTATAGACACCTTGACCCGTACCGTTTGCTACAACATCTGCAAGAAGTTCACGCATGTATTTTACTGTTTTCGGAGACCAAATTTGATCACGCTGTGTATCCCAACTATAAAGCTCTGTTCCATCTAATGCTGTGACTTTGCGAATACTATGAGCAAGTACATAAGAGCCATCAATAAAGCTAGTATAAGCATCTGCTAGTTCTAATGCTGTTACACCATAGGTTAATCCTCCTAATGATGCAGAATAATTATAATCTTTCTCTACAATCGAGCGGAAGTGAAAGCGATTAAGATAATGAAAGGCTGTCTCGACGCCAACGGTTTGAAAGAGACGAAGTGCAGATGTATTATAGCTATGTCGAAAAGCAGTACGAATTGACACATCACCATACGTATAGCCCCCATAGTTTTGTGGGCAAAACGAGCCCACACAATAACGCCCACCATTGACAATCGAATCAGGTGTATGAGATGTTGTTTCGAAGAATGGTGCATAGACTGCCAGAGGCTTAAAAGCTGAACCTGGCTGACGTGTTCCTTGGAATGCACGATGGAAATCAAATTTTTCATAATTCTTTCCTGCATACAGACTGACTATTTCTCTTGATTGGTTTTCAATGGCTGCACCTGCTGCTTGGAATGGGCTAGTACCTAAAATAGCTGACATTTTTTCCTCATCATGCTGCTGTTTAGTAGGATCAAGCGCTGTGTGAATGATGAGTCCATTTTGAAATAATGTATTGAGTCGATTGTCTAATTGTGCTTTAATTTTTTTCTTTTCTTCCTCATTCTCTGTTAAGCTTAGTCGATCCGCATAACCTTCTTTTTCTGCAATAAGCCATTTTAGCTCTTGAAGAACATAAGTGCTATACATTGGATAACTTTGAATTTTATCTTTCACATTTAATGTAATGGGATCAGCCTTATAGTTTTTTGCCTCTTCCTCTGTAATAGCTTCATTTGCTGCAAGGGTATCTAACAAACGCTCCTGCCTTGCTTTAGTTTGATCATAATTCTTTAAAGGATTATAAAGGGAAGGGTTATTTGGGATGGCAGCAATGAAAGCTATTTCAGCTATGGATAATTCTTGGAGTGGCTTTTGAAAATAATAGGTGGCTGCTCCGCCAATGCCATAAACTTGATTGCTGAAATAGGACTCATTTAGGTACATCGTTAAAATGGCTTCTTTATCAAATTCTTTTTCTAATTCATAGGCATAAAAAAGCTCTGTTAATTTCCGTTCATATGTTTTTTCCTCAGATAAATAACGCATCCGGACAAGCTGCTGCGTAATTGTACTACCTCCTTGAGAGGTTGTGTTGCTATTTGAATTGGCTACAACTGCACGAATAATAGCACTTAAATCAAAGCCAATATGCGTATAAAAATCAGCATCCTCACTAGTAATGAATATTTCCTGGGCAATTTGTGGAATTTCTTGTAAACTTAGTGGCTGCCGCCATTCGACATATTCCTCACTAAATGTTTGCCCATTTCGATCAATAAGGGTAACAGGTAGTTGGGCCTCTACCTCGGGTAAATGTATTGCATTAGTCATTTGTTCCTCATGTGCTTGTGCAATATTGATTTCTGTTTTAATGTTTGAGCTAATCCACCATAAAGCAGGAAGGGATAGAGCTATAATAAAAAAACCAAAAGCCTTTTTCATGTGTGCCTCCACTCTTTCTATAAATCCTTCATCAGAATAACATATTTTGGATTGATTCCAAATACTCGCTCAGACCTATTTACATAGTTTTAAACATGAATAGTAAAAGTGCAAAAATCGTCAATACTTAGAGGGAGAAAACCAGTAGGAAGTATGTTAGACTAAAATGAGGTCAGAAAAGGTGCAAGGGCATCTTTTTCATTGAAACTGAAATTTATCATTAAAGGAGAGACTTCCATGTTTCCACAGTTAACAACAGACGTACAAGCAGGCGAAGTGCTTGTAGAAATGAACACAACATTAGGTGCTATCAAAATTAAATTATTCCCTGAGCACGCACCGAAAACGGTTGAGAATTTTTTAGGTCATGCTAAATCAGGCTACTATAACGGCATTATTTTCCACCGTGTTATTCAAGACTTCATGATTCAAGGCGGCGACCCAACTGGTACTGGAATGGGCGGAGAATCAATTTGGGGTAATTCCTTTGAAGATGAGTTCTCAGAGCAATTGTTTAACCTACGTGGCGCGCTATCAATGGCAAATGCAGGACCAAACACAAATGGTTCTCAATTCTTTATTGTACAAATGAAGCACCTTCCAAGTGATATGCTTCGTCAATTACAAGGAGCGGGCTTCCCTGAAGAGATCATCGAAGCTTATGCTCAAAACGGTGGTACACCTTGGTTAGACCATAAACACACAGTATTCGGTCATGTAGTAGAAGGTATGGACATTGTGGATAAAATTGCAGATGTGGAAAAAGATTTCCGTGACAAACCGTTAGAAGATGTGAAAATTGAGTCAATTACAGTCTTTGAATAATACGTATAAGGACGTGTAGAACATGCAGAACTTTATGTATCAATTTTTATATTTCCCAGAAGACAAATCAGGTTATATTCCAGCAGCATTTGAATTTTTAATTATGCTTATTCTATGTATTATCGTGTTTACGCTTTTTAGAAAAATTTCTAAGAAACAAGAATTAAAATCAAAAGAAATTGAAGCACGTATTTTAGCAGAAAAGAAAAACACAAACAATCAACAGAATGTCTAATAAAAAGAATCTGCTTGCCACAGAGGGCGAGCAGATTCTTTTTTATTGTATCAATTTTTTTTAAAGCGTCGAATAGTATTTTGCAGGGCCTTGATGGCAGTGAAACAAACCAGTACAAGTGACAAGCCAATCCCACTCAATGCAGTAATAAAGGCTACCCATTCAAAGAGTGTATAACTACCGATGCTATCGAAATCACTGCTATCTTTCCACCCTTCAATGACTAAGTTCATCCCATAAATGCCCGATACCACAGTAAAGACTGTTAAAATAAATAGTAAATTATTACTTCGATTATCGGATTGATCTTCCTGTGTTCGATACAAACTATTCAATGTTTCTTTTGTTTCTACATAATGTTCATCTATACGGAAGTACTTTCGTAGCAATTGAGCAATTTCTCTGCCTTCTGTTCGTACGATAACTTCTTCAAAATAATAGCGTGCAGAAAACTTTGTAATCAGCTCGATTAGTTCATTGACAATCTGTTTATCTTTGCCCCACTTTATTTCACTATACTCATAGGAAAGCTTTAAGAGCATCATTTTATAAAAATAATGAATGAACAAATTATAATAGTGCGTACCCATAAATTCTTGAATACTATGTGTACATTTGGCAAACGGCCTATTTGTAATCGTTATTTGTGCTTGTGAGGAGGTGATAATATAACTGTTAGGAGCCCAGCGTTTATGGGCATGCTCTTGTACATAATTAGAGATATATGAAGGATTAGTGCTAGAAATAAAGGGTTTGCCAGCAGGTGTCCTACCGTCTACTTGTCCTAAGCGAAATAAATGCTCAGGTATAATTTTAGCTTCTTCCTCTGCCATTAAATAAGCTGAGGCAAACATTCGCTCATCTTCAAAGAAAGGTAAGCCTTCGTAGCTATGGTCTTGTTGATGTAATAGAAAAGGTTTTAAAAAAGGTATAAAATACTTAAATAATAATTCACTCGTAGAAGAACAATGACCAAATGAAAAATGATGACTTGCACCTTTCTCCTCTCTTAGTTTAGCCTCTAATACTCTAAAATAGTGGATAAAATTTAAAATATCACTTAGATCATGTGATTGATCTGTAATATTTGTTCTTACTGTTATAATCCCATTCCCAAAAGGACATAGTGTCACATCAATACTCATCACTTCGTAATCATATTTGATTTGACTTTCTTGAAGATGTAAGGCGCCTTGTGTATAAAAAGCTTTCGAAAAACGAATAAAGTCAGGGTTATTCATTTCGTTTGGAAATAATTTATCCTCCAAAAAAGGATAGAAAAATTGGGCAAGTTCCTCATGTATAATCGTCATATCACCATAAAAAGCGTCTTCAAGAGATGTATTGTGTAAGGTGAAAAAGAAAAAGCCCTCGTTTAGTAGTATATCACTGATTTTTTGACGATTTTTTTCGGAATAGGCGAAGGGGAATAGGAATGTCATATAAGCACGTTTAATCGTTAATGGGACAATGTCCATGTAAAATCACCTCTTTATAAATCCGATTGATAAGAACCTTTTCCACAAAATTTTGTTTTTAAACATAGAAAAAGGATAGCTCTAAGGGGAGAGATATCCTTTCAATCATTTTATTGCGCAAAGACCTTTTTAAAACGCTCGACTCCATCTTTCACAGTATCAAATGAACAAGCAACATTCATACGTAGGAAGCCACGACCTTCTTCTCCGTATTTTGTCCCTGGTTCTAGAGCTAGCTTCCCGATTTCAAGTAAGCGGTTCATGATCTCCTTCTCTTCAAGCGCTAGTTCTCGGTAATCAATCCAGATTAAATAAGTGGATTGAGGAATCGTAACACGAATACCTGGAATCTGCTCTAACTCCGTTTTCACATAATCCATGTTGGCAGAAATATAAGGAAGTAATTCATGTAACCAAGGAGCCCCTTCTGTGTATGCTGCATGAAGGGCAACAGAGGCAAATGTATTTAATGAGCCTTGACCACTTGCCATATTGATGGCCTCTAGCTTCAAGCGTTTTTCCTTATCTGTTACGATCATATATGAAACTTGAATTCCTGCTAAGTTAAATGTTTTAGTAGGAGCCATACACGTAACAATGCGATTAATTTCATCACCTGCAACTTTAGCTAAAGGAATATGTTTATCCCCATTAATCATTAAATCAGCATGGATTTCATCAGAAATAATGATGACATCATATTTAGCACAAAGTCGTACAATTTCCTTTAAAGTAGCTTCATCCCATACATAGCCTCCTGGATTATGCGGGTTACATAGTATGTAGGCTTTCACATCTTGAGCTAAAGACTTCTCGAAGGATTCAAAATCATAGACAAACAATCCATCTTTTTCAATTAATGGACAGCTCACAACTTCACGACCATTACTTTTTGGTATGTTAAAGAATGGCGGATAAACTGGTGGTGAAATGAGTACTTTGTCACCAGGGTTAGTTAGGGCAACAACGCTGTTAGCTAATGCAGCCACCACACCATTACAGAATAGGATGGCTTCTTTCTCAATGTCCCAGTCATGGCGAGTACTTTGCCAGTCTACAATGGATTGAATCGCTTCCTCACTCATATAACTATAGCCAAAAATAGTATGTTCGGCATGTTGTTGTAGAGCCTTTGAAACGGCTGTTGGAGCCGCAAAATCCATATCGGCTACCCACATAGGTAAGATATCTGAGGCATCGTTTAGGCCATAAACCTTTTCCATTGCGTCCCATTTGACAGAGTTTGTACATCGACGTTTGATAGTTTGATCAAAAATAGACAAGTAAATCACTCTTTTCTTTTTTTTTTACTATGGTATCATACGAGTATGATCAAAGGATAATAGGTGAGTATTTTGGAAAATATAAAAATGAATCAAGCAGCTGTCCATCTGCTAGAGGAGTGGGATCCATTCCACTTAGGTCCAGACCATTATGATACAGAAACAGCAGATGTAGTTGCAGCATTACAAGGGATTGATGATCCATCAACACTTGCAAAAGTTATTCAAGAAACATATGAGCATTCGTTTGAGCAATGGATTCCATTTGAAGATTGTGTAGCCATTTCTTACAAACTAATTGCCATTAAATTTGAAGCGAAATGTATTATTTAAAATATTTTGCATATTCCTTATAAAAAAAGGGGTTGTCAATGGACAACCTCTTTTTTGATACATCTTTGAGGCTAAGACTTATTTAAATAAAGGCAAAATCCCCTGAATGAAAATAATAAGAATGGCGAGTGGGGAGACGTAGCGAATTAAAATGTACCAAATATGAAACATGAAGCTTGACGCAGCTAATTCTTTACGTGAAATATCTCTTGTATAATAATAACCTGCAAAAATTGAAATCAACATAGCTCCAATCGGCATACCGATGCTATTAGTCATAAAATCAACAAAGTCAAAAATAGAGCGATCTACTATTTTTACATCTGCTAATATACCAAATGAAAGGGCACTTGGAATACCAACGATGAAAATAATGATTCCACCAATCCAAGCCATTTTTCTGCGTTTTTCTGGTTTATCACCAATAGCGATTGCTACGACTATTTCTAACATGGAAATGGAAGAAGTGACTGTAGCAAAAAGCAATAGAATGAAGAAGATTATTAAGAATAAGCCACCAAGAGGTAACTGCTCGAATACAGCTGGCAAAATAATGAATACTAAGCCTGGCCCTTGATCAGGTGTATAACCAAGCGCAAATACTGCTGGGAAAATAACAAGTCCTGCAAGTAAAGAGATAATAATATTCATAGATGCTACATTAATCGCAGAGTTACCAATCTTCTCTGTTTTAGATAAATAGGAAGCATATGTAATCATAACCGCAATACCTACACTTAGTGAGAAGAATGCTTGTCCTAAGGCCATTAAAAATGTTTCAGCATTCAAATAGGACCAATCAGGTACAAACATAAATTTAACGCCTTCCATAGCCCCGTCTAAAGTTAAAGAGCGAATAACTAGGACAATAAAGAAAATAAAGAGGAGAGGCATCATCCATGTGCTAGCTTTTTCAATTCCGCCCTTAATACCTGCTGACACAATGACCACTGTCAATAACATAAATAGTCCCTGTACAAGTACTGCTTCAAAAGGGCTTGAAATAATATCGCCAAATAAATCAGCGTAGTTGATGTCAGAGCCAGCATTCGTTAGCTTAAATGTAAAGGCACGACCCAAGTAGCTTAAAATCCATCCACCAACAACGCTGTAGAATGATAGGATAAGGCCTGCGATTACCATACCGCCCCAGCCAATCAAATACCATGGCTTTCCTGGCGCTTGTTCCTTAAAGGAAGTAACGGCATCCTTTTGACCTCGACGACCAATCATGAACTCAGCAATGAGGACGGGTAAGCCAATAAAGAAAGTACATAAAATAAATAATAAAATAAAGACACTACCGCCATTCGTACCCGCCATATAGGGGAATTTCCAAATAGCTCCTAACCCTATAGCACTTCCTGCGGCAGCTAAAATAAACCCAATTTTTGTTGTAAATTGATCCCTCGATGACACGAATAAATCCTCCTTATACTAAAGTATTATTTTACCTCAATATTCTCATAACACAAGCAAATATCAGAAAATTGATGATAGCAAGAAAGACATTTGAAGGAGTAAAAATATAGAGAGATGACATGTGAGGAAAGACATTTAAATTATGTAACAATTAGGTAGAATGCTTCGTTTCATTATCAAAAGGGGGGGTAGCTATGACGGAGGTTGAACTAATAGCAAGGGCGCAGCAAGGAGATAAAGATGCCTATATCGAGCTTATCCGCATACATCAGCAAACCGTTGAAAAGTTTGCCTTTCAATGTGGCGTACATACAAATGATTTAGCTGATGTTTCACAGGAGGTATTTGTTAAACTGTATCGCTTTTTACACCAATTTAAACAGGATCGATTTACCACGTGGCTCTATAAAATCACATTAAATGCTACGCGTGATTATTATCGTAAGGAAAAACGGCAGCAGGCTAAAGAGGACAAGCTACAGGCCCAACAGCAAAAGACTCATTCATCTGCTGAAGAGAATGTTCTTTTGTTTGAAGAGGACAGGCATCTACATGGTGCTATTCAGGCACTTGACGAAAAATACCGTTATCCTCTCGTGTTGTTTTATTTCCACGAATTAAAATACGAAGAAATCGCTGAGGTTTTAAATATTTCGTTATCGACGGTGAAAGTGCGATTATTACGAGCGAAGGAAAAGCTAAAGGCAGCATTAATGCAAGATGGGAGTGTTGAAAATGGATGATAAGCAATTTGACCAACGTATGGCACTACTGAAAAAATCCTATGAACGAATGGAAGCGAAGCTTGATCCTGATACTGTCTTTAAACAAATTGAAGAAGAGGATATATCCAAGGAATTATCTTTTGAAATTATCAATAAAGGTCATCAGCGCCCCTCCAGATGGCAAAAGTCGGTTGTTTGGTTTGTAAGTATTGCGAGCGTGTTATTAGTGGGTTTATTGGGAACTTCATATATGATTGGACAGCCTGAAACATACAATAACAGTGATAAACAGATTTCCCAAGAAAATGATGACAACACGATAGGGACGTATGAAAAATGGGTAGAGCGAATCACCAAGAAATACAAGAGAGTGAAAGAAGATATAAGTAGGGAGTTGAAAGTTTCAGTAGAAGAACTGAATACTTTTTCATATATTCAAAATGCAGATTCCATGTTGGCCTTCTATACGAGTTACGAACGTCCGATAAAGGAGGATTGGGAATTGCAAATAATGGAGAAGGAAATTCTAGACGGATTAATGACCCCGAGACGAGCCTTAGAGACAATCAAAGGATACGGGCCATTATCCTTTAATGAATCTTATGGAATCTTTAACTTATATAAGCAATCGCTTAATGACATAGAAATGTATTTTAATTCTTTACTTGAACCTTATGAACAGTTTTTAAAGAAAAAGATAGATCGTAGTCAGTATCCATCAGATTTAAAAGCAATCATTGAAACAGCAAACAAGCAATATATGGAACTTCATTTGGATGTGGATGGTTCCTATTATTTTAAAGCTAATCCCATCGATGGGGAATTTGCTTTTGAACCTATAAAATACATGCATCCTGATATTTTTGGTTACTTTGAGTTTTTACAAAAGGGATTTTTAGTAGGAGAAGAAGGCTTGAGGTATACACGAGAAGAAACAGCTGAATCCTTAAAAATTATGGAGCGTTCATTGCTGTTTGATATCAATACGGGGAATGTTACTTATAAGGAATTAAAGGCAGTATTTGAAAATACTTGGTTAGCTCTAATGAAAGGATCCACTAATTATCAAGTGTATGCTGAAAAGGGAATCGTTAATAAAGAATACCTGAATTTTTTACAAAAAGTCGCTAATGGAAAGTATGGGGAGGTAATGACAAAGAATGCAGCAACTATTTTAAATGAATTACACCAATATAATAACTCAGAAACGTTAGTAGGGCTGACAATACAAGATATTTCAACGGCCATTTTGCAAGTTAGGAAAGATACGGCAGTTGAAGAATTTAATATTGTAGACATCGATGATGCGGAGATTGCACAAGTTAAGAGAATTTATGATCAGTATTTGAAAAGTGACCCTGAGCCATTTATTAATCAGCTCAGTCCTTTAAATATGGTTTCCCTTTATTTATATGCAATTTCTATTGGAGATGAATCATTGCAAGAGAAAGTAATCCTATCAAATGTAGAAATAGAGTCTGATTTTTTAAACAAAGTAAAAAACTTATCCATTATTAGCCAAATGTCGCAATACAACGGAAATTACCCAATGGTGGCTGTACGACTTGATGAAGAACATCAAAAAGAGTATGGCAAGCAGATTTTGTTTAGATTATCTCAAAATGAAGATGGCTTTTACCGTATAATTGGTATCATGGATTGATGAGATGATTTTTTGCCCCGTTTTTACACGTATGTTATAATTTAAGCGATATATACGTAGCAAACAAAAGAAAGTGGGCAAAGGTTATGGTAAAAAAATATGAATTAGGAGACGTGTTGACCGGAAAAGTTACAGGTATTCAACCATACGGTGCATTTGTTGCACTAGATGACAATACGCAAGGCCTTGTGCATATTTCGGAAATAACATACGGCTTTGTGAAGGACGTTAGTGAATTTTTAGCTGTTGGGCAAGAAGTTGAAGTCAAAATTCTTGAAATCGATGAAGAGGCCGAAAAAATTAGTTTATCGATGAGAGCGCTACAGGATCGCCCAGCAACAGTAAGAAAAAAAGACGCACCACCACGTAAATCATTGCAGGACCGTGTAGATGAATCGGATGCAAATGGTTTTAATTCCTTAAAAGATAAATTGCAGGACTGGATTGAACAATCTGGTCAATAAAAAAACGAGGATGCTTTCGAATGAAAGTATCCTCGTTTTTTCTATTGTTTTTTTATTTTGCGGATTCGATATTGTAGGTTTTGTCTGCTCATACCAAGTGCATTTGCTGCCTTTGTAATATTGCCCTCATATAAATTTAAGACATTTTGCACATAATATGATTCGGCTTCACGCAAATAGGCATCGAGTGGCATGACATTGTTATTTTGATGGAACATAAAAAATTCTGGTTCACGATTATTTGTATCTTGCTGCTGCACTTTGAAGCGGAAATGTAATGGTAATAAATCTGAAGTAACAGTGGATTCCGTTGTCATAAATGAAACAATTTCATCCAGTAGCAGCTCAAGCTCTTTTAGATTTCCTGGCCAATCATATTGTAAAAATAATTCCTGTACGTCTGGTGCAAGTTCAGTGACTTGTGAGGCAAATCGTTCTCGATGTCGACTAAAATAATCTTCTACAAATGGAAGTATGTCTTCTTTTCGATCCGTTAAATTGGGAATAGTAATAGCCATTGTTGCAAAGAAATAATATAGCGATTTTGACAGCTTCTTTTCGGCAATCAATGTAATGGGATCACTACCCACACTGCCAATTAGCATATATTTGGACTGTGGAAGTGAATGTAGTATATCTAAAAGTTGCTCTTGAATGTCTAAGCTCAAAAAATCGATACGTTCGAAGAAAAAGGTGTAATCCTTATCTTCTTCTAGTAATTGTTGTAATTTATCGAGCACCGATTGAGCTGAACGGCGACTAACGAGTGTCACAAAGGCATCAGGATCAGGTGAAGCTGCGTGGTGAATTCCCTCTGCTACTAAATCTTTCCCTGTGCCAGATTCGCCAATTAATAATACTGGTAATTTTACAGCAGCTGCTTTTTTAGCGTTGTCGATAACCTGCTTCATGGATTCAGAATCAGCTTTAATCATATCAAATGTTAAAGGTTCATCGTAACGACGAAGGGGTTGATAAACAAGCTTTTCCAGTGAGGTAATATCACGTGCAAATTCGATTGCGCCAATCAGTTTGCCTTCAACAAAAAGTGGAAAAGTATCATTGATTGTTGTAATTTCATGACCATTTTTATTCCAGTAGGATTGTTTAACATTAATTTCTTTTTTTCCTGTTTGTAGAACACGCATTAATGTACTTTCATGTTGACGGAAGGAAAACATTTCAATAATGGAACGATCCGCAAGTTCATCAAAATGAAACCCTTCAATTTCTTTCATTTTCGTATTGTAAATAATCGTTTTACCAGATAGGTCTACTGCATGAATACCAACGGATACATTTGTTGCAATAAACTCATAAAAAGGTAGTAAAGGTTCAGAATTTTTCATAAAAATGTGCACCTCAAAAATTTTTTACTTGAAATATGCAACGAAATTTTGCATTATAATAAGTGTAAGAATATTTTATACGCAAAGATATTTTGCGTCAATGTTTTTTGCATACCCAAACACATCTCACAAGGGAGGATTAAGTATGATTCCATACAAACACGAACCATTCACAGATTTTTCACAAGAGGCAAACTACAATGCTTATGTAGAGGCTTTAAATAAAGTTGAAGGTTACTTAGGTCAAGACTACCCACTAATTATTGGTGGTGAGCGCATTACAACAGAAGATAAAATCGTTTCGTACAATCCTGCAAAGAAAACAGAAGTCATTGGTCGCGTTTCGAAAGCAAGCAAAGATTTAGCTGAAAAAGCGATGCAAGCGGCAGATGAAACAT
>NZ_JANWTB010000011.1:0-167082 GCF_024919535.1 Lysinibacillus sp. A4 | reverse complement strand
TTGCCGATGCAAAAGAAAAGCATGGTATGCGATGGACAACCTTAAGAGGTCTGAAAAAATTGTCCATGCAGGCGATGCTTACTTTTGCTGCCATGAATTTAAAGAAACTGGCTACTTGGACGTGGCAAGTAGCTTAAGAGAGCAACTATGCTCGAAGCGTATGTTGGATTTGGTAATGTATGACCAAATATCAAGACGACATAGGAAGAAAAATGATAAAAGCCCTTGAGAGTGAACTTCTCGAGGGCTTTTGTCTACAGTCTGAGAGGAATAGTGATAACTATTCCTCCAACGTTCATCTACTTATTTTTTCTTTCTTACACCGACTAAATAGCCGACAAAAGCAATACCTACTAGGACAATCCAGAATGTTAACTCCCATGCCGTGGAATGTGGAAATTCTTTAGGCAATATTCCCACCTTCTCATGTGCCAATGTTAAGACAACTAACTTCACACCTACCCAGCCAACGATTAGAAATGCCGCTGTTTCAAGTGAAGGGTAATCATTTAATATTTTTACAAACCATTGGGCCGCAAACCGCATCATAATGACACCAATAAATCCGCCAAGGAGCATCACAATGAACTGACCGCCATTGATGCCACCAATATCAAATTCACCTAAGTGTGGCAAAGTGACGGCAATTGCAACGGCTGCTAGCATCGAATCAATAGCAAATGCTATATCGGCCGCCTCTACCTTTAGTACTGTTAACCAGAAACCAGAACCCTTTTTTCCACCATTTTCGGTTGCTGCTTCTTCTTCATCTTTATGTTTTCGTAAATCATATATATTTTTCGCAGACATAAATAATAGATAAGCTGCACCGACCGCTTGTATTTGCCAATAATTTACTAAAACTGTAATAACAAATAATGCGGAGAATCGGAATATCAATGCTCCAAATAGTCCATAAAATAATGCCTTTTTTTGCTGCTCTTGTGGTAAATGCTTCACCATAACAGCCATTACTACCGCGTTATCAGCTGCTAGTAATCCCTCTAATACAACAAGGACAATTAACACCCAGCCATATTGTAATAAAATCGCTTCCATTCTAGTGCCTCCTCTAAGCTCTCTATACCCTCAATGACCCTGTCATTCAAGTATAAAAGAAAAAAACCCCTGCCCTAATTCAGGCAAAGGTCTCGCTAAGTAAATTCGTACCCTTTCTATTTATGGTACTTCAATCTACACGTCATACGTATAGAGCCATTCACTATCACACCCGATGGTTGTACCATGTCTTGACGAATGTGAAACCAGGGAAAGTTAATTACCTGTTAGCTACTCCCCTTTGACAAATTGTCGAAGGTATCTTCTTTCAAATATTATAGCACTATCATTTACAACTGACAAAAATATCTATATGTTTTTTTCGTTACTTAATCTGAATTTGATAGCTCTTCTCTTCCTTATGTGCTAAATAAAACTCAATCATTTTTGGCATCGTCTGTAAAAAATCAGGGCATGTAATACCACCTTTTTGTAAGATATGATGTGCTTCAGTCGTATCAAATGAGGCATTCCATGTTAAATAATCTAATGTTTCTTGTTCGACACCTAATTTTTTTCGAATAAATGGAATCTGCAATGAAAGCTTAGCCAATGTAAATGGTAAACGTCCTTTTGGATAAGAATTTGTAACTAGTTTCACCATTGTACGGTATACCTCCTGTACAGGGTGAGGATTAGGATCAGTTAAATGAAGTGTCTTCCCTTCTGCACTCTGTTCACTAACCAAAAAAGTAGAAGCATTTATAATATAATCAACCGGCACTACATTAATAGTTGATGTAGTTTGACCAATATACGGAATAAAAGGTAAACCCTTTAAACGTTCAACTAAGTTTAAGAAGAAATAAGGACCATCAAATTTAATGGTTTCACCAGTTTGGGAATGACCACGAACAATTCCAGGTCTAATTATTGTCAACGGTATTTCCGATTTTAAATCTTCTACTCTGTGCTCAGCCTCATATTTTGTTTCCTCATAGTGGTTTTTAAATGCTCTTGGTCGAATTAATTCATTTTCACGCAGTACGCCCTCACGTGTACCAGCCACATAGGCAGTGCTGAAATACATATAGCGCTGTAAATTTGGTAAGGTGCGAACAAAATCATTTACCATTGTTGTACCATGAACATTTACCTTCCAGGCAATATCACGTGGTACAGCTAAATCATAGATTGCAGCTAAATGCCAAAACACTTCAATTTGCGGTACAATTTCTTTAAGGATTTGATTTTCTAATCCAAGGTTTGGTAGTGTAATATCGCCTTCCACAATGCGAATCGAACAGTCAGGAAAATCCTCTAATATTTTATTTTTTTCTTTATATGCCTTTATGGTTTCACCTGCCAATACGATTGCAATGACTTGTTGTGCTTGTTTCTTTTGAAGTAATGCTCGTATTAGTTGACTTGAAATGAAACCAGGAAAACCTGTAAAAAAATGAACCTTCATCTCCCATTCCCCCTTGAACCTAGTGCAACTTTCTTGTTTCTTTATCCATTAAACTGTAAATGATCGGTACAATATACAGCGTCAGTAAAGTAGAGGTCACAAGCCCTCCGATAACAGCAATCCCCATTGGCTGATTCATCTCGGTACCTTCTCCAATACCCAGTGCAAGTGGTAATAGCCCTAAAATAGTTGTTAAGGCTGTCATTAAAATTGGACGAAGTCGATCTTGGGTAGCAAGTAAAATTGCCTCATAAGCTGGCATGCCCATTGCCTTTTGCTGATTAATATAATCTACCAACACAATACCATTATTTACGACTATTCCTACTAGCACTAAGATACCGATAACTGAGGTTACACCAATTAAAGTATTTGTTAGGAACATAGCTATCGCTACACCAATGATCATTAATGGGACAGTAAACATGATAACAAACGGAAATTTAAATGACTCAAATTGAGCTGCCATCACAATATATACAAGCACGATTGCTAGCATCACAGCTAGTAACATATCATCAATTGCACTATCATAGAGCTCTCTGTCCCCGCTGAATACAACTTGAGTAGTAGTTGGTAAACTAACTTGTTCTAATGCTTGATCTACTTTTGCAGAGATTCCTCCCAACGATTCCTTTGTTTCATAATCTACAAAAAAGGCCACTGCTGCTGCTTGATCAGAACGACGAATGGATACTGGCCCCTCTTGTATAGAAACAGTAGCCACTTCCTCTAATTTTACAAATAATCCTGCTGGCGAACGCAGCTGCATGGCTTTTAAAGCATCTATACTCGTATTAAATGACTGCCCAAAACCTGTATAAACGGGTAATACTGCGCCGTCATCAGTAATCAATTGGGACGTTAATTGACCTTTTGTCATTTGATTTACAGTTTGAGCGATTTGTGCTGGAGCAAAACCATAGTCTTTTGCTTTTTCACGATTAACCTCAATTTGAATCTCTTGAACAGTATTATCTAAATCCGTAGAGACATTTGTCACTTGCTGAATCGCTAGTAGTTCCTGCTGCACTTTCTTAACAGTTTGCTGTAGCCTCTGTTCATCGGAATCTGTTAAACGGAATGTTAAAGTGTGTGGTGACGATCCTGTAGCTGTCGATACATTAAATGTAATTTCAGCTTGCTCTTCAAGCTCTCCCTGTATATCTTGTTCTAGCTCTTCTACAAATTTGAAAATGGAACGTTGCCTTTCTGCTAATGGGACAAGCTTTACATATATCTCAGCTTGGTTGGCGCTAGTTTGTCCACGTGCTTGGGATTGTTGTGTACCGCCAATTAAACTAACATACACATCTACATCCTTTTCCTGCTTTAAACGTTCCTCAATTTGCTTAACAATCTTTTCTGTTTCTGATACAGCGACACCTTTTTCAAGATTGACACTTATAGAGGTGAACCCCTCATCTGTAGGCGGTAAAAATTCAGTACCTATTCTAGTCAGTCCAAACAAAGAAAGACTAAAGCAAACCACTGTAAAAAGTATTATTAGTATTCGATGCTTTAGTACCCATACAATAGACGCCTTGTAGTGCCTATAAAATCGGGATTTACTGCGTTGTACATAAAAATTACTGTTTTTCATTTTTAAAAGTCGACTTGCTAGCATCGGAACGACTGTAAGCGCAACTACTAAAGATGCAATTAAGCTGAATGAGATTGTTAAGGCAAACTCTGTAAATATTTGACCAATCAATCCTTCGATGAACATAACAGGAATGAATACTGCTATTGTGGTTAAAGTGGAAGCTGTAATGGCAAGGGCTACTTCCTTTGTTCCTTCCTTTGCTGCAGTTATCGGGTCTTTTTCTAGTCCTAGATGTCTTTCTATATTCTCAATAACGACTATGGCATTATCCACAAGCATACCAATTCCAAGTGCCAGAGCACCTAATGTCATAATATTGAGGGAAAAATCCGCAAAAAACATCAAAACAAATGTGACAATAACGGAGTAAGGAATCGCAATACCAATGATGATCGGACTCTTTACACTACGTAAAAAAACAAATAGGATGAACATCGCAAATAATCCACCTAAAAGTAAGGAAGAGCCAATATTACTAATCGCTAAATCCACATAATTACCTTGATCAATTAAAATATCTGCTGTGATACCTTTATACTGATCTTTCTTTAGTAATGTCTCTAAGGCCTTCTGGAAATCCTGAGAAACCTCTGCCGTATTTGCACCAGATTCCTGTAATACAGACATAAGAACTGCTGGAAGCTCATTTGCTCGTGTTGTGGTAATAGATTGTTGTTCTGTCCTCTTAACGGTTGCAAGATCACCAATGGTTAATGATTTGCCCGTTAAAGGGTCCACCGAAACAATTAAATTGGCAATGCTCTCCGGAGAAGATAATGTGCTAACTATACGTGTTGTTAGCATTTTGCCAGCATCTGTTGAAACAGGCTCACCAGGAAGAGACACATTATTCGCTTGAACTATTTGCATCACGTCTGTCTGAGTCAAGCCTTTTTCAACTAGCTTTGCTTCATCCAATTCTATTTGGATTTCATCAATCAATTTGCCAGAAACATTCACACTGGCAACACCCTCTGTCCGTAGCAGTTCCTTCTCTAAGTGCTCTGCTAATACACGTACATCTACTTGATTATTTTCCGCACGTAAAGACAGCTGAATAATAGGAAATTGAGACGGATCAAATTTTAGGAAACTAGGCTTGCCAGCATCATTAGGCAATGGGGTCATATCAATTCGCTGTAAAATATCAAGTTGGACAAAATCCATATTTGTGGACCAGTTGAACTCAAGCACAATTAAATTGGAGCCTTCCTGGGAGGTTGACTGGATTTTTTTGATACCAGGTAAGGTGGCAAGTGTAGCCTCTAATGGCTTCGTTATCTTTTCATTTACCTCTGTCGGGCTTGCCCCAGGATAAGAGGTGACAACCACTCCAATAGGAGGATTTAACTCTGGAATTAACGTAATCGGTATTTTTAATAAAGATACACCGCCTAGTATAATGACTAAAAGCATAGTAACAATCGTAAAGACAGGTCTTTTAATGGAAAAATGACTAATATTCATATAAACAAACTCCTTTTCTACCTCTTCCTTTCTATGATAGCCGAAAAGGAGATTATTTTATAAATAAGCTCCCGTTATTTGAGATACTACCTCTAAGGAAACTTATATTCCCTAATAATGTATATATTCTACAAACAGTGTCATTTTTCCTTGCAAAAAAACACGAATCGCAAAATTGTCGATTCGTGTTTTATAATTATAAAAGGCTATAAAGTTTAATGCTTTCGTTTTTATCTGCGAACCAACGCATAGCGAACTCATTTTCAAATAGGAAAACAAGATTGTCAAAACGGTCTTTTACAAGCATTGATCGACCTGATGACATTGATTCTTTGACTTCCTCTTCATTTTCAATCCAGCGTGCAATTTTCGAACCAATTGGCTCCATTTTTACTTCCACATTGTATTCATTTTTCATACGATGTTCAAATACTTCAAATTGTAATTGACCAACTGCTCCAAGTATAACTTCCTCTGTATGCAGCGTTTTATAGTATTGAATAGCACCCTCTTGCACTAATTGTAAAATCCCTTTATGGAATTGCTTTGATTTCATAACGTTCTTCGCCGTGACACGGACGAATAATTCTGGTGTAAACTGTGGTAATTTTTCAAATTGGAATGTTTTCTTGCCACCTACAACAGTGTCTCCAATTTGGTATGTTCCTGTATCGTACAAACCAATAATATCACCAGCAACTGCTTCATCTACTGTCTCACGATCGTCTGCAAGGAACTGTGTAGATTGTGTGACTTTAAATGACTTCCCTGTACGAGATAACGTCATATTCATTCCACGTTCAAATTTACCAGAAACAATACGTACAAAGGCAATACGATCACGGTGTGCTGGATTCATATTGGCCTGAATCTTGAAAATAAAACCTGAAAACTCATCATGCTCCACAGGATCAATAAACTGCTCATCTTCAGTAATTCTTGGCTGTGGCGTCGGTGCGAATTGTAAATAGGTTTCCAGGAAAGTTTGAACACCAAAGTTCGTTAATGCTGAACCAAAGAATACAGGTGTTAATTCCCCACGACGAATTTTTTCCTCAGAATATGCATTTCCCGCTTCATCTAAAAGTAAAATATCGTCCATTGCCTGTGAATAATAAGAAGTCACCTTCATTGGATGCTCTACAGCAAGCTCCCCATTGTCGTCTATTGGTAAGAAACGCTCCGCTTCATCTGTACGGAATTGTTCAATGCGTTTATTGTAACGATCATAAATACCAAGGAATTCTTTACCCATCCCGATTGGCCAGTTCATAGGATATGCATTGATACCTAATACCTCTTCAAGCTCTTCGATCAATTCAAGCGGCTCTTTCCCTTGACGGTCTAACTTATTAATAAATGTAAAAATAGGTATACCACGCATTTTACAAACCTTAAATAGCTTTAAAGTCTGTGCCTCGATCCCTTTCGCAGCATCCACTACCATGACGGCACTATCTACAGCCATCAATGTACGATATGTGTCTTCCGAGAAATCTTGGTGACCAGGGGTATCCAAAATATTCACACGAGAGCCGTTATAATCGAATTGCATGACAGATGAAGTAACCGAAATCCCACGTTGTTTTTCGATCTCCATCCAGTCTGATGTTGCAAATTTACCTGTTTTTTTCCCTTTTACTGTACCTGCATCTCGAATGGCACCACCAAAAAGTAAAAGCTTTTCTGTAATCGTCGTTTTCCCAGCATCAGGGTGACTGATAATGGCAAAAGTACGACGCGATAGTATATCTTGTTCTAAATTTGAATTCATCTCGTCATTCTCCTTTTTTCATACTTAATAATAATAAAAGAAGACTTGCCTTTCGTACAACCTTTTTACATGAAATCTCAAAAAAGAAAACCCTTTAGTTACAACTAAAAGGGTTTCCTAAGAATTTAGCTTTCATCATACGAATTTTAATCGGCCTGCTTCTATCGCAATTTCTGCATCACTATGTGGAAATTTGGTATTTTCGATAATTTGATAATCCTCATGGCCTTTACCAGCAAAAATAATCATGTCACCCGGTTCAGCAATTTCAATCGCATGGCGCACTGCCTCTGCACGATCTCCAATACAAGCATAATTATCATGAAGCATACCTTTAGCAAGATCGCCTGTAATACTATCGTAGTCTTCATAGCGTGGATCATCTGTCGTTAAAATGACATATTCCGCAGCAGACGCTTTTTCAGCCATGGCAGGACGCTTCGATTTATCACGATTGCCACCTGTTCCAACTAAGAAAATCAACTTGCCCTTTTTATAAGGTTGCGCTGCTTCAATTGCCTTTTCAATTGCATCTGGAGTATGGGCATAATCAATAAAAATTTGCACAGGTAGATCTGAACATACTTTCTCCATACGACCCTTGACTGGCGGTAGTTGCTCAATTTGTTCAATAATGGACTCCATTGAATAGCCCCTACCATAAAACGCAATCATGGCTGCCAATACATTATAAATATTAAATTCCCCAAGCAGATTCATTTTTACACGATAAATTCCTTCAGGCATTTCCACATCAAATGATGTCATATAGTCGTGATATTCACAGTTAATGGCGCGGAAATCAGCATTTTCATTTTTTAAACCATATGTCCACACTGGAAATGGTGTCATTGCAGCATATCGCTCTGCCCAAGCATCGTCAGCATTCAATACAACAAATTTATTTTTTTCTAAATCTTGTCCAAGTTGGGAAAATAATAAACCTTTTGCATGCCCATATTCCTCCATCGTACCATGGAAATCAAGATGATCGTGCGTTAGATTCGTAAAAATAGCGATATCATAATCAACACCTGCTAAACGTCCAAGTGCTAACCCGTGTGATGAAACTTCCATTGTCATTAATCGACAGCCTTCCATTTTTGCACGGAAAATCATTTGTTGTGTCGATAACGCATCACTCGTTGTATTAGCTGATTCATATAAAATTCCATTTAAATTAAAGCCAATTGTGCCGGTTAAAGCTGATTTCTCGCCCATACCATGCATGATATTTTGAATAATTCCTGTTACGGATGTTTTACCATTCGTTCCTGTTACACCAATCATTGTTATGTCCTTAGAAGGATAATCAAAGAACTTCGCAGCTAGTAAACCTACTGCACGATCTGTATCTTTCACAATGACTTGTGCAATCGTCTCTCCTAGCGGTAATTCTCGCTCCGTCACAACAATTGTTGCGCCACCATCTACAGCCTTTTGTGCATAATCATGCCCATCTACTGTATAACCTTTGATACAAACAAACATGCTATTTGGTTGCACACTTCTTGAATCTACTACGATATCGCTAACCTGATCAGGCAGCACGCCAATTATTTTTTTCAAAGGTAATGCGCTTAACAATTCCTCTGCATACATTTCATAGTCCTCCAATCAATCTCTACACTCATGTCATCATTTTAATAATCGACAAAAAACGACAATATGAAATCCCCCACGTTCTATTGAACTTATTTTACTACTTATTTCATAATAAATAAAATGCCTCTCTTGTATTTTTTCAACGAAAACGCTTTCATTTGAAGAAAAAATCATGTTTTCTTTAAATTTTTAATTATAATCACCAATCGGCATTTTTCGACATAACGAGAAAGGGTTATTTAGAGAACAATTGTCTATGCATCTTAAGCTTATAGTTACAATGGAGGTATCTTCTGATACCTCCATTGCTAAGCTATTTCATAATTGAGCGCACAATTTTCACTTTCTGTTTATATGGCGGGAATAGCACATTTGTCTCCAGCTTGGAAGATTTTTTCAAGATAGATTTCGGATGAGTAAAGTTTTCAAAGCTCGCTTTGCCATGGTATGCTTTCACACCTGATGGACCTACACCACCAAATGGTAAATGTAAATTCCCAACATGTGTGATAGTGTCGTTAATACATCCCCCACCAAATGGTAATTCTTCTAAAAAGTATTGCATGGCTTTTTCATGTTCTGAGAAGAAGTATGCCGCTAAAGGCTTCGGTAATTGCCGGATTTGATGAATAGCAAGTGGCAAATCATTATACATCATAACAGGTAAGATAGGACCAAATAGTTCTTCCTGCATGGATGGACTTGTCCATTTTACATATTCAACGATTGTAGGTTCAATATATAAATCATCCCGATCTATTCGTCCACCATATGTAATGGCATCACGTTCTTCCACAATTATTTGCTGTAAACGATCAAATTGTTTTAAATTGACGATACGTCCATAATCAGGGCTTTTTAAAGGATTTTTGCCATAAAATGAACGGATTGTTTCTTTTAATATTTTCATAAAACGATCATAAACATCTTTGTGTACAAGCAGATAATCAGGGGCCACACATGTCTGTCCAGTATTAGTAAATTTACCCCATACAATCCGCTTTGCCGCTACCTCTAGATTTGCTGTTTGATCGACAATTGCTGGACTTTTGCCACCAAGCTCTAAAGCAACTGGTGTCAAACGTTCTGCAGCAGCTTTTGCTACTACTTTACCAACGGCTACACTACCTGTAAAAAAGATATAATCGAAAGAAGCATGAATAAGAGCCGTAACCTCTTCCTTTTCACCTTCCACAACACGTACATATGAAGACGGGAATGTTTCCTCAATGATTTTTTTCACAATGGCTGCTGTGTGTACAGAGGTTTCTGATGGTTTGACGATTGCTGTGTTTCCTCCAACTATAGCACCAATTAGTGGCTCCATTACAAGTTGGAATGGATAATTAAATGGCCCGATAATTAATGTTACGCCATAGGGCTCACGAACAATAAAGCTCTTGCCCATTTGATATTGTATCGGTGTTTTGACTGCTTCTGGTTCCATCCATTCTTCTACATGTTTTACCATATATGAAATACTATCTAATACAATGCCAATTTCTGTTGCATACGCTTCAAATTCACTTTTACGAAGGTCTACGTAAAGCGCATTCAATATTTCCTTCTCATATTTTAAAATTGATGTTTTTAATTTCTTTAATTGCTCTTTTCTAAATTTCACACTTTTTGTAGCACGGGAAAAATAAAATTGACGTTGCTCTGTAATCATATTTTCCACATCTTGTGACGTAAAATTCATCAATAAAGCACCCCTTTTTTAAAATGGCATACATAGTTTTTTCATTTTGAAACAAACTATCTTTGTCTATACGATACAACATCGAGAGGCAAAAATCCTCTTTCTACATCGAGGGGGTGAAATAGCAATATTTGAAATGAAATGTTTTAGTTTTTTCATCTCGGGAAATATACAACTACATATTAAAACCGAAACGGGGGCGTAGATGAATGACAACAACAACAGGAACATGGTGGGAGTCCATTTTTTCTGGACCATTATCGCATGGAATTTGTGAAGAAAAAATATTGCTATTGCAAGATGAGGCTTTCTTATATCTCTCTACAATACCTGTGGAGAATGAAGAAATTCCAGAAGGAAATTAAAAAATAACGCATTATAGGATGCCCCTATAATGCGTTTTCATTTATTCTAATTAACAATGCATACTTGTTGCAACTGATCTAATTGTGCTTTAAGTCTACTGATGGCCTCTTCTTCAATCGCAAAGCCGCCCTCTTCCAAACGTATAATTTGTTTATCTACAATGTAAACAGAATTGGTAATGGAAGTGGCTCCTAGTACAGCTAATACTGGCTTTAATGCATATTCCAATGCTAACAAATGACTGATCGAACCGCCTACAGCAATGGGGAGTATAGCCTTTTCGAGCAAGGCTTTTTGCGGCAGTAGATCCAAGTAAGTCTTCAAAATCCCTGTATAGGATGCTTTATAAATTGGTGTAAGGATAACTATAAAATCTGCTTCCTTAACATGCTCATTTTCAGACTGTATTTGCTTACTAGAAAAATTCGCTGTTACTAAATCTGTAGCTGGGAGCTCATGTATATAATTTGAGTGAGCCTCTACTCCTTGTGCAATGAAATGATTCTCCACCTTTTCATGAATGGCGGTAACTCTAGAATTTTTCGAATTACTTCCATTAATAATGACTGCTTTTGTCATCTTGCCCACTCCTTTTATCAATATTATAAAAAAGGCCCCTACTCTACAAATTGATGAAACATCATTTTGTAAAATAGAAGCCTCTAGATGTCTAGTTAACTTAAAATTCCTAGTATTCTTATAAAATTAATTTATCATGAATTTCTAGAATGTCAACAGCTTTTTATTGGTGTATTGCTTTCCCAAACACAGCTTTAGCTACATCTCCAATATGCTCTGATACAGTAGGATGTGGAAAAATCATATGCGCAAGTGATCGAGCTGTACCACCAGCATTTTTTGTTGCTAATAGGGCATTAAGCATTTCTGTTGCACCATCAGCTACTACGCAAGCCCCTAAAATTTCCCCATTATCCTTCGATGAAATTAGCTTCACAAAGCCTTCCGTATTCCCCTCCATTAATGCCTTTGGGTTTGTTTGTAGTGGCATTTTGGTTACAATGTACGGTGCCTTGACTTGCTCTTCTAGTAAACCAAATGTAGCAATTTCAGGGTTTGTATAAACACAACGTGGAATGCTTGTTTGATCAATTGGTATTGGTTGATTTCCTACAATATAATCGACAACGTAAATTCCTTCAGCACTGGCAGAATGTGCAAGTTGATAACCACCCACTAAGTCACCTATCGCATAAATATTCGGCAGGCTTGTTTCAAAATGCTCATTAACAGCGATTAATCGACCATCAAAAGCTAATCCTAGTTGCTCAGCAATTTCTATATTGGGACGACGTCCAGTAGCAAATAAAAGGTTTTCATATGTATAAGATCCTTTAGATGTATGAATGATATTACCTTCAAATTTTTCAAATTGAAAATCTGTCACAAGTTCAATACCAAGTTTCTTCATCTTTTCTCGAATCAGCGGTCTTGCATCCGCCTCTTCCGTTTGTAAAATATCCTCGCTATGATTAAGCACTGTTACCTTTGTACCAAGTGGTGCTAAACTAAACGCCATTTCAATGGCAATTACGCCCCCGCCAATGATTGTTAGCTGGGCTGGAAGCTTGTCTATCTCAAAAAATGTGTCCGTCGTATAGTAGGTGGATGTCTCTAACCCTTCGAATCGTGGAACAAAGGGTTTACTACCTGTCGCTAAAATTATATCTGATGCCATTATCGTCTCATTCCCGATAGTTATCGTTAAGTCCTTTACGATTGAAGCTTCACCACGATATAAAGTTATATGATTATCGATAATATATTGCTCAATGTTTGTTAGTAGTTCATGAATAATTGTATCTTTCCGTTGCATTAGTCGAGGAAAATTAATTTCCACTTTAGGCACTTCTATTCCCCAGCTATTCCCTCTTTTTATTTCCTGCACAAGTTTACTATGCTCCAATAAAATCTTTGATGGAATGCAGCCAACATTATAGCAGGCTCCTCCCAATTTATCTCGTTCGATGAGTGCTACTTTTTTGCCATTCTTGGCTGCATGTATGGCAGCCACATAGCCACCTGGTCCCGCCCCAATAATAGCAATATCAAAATTTTCCATAATTTTCACCTCATGTACCACCATATCATTTGCAAATTTTGAATGCAATGACAGACATAGTAAAAGCCTTTCATTACAACGAAAGGCCTTTTGACTTATTTGTTAACGTTTATGAGCATACGTTTCTCTTTCGCAGGTATGAGGCTTACTCTCCGTGGGTATTCGCTTCTCTTTCGTGAGTATTCGACGCTCATTGATTTAATAAATATTTCGCTGCCAAAATCGTTGTTGAGCAATGGCAGCTACAAACTTTTTCGGAAAATCTTTATTACCTGTAGCTAAAATGATTCCCGGCCCTACATTGGCATTCGACATATTAAAGAAGGTTGTGCCAGATGCAGCAAATCCTATAGGCTTAAAGTGACGATATGCTTCATTTATATAATTGACGATATAAGTATTGAATTTCGCCTGATTACTTGCCTTTACGCCAACAACATATAACGAGTCAAATAATACAGCATCGGTTGTAATAAATGTGTCAGTAGCCGTTAATTGCACACCATTATTCCCTATTACCACACCTAGTCGATCAGAGATTATGCTATAGCGCACACCTTGTCTTGTTAAATATTTCAATACTTCCCCGACTTCATTTGCATCAAAGCCATCACCAATTAAAACGCCTACTTTCAGCGTATAAGGCAATTTAACGGTATTGGCTTGGCTCAGTGCAGGTGAAGAGGCCGTTACCTTAGACTGCTCACCACTAGGTCGATTAACACCAACGTTGTCTGCTACTGTGGTAGCCATTACTTTATCCACATGAACAAACATATCCACTACTTGCTGTCGAACAGATTTACTTTTCACTTTTCCTACTTCGAAGCTAAAGGCATCGATAATGTGTTGTTTTTCAGGTGGAGACATGCTGTTCCAAAATAGCCTTGCTTGTGAAAAGTGATCGTCAAAGGATTTACTCCGCGCTCTCGTAATTCTTCCCTCAACCTTTTCCTCGTAATGAACATATCCGCCTTCTCTTGCAGTAGAGGTGGCTGGTGTATTATTTGCTAATGAATTTTTATGATAGCTTACCCTGCCTAAATTAATGGTCTGTCGACTAAAGCCATTACGTTGATTGTTATGCACGGGGCAAATCGGGCGATTAATAGGAATTTCAGCAAAATTCGGTCCACCTAATCGAATCAATTGTGTATCTAAATAGGAGAACAATCGACCTTGTAGTAGAGGATCATTGGTAAAATCTATGCCAGGCACAACATTACCTGGATGAAAGGCAACTTGCTCTGTTTCAGCAAAGACATTATCCACATTGCGATTTAAGGTCATCTTTCCAATTTTCTTCACAGGTACTAGTTCCTCCGGCCAAAGCTTAGTCGCATCTAAAATATCAAAATCAAATTTAAATTCATCCTCAGGCTCTAGTATCTGTATGCCTAACTCAAACTCTGGATAATCTCCAATTTCGATGGCTTCCCATAAATCTCTTCGTTGAAAATCTGGATCCTTCCCTGCAATTATTTGGGCTTCATCCCAAACAAGAGAATGCACTCCTAGCACAGGCTTCCAATGAAATTTCACAAATCTTGATCTTCCCTTATCATTGACGAAACGGAATGTATGCACACCGAAACCTTCCATCATACGAAAGCTTCGAGGAATGGCACGGTCAGACATTACCCACATTACCATATGTGCAATTTCCTGATTACTGGCTACAAAATCCCAAAAAGTATCGTGTGCGGAGGCTGCTTGTGGCATTTCATTATGAGGCTCAGGCTTTACGGCATGAATTAAATCGGGAAACTTAATGGCATCCTGAATAAAAAATACAGGGATGTTATTACCAACTAAATCATAATTCCCCTCATCCGTATAAAATTTTGTGGCAAACCCACGTACATCACGAGCTGTGTCCATTGAACCTAAGCTCCCTACCACTGTCGAAAATCTGACAAAAACAGGTGTCTTCTTTTTCGGATCCTGCAAAAATTTTGCCTTCGTATATTCCGACATGGATTCATATAATTCAAACTCGCCATGTGCTGCAAAACCTCTGGCATGTACAACACGCTCTGGAATACGCTCATGATCAAAATGGGTAATTTTTTCTCTAAGATGAAAATCCTCCATAATTGTCGGACCACGAACACCTGCCTTTAACGAATCCTCATCATTGGACACCCTTAGTCCCTGATTAGTTGTCATTTTCGTACCCTCATTCTCGACACGAAACTGCTCTAATTGATGATCCTTTGGGTTTCCTTCTACATTTTTGGATTGATTCGACTTTGAGTTATCCACGCAATCCCCTTTCATACATGTACTAATTTCGCTCCATATACACTATATGTTTTGGAAAAAGAAACATGCCTTCCTTTCGACGAAGCATTATGGAAAGATAAAAACAGGCTTCTATTTGTTAATAGAAAACCTGCTCAATCTTAAAATATGTATCGTATCATTTCATGTATGTTACAGTATGGGTTGTCACGGCTCTCTGTCTCTCGGAGTGCCATCATATCTGTGCAATTTTTAATTGCTACCTCATGTCGTAATGCAATAGGGGCTATGATGGATTCATCAGCCTTATGCCGGAAATAACGACTCACACCAAGGTGCTGTTCCATTTTGTCATTGAGGACAGCACGGGGATATTTTTCTGTACTATCAACTTCCTCAAAATGCAAGAGTAACCACAATTCAAATGCTTCATTTGTATACGCAATATGAATACTTTTTTCCTCACAAAATTGATTTACTTCCTCTAGTTGCTTTTCAGTTAGATCATCCTTATCAAATACAATCCAAACTTCATCAAAGTATTGGTAGCTGGAATCTCGATAAGCATGTTGGGCAAGCTTGATCGCTGAACGTTTAACGTTTTTTATTTTGACGCTAACCATCTTAGAGCGCTTTAAAATACGCATTTGTTCAAAATAGATGCGTTCTGTTTCACCTTCACAATAAATTAAAATAGTTTTACGCAGTGTTCGGCTCCCTTGTTGACGTACTCTCACTGCTCAGATACCTCCGCTTCTTCTAAGTATTGTTCAGATAAATACTCATTAATGACAGGCGTTGCACCAAATTCCCCTTTCATATAGCGTTTCGCATAAGAAAGATCTCCACGTTTCTTTTGTAAATCTGCAAAATCAAATAAGGAATATAGTTCCGATTCATTTTTAAAGCTTTTATTAACAAACCAAATTTGATCGGCGCGTAGTGGCTGATCAAGTAATTCTATTTCATGACTTGTCACGACAAATTGATTACTGCTATTGCGTTTGCTATTCATAATGGCCATTAAAAACTCACAAATCGATACATGGAAGGCTGTGTCGAATTCGTCTATAAAAATGGTTTTTCCTTTATTATAAGCATCCACCATCACACAGGCTAAATGTAGCATTCGCACGGTGCCCTTAGAATCCATTGTCCAATTAATTGTTTTTGTCCCTATCGGTGCACCTGCTTCATCAAATGATAAATAATGTAGATCAATATCTACTTCTTGAATCACCTCAGGCGAATCAAATTCATAGCCAATTGTATTTTTCTCTCTGCGTTCCACACGTCTAGCCGTGACATCTTGAATGGAGAGGTCTGCAATTTTTAGCAGTTTGATCACTTCCTTTTTAAAGGGCTCCTCTTCAAGTTTACGAATAAGGGGATGACTTGATAACCGATTTGCTTCATCTAGGAAAAGAATTTTATGTAAAAACCAATCGAATATCTTTAAAGCGTCTGGATCATTAAAAACATGTAATACGGATAGAAAGGCTGTATTATTACGTGTATATTTTGTCAATTCCTGTGAAGCTGTTTGAAATGTCTCATAAGAATATTCTGTACCATCCCATTGTCTGACAAATAGCTCTTCCTTCAGTGACTTGTTCGTTTTCACAAGACGTTCATAGAGAACTTGAGAAGCATTATACTGTATTTCATAATCATATAAAGCTCCGTCCAAAAAAAGCGATATCATAAACTCTGTTGGTTTGTCTTGCTGACTTCCTAACTTAAACGGTTGATAGGGTAGACGTAACTGCTTTACATTATTTAAGTTTTCAAAATTAAAAAGCAAGGAACGTAATACTTTAATAGCCGTAAACAGATTAGATTTTCCGCTTCCATTTGGACCAAAAATAAATGCGCTTTTTACAAGACGAAGTGTATCAAACTGAATTGTATGGGTATCCTTCCATTTTCGTAGGCGACTTCCAGCTACCATTGAAAACAACGTATCATCTTTATAACTTAAACAATTCTTTACTCTAAAATCTACAAGCATATGTAAGCCTCCGTCCACAACCATTTCTTTAATGAATTATTATACTATAGACATAGAAAAAGACATATTACGCAATGTAATATAAATTGAATGCAAAACATCACTTTAAATGCCCAAGATTCAGTCATATCAAGGGTTTTCATCTTATATATGCTAAAACAATTATGCACAATAAAGCATAATGAAGTATGTTTTTGGGGCTAAGTGGGGCTGGATTGGGGCTAAAAAATACGGCGAGCGTGTGTACAGGGATGTGTGAGTGAGATTGGGGCTAATATGCTTCAATCTTTTTTGTTGGTCAATTATAAGAATAAATTACTCACATAAAAATTAGCACTACTAGGAACAGTGCATTTCTAAATAAAAGCCTTCCACAAATGATGTGGAAGGTAATGAGTTTGGCTATTCGATTCCTAACAATTGTTTCGCTTGCTGAGCTGCTAAGTTTTTCAATAAATCAAAGGAAAGTTTAGCAATTTCCAATCCTTTTTCTTGAGCAACATTTTTTGTTTTATTCCATATAGTATCGTCTTCTATATTACTTAAATAATCTTGCCCAGCCCATGTTAACTGAACATTTATAATACTACATGAACCATCTAAATAATCATGAGCTTCGAAATCTAATAAGTGATTCTGTCTCATAATTTCTAAATGATATTTTAATAATTTATCTCTTTCAGCTTGCTCTACTTGACCTTGATTATCTGGAATAATTATCAAATTATATTCTGATACATTATCTGCTGTATCAATTAACAATTTACGTACTAATTCCATATCTCTTCTCATAGGATACCTACTTCCTTTCCAAAGTTATAAACTTAATTTCGACAAAAGGAAAGGATTCCCTCTTACTTATTAGACAAAAAATTAACGCTAGCTTATGCTGTGTTTATTTTAATTCCAATATTTATAATCCACAATAAAAAAACACCTGCCGTAGCAAGTGCTTTTTTTCTCACTCCCCAAAGAGGTGTCTGTTTCTAATTTCATGTTTTCAGACACACCGAGCTTCTATTTCATTGGTAGTTGTCTTGCTAGGTTGCTCTGCTGGCTCGTTAATCTGTAGATCCCTGAGCGCTTTAATATTTTTTTCTAATTCTTCGATTTTCTTTTTTATCTCGTATAAATAATCTTCTCCAATACGTGCAATTACTCCGTAACGATCATAATCCCAAGCAACGTAATAAATTTCTTCTTTTTTCTTTATTGGTTCCCATTTAGCGAAATAGCCGTCATTTAACTCGTTTTGCATAAGTTGTGCCTTTTCTAATGCAATCGAAATATCCAGTACCATGTCTGTTATAAGGTTGTAATTAGTTAAGTGTTGTGAATGCTGCTGCATGTTCTCATTCCCCTTTTTCATCTATTATTATTTTGTTGCTACTGCATTCAAAAGTAATTGTTTGTTACGATCAGACATTACACGCCATTCTTTAACCGTTACTTTCATTTGCACTCACTTCCTTTCTTATTAAAATATTTCTGTTGGTCCATTATGTTCTGATAACCAATTGTAGAAAGGTACTGGTCGTACATTTACAGGCTTTTTCTTCATATAAGATGTATTTATTGCGGAATGCTTACCTACACGCTGTATAGCTTTGCTGTAAGCTCCTACGAATACTGCACGTAATGTCTTTGTAACTGTCAGCACACCGTCTCTAATATCGTTAGCCATTTTAAAAATGATATCTTTGGCCAATATAAATTCCTGAATGTTGCATACATTGGATGCAAGTACCACTTTATGCAAATCGTCTTTCAAATTCTCTGGAAGAGGTAATGAATGCATAAAGTCATAAAGCATTTGCTGATATTCATTCATAAACTCTTTACATGCTTCATTTTCAGCATGAGCTCGGTTATAGACTTCTTGTAATGGAGCTACCTTACATTCTTCTAAAGGCTTGTTATAACTTTCACAAGCATCTAATTTATACGGCAAAATAATATATATGTTTGCTCCACGACCTCCCTTTACCTTTGTAGTTTTCTGTCTCTTAATGATTCCTAGCGATTCTAATTTTGAAATAGCACGATAAACTGTCTTTGTGCTGATCTCCAATGCTGCAGCAATTGTGGCAGCTTTCAAATGACAAGCCCCTGGATACTCCAACGCATGGCTAGCAAGTTTGAAAACGATGGCACGTTCTGATTCTGTTAAATCATAGTAATGAGCCGCAATATGTTCCTCAACTGCTGTGTCCATGTCTGCTACTGATTCAAATGTTTTATAAGTTGCTAAGTATTCAAATGCCATCGTTTTCACCTCACTTTCCTGTATCAACTGACTAGTTCATTTACTGATTAATATTTGATGATAAACATTTCCTCACTAACATTTTAACTCCACAAGGTTAATATATCACTCTGAAAAGTTAATGTAAAGTTATATTTTAACCTTTCAAGGTTACTTTTTAATACTTTGGGAAACAATTTAACTTCAAAAGTGCTATAATCAAACTAAAAAAGAGGTCTTCTAATGGTTATAAAATCAAATTTAAGAATTTTAATGGCTGAACATCGTATTGATGGAATATCAGCATTAATGGAGAAGTCGGGACTTAGTAGAAATGCTATTAATCGGTTGTATAAAGGAACTGATGAGGAAATGAAATCGACGAATTTAAAAACCTTAATAACACTATGCGAAGTCTTTGAATGTAAACTATCTGATTTATTAGAGTTCACTCCAGAGACAAAAAAGTAAAATTAACACAGCAAAAAAACAGCTACTCATTAAGAGAGCTGTTTTTCTTTTCTCCATAATAAAAAGCAACCACATTTCTGCAGCTGCTTGATTATATATTAATTATTAAGAGCATGTTTTAAAAGATTAAAGGAATAAATGATTAAGATTCAAAATATATAGGTTTATGCTTAGCCTTCCAACGGATTTCAGCATTTCAACGGTGGGACATCGCGGTGGGACATTTCATTATCTAGTAAATTATATAATAGAAAGGTTTATACCCATCTACCACTTGTTCCACAATTAGGTAAATATGATATATTAATAGATAGAATATACTTTATTTTGGAGGTAATAATAATGGTATTGAACAATAATTTTAGAAAAATAAACGAACCCGAAACTTATATGGAGATTGAAGGTTTTGATATCCGTATAGCAGTAACAAAAATAAAAAGTTATATAGAAACATTTAGTCATGCTAATATATCACTTACATATACGAATAAAAGTGAACATTCTAACGATGATTTGGAAACCAATTTTTTAAGAAAAACTCACTGTCGTCACGCGATATTAGATTTAAATAATAGTTTTGATTTATTAGTACAAATCCCTTGGTTCACATTTAGAATATGGGAATTTTTCAATGCTGGTGGTAGCCTGCGAACAAATAAACTCAATAACAACATTACAAGAAATACCGAAGATTGGGTTTCCGAAGCTGAAAAAAGCTGTAATGTCAAAAAAGTAATGAAGTATTTTGAAAATAGTAACGATCCCAACATTAAAGCACTAAAATTAAAATTCAAGGCATTTACAGACGATTATATTTTCAACGAAACAAAACCATTTACTATTAGAACGTTAGTAAATCAAATGAAACACAATCATAGTTTAAATTTTAAGGAATTCTACGTCCCAAATAATTTAAATCTCAACGTCAATGGAGAAGTTGTTAATCTTAAAGATATAAATTTAAAGTTACAAATTAATCAAAAATTTCATGAAATAAACTCACCTAGCAAAGAACTAGGAGAAATGAAAATCAGCTATGATAATGATTTAAAAATAGATATACATTATAAAAATGGGGAAGAATTTTTTGCCGAAGACTATCTAAGACTCAATAAGATGGTTAGTATTGATGATATCTATTCCGAAGCAATTCAATATGGTAACGCCCTTAGTCTATTGTATGAGGATCTTTTAAAAGCACTAGAACCCGAATTTGTTAATAATCCTGTGTTCTCTAATCAAAAAATCACTACAACTTCTAGTATAAATTTAGACAATCACTTCAAAAATATAGAGTAAATTTCACTACAGAAAAAGACTTGGTACGTGAACCAAGTCTTTTCTATACACTTAATTCTTAAAATCCTCATAAATTTGCAAAAGATAGGTGGAGATTGTCATAGTTGAGTTAACTATAAGCTCCGCTTCTCTTTTACCTACCTTTACTCGCTTACTACCTACTCCATGGGCATCACTATTGGTATTTCTCATTTCTACTATTGCTTGAATAATTTTTTCTACCCCAGATAGTAATGAATTGATACGTTTATCATATTCGTTATTTTGATTGAGATTAAGTAGTTTTTTTACTTCAGCATGAAGTTTATTTATATTTCCTTTTGCGGTTATTTCCAACTTACTATCTTCTAAGATAAAGATAAGTACTTCTTCTAATAATGTCCTACTTTTAGTAATAACACTATCAAAATTTCCATTTAATAAATCTTCTTTTGAACGCTCTTTTAATGAAATAACATAAGGTAAATCAATAATCGCAGGAATTTCTTCTTGGACTATATGTATCGAATCTTTAGTTACTAATTTAAATTGGCCATTGATTTTTCTCATTTCATGCCCACTAAAAATTAAGATATTATTTATATTTTTTATAGTTGCATCTATTATTGAACGATGTTTATCTTTGATTTCTTCTGCACTTCCACCAGTTATATGTCCTTCGAAACGTTGTAATGAAAATAAATAGATCAATAAATCAGAAACGCGGTTTTCTAATATCAAATACTCCATTAAATCGTCCATATAAACCCATCTACTTTTCCCACCACCGTTCCAACTATATGTTTCATTGAGTCCAAATCGGGTACTAATATCACATAAATTTGGACCACTCAAATAAGGTAAAGTAACTTGTTCATCATTCAAATTCATTTCTTTATCACCAATTAAAATATCAATAATGCTACGCTGCCTTAATAAGTCCAAAGATGCCATTAGGCTTTTCTCTCCCCCACAGTATTATAAATAACAAGTAATCTAATATTAACAAGGGCAATAAACAATAATCGAACCTTAGTATTTTTCGCCCCAATAGGTTTTTATTTTCTTTTCAAAAAATGTTATCGCACACTCATGTATCTCGCTTTTAGGATCTACTTTTAATAGATTTGAAATATCATTCGTTGTAATTTTTCTTTCAGGCTTCGCCTTTATTGCACTTGGTAAACGGAAACCCATTTCATTTAATTGTTTTGCTACAGTTGCAAGTTCAGCACTTTCAACATATAGCTTCAACGCCCATTCTTCCCAAGTATTAGGTTTAAAATTTTCGTAGACTATCTTCATACGTTCTAACCATTCCAAACGTTCTTTAAATTTTGCCACACTATTTGTCAACAGTTCTATTTAATGTTCTTCTTTCTTAATCATGTTCTCCAAAGAGGATATTCTGTCATAAATAACATTATCATCATTAAAACTCATAAATATTATTCTCCTTTTCGTCATTTAGTAGTGTTTTCTAATATTTTTCTCCATTATATAATAATCACATTCCACATGGAAACAAGTGTCATTAATAGAAATTTAGTCCCATGTATTATAAAATAAATCTAGGAGGTGTAATGCTGTGATTGAAAAATTTTATAATGATTTTTTCAATAAGTTTTTACTTAGACCATTAATAACGGTAGGTGTATTTTTAGGAATATATGTAGCTATTCAAATTATTTCATAAATGACTCACTCAAAACGAGTGGGCATATACATAATAAAAAACACCTACCAAAGTAAGTGTTTTACATAATTAAATTAAAGACACCTTTCTCGGAGGGTATCTTAATATGATTGGATACGTTTTTCAAGTTCTTTATAAAAAATATCAGATTTAAAACTTAAAAAGGCTGCAACTGCTCTTAAACTTTCAATTGCTAATAAATCAAGAAATCTACTATCTTTAAAATCATTTGGATGCAACATTTCATTTCTGTTTTGTCTTGTTTCATGTAGAAATTGTCTCATCTGGTCACTTATTAGTTCTTTTTCCCATGCAAGATCAATATTTTTTTCAAAATATTGCTTTGGGCTTTCATCATTTTCCCTTAACAATTTCACTAATTCACTTTCTAGTATAACTTGTGCTAATGCTATTACAGCTACATCATATTTAAGCACAAAGCAAGATTCTAATTGTGAAAATACAGTTCCATCGATTGTTTCAGTAACGCGATCTATAAATATATACGTCTGTCCTTCAAATATTTCATCAAATATTTTTACTCTTTCAATATCCTTCTCTATCGATAATTCCACATTTTTTACCCCTTTCATTCTAATAAGTTAATTATCACATCCTTAATTAATTTCAATTACTATACTATATTTTATAAAAAAATGAAATCTTTTACTGTTCTAGTCAGTTATTAAGCGGTGATAAGTGCTACCAATTAACTGTTCCTATTATAGATGAGAATTTTCTTCCGAACACGGAGCTTAAACGCTCAACCATCTTACTTATACGCACCAATAATACATCTCTTGATGTACTATCAACTGTTAATAACCTTCTGAATTGATAAATAACAAAACACCTACCCAAAGGTAAGTGTCTATTTAAACAAACTATTAAGCTGTTTCAAAACTCTCTTTTCATTCTTCCTCAGTTGTTGCACCGATGTCGGCTTAATTTTTGGCACTGGCCCTTCAATATCATTAGAGATTTTTTTTGAACGTTGCTCTGCAGCTTCTGTATCTGCATCATAGTATACCTCAATGAATTTAAGATGCTTTTTCACAACCTCACGTAATAGTTCATAATCAACCTTTTTTCGCTCTATAAAGTACTGCTGTAGCACTTCCACATCTTGTGTGGGTAAACTATCCATAATAGAGCAAAAACGCTCATATCCCCTCTCTAAGCGGTCTATTTGACGTTTCCTGTTCTCTTTCTCCGCAATAATCATTAAAGCGAGTCGTTCGGTTCCTTTAGTTATACTTACATTTTCATCATAAGAGGTAACACCGTATGAAAACTCATACAATTCCTGAAAGTATTGTTCCGCTGATCGTTTTAAATACTTGGCCAACTCATTTGACGTTGCATCCTTCCACAAGCAATACATGGTGTTACGGATCCTGGCTTCCATAACTGGAACATCGTTATCCGATACACTACTTATTTCATACCTTGTACCAGCTGTAATGGCTGCTATTTGCTCTCCAAACTCTTCGTTAATCATTGCTAGATTCACAGACCATCACCTCACTTTTCATAAAACCGTAATATTTTTAGAATTTCCGAATGCTTGTTATAAATATAATTTGCGCTATATTCTAATTCACTTGCTATTGATTCCAATGTCTTTCCTTCTACATATTTACGGTATAAAATTTTTTGTTCCAATGAATCAAACCTAGAAATCAGCTGTTCGAACTGTGCTTTACGCTCTACACAAAATTGTAATTGACTTTCTGTATCTTGCTTTCCTTGTTCATTCAGTTCTGGATCCGTCAGTTTAAACTGTAAATACTCTAGCTTTTCCAACAAACTAGCATAATCTTTCAACCAAAATGCCATATTTGAAACCACCTTATTATTTAACGACTTCCTACAACAATGCCTTATCAATTTTGGAAATTAACTCTAATCGACTATTGTTGCACCCAACTTGCACAATGGATGTTTTATAAGCCGGATTTTCTACTATACTGATTTCTACTAATTCTGCACGTTGTATTAACCTAAGCTTTTTACTCCCTCTTTTTGTCTCTTTATATTCTGCATTTTTAAATCCTACTGAGACATGATTTACTTGCCCATCTCTTACCAAATTGTAAAGTAAGCGATTTTCATTGTTATTTTCTAATTCAATACGAAATGACAAACCTCTTTCATCTTCGAATAATGTAAGTTGTCCAGCTTCTGCACTTGCAAAATCAAAAGAGGTGATGTGGGAATATCGAACAGTTTGATTACGATTTTTTATAGAGTCTACAAAGGAACCTGGTAGGAACTGTTCGTAAAATCTTCCTTGGTCATCATGGATACACGCTCGTTCATTCCAACAAAGCGCGTATCCACTAATAACTAAAGGTTTCGTCATGGCCGTTTCATAACCTCATTTGTGATTTGACCGTAAAAATCAATAATTCGTTCAATGTGGCCTTCCCTAATACGTGGATCAAATTCCAGTGTTACAGGAATGGTAAATCTTTTACTTGGTTGGTTCGGATAAGATGGTTTTTGTGAAGCTGCTACCTTCTGGTACTCTTTATCAATAGTGTTTTTAATTTCATTACTAAAATGACTGGCTGATCTCTTTATCTCGCCATATAGTTTCAAAAGGTCGAAATATTGCTTTTGAGCATTTAATACTTTCTCAGCCATTTCATCGAGCTTATTTTTTGAAGTGTTTAATACTAACTCCATTTCAGTTGAGATTTTCGATACATCATACAGTTCAATCGATTCAACTGCTTGCAAATTCTTAATTTCAGTTTCTTCATTGGAAATTTTACGTTGTAATTCTTCAATTTTCTTCGCACATTCTTCTGTAGAAAGTTTGTTAAAGAATCTTTTAGGATTAAGTAAACTATAGCTATTATTTAATAGAATTCCTTCCAATTGTATGATTTCTTCCTGAGACTCTTTAATTGCTTTCTTCTTTTTTTCTATTAAGGCTGGCTTATCATCCACTAACATTAATAACTCAGCAAATGAAGGAACCATTTTTAAAAGGTCTTTACTTTTAAATTGCGATAACAATTCAGCTTTACTTAATTTTGGTCTTTTTGGACCGACGGCTGTAAACATACCATTTTTAAGTAGTGACAGTGCTGTTGTAAAGGCATGTGTTTTCTCCATATATTCCTTTTGTGCCTGTTGGCGCATATTCTCATTCTTATGTTGCAATAATTTACTAGAGGCATAGTATTCTTCTTCAATCTTTAAAAATGCTTCTCGATCTCTTTTAGGTAATTTATCGACTAATGCTTTATATTCAATCATCCTTATTTCATCTCCTTGAAATTGGAGCGTGTACACAATCATACACGCTCATTGTTGGGTTATTTCTTCAACACTTTATTAATCTTAATAATTAATGCATGTCGCTTTTCATAAAGATCTTTTCCGCGTTTATACGTTTCAATAGCAGCTGCACGCGACTCTGTAAATGTTGAAGCATGTTCAATTCGTTTCATAACTTTCACCTCCTTTCAGATAGCACCCTTTGCCAATTTAAAATGTGATACATGGAGAGAAAGGCAAAAGTGGTTTTAGAACATCCCCGTTTTTTCATGCAATAGTTTGTCACACTTGTTTTGTCACACTACTACAATGTGACAAACACTTTAAAGATTAATTTGATGCGGTTTACAACGTTTAATTATCGTACTTTTTGTCACACTACTACTCGAAGTACTACATTTACTGAAATCATAAGAAACGTTGATATAACTACGTTTTTTTATACTTTATATATTTGTCACACTAAAAAATTTTCAAAAAAACTTTTTGAGGCGCACGTTTATATGCTCATACGGTCTACAGCAAAATGGCCAAAATTATAATTTGGTAGGGGGACTATATTCGAATGTAACCAATGTGATTTGCTAAACAATTAATAATATAATTCCGTTTACGTAGCACACGTTGGACAGACATATATAATGCATCTGCAACGTCTATCCATTCATGACAAGCTGTTGACTTATCCCAGTAACGCATATTAATAATTGTTCTTAGCTCTTCATCAAACGTTTCATACAATTGCTCAATAGCTTCCACAAGTGTTTGAAGGTTTTTGAAATATAAAGATTTCATTTCATCTTTTGATGCTTTTGATAATTCTTTCTTGAAGTCTTGATAGCAGATCCAGTAAGACTCTAACTTCTGAATATCAATTCGATTAGGTGCTATTGTATTCATTGAAACAACCTTTCTATAAACAAAAGAAGCCCAATAACATACACATCACTGTGCTGCTACTGGACTTCATGAGTCTCTATGATTATTTAACTTTGAATCGATTGATAGTCTTGCAGCCTGATCGTGTGCATTGTACTTCTAACTCACAATCATTCGTACTAACTTCATACTCTTTATTTGCTTTGAGTAATAGCTTCCTACACTTAGTGCATCGTATCTCTTTCATCACTTTGCCTCTTTCTTATCAACTTCCACTGATATCTTAATACCATACTCATTTGCTAATCTGATATTATCTAAATCATCCCAATCGATATTAATACTATAGTTATGTGGAATGACTTCATTACTTCCAACAAGGCCTTTTAATTTACACATGGTTATACGTGTACCGTTGTATTCTTCCTTACCGTGTTTATGCAATCCACCACATATACAACATTGTGGAATAAAAATCCCTATATCAGATTTCCTTTCAAATTCGTAGAAATAACCTTTATTTGTTGGCACATAAGCTAAAATTTCTTTATCACTCATTCCTTGAAACATTTCTTCTCTTTTACGTTTTGCATCCTGAATCATTGCCTTAGTTATTCGTTTATTTTCATTTAACTCCACTTAATTCACCTCATTAAACACCTATATTATTTAAAATGCGTTACCTTCTGCTACCTTCTGTTACCCTCTTAAACCCTTATATATCAGTGTTTCTTCTGATTTTTGCTCAAAAAAGGTAGCGCATTTACCCCCTATTTTTCTTTTATAAAATAAAAAAATATTCTTATATAAATATATAAAATATAAAGAAGTTGAATTTATCTGTTACCATCTGTTACTTATCTCTAAACCCTTGATATGACTGAACTTGTGAGGTAGCAGTTATCTGTTACTGGTAACGCATTTAATCTATTTTTTTAATGGAAACCATGGAAAACGGTAAATTTTCAGTCGTTTTCGTGATGGAAATTCCATCACGTTTTAAAAAAAGGTGTTGATATATCAACGTGTTTCCCTAGGGAAAATATCAAACGCATGAAAAAGGTATTTTATTCGTTAAAAGGTAGCGCATTTTATAAATTAATCACTAACAAAGATGCGTTTATTTTTACCGTCTATTTTTTGCTGCCTAGTAGCATAACCGAAAAGTTGTTTAATCTGCTTACTAAAACTAATGTTGCTCACTGGATTAAATCCATTTTCACTGCAATAAACCTTGTACTGTAAATAGACATCACCAACAACAGATCGCTCCAGCTCCACATCTTCATTTGTAACAAAGCTAATAATTGGGTTATTTTCTTCTTGATACTTTTGTAGCTCTTTTTCTACAACTTTTGATTTTGTAAATCCTTTATTTTCAAGCAACCGCTTTAATGCGTTGAGTGTTAAATTCAACATATATTGCATCGATTCATCTGAAATTAATTTCTGCCTTATTAACGGATCGTAGTCTTCATCTGAAATATCAAATTTTGCATTAAAAGGGACAATGAATAACCTTCTAACTAATCCATTGGAATAATCATTAATTCGCGGCATTTCATTAGCTGAGAAAATTAACTTAGCGTAATTTTTAAAATCAAATGGATCTTTTCCCTTACGCTCCACGTTTAACCGTTCACCTGTTGCAAGCTTTTTAAAAATAGATGATTCTTTGATATACCCTTTTGAAATATCATCACCGATATTAACTAACTTTCCAAATAACTCAGCTGTTTTAAAGCGTTGGTCCAGCTCTTTTAAATCTAATGACGAAAGATTATTCTCACCGACAAGTGCAGCTAAAATTTCTAAATATGATGATTTACCATTGGAGCCGTTACCTGTCAAAATAAATGAATAAGAATAACGACAATCCCTTAATATTGAATAACCCAATATTTCCTCTAAGATGGACCGTATTTTTTTATCATGGACCGCAATTTTATTTAGAGTACGATCAGTCACCTCATAATAAGCACCTGGTACATAAGCAATTGGAATTTTGTTACGTGTAATAATTTCAGGTGAAAAGTCTTGTAGCTGCCATGTCTCTAAATTAAACACACCATTTTTCATGACAATGTATTGGGTTGAAGCAAACTGTTTTTCCTTTGCATTGAGCTGTATATATGCCAATGTTTCTTGTCGTCTAGCCCTGGTCAATGAAGAAATATGTTTAACCATCATTCGCTCAATGTCTTCCTCACGATCCGAATACACACCGTCGTGGTAAATATGCAGTACGTTCGCTATTTTACAAATGTGATGTTCATTTATTAAGAAGTCACCGAATTTATCATGATGAAATACACCTTTGATGAAAAACGATTCTTTCATAAATGCTTCATCACGTAAAATAATATTCAGTTCATTCTTATCAACTGGTTCCTCTAAAATATAGTTGTTGATAATTGAAATGGTCTCTTTAATATCTTTCTTGGCCATGCCCTGCGACTGCATTTTTAAAATGTAAGTAAACAACTTATCGTTACGTCCGTCACCATCTGACAGCTTGGCTAAGTTAGGATTTTTCTTGTTGTAAGGATACAACCAAACTGGCAAAGGGTCATGTTCTTCACACTTACGGAGCCATTTACGTACTTGGCCATTTATTTTTAGTGGATCTGCAGTATTTTTAATTCCCAACTTATAGTCACAATGAATGCCGATATTGGAATACCATTTAATTTTATTCGCTGTTAAATCGTAGCCTTTAAAGTAAAAGTGCATGCCATTGTTCGTTTGTAATACTGAACATTTAATGTCCTTATTTTCTACTATGTCGAGTACTATTTCAGCTTCATCCATATCATCAACATCGACCATAATAAATTCATCGGCCAAAATACCAACATAGGAATCTTCTAATCTAGCTGTATTGTAAGAAAGTAGCTTGCTACCATCTTTGAATGCAGTAGCAGCATGCTTACCATTTCCCCGTAAATATCCTTTATACATCTACTCACCTACTTTCAGTACACACGCCGCCAAACTGTGTAATTTCACCACTCACTTGTAATTTCATTTATAATTTCAAAAGCTTGTCGATATGGCCACCATCGCTTGCGATTCTTTTTGATTTCAATCGCTCTCATTCGCACATCACAAGTGATTACATCCTCCAACCATCGCTTTGACATACAAGTTAACTCTGCCATTTTGTCTATATCAACTAGCCAAAGAACCTCTCTCATCTCTTCATTCAATTTTTGCTCGATATATTGTCGAATAGCTACTTTATCAAGATTTACTTCAATATGTGCTGGTAACATTTTTTCACCTTCCTTACATTCTTTTTATTATTTAACTTACATCTAATCACCAATTATCTTAAAAATCGAATCAAAGTCAGCTTGCATTGCTCTACAGATTTTTATTGCAGTCTCTGGCCTTGGTGACTGCTTACCATTAGAAATTCTGATTAATGCTGCTTCCGAAATGCCACTCGATTTAGCGAAATTACGTTTAGAGAATCCAAGTTTAATTATTTTTTCATTAAACTCGCTTTTAGATTTCAAAATAATCAATACATCTACCCCTTTCTATAATTAATAAACAAAACAAATTAACCAACATATTGGTTAAAATAACTTATATACTGATAATAATGTCGTTTTGATTCATTGTCAATCCATTTTGATTAGTATATTGGTTATTTTGATTACAATGTGGTATTATTACGTCAAATATAAAAGAGAGATAAGGTGAATTTTATGGGGTTTGTGCATTGTAATTTGCGAGTGCTAATGGCAGAAAGGGGTCTAAACATTCAAAATGTAAAAGATAAAACTACTTTATCTAGAACTACTATTTCAAACCTTTATAATAACAATGGTTCAGGAGTTCAGTATGATACATTAGTTCAATTGTGTACTTTATTAAAATGCACTCCTGGGGATATATTAACTTTCGTTGATATTTCTTTGAATTTTGAAGATATTACAACTAACACTGATGTTAATACAATGATTAGTTCTCATGTTTTAGATTCAAGTGACGATTCTGGCTACGATTTTCTTTCTCAAATTACAACTTCGTTAATTATTGAATGCAAGCTATTTCATGAGGGTAATGATTTGCATTTTAAATTTAAAGTAGACATTACAGCTAACCTAGATGAAGAACAACATATTGATTTCGATAAAGTAACATCGAAGGAATTTACGTCATCTTTAGATAGTTTAAATGCACCTTTATACGTTAAGGATTACATTAATGAAAAATTAGATTTATTTTTATTTGAATGGATCAGTGATTATGTAAATGCCTTTGAGTTTGAAAAGTAATTATTTCACTCACCTATTCCTGTACACACGCCGCCAAGCATGAAAGGAATGGACAAGGTGAAGTTATTTAAATCAACAAAAGAACCTGAATTATATCACTATTTCAATGCTAGTAAAGAAAAATTGTGGATGTACCGTCATAAGTATTATGATGCTGCTAATAAACGTAGAGAAAAAAAGAAAAGTGGCTTTAAAACAGAAAAAGCAGCGTTGAAAGCCCTTCTGGAAGTAAAGGCTGCAACGCTGCGTGGTGAAACAAAACATATAGAAAATGATAACCTAACTGTTGGCCAATGGCTAGATATATGGTATGAAACGAACCATAAAAAGTGGAAGGTCAATACCCGTCTTCAAAGAGAAGCAGCCATTCGCCTTCATTTAACACCTATTTTAGGCCATTATAAACTTCAAAAGCTTGATAAAATAACGTATGAACGCGAATTTATTAATAAACTAGATGGACAATTTAACCAAAGCTCCATTCGATTATGGCATACAATTTTCAAAATAGCTATGAATGCAGCTGTGGAGAATGAACTAATTTCTCGAAATCGCATTACTAAAGTAACTTTTCCAAACGTAGAAGAAGAGACAAAAGAATTGAATTATCTCTCTCCTGATCAACTAGTTACATTCCTAGATAACGCAAAACAAAATGAAAGCATCACCAATTACAGTTTTTTGTTGACTATCGCCTATACTGGTATTCGTAAAGGTGAAGCTATGGGTTTGCAATGGAGAAATATCGACTTTGTTAATAATACAATTAAAATTGAACGTACCCGCGATGATCGAGGAGCTCGTCCACCTAAAACGAAAAATAGCTATAGAACAATTTTAGTTGATGCTGTAGTTATGAAACAATTAAAAACATATCAAAAATGGTGTAAACAAAAATTGTTATCGTATGGGAAAAAGTTAAGTGAAAATGATGATACTTATGTATTTATTTCGGAATATACGGCTGAACCTGTTCTAGCTGGACAATCAAAAAGAATTGTCGACAGAATTACTAAAAGAACATCGCTTCCTAAAATAACTGTACATGGTTTGCGTCATACACACTGTACCATTTTGTTGAATCGAGGAGTAAATGTTAAGGTAATAGCTGAAAGATTGGGTAACACTGCTGATATGGTTTATAAGGTGTATGGCCATGTATTAAAAGAAATGGAAACTGAATCTGTATTGTTATTTAGTCAAAGTTTACAAACAATTGGGGCCAAAGGTGGGGCTAATCAATAGAAAAACAGGCTAGAAACATTGATACAAAAGGGTTTCTAGCCTATATAACATATTACGCAATGTAATATGTCTTATTACTTTATTGTCCCTTTATCCACTTTTTTGTTGAATTTCTGCTAATGATTCATTTTGTAGCGCATGCAATGTACGTTCAATGCCTTCTGCAAAAGAAATTTTAGGCTTCCAACCAATTGCATTGGCTAACTTATTATTATTTAAAAACGAATGCTCAATATCCCCTTCTCGTGCTGGAGCATATTGAATTTCAAGTGGATGGTTTAAGTGTTGGAGCAGTAAGATGACCTGGTGAATAGACCAAGCCTCATTAGTGGATACATTATACGTGCCTTGTAAACGTGCAGATACACCTGCGTATATAGCATCAGCAATATCGTCTACATAAATAAAATCTCGCGTTTGTTCACCATCACCATAAATTGTAAATGATTTACCTGCCATACTACTTTTTAACATACTTGGAATCACAGCTGCTTCACCTTGCATTTGCTGTCTTGGCCCGAAAACATTGGCAAATCTATAAATAAGAACGGGCAAACGATAATCTTTTTGCCATTTCTCACAGTAGGTTTCGCCAATGCTCTTGTTTAATCCGTACATAGATATTGGTTCACAGACATCTGATTCCTCTAATGGAGGATAGTGACTATCCCCGTAAACAGCTGCTGAGGAGGCAAAGACAAAGTGCTGTACCTTATACTTCGATGATAAAAAAAGCATTTGGCTAAGTCCAACTATATTTGTCAAAATATCCTTTACTGGCTCCTGGATAGATTGCTGCACGCTCGTTTGCGCTGCACAATGGACGACCACATCAAAGTTTATTTCCTTAAAGAGATGCTCGCAAACCTCATCCTCAACATTTAAAAGATAGGATTTATGCTCAAAGTCAACATTCCGTAGATGCCCTGTACTTAAATTATCAATAATATAAACCGTTGCACCTTCTTCAAAAAAACGCCTACCTACTGCACTGCCAATAAAACCATAGCCGCCTGTCACTAATACATTCATCCTATCGCCCCCAAAAACAATATGATGATTTATATGCAGTAATTACTAAAAATATGCAAGAAACTTATTTACTGGTAATTTTTCTCAAATTCTTTTTGCTAGATTGCTTCATTCCATAAGGATCTATTTTGAGCTACATAAAAAGCATGTTTGAAGGTTACTTCAAACATGCCCTAGCTATCTATTTTTAAGCTGGATTAATTTCTAATTCAACCGTTACTTTAATATCTTTCCCAACAAGGACTCCACCAGTTTCTAATGCTGCATTCCAAGTTAGACCAAAGTCTTCACGATTAATTGTTGTTTCAGCTTCAAAGCCGTATACTTCTTGACCCCATGGATTTGTGCCTTTCCCATTAAATTCTGTATCAAATGTTACTGATTTTGTAACGTCTTTAATTGTTAAATCACCAGTTACTGCATATTCATCGCCTGCTTTTTTAGCAATGTTTGTAGATTTAAACGTAATCGTTGGATATTTTTCGGCATCAAAGAAATCTGCTGCTTTTAAATGATTATCGCGATCTTCACTACGTGTATTTATGCTCGCTGGATCAATTGTAAAACTAATAGTAGCAGTTGTTAAATCTGCAAGATCTGCTGCTTCGATATCTGCTGAGTAATTGTCAAATACACCCTTAACTTTTGATACCATCATGTGTTTTACTTGAAAGTTAATTGCTGAGTGTCCTAAATCAATGTTCCATTTTGCCATTATAAATTCCTCCAATTGGTTGATTTTATCTCGATTTCGAGATATATTTTAAAATATGAAGCAACTACATCTTTTATGTTACCCAAAATTGGATAGGATAAACATTTGTAGTTACTTATTTGTTTACATCTTAGCTTATGAAAAGTTTTTAATTACTTTCTGTAACCTACTATATATTAATAATTTAGTTACGTCAAGTAATTAAAAATAAATTTTTAAAACATAAAAAAAGATGTCCGAGTCATCGGTACATCCCTCTCTATGTAATAAAAAGAATATCACCAATATTTGGTAATATTTAAGCGTAGCAATAAATTATTTTGCAAAAACCTCAAAAATACCAATCATGATAAGTAGCCACCCTGATATTGCTGTAGAATGCTTGCCAATAAACGTTTTTGCTAGTAAAGAGCCACATCTACTTCCCACTCCAACTGTGATAAAGGAAAATACGCCGATGGAAATGACTGTCCAAAGGGCTGAGATGCCATTTGCGCCTATTGCAATACCTCCTGCTAAACAGTTCGCTGACAAGACAAAGCCAAGTGCCATTGCTTCTCTTGTTGAGATCACTAGATTTTTATCTTCATCAAATAATTCGGGATTTCCTGCTATCCGCTGATTAGAAAAATTATTGGACATCAAAGTCCATAGACCAATCACACACAGTAGTAAACTCCCTAGTAAATTGGCAGTATGCGGTGAAATATACTCAACAACTGTGCTACCAGCTGTTACTGCGACATATGTGACAATCATCGACATAATAGCAATCACAGCATTTGATAAAATTGGAATTTTAACTTGTTTAACTCCATAGGCTAGACCAATCCCCAAGTTATCTAAATTCGCAGCAATTCCTATTAAGATAATTGTAATCCAATGCATACTATGCCTCCTCAAATTTCCGACTCCATTTTCACCTATCGTATGTCAATAATAAAAAAATTAATGGGCACAACGAAGTTTAGTTGATTATGTTCCATCTTTTTAACACGGTATGACTAAACCATCAATTTGACAAAAGTGACAACTTGTTTATAGAATTAAGTTGTTACTTGTTAATATTTATACGTTTATGTAAGAAATAATAGAAAGGAGATGTACTATGAAACTCATCAAGTTATTGAAAATAGGCATAGCATTTATATGCCTTATTGTGTTAACTGCATGTGGTTCGGAAAATGAGGACACAAAGAATACGGATAAAGGTGAAATCAATTTAGCATATGTTGAATGGGATACTGAGGTTGCATCTACACATGTAGTAGGACAAGTACTAGAAGATTTAGGATATAAGGTAACACTGACACCTTTAGACAATGGGATTATGTGGGAAGCACTTGCAAACGGAGAGGTCGATGGTATGGTATCTGCTTGGTTGCCACAAACACATGCCCCACAAGTAGAAAAATACAACAATAAGATAGAGAACTTAGGAGAAAACCTAACTGGTGCTAAGATTGGTTTGGTTGTACCAAGTTATATGGATGTCGATTCTATTGAAGATTTAACAACCCAAGCTAATCAAACCATTACAGGCATTGAACCAGGAGCTAATATGATGGCTACGACAGAAAATGCCTATAAGGAATATAAGAATCTGGAAGGTTGGAATGTATTGACCTCGTCTGCTGGTGCAATGACCGCAGCCCTCAGTCAAGCTATCTCTAATAATGAAGAAATCATCATCACGGGCTGGTCACCACACTGGATCTTTAATGCCTATGATTTAAAATACTTAGATGACCCCAAAGGTTTGTATGGAACAGAAGAATATATTGGCACTTTTACGCGGAATGGTTTCAAAGAGGATGCCCCTGAAGCCTATAGTGTCCTTGACCGTTTCAACTGGAGTGCTGAAGATATAGAAAGTGTAATGTTTGATATAATGGAAGGCATGAGTGCCACAGATGCTGCGAAAAAATGGATTGCTAACAATCAAGATAAAGTAGCCGAATGGACGAAAGATGTACAAGCATAAAAAGAGAACCCATTTACTACTCATTAGTAAATAGATTCAGATTGTAGACGGCTCATTCTATAATAGAATGAGCCGTCTACATTTTTTAACGTTCCCAAAAATGAGGGGGGTTTCAGGAGCGTAATCATGAACTAGCAAACTTCTGGAGAAAAGTAGCTAAAGTTCATCCTCTCTACACTGTATTGTAGAACAAGGAATATTCTTTATATGATAATGATAATCATTATCATATTGATTGTCAACATTCATAAAAATGATTTTTTCATTTATCAGTAGCTATCTTCCGTTTTTTGGAAAATAAAACATTCCTGGTTGGCTGCTTGCTTTCCTTTGTGAGATCGCCTTCTCCGCAACCGTGTACTGAACCTCTACAGTAGATTTTTACGACCAATATCATGCATTACATACAGAGAGACGACCTTGACCTCTCACCATGCCAAAAGCTTTTGAATAGGAAATTTAAAATAGGAAGCTGCTACCTATAAGATACTGGCAGCAGCTTCCTAGCTAAAATTAAAAGCATATAGTAAAGAATTTATAAATTATTGAACTATTTCAGGGTGAAAACCATCTTTTTGGAAGTAATCCTTATGTGACCAAATATTTAATTTTGCATTCTGAGCTTTTTGTTGAATAGCTCCAAATGCATCTTCAAATGTATTGTTTGGCTTATGAATATAACGTACAACTGCAAGCCCTTCGTTTAATAAAGATTCCTGTAATAAGACATCATCTACAAACACGTAGGCTAGAAGGCGATCATAATTGTCTGTTTCTGGTCCAACATCATAGACAGCTTCAATTTTATTAGCCCTTTCCAATAAATTGATCGTATACTCTTTTGCTTCTTCCGCATATGGCTGAGCGCCACCTTTGTTGTAATTCATTTCAGGAGTATCCACCATTAATAGACGAATTTTTCGTTTCTCACCATTAATTGTCGCCTGAATCGTATCCCCATCATATGCTTTAATATAGTCTATCTCAAAGCGTTTATTACCTGTTTTTTCTTCCACTTGTTCAATGGTAATAGTACCTTGCTGATCTGTAACTGATTTAGTATCTTGATCTTCCGCAGGTGATCTGCCAAATATCATGTACAATGCTACAGCCAAAATAATCGTACCACTTGTTATTAATGTTTTTATGTCTTGCATTTTCATGTAGTAGGCCCCTCACAACTAATCATCATTTCTTATACTTACGATTCGTATAAGTTGTGCACCTCATCATCAAGAAGATGACAAGTTACACGATGTTTCTATTGTAAAATATCAAGCTACTACATTCAAGCTATCATCTATTCACAGCTACCCAATGATTAGGAGTAACCTCTACTAGTTGACTATTTTCTACCTCATAACGTATTTTCACATCTTCTGCATGTTCAGCTTCATTATATTTCTGCTTCTCTATTGCAGGATCTGGAATAGGAATAGAACGTAATAATGCACGTGTATATGGATGTTGTGGGTTAGCGTATAGCTCTTCACTTTCTGCCAGTTCTACAATCTTTCCACCATACATGACGGCTACACGATCGCTGATATGCTTTACCATGGATAAATCATGGGCAATAAATAAATACGTCAATCCAAGCTTTTGTTGTAATTCTTTTAATAAATCAACAATCTGCCTTTGAATGGAAACATCCAGTGCCGATAAGGGTTCATCACAAACAATAAAGTTTGGCTCAACCGCCAATGCTCTCGCAATACCAATTCGTTGACGCTGACCTCCTGAAAATTCATGAGGATAACGCATGGCATGCTCTTTTTTCAAACCAACAAGTTCAAGCAATTCCTCTACCCGTTGTCGCCTCTCCTCATGTGTCTTCACCAGACCATGAATATCTAGAGCCTCGCCAATAATGTCTAAGATTTTTTTGCGAGGATTTAACGATGAATAGGGGTCTTGGAAAATAATTTGCATATGGCGACGCATTGCCTTTAGCTGTTTTTTCGATAGCCTTGTTACAGGTATCCCTTGATAGAGAACCTCTCCATTTGTAGGTTGATGAAGTTGAAGAATCGTCCTACCTGTAGTCGATTTACCTGAACCAGATTCACCAACCAAGCCCAATGTTTCACCAGGATATATATAGAACGATAAATCATTCACTGCTTTCAACGTTTGACCACGACCTAATGGAAATTCTTTGGATAGATGGGTCACTTCTATTAACGGCTTATGTCGATCGATACCTGGTTGAATAGTAGCAATCTCTTTTGGCTGCTTTTTCTCATGCAGTTTTGGTAAGGCATTCAATAATTTCTGGGTATACGGATGTTGGGCATTTGCAAAAATTTCTTCTGTTGTGCCCTGTTCAACTATTTCTCCTTCTTTCATCACTATGATGCGATCACACATACCTGCAACAACGCCTAAATCGTGTGTAATTAAAATAATAGACGTTCCCATTTTCTTTTGCATATCGCGCATCAATTTTAGGATTTGAGCTTGAATAGTAACGTCCAGTGCTGTTGTTGGCTCATCTGCAATAAGCAGTGAGGGATTACAAGCAAGCGCCATAGCAATCATTACGCGTTGACGCATACCACCTGAAAATTCATGAGGGTATTGTCGATACCGTTCTTCTGCATCTCTAATACCAACCAGTTTTAATAATTCTATTGTTTGTTGATAGGCTTCGGTTTTTGACATTGACTGATGCTTGATTAAACTTTCAGCCACTTGATCACCTATTCGAATAGTAGGGTTTGTGGATGTCATCGGATCTTGGAAAATCATACTAATATCTTGTCCACGTATCCCTTCCATTTGTTTTTCATTAAATTCAGTGAGTTCTTGCCCCTTAAACACAATTGAGCCAGATTTCAAAAATGAAGGTGGCGATGGTAATAAACGCATAATGGAGCGAGCCGTTACACTTTTCCCGCTTCCAGACTCTCCCACAATTCCTAGTGTTTCACCTTTATTTAAATGGAAGCTAACGTCCTTAACTGCTTCAAATTCTGTCTCCCCTGTGATAAAGGATACGCGAAGATTATTGATTTCTAAAAGCTTTTCACTCATTCGACCCATCCTTTTTAAAATTTGTGATTGACTTACTTTCAAGTATAATCCATACTTTACAATACTGATAGGAATTATACAATATAATGCTGAATATTTTATTTACGTTTGGAGGAAATGCATGGTTACTTCAAAAAATCATTTAAAACTCGAGAAATTTATTTTCTTTTCTACGGTTTATCAAAAACTAATGCATCAAAAGCCTTATCATCTACTTCTTTTTCTTTTTAGTATTTTAGTTCACCCTTTTACATACTTTATCTATCGGAAAAGGAAACTTTCAAACACTTATGATCAGGCTTTTGCATTGCGTAGTCAGTACTATATAGAGCATGGATTGGTTGCCCAGTGGCAAAAGGAATTTGAGCAACAAGAAATAGCAAAAGCTACATTTTTTAAAGAGGCTGTATTGGAATCACAAATTCAGCTCACAGCCAAACACTTAGCTCAAAGAAAGCTTCAGCAGCAAGTGGATCAGGATTTACAAAAAGAGGACATACAACAACTATCCTATGCCCAATTTTTTAATCAGCAACTAACTAACAAACGTTTTGTGGCTCTTACCTTTCTACCAGCTGTTTTATTTTATGTAGTACTTATCTTATTTGCGAATCCATTTCTGCAATTTATCATTGAACGTATTTTACAAAGCTTCATTGTGATTGTTGGTGTGGCTACATTAGTGTTTACCATTTTATATTTATCACCTTTTGATCCAGCAAGAAACATACTCGGAGTTGAAGCAACACCTGTGCAAATAGAAAACTTTAATCGCATTCATGGTTTGGATCAACCTTATTTATCACAGCTATGGAACGCATTATCCGGTCTATTTACATTTGATTTAGGTACATCCTTTGCAGGTAAAGAAGATATCACACATAGCATTGCTACAAAATTTCCTGTCACTCTTGAAATTGCCGTATTGTCGTTGCTAATGGCTATTGCTATTGCCATTCCAGTCGGGATTATTTCAGCTGTTCGTCCAAACTCATATTTGGATTACACATTTATGTTCATTGCTTTAATTGGCTTATCCATCCCAAGCTTTTGGCAAGGTTTAATTTTTATTTTGACATTTGCTCTAAAGCTACAATGGTTTCCAGCTACCTATAATCCTCATAATTGGCTATCGCTCATCATGCCAATTGTCGTCTTAGGAACATCCATTACGGCATCTATTGCTAGGATGACAAGGTCAAGTATGCTTGAGGTGATTCATGAGGATTACATTATTACAGCAAAAGCTAAGGGCTTAAATGAATTCAAAGTGATTTCAAAACATGCCATTCGTAATGCTATGATTCCGATTATTACGGTGATTGGACTTCTTTTTGGAGGTATGTTGGGAGGCGCATCTGTAACAGAAAAGGTATTCAACATTAGTGGGATTGGTAGCTATATCGTCGATAAACAATTTATCCCTGATATTCCGGCCATTCTTGGCGGCGTTGTTTATATCGCCATCACCATTTCGATTGTCAATTTATTCATTGATATCATGTATGCCTTTTTTGATCCACGCATTCGCTCGAAAATGAAGAAGTCTTAAAGGAGGATCACCTGTGAAAAACATCTTACATGTCAAACTACTCTTGAAGATTACACAGGAATATGTCAATTCTCATTTTACTTTTGTCTTTTCCTTACTGTTTTCTTTACTATTTCTAGCCTATAGCTATAATTTTTCCAGCAATAGCTGGCGACCAGTGGTTCTGCTTCTTTTTGTTATTTATGCCATTATTACGGCATATGTTGCCTTCGTCAATTTACGAATTAAAAGGGATTTAGCAACGCATGGTGCCATTCAAAATAATACTCGAATGTTTGGCTATCCCCTTTTAATAACGATACTGTCAGGCAATATTTTTTCGACATCCTTTGCATTTATGCTTGTGTCAAAAAGAAAGACTGCAGAATATACTTTTGCTGCCTATGCCTTTATAACACAGCTATTTATCTTAGGTATTGCAGCATTGAATTTATTTAAGCCATATGTAACAGATACGTTTTTACTAGCAATGAGCGTTTTCCTAGTACTCTCGCTTCTTTATATCGTGATGGCCATTTTATGTACAAAGTATATTACAGCAACTGAGGCACCTAAATGGATGCTTATTCCAGGTATTGTCCTCCTATTGGCGACTTTCACTGGTAATCTATTTGCGACTTTACTAGGATATAGCCTCATCCAAAAGGCTCGAAAAGCAAATCCATCTTCTATTGAGAAATGGCAAAAAATATGGGAGAAGATTTTACGCAATACAATGGCTGTTTTCGGCTTATTCTTCATTATTTTCATGTTCTCGTTATCCGTGACAAGCTCTTGGACTTTCGACTATGATTTCGCTACTGAAAATAATTATGGAGCATTGCTACAAACACCGACATTAGAATATCCACTAGGCACAGATAATTATGGTCGAGATTTATTTTCTCGTATTGTGTTTGGGGCACAAATATCATTAATCGTCGGATTTTTCTCCACGATTATCCCCGCAGTTATTGGGGGCGCATTAGGAGCATTTTCAGGCTATTATGGTAAATCCACTGATAATATCATCATGCGAAGTCTCGATATTTTATATGCCATTCCTGGGATATTGTTAGCCATTGCTATTATTGCTGCATTTGGTGCTAATACGGTAAATCTAATTATTGCACTTAGTGTTGGAGCCATTCCAACCTATGCCCGTACAATGCGGGCAAATGTTATGCAGCTTGCTAATTATGAGTTTGTAGAATCGGCTAGAGCTTTAGGTGCATCTGATGCAGCTATTATTTTCAAGCACATTGTCCCCAATTCTTTAGCACCAATGATTGTGAAAGCAACATTAACGATTGGCGGAGCTGTTATTTCAACAAGTAGCTTGAGTTTTTTAGGGCTTGGTATTGAGCCACATATTCCCGAATGGGGCAATATTTTAAAAGTTGGTAGTACGTACCTGGAAACACATTCATATGTCGCTATTTTCCCAGGTCTTTGTATTATGCTTCTTGTCCTCTCCTTTAATTTCTTAGGAGATGGTTTACGAGATGCTTTAGATCCAAAAACAAATTAATCGGAGGTAACTATGAAGAAATTACTTGTATTTTTATTCGTTGCAGTACTAGCTTTGGCTGGCTGTGTACAAACAAAAACTGACGTAGAAGGCGGTAAAGATCCAAAAGATAGTGACAAGAGCAATGACAAAATTGCCATTGAAGTATTAGGAATGGCAGCTTCTGAAGAAGACATGAACATTGTACGTGACCAATTAGTAAAAAATGGTTTTGATGTAAAGCTAAATATTCAACCAGATTACGGTTCTTTCTCTGCTCAAAAAGAAGCAGGTAACTATGACCTTGCTCTTTCAAGCTGGACGACAGTTACAGGGAACCCTGATTATGCTGTTCGTGGTTTATTTAAAACTGGCGGTGACTACAGTGTGGTGGCAGATTCAAAACTAGATGCGCTGATTGATGAAGCGAGCACATTGACTGGTGAAGAAGCAGCAGCTAAATATAAAGATTTAGAACAATTATTAGTATTCGATCAAGCTTATATTGCACCTTTATATATTTCCAATAAGTACCAAGGTATCTACTCTGAACTTGTAAACCCTAAAACAGTACTTTTACCAAAATCTCGTGCACAGGTCTGGGAAAAAATGGAATTTAATGATACATCTAAAAATGCAACAGAACCTTTAATTTTACACCAAACAATCAATTCTCTTACTTCACTAGACCCGATCAAAGGGAATGATGGTTCAATCAACACATTAAACACAAATATGTATGTTCGTCTTGTTAACTTAACAGACACTGATGAAGTTGTGTCAGATGGTTCATTATCTTATAACCATGTAATGGCTGAAGGTAATCAAGAATATTACTTCCTTTTACGCGATGATATTAATTTTGCAGCAGTGAAAGATGGTGCAGCTGTTGATACAGGTGAATTAGTGTCAGCTGAAGATGTAGTCTTCTCATTAAACCGTGCGAAAGACGCTAATTCAGTACCAGATCATCGTACTTACAGCATTCATGAAAACATTGAAACAGTCGAAATCGTTTCTGATTTAACTGAATTACAAAATAAAAAAGTAGCAGGCTCTGAGCAATCCGTTTTAGAAGCATTATCACAAAATCTACCTGCTTCTGTAGCGCAATTAGCAAAAGATAAAGGTGCTGTTAATAATGCAGCAGGTGCATACCAAGTTGTTAAAATTACAACACCTACACCTTTCCCACAAGTATTAAACTATTTAGCCCACCAATCTGGTGGTATCGTATCTGAAAAACAAGTAACAAGTATTAATACGTATGATGTGGCTAACTACAACCCTGACAAGGACATTGCCTATGGTGATCAAGCTACTGTAACGGAAGGTTCAGCTACATTCAATAACCAATTATATGCAAGTGGTCCTTACATTTTAGTGAATAAAAATGATTATGAAGCACAGTTTGTGAAAAATCCTGCTTATCGAGCTGGCAGCGAATATGAGCCAAAAATTGCTAAAATCAATGTCCGTTTTATCTCTGATGTCGATAGCGCCCTATCTGCATTACGTAATGGTGAAATTCATGTTCTACAAACAGTACCAGAAACAAAACTGGATATTGTTAAATCAGATACTAAACTAACATTAAATACGGCAGATAGTAATGCTGTGTCGTACCTACAAATGAATACATCTGGCCGTGCGGTGTCTGATTCAGCAGATTTACGTAAAGCAATTCTATACTCTATTAACCAAGATGAATTCATTAGCTATTATCAAGGCAATAAAAAACCAGCTGTATCCACAGTTTCTCCATTAATTGATACAGGTTTAAAACTTGAAGCAGACAGCGAAAAAGTAAAAGAATTTGTAAAAGCATATAATGATCATAAGTAATACAAAAAAGAGCCTTCTCAAAAAATTTGAGAAGGCTCTTTTTTAATGGAAGAAACTCATTTTATATTTCATTATGTGATTTTGGCTTTGGCCCTAGCTCTTCAGGTTCGATATCAGCAAATGTTTCGCCTTCCTCTTCTAAATCACGCATACGATGTGCAATACGTGAAGCCGCTGAAGCTGCTATACTAGCAACCAAATCATCTAAGAACGTGTTGACATGATGTCCAGGTTCTGTATCTAGTTTTTTGATAATCCCTATTTTTTGCTTGTCTAAGTGACCAAAAGTGGTAACGGCAATGCTGCCATATGTAAATACAGATCCTAGTGCAATTGTTTCGTCTACACCAAATAAACCTTCATCTGATTCGATAATTTGTTGTAGTGGTGAAGATAATAACTTCTTCTCTGCTAATTCATCTAATTCAATTCCTACTAATAAAGCATGTTGCACTTCTCGCTTACGTAATACACGTTCAACAGAATGAACACAATGCTCTAGTGTTAAACCTTCATTATAGGTTTTTTGCATTTCGTAAACAATTTCAGCGATATCCTCTATCGCTACACCTCTACGATTTAACGCGGCTTGAGCTGCCTTTGCTACTTCGTCAGAGTGCACACGAATACTTTTATTATGCATAATTAACCCTCATTTCGATTTTTATTGCTAGTATAATGCTAGCCCAACCTATTATACCTTTACTTACGTAATATGGTACAATTTTGTTACAAACACAAGAAGGAGTGTCATCATTGGATAAGGGAACAGTACAGGATTTAACATTTTACAGTGAGTCATTACAGGAAGAATTACAGCTCTATATTTATGTTCCTGCAAATTATTCTCCACTATATAAATACAATATTTTAATCGCATCAGACGGTAAAGATTATTTCCAGCTTGGTGGTATTACCAAGCTAGCTGATGAACTGATTGATGACTATGAAATCGAAAATTTAATTATTGCATTTGTTCCTTACAAAGACATAAAAGATCGACGTCATAAATATATCCCGAGCGGTGAGCAACATGAAGCCTATCTTCGCTTTTTAGCACATGAGCTAGTGCCGTATTTAGATCAGGAGTATGCCACTTACCAAATGGGTATGAGTCGTGGAGTGATTGGTGACTCTATGGCTGCTACTGCTTCCTTAATGGCTGCTTTAAAATATCCAAGTATCTTTGGCAAAGTCATACTACAATCCCCTTATGTAGATGAGGATGTATTAAAGGCTGTGGAAAATTTTAAAGATCCAGGATCTATTTCTATCTACCATATCGTCGGCAAAGGCGAAGATCAGGTTGTGACAATGGATAAAACCATCAAAGATTTTTTAACACCTAATCGTCAATTGCATGATCTCATGATAAATAAAGGGTTTACTACATTTTATGACGAGTTTGATGGCAATCATACATGGAAATATTGGAAACCAGACCTTCGTCGTGCATTAATTGAAAATTTCAATTAATATTAGGCGATTCAAATTACGAAAACTGAAATTTCTGTTATACTTAATGAGAAAAATTGTTTATTTTCGGGAGGTAATGGACTATGAAGTACGGTATTGTGGCATTTCCATCAAAAAAATTGCAAGATTTAGCGAATACTTATCGCAAACGATACGATCCTCATTATGCAAAGATTACACCGCATATGACATTAAAAGACAGCTTCGATGCGTCTGAAGAAGAGATTCAAACCATCGTCAAGCAATTAGATGAATTTGCTGCTAAATATGCACCTTTAAACATTCATGCATCTCGCATTAGTTCGTTTTTCCCTACAACAAATGCGATTTACTTCCGCATTGAACCAACAGAACAATTAGCAGCATTTCAACATGAACTTCAAGAAAAAATCCCTTATGGGGAAATGAAGCATGTATTTGTTCCACACATTACAATCGCTCAAAAAATGTCAGATTCAGAGCATGATGATATTTTTGGTCAATTACGCATGACAGGCGTTGATGAAAAAGATACAATTGATCGCATTCATCTTTTATATCAATTAGAAGATGGTTCATGGACAACTTACGAAACATTCCGTTTGTCTGGAGCTGAGTGATTGTTGTATAACGTTAAAATTGTTGAAACAAAGCAAGAACACGATGATGCCTTTGCTATTCGCAAAAAAGTATTTGTTGAAGAGCAAGGTGTTCCGCTTCATCTAGAATGTGATGCTGAGGATGCAACTGCAACACATTTCATTATGTATGATAACGATGAGCCTGTAGGTGCAGCACGTTTACGCAGTATTGACAACAATACAGCTAAAATTGAGCGTGTTTGTATTTTACAATCTCAACGCGGCAAAAAATTAGGCGCGTTAATCATGAAGGAAATGGAGAATCATGCCATTTCCATCAATAAAAAAACCTTAAAACTTCATGCACAAAGCTATGCAATTCCCTTTTACGAAAAGCTAGGCTTTACAGTTACCTCACCTGAGTTTATGGATGCAGGTATTCCCCACCGTGCTATGGAGAAAAATATTTAATGAAAGGGTGTTACGATATTTATAATGTCGCAACACCCCTTTTTTATGAGACGAATTCGCTTGCCACCATTTATCTACTCTATCGTAACAAGCTGCATTGCCAAGTAGATATGCCATGCGCTACTTCATCATTCTAGTGATTTTATCGAAATCTAGTGATGCTCCATCTTGAATAATAGATTGTACTAATTTATCTTCTAACTCTTGCGTAATCGATCTGTTAGATATTTTAGCAACACGTCGTACAATTTTTCTTACTTGTTTTTCACTGGTAAAATCCGCATGTTGAATGGCATTGGCTAATGCGAAGATTTCATCCATCGATACACCTGTTTTTTGCTCAATCGAATTAAAAAACGAGCGATGCATGTTTTCCCTCCTATCATTAAAACTCAAAATGACCTTGCGTCTTGCACGAAACATTTCGCAAATGGTGGAGGCCTTAACTTTATTTAGAATTTCCTAAATAAAAGCTAAAGCCTTTATTATGTTCATCAAATTAGATGTAAGTAGCGCCAACAATAATTAATAGAATGAATAGTACAACAATTAGAACAAATGTAGAACCATAACCATAGTTGTTGTTGCCTCCAGAGTATCCTCCGCAGTAGCTATTGTTCCACCCACCAACGTTATTTCCGTACGGTTGTGAGCCCCAGCCTTGGTATCCCATAAAAGCACCCCTCCCTTCTACAACCTATAATATGTTTCGGTCGTAAAAATGGGAGGGGTATTCGTCTAGTCAATATTCCCTTTTGGTCTAAATATTAAGGCACCAATAAAGCCGAACACAATAGCAGCACTGATTCCTGAGCTTGTTACTTCGAACATGCCTGTTAATACGCCAACAAGTCCATGTTTTTCTGCCTCTGCCAAAGCACCATGTGTTAATGAATTCCCGAAGGATGTAATGGGCACTGTCGCCCCTGCTCCAGCAAAATTAATTAATGGCTCGTATAAGCCCATACCATCCAAAATCGCACCTACAACCACTAACGTACTTAGTGTATGGCCCGGTGTTAAATTACCAACATCCATTAATAATTGGCCTATGACACAAATAATGCCTCCAACAATAAATGCAAATACAAAAGTCATAACCATGTTTTTTGCCTCATTTCATCGTAATTTCTATCGCATGTGCTGTACATGGAATCGTCTCGCCTTGCTGATAGGATAGCGGAGATAATAACGCCCCCGTTGCTACTAGTAAAACTCGCTTATAGCTCCCTGCACGCATTTGTTGAATAACATAACTAAAAAAAACAGCTGCCGAACAGCCTGCTCCACTTGCACCAGATTGGAATGCTTCATCCTGTCCATAAAATTCAGCACCTGCATCACGTAATAATGAGAGCTCTTCATTTTTTACGCCATTTTCCACAAGCATACCTTTCAATAGCTTTAAGCCAAGCTGTCCCAAATCGCCTGTTAAAATTAAATCGTAATGATAAATTTTTTGATTTCTCTGTTGTAAATGAGATTGAATCGTCTGGAAAGCAGCAGGTGCCATTGCAGCACCCATATGGAAAGGATCATCCATACCATAGTCAACAGACTTGCCAATTGTTGCCGCTTCTATAGAAGGATATTCCTCGCGATGCTTCCCAATTAACGCATAACCAGCAGCAGTTACAGTCCACTGGGCTGTTTGCGGTTTTTGAGCGCCATAATTGATGGGGTAACGAAATTGGCGTTCAATTGCATTATGTTGACTAGAGGCACCTGCTAATGAAAAATTAGCAGCACCTAACTCAGTTAACAGACATGCAATAATGACTGAAGATACGGAAGTGGCACATGCAGAGAATAGTCCAATAAAAGGGATTTCTAAATCCCTAGCGGCAAAATTAGTTGGTGTCATTTGATTGACTAAATCTCCGCCCATTAAATAATTGATATCACCTTTTTGCACGCCCATTTTTTTCATAGCGTATTCACAAGCTTCTTCAATCATTTTGCGATGACCCTGTTCATTTGTTTTCATTTGCCAACGTTCATCATCATAAACGGAGTCAAAATACTGACTAAAAACACTCCGATTTTCTAAAGGACCCGCTACCACTCCACCAGCTAAAAGAGAGGGTTTCGATTGAAATACAATTACCATGAAACCACTCCTATCGTTACGAGGATATATTTAATGAGCGCTACAAAAAATGCTGACACTACGCCAAATAAAACAACTGATCCTGCTAATTTAAATAAATTTCCGCCAACTCCCAAGACTAGCCCTTCAGAACGATGCTCGATAGCTGCCGAAATAACAGCATTCCCAAAGCCTGTTACTGGAACTGCCGATCCAGCCCCAGCAAATTGACCAATTCTTTTATAAAGGCCAAGACCTGTTAATATCATGGCGAAAAATACCATCGTTGCAACAGTTGGATTTCCTGCTGTTGCCTCTGTAAAATTGAAGAAAATAATATAAAAAAGAGACACAGCTTGACCAATTGCACAAATAAAACCGCCAACGAAAAAGGCTTTTGCTACATTCTTTAAATAAGGGGGCTTTGGTGTAACATTTTGCTCTAACTGTTGATATTGCTCTTTTTCCATTTATGTCTCCTCCTTTGCAAGCTCTTTTAGTTCTGTAATTTTATCGCTTAATTTATTATCTTCCATCTGATCCTTTTTTATTTTATTGGCTTCATAAAAAATTTTGTAATCAGCGGAGACAAACACATCTTTGTTTGGATATTTCTCTTCAAATTTCTTTTGCAATTTTTTCTCTAACTTAGTTTTTTTCCACTTTTCCCATGGTTTAATTTGTACTGCAATAAGCATACTATCGTCATATTGGATAACCGTTGAGCGATCAACATAGTCTTCTTCTTTTATAAGGGTTTCGACTTCACTTTCATTTTGTGGAGACCCATAGACGATAAATTTTTCCTTTTCAGCACAACCATTTAACAGCGATAAAACAACTAAGAGAGGTAACGTCATTCCTAGTAGCCTCAAGTTTTACCCTCCTTTTCTTTACAGTTTCTCCACACATAAAAAAACTATTCATTCAAAGAAATACACAAAAGCCCGAGTCCAGTTTTCAAAAGTACATATTGTAGAAGTAGTAACAAGGAAAGGGGGTGACAATATGGGTTGTGGTAAGCCAACAAATCCTATTGGACCAATCCATTCAGCAGGCTGCGTTTGTGACGTAGTTCGCGCTATTTTAGATATTCAAAATCAAGCGGTGCGAGATGAGTGTTCTCCATGTACAGCAAACTGTTTCTTAGAGCCACTAGGCGGGATTGTTAGTCCTGCTCGCTCACAAGCAGATACACGTGTTTTCATGTTAATTACAAAAGATGGTACTCCTTTCAAAGCATTCTTTAACTCTCCAACAGCAGATCCTTGTATTTGTACATCCGTATTCTTCCGCGTAGAAGATATGTTTGATGAATGCTGTGCTACTTTACGTGTTTTAGAGCCTTTATGTACATTTGACTCTAGTGAAAGTACAGTAGACTTACTAAGCAAAGATGGTTGTTGTATCAACATGAAGAAAATCTGTAAAGTAGATGACTGGAGCTCAACAGATAGCTGTATTACTGTGGATTTATCTTGCTTCTGCGCTGTACAATGTATCGCTGATGTTGACTTAGGGATTTGTGACTAATTCTTTCACCTTTGACACACACACATAAAAAAAGTGTACAGCATCCTCTGCTGTACACTTTTTTTATAAAGTTGGCAATTTTCTTCCGCGCCAAAGTATTTGCTGTATATCTTCAAAATGAATGATTTCCTGTATTTTTAATTCTAATGATGTGAGCATTAAAGAATCATTCTGTACATCTGAAGCTGTCCCTGTTAATTTTCTACCATCCTTTAAACAAACTAATAATGGCTGATAGGCTCTCTGACGAAATGGTTTTTCTAAAAACTGGAGCTGTTTCAGTAAATAAGGATCTATTTGTACTTCATCCACTGTCTCATTTTTTTCTTCAACTATTTGCTCATCGAACATAGTGTCCTTTACATAGACAGATGTACTTTCATCCAAATCAAGTTCATGTAACACCTTAGAAATATTTAAAAAATATGATGGTGATTTTATAAACAAGCGTGGTTCTTGATCCACTTTACTCACTTCCCTTTTTTCCATACAATATGCGAAAGTAAGCAAATTGGTTCTTAGCCTATTTGGCTTAAGAAAACTGTCGCTAAGCCCAAATAAATTAAAATACTTGTAATATCATTTAATGTAGTAATAAAGGGTCCTGATGCAACAGCAGGGTCAATTTTTAGTCGATGCATTAACAATGGAATAAATGAACCAGCTAATGTTGCCACTAAAATAGAACCACAAAGCGCTGCCCCTACTAACATACCTAGGACAAGTTCATGTTTCCAAAAATAAACGATCCCAATAACAATTAATCCACAAACAATGCCTGACATTAAGCCAGTACCTGCTTCACGTAATAGTAACTTCAATTTACTATGTTCTTCTACATCACCTGTTGCAATCCCTCGAATGGCCACGGCCAATGCCTGTGTTCCACTATTACCTGAAGTTCCTGAAATTAATGGAATAAAGACCGCTAGTAAGGCAACCTTATCTAAAGTATCCTCAAATTGCCCCATTAGGTTAGCTGTTAACATACCTAGAAACAGTAGAACTACTAGCCATGGCAAACGTTTTTTAGCTGCTTGGAATGGTGTTACATCAAATTTATCCATATCCGAAATACCAGCTAATTTAGAGTAATCCTCAGAAGCCTCTTCATCAATAACATCAATAATATCGTCAACCGTGATAATACCAAGTAATTCTCCTTTATCATCAATAACAGGTGTCGCTAAAAAATTATAATCCTTCATAATTTGCGCGACTTCTTCTTGGTCATCGCCTACATGTACCATTACGACACGTTCATTCATAATTGACCGAATAAGTGTATCCTCGTCAGCAATGATTAAGTCACGTAACGATATAACACCCGTTAGACGATGTTCTTCATCCACAACAAAAATATAATAAACGGTCTCTGCATCTGGTGCCTCTTTACGCAAAATAGCCATAGCTGAACGAACTGTTGAATTTTCTGGTATAGCGACATATTCAGTGGTCATGATAGAGCCAGCAGTATATTCATCGTAGCTTAGTAGCTCATTAATATCTTCTGCCGCTTCTTCATCCATCATTTCTAAATAGCTTTCGCGCTGTGCTGTATCCAGTTCATTTAAGACATCTGCCGCATCATCCGCATACATATGAGATAGCATTTCTGCACCGTATGATGGATCCATTTCAGCAAGATATGCTTTATACTCATCATCTTCAATATCGATTGCCTCAAAAATATCAGCCATTTCTGTCGGAGACAAGAACGAATAGATGATTTTCCTTATATCAGGTTCCACCTTTTCATAAAACGTTGCCTGATCATATGGATGAAGTTCTAAAAACTCATCACGGAATGCGTCAATATTATGTGCTTCCAGCATTTCTCGTAGATGTGCCTCATCAAATTGCACATCATCCTTTTCATTTCTTTCCTCTATCATGCTTGTCCCCTCCTTCCGAGCTTTCAATCATTTTACGGGCAATGCTGCCGTAAATCTACCTTCTATATAATAGAGTGTAATGTACCTTTTCTGCAAACTCTTTTTTAAGTTATATTTATGAGCAATTGGGCAGATTTTTATAAAATTCAATATTACGCCTAAAATCATGGCGATTCTATTTTACTATACCTTACCTTTGTCACTTTGTTATGAATAAGGTGTAAAATAATCTAATTCTCTAAACTCCAGGATAGTTGTTGTTGACGCGCAGATAAACAATACATCCAATTTTCACCTACCATACGACCTGTGATATTAAGAATCTCCCTCGTGAAGAAATACGCAGTTTAACCTAATTCAAAAAATGATAAGGAGATGCTCGTTTGCGCGAACACCTCCTTTTATCAAAAATTTATGCTGAAGATTCCTTCAGTAATCTTTGCATGTCTTCATTTAGCATACTTGTAAAGTGTAATGGCACACTTGTTAAAGGATGTTCCATACTTAAAGATACACAATGTAATGCTTGTCGATCAATTTGAAGACGACTACCACCATAAAGGTCATCCCCCACAAGTGGATGTCCAAGATGCGACATGTGCACGCGAATTTGATGTGTACGCCCTGTATGCAGTTGAAGTCGTACATATGTCATTGGTTCAGCACCCAGTGAAAAACGCTTCAGAACCTTTACATCCGTATGTGCATATTGCCCATCTTCTCGTACTTCTCTTTCAATAATACTAGCTTCTTTACGACCAATCGGAGCTATAATCGATTGAAAGTTTTGTTCGATATGTCCATGTACAATGGCTTCATATTGTCTTGAAATCTCTCTCTTACGCTGAGCAAGCCCTGTTAAATGATGAATATGAGCATGCTTAGCTATGCATAGTAAACCTGATGTATCTCGGTCTAGCCTTGTAACAATATGAGCCGTAGAGGCCAATCCTTGTTGCTGAAAATAGCCACAAACTAAATTTGCAATGCTGTTGGTTGGATGCTCTCGTGAGGGTATCGTACTTTGATGAGCTGGTTTGTTGATCACTATGATGGCATCATCCTCGTATACAATGGACAAATCTCCATGCTCGATAGCAAGCCCTTCACTTTTTTCTTCAGGAGGAAACGTTACTCTCACACAATCTCCAACTTGCAGGATATGTCTTACATTACGTTCGACATCATTTACAGTCAACATGCCACCATCAAACTTAATAGCTGTTAGAGCTCGCTTAGAAATACGCCACTCTTGAAGAGCCTCTCGTAATAATTGGCCATTTTTCTTCGCCTCAAATTGTAATGTAAATCTTGTATCCACGTTATTCATTTGCAACAAATGATTCATGCACTCGCTCCCAAAATGGGAATGGTCGGAAACGGGCAAAACGTACTCTTTCATTTGCTACATTAAACGCAATGGCTTTGACATCACCTTGCGTAATTTGCAAGTGATCAACAGTCATATTAAAATTTTGTTCATTTACAGGACGCAATACACAATGATGGTGTGCTGGTAAGATTAATGGCGATCCTACTGTCCTGAAAACCCGGTTATTAATTGAGGCAATTTCAGTGACTTGGAGTGCCGCTAGTGTAGGATGTATGATGGCTCCACCTAGAGCTTTATTATAAGCCGTACTACCCGAGGGAGTGGATACACAAAGACCATCACCACGGAAACGCTCAAATTGATTGCCATTTAACTCTACATCCATCACAAGTGTAACATCTGGCGATTTGACGGTTGCTTCGTTTAAAGCCAGATACGTATTTGATTCGGCATTATGATGCTCTACCCTTACTTCCAGCAGTGGATATTCCACAACATTAAAATCCTTCTTAGCAATGGACAAAACTAATTTTTCTAATTCAGATGGTTTCCAATCCGCATAAAATCCTAAATGCCCTGTATGGATACCAACGAAGGCTACCTGATCTAATAAATGGGAGTATCGATGAAAGGCATGCAATAGTGTGCCATCTCCTCCAATCGAAACAACAATTTCTGGCGTCTCTTCATCATAGGTCAAGCCAAAATCCTGTAAATAGGTTTTAGCAAGTTCCATCAGCTCGTTGGATTGTGCATCTCTACGTGATTGAATCGAAAATTTCATTGTGCGTCACGCTCCTTCTCCGTTAGTAAATTAGGATTCGATGCTTCTTTATATTCGCTAAAGTAGGCCTGTGCCTCTTGAATTTCACTACGAATGGATGACATTTCTTCATCCAACCGAAATGCTGCCTCTGCAGCACTTTGCAAGCGATTCTTAATTTCTTCTGGGAACATGCCCTTATATTTATAATTTAAAGAATGCTCTATTGAAGCCCAGAAATTCATGGCTAGTGTTCGAATTTGTATTTCCGCTAATACTACTTTTTTTCCTTGAATTGTTTCAACAGGATACTCCACTATCATATGGTAGGAGCGATAACCACTAGGCTTATTATGTGTAATATAATCGCGTTCTTCCACTACACGCATATCTTTTCGCTGACGAATTAGCTCAGTTACCGTTGAAATATCATCAACAAATTGACACATAATCCGAAGGCCAGCAATATCACCAAGTTCATCACCAAGTTGTTTAGAAGGCTCAAAAGCTAGTCCTTTTTCTAACGTTTTGTCATATATACTTGCTAAAGGCTTGACACGTCCTGTGACAAATTCAATTGGCGAATTGGCATTAACAATACCAAATTGCGAACGCATGCCCTTTAATTTTACTTTTAATTCGTCTACTGCTTGTTTATAAGGACTTAAAAAAATTTCCCATTGTCCCATTGTAAAAACCTCCCGACAATCGGTATCGAACACCACCGTCTGTTCGTTTTGTCTTTCTATTCAGCGAGAATAGCCTTGAAGTGTTGTTCCACTGCTTGGACAAATTCTGCCCCATAATTGTAATTTCCTTCAATATTATACACGAGCATTTCTAATTCCTCGTAGAAATTTGTCAGTTCGATCACTTCTTCACCTATTCGTAGCAATGGATTTTTCCCTTTTTGTAAAATATGTACAAGATTCTCCCAACTACTCGGTGGAAAACGCAAGTAATGATAGTCTTCACCTGCATCAAGTAAATAAATGAATGCAAAATCATCTGAATCTGCAATGAGTTGTCCAGCAGGTTTTAACTGTAAATTTACTTCATTGTCGTTTAAACTAAAATGAAGTTGATCTTGTTCAAAATTCGATGTATCTATTGTATAAATTTTACGCACATGCGGTTCCCCTTTTCGTTGTACTCTTCCTCTTATTTTAGCACACAGGGTAAATAGTTGCAGTGTGTAAATATTAATTCGAGCGAAACAACGGATGAAAAATAAAAAATAAATAGGTGACTATAAATGACACAAGAAATTGAAATTGAATTTAAAAATCTATTAACAAAACAACAATACGAGCAATTATTACAAGAGTTCCACATTAGTCAAAATGCTATTCATCGTCAAACAAATCATTATTTTGACACACCTAATCAAGCAATTCGCAACCTACAAAGTGGTCTTCGTATTAGACAAATTGGTGATTATTTCGAATGCACGCTCAAAGAAAAAAACGCCGAGCATGCTCACCTTGAAACGACGGATGAAATAACAGCAAGAGAGGCGCAACAAATGTTAGATGGCAATGGATTTTATGCTCAAGAGGTAACTAAAAGATTAGCTTTTTATAACATTCCTTTAGAACAATTGCATGTATTTGGTTCTCTCACTACAGATCGTGTCGAAATCCCCTACAAAGAGGGACTTCTCGTTTTTGATCATTCTTTCTATTTGCAGTGCGACGATTATGAGGTAGAATATGAAGCAAAAGATGCAATAAAAGGAAATATAATTTTCGACGAATTTTTACAACAATATGGTATTGATAAGCAACCAACTGATAAAAAAATTGCCCGTTTTATGAAGGCACTAAAAGCACAAAATTTATAAAAGTAGAAAAAGGAAGGTGTCTGACTCCTTGGATATTCAATCATTCAAATCTTTATTAGAAATTCGGGCATTGCAAACACTTGGATCTAGCGAAAGTTCACCCACAGACAATGAGTCTATTTTTTCTGACATGATTAACGAATTATTAGGAGAAACTTCGACAGCAAGTAATGCTAAATTATCAAGCTTGCTTGCTACAGGAACAGCAAATAATTCAAATTTCGTCAACAAATTGGCTACTTTGGAGCAAAATCCAGTAGAATCATTACTTTACAAAGGCTCTAATGCTGTGTTTATACCTGAATCAGTCAAACAAGCTTTAGCAAACACATATGCTAATAACAAACTTGATTCCTATGTTTCAGACGATGTAATAGGCTCTACAGCATATGCCAATTCACTAGCAGGATCAAATGAGTATACTGCCATTATTGAAAAAGCAGCAGCTACTTATCAGATACCCGCGAAGCTTATTGCGGCGGTTATTAAACAAGAATCTAATTTTAATCCAACTGTAGTAAGCCATGCGGGGGCGCAAGGTTTAATGCAACTCATGCCCAAAACAGCACAATATTTGGGTGTGACTGACGCTTTTGATCCAGAGCAGAATATTATGGCTGGTGCAAAATATTTGCGGCAAATGCTAGATAAGTTTAATAATGACCCTTCACTAGCATTAGCAGCTTATAATGCTGGCGCATCTCGTGTTACGAAATATGGAGGAATCCCTCCTTTCAAAGAAACACAGAATTATGTCAAAAAAGTGATGAATTACTTTACAGTGTAATCGCATCTTTCCCGTTATCTATGTCATTTCCAACAAATTTCACCCATAGTGGTGAAATTTGTGCTTTTGTAGCGAACAGCAATTCGAAAGAGCTCTTTGTTTGTGTTAACGAAAAGACGTTGATAGAATGAAGGTAGTCACAAGAATTTCACAATTTGATGAGGATGAAGTATACAAAATGGTACTTTACGATATAAAGAATTAAAGGAGCATATAACTTATGAGTCGAAAATACACTGTTCCTTATGAGGAGCTGGGAGCTGAAAAACTGTCAGAACTCATTCATGCGTTCTATAAAAGAGTTGCTCAGCATCCTGATCTTATTCCAATCTTTCCAAAGGATTTAACAGAAACAGCCCGTAAACAAATTCAATTTCAAACACAGTATTTAGGGGGACCAAATCTTTTTACTGAGGAGCATGGTCATCCGATGATGCGTGCACGTCACATGAATTTTCCTATTACACCTGACCGCGCTCAAGCTTGGCTAGAGTGTATGTCAGAAGCAATGGATGAGGTAGGTTTGGAAGGGAAGTTCCGTGAAACTTATTATCAACGTTTAGTATTAACAGCTCATCACATGGTTAATACGCCAAATGACGATGAGGGGGAATTGTTACGTGAATAATATTCAAATGTTGCAAGAGCCAACGCCAACGATTTCTACTGCAAACAAGCCAATTGAATTGTATATTTTCGTAGATCCACTCTGCCCTGAAGCTTTCAGTATGCAAGCAACTCTTCGTAAATTACAGCTTGAATACAACCATTACTTCACATGGCGCTTTGTTTTAAGTACAGAACTTACTTCTTTAAATTGCTTAAGTAAACGTGTCAAAGGCTGTATTTCAGGAATCGAACTTGATATTAATCACCCTGTTTTACCTTCTATCGCTATTAAAGCAGCTGAATTGCAGGGGAAACGTGCAGGTGCACGTTATTTATCGAAACTACAAGAATACGTATTATTAAGTCATCAAGATGTAAACTCCTATGCAACGCTTTTAAAAATAGCTGAGGATGTTCAACTCGATATGAATGAGTTTACTGTTGACTTTGGTTCAAAAGAGGCAGCACGTGCTTTCCAATGCGATTTATATATTAAACGCGAAATGGAAGTAGATGAAGTACCAAGTATCGTATTTTTCAATGAATGTATTGAAGATGAGGGACTAAAAGTTAGTGGTAGCTATTCCTATGAAGTTTATGAACATATTTTACAAGAAATGCTGAACGAACAGCTTGTCCGTCAGCCTTTACCATCAATAGAGGACTTATTTTCTAAATTCCATACTCTTTCTACAAATGAAATAGCTTTTATCTATTCATTAACAGAGCAAGCAGCAGAGCGTGAATTAAAGAAACGCATGCTGCAACAAAAGATCGAACGAATCCAGACTACTCACGCTACGTTATGGCGTCTTAAATAATAAAATAAACAAAAGGGACTCCAATCATCATGATGGAGTCCCTTTTTCAAGCTAACGCAAAATACAAAGAAGCGCCTCTATCCTCGACCGATAGAGACGCTTCTTTTTCACAAAGGGGATGGGAGAAATGTTCACGTTCAAACAAAGGGGTGTATGTTTGTTTTGTGATTTATTTCACAAGAATTACTCTATCATGGAATAATATATTTAGCAATGAAACCAATACTAGATTCACAAATTTGTCAAATAGAAAGCGATTACAAACAGTATTTTTCCAAGATGCACACTTTTAAACTATTTAGAAATCAAAAAAAAACATTATTCTTTCCTTCTAATTTATGCGGTTAATAAAAAGAATTGGGCTATAGGAATGTTCCTATAGCCCAATCAATTAGTTATTTAACAATAATTTTTCTAATTCATTTAAACGTTCTTCAAATACTTTACATGCATCTTCAATTGGCTTAGCTACGTTCATATCAACGCCTGCTGCCTTTAATACCTCAATAGGGAAATCAGAGCATCCCGCTTTTAAGAAGTTATTAATATAACGTTCTACAGCTGGTGCACCCTCCTCTAAAATTTGTTTACTCAATGCTGTAGCGGCTGATTTACCAGTCGCATACTGATAAACATAGTAATTATAGTAGAAGTGTGGAATACGAGCCCATTCTAAGCCTATTTCCTCATCTACCACCATATCATCACCGAAGTACTTTTTGTTTAATTCATAGTAAACTTCTGTTAAACGATCTGCTGTCAAGGATTCACCGTTCTTATCCATCTGATGAATAAGGTGTTCGAACTCTGCAAACATTGTTTGTCTGAATACCGTACTTCTGAAGCCATCTAGCCAATGGTTTAATAAGTATATTTTTTGTTGTGGATCATCAATTGTTTTCAGTAAATAGTCATTTAATAGCTCTTCATTGCAAGTAGAAGCGACCTCTGCCACAAAAATAGAGTAGTCTCCATAAACAAATGGCTGGTTGTTGCGTGAATAATAACTATGAACACTATGGCCAAATTCATGTGCTAATGTAAATAGATTGTTCACATTATCCTGCCAATTCATTAAAATATACGGATTCGTACCATAGGCGCCTGAAGAATAGGCTCCACTACGCTTTCCTTTATTCTCTAAAACATCGACCCAGCGATTATCCAGTCCATTTTGAACGATGCTTTGATATTCCTCCCCTAATGGAGCTAAAGCCTTTACTAAAATATCTTTCGCTTCATCATAAGAGACCTTCATTTCCACCTCTTTAACTAGTGGCGCAAATAAATCCCACATATGCAATTCGTCTACACCCAATAATTTCTTACGCAACGAAATATAACGTTGCATAGCTGGTAAATGCTTATGAATTGTTTCCACCAGCTGATCATAGACATTTTCAGGAATGAAGTTATTAGACATGGCAGCGTGGCGTGCAGATTCATAATGACGAATTCGAGCACTTACATTATGCTTCTTTACATTACCAGTTAGCGTAGCTGAGAACGTATTTTTAAACTTGCCATATGTTTCGTACATAGCCTTAAATGCGCCTTCACGTACAGAGCGATCCTTGCTCTCTAAAAACTTGATATAATTACCATGCGTAAGTTGTACTTCTTCTCCCTCTTCATTTTTCACATGAGGGAATATCATATCGGCATTGTTTAACATGCTGAATGTATTCGAAGCTGTACCTGTCACCTCAGACATTTGCGCTAGCAATGCCTCCTGTTCTGCTGGTAATACATGTGGACGTGCCATTGTAATTTCTTTTAAAGATTGCTTATATAGTTGTAGGTCTTGATTTTCTGTTAAGTAGCGTTCAATCGTTTCTTCACTTAATGACAGAATTTCTGGCGTTAAATAGGAAAGGCCAGCTGAGATACTCGTTGCCAATGTTTGAATACGGCTGTTCATATCTTGATAAAAGCTATTTGTCGTATCTTGATCATAGCGCATATGAGCATATGTGTAGAGCTTCATTGCACGTTCATATATATGATCATGATACTGTAAAGCTGCTAATAATGCCTCTGCCCCATTATTTAAAGTACCTGCATAGCTAGGTGCTTGTTTAGCAAGCTCTGCAACCTCCTTCAATTCCTCTTCCCAAGCTGCATCTGTTGCAAAGATGTCTTCTAAGCGCCATGTTAATTCTTCTGGTACTTCTTTTCGAACCAAAACCTGATTACTGTTACTAGCCATATATGCCAGCCCCCTTTATATGTGCTTTTTTCCTTTTACTCTCATATTTTCTCAGTATATTGTGGCAATTGCAAATAAATGTACATAGACTTGCTCACAATTATCTAGTAAACCATCCTCATGATGCATACCCTTAAGAAGATACCCATAATTTTGAATAGCCCTGAGTGCTTGTTCGGTTACTTCGAGCTGATGCTTACATAAAAAGTTTTCCATCTGCCCCTTTGTTAATTCAAATGGAAGACGTCCTAATTGTTTACTAAAATAAAACAGCATTATTTGCCACTCGCTCGTAAACAAAGGGATAGCTGCTCCTTCTTTCACTGGAATACCAATGTATGGTGGCAGAGCAGTAAGAGAAAGATTTAATTCATAGCAATTACGTAAAAATGGATCTTGTGCCCCCTTCTTGCTATGTAAAAGACGACTATGCGCAAATTGCCTACAAGTCTGTTTATAGAGCTGCCAATAGCGTTGAAATTCTTCTGGGGTAATACGTTGAGGTCTATAAAAAGGGAAATGTTGTAGATCGACCGAAATTTTCTGTACTTTACCTATGAAAGTATGCCCATGAACATGAAGAAGATTCGTCCAATAAACAAACTGGGCTGTCACCGGGTTGTACGTCAATAAATAGGGTAAATCCGTTGTCGTTATAAACGCTTTTTGCAAGAGTGGAGAGATTCTAATTTTTCTGATGCCGTTGACAGCTTCTTTGCCTTGCGGAGTTTGAAAAAGCCAAATTGCTTGTATATCGTTTCTTTCATAGCCCATTGTTCGTTGGTGCCATTTTTCATGAGAGATAGTACTACATTGAAATTCAACTGCAAACTGCTCCTTATCGAGTGTAACAAGCAAATCTGGGCGCTGAGAAAGCTCCTTTAAATATGGTTCTAGTTTCACCTGATGTCCATGCTTTTGGAGCCACTCATATAATTGCACTTTACCTTGTAAATGTATTTTAGATTCACCTTCTGCGAACAGCTGTGAACATTGATTTTTTGTGAAGTGAGCAAAGTGGGGAATATTATAGTTACCTATTTTCAATTGAACTTGTTCTAAACATTGAGGGCAATAAAATTTCATTTGCCGCCTATATCGCTGTAAAGCTTTCCTCGTATATTGATATGGGAGAAATAGTTGCTGTTGATTGTTATAGGCAATCAGCATAGTATCAGCTCCTTTTTAGCCAACTATAATAGAATGGATTTTCACTAACAAAAATAAAGCACCTTTTTCTTGAAATTTTAAAAATGCGCTCTTATTCAAGCTCTTTGATGCTGAAAACATAAAAAAGGACTGTAGCGAAACTCGATTCATTTACGAGTTTCACTACAGTCTAAAATAATTAGTGTTTCATTGCCTATGCAAAGTATTTTCGAACTGTTTCAAAGCAATTGAATTCCATAATCTTTTCACCGTACTCCTCTAGACGATGAATTGTAAAATTGGATGGTGTTAAAAATTCCTTGATAACTGCATTTCTATCATGACGATTTAAATCCTCATCTGCGTTTCCGAAATCAACAACTAGATAGTACCAATTTTCATATTTGAATAATGAGGAATCCACTAATTCGTCTGTCATTCGTTTTGCGACAGGGATTAACTCATCAATATCTTTAAATTTATAAACATAAATGTCTGTATCCATAAATAATTCTGACTCATCCATGTCACCAAATTGAGTTAGTTGGCTAAGAAGATCCTCTCCAACTTCATCGAATGGTGCAAACATATCTTTGTGTTCATCAAAATTCGAATGACCATCTAATGTTTCACCGTCTTTTAAAATATGTGCACGTGTGACAATGATTTCTAAGCCTACTTCAGATGCATTGATATGAATCCAAATCGGACCCTCTACATCAAAATAATCCTCCGTGTTTACTTCATCAATCATATCCCAAAAAAGTTGTTCACCCTTTGCTCGATTGTACCAAATTTCTTCACGACTATAGCCGCGATCCTCTATATCATTGTACGTAATAAAGAGCTTGAGTGTATTTTCATTTACACGTTCGATGTCCACTAGACCTCATCTCCCTTCACTGTCATATGTCGAAAAACAGTTTGTTTCATTAGTATGCTTTTATTCTTTGTTTTTAACCTTCATACTGCATTTGTTTTTCAACCTTTGACCACACTACAGTAAAACCATCGAGTAACTGTCAACATGAATTTTTGTGTTCACAGTTGTCTCTAACTCTATTGTATGCTGTTCTGTCATAAAATGAAAAGGATATACACCGTTTCACAGAAGATATTTGAATTATTGAAATTGTAGTAAACTATTTAACTTAAATCAAGTTTAACATACTTTTACGGAAATATATGACTTTTCCCTATTAATTATTATACTTCATATAGAAGGTTTTACAGAAGTAAAACATAAAAAAAAGATGTCACAACATGTATTCCACATCTGTAACATCTATTACATATATTATTCAGAATAGAAAGGTTTAATTCACCATTCGTTGCGCTTCTTGTAATTGATATGCTCGAACTTTTCGAGGTAAGAAACGACGAATTTCATCTTCATTGTAGCCAACCTGCAGACGTTTTTCATCTAAAATGATTGGTCTACGTAGTAAGCCAGGATATTCCTGAATTAACTCATATAAACGTTGTAATGGTAAGCTTTCAACGTCCACATTTAATTTTTGGAATATTTTGGAACGAGTGGAAATAATTTCATCAGTTCCGTCTTCTGTCATACGTAAAATTTTTTTTATTTCACTTATGCTAAGCGGTTCAGAAAATATATTACGTTCTGTATATGGAATTTCGTGCTCCTCTAACCAAGCTTTCGCTTTACGACAAGAGGTACAACTTGGTGATGTAAATAGGGTTACGATCATTCTGACACATCCTTTCATTTCAAAATTATTATCTATAAACCAGAACCAATGTGTTAAATTAGAATTAATGTAATGTAAAATACACAGTACCATTATACAGTACTCCGCTGTATTTGAATATAGTTCCAATAAAAAAAATCTGAAACTATCCATAAAAATTCTGTCTATTTATACAGCTTTCAAATATGGTGTATTTTCTTCAAACTTATGTGCTACTACTACCATTCCCATTTTTAAAGCATTTTAAACATCTAAACAGATAGCTCAGTTGTTCTCATTTAAGAAAAATAATCGAGAAAATTGTCAATCCCACGTGTACATCTAAACAATTTTTTAATAAAAAATTATAAATTTATAACAAAATTACATAACAAAAAAAGCATATAATTTTTTCTAGAAAAAAAACACCGTCAAAAGTCTGACTTTACACAAAGGAATCTTTATAATATAATTCTTTGCAATCAAATCAATTTGAACAATTTAAATTGAGAAAAACGCTGACGAAGAGTAGTACATATGCTAATTCACGTATAGAGAGTCTGTGGTTGCTGTAAACAGATCGTGGATGCATGTGGAATGGACTTCCGAGTTAGCTTTGTGAACGCTACTTGAAGCTATTAGCAAAGCTCGTCCCTTCACGTTACGAAGCTGAGTGGCCTTTTTAGGCAAGCTGGGTGGTACCGCGGATTCAAACATCATTCGTCCCTTCATTAGAAAAAATCTAATGAGGACGCATGATGTTTTTTTGTCTTCATCACCAAGTGGAAAGGTGAAAACAACGCTGTGACACAAGTTACAGCAATTGAATTCGAGGAGGAATTTTTAATGACAACTATTTTTTCTGGCGTACAGCCTACAGGTATCGTAACATTAGGGAACTATTTAGGAGCATTCAAGCAGTTCCCGGCACTACAAGATGAAGGAAACGCTATTTATTGTATCGTTGATCAACATGCCATCACTGTTGCACAAGATCCGAAAGAATTACGAGAAAGTATTCGTAAGCTTGCTGCTACCTATATTGCTACTGGCATTGACCCTAAAAAATCGACATTATTTATCCAATCAGAGGTGCCAGCGCATGCTCAGGCAGGATGGATGTTACAATGTGTTGCGTCTATCGGTGAGCTAGAACGTATGACACAATTCAAAGATAAATCACATGGTAAGGAAAGCGTATCTGCTGCTCTGTTAACATATCCACCGCTAATGGCTGCAGACATTCTACTTTATAACACAAATATTGTCCCTGTCGGCGATGATCAAAAGCAGCATATTGAGCTAACTCGTGACCTTGCAGAACGCTTTAACAAACGCTTTGGCGATGTTTTAACAATTCCAGAAATTCAATTACCTAAAGCAGGCGCACGCATTAAATCCTTACAAGAGCCAACAAAGAAAATGAGTAAATCAGATCCAAATACGAAAGCGACAATCCGTTTATTAGATACTGCGAAAGATATTGAGAAAAAAATTAAATCAGCTGTAACTGACTCTGATGGCATCGTTGCATTTGATGTGGAAAATAAACCAGGTGTTTCAAATTTATTGACAATCGAATCAGCTATTTCAGGGGTAGCCGTTGAAGATTTAGTCAAAAAATATGAGGGAATTGGTTATGGTGGATTCAAGCAGGGTGTAGCAACAGCAGTAATTGAACACCTAACACCTATTCAAGAGAAATTCTATCATCTAGTAGAATCATCAGAATTAGATGTCATTCTAGATGAAGGTGCTGAAAAGGCGAATGCGATTGCTAGTGCTACATTAAAACGTATGGAAGATGCTATGGGTCTTGGTCGCGCACGTCGCTAAACTTACGGCTTGTCTGAGGATCGATCAAAGCCCAAATCAAGCACAACTGCGCAGATGATGATACAGGCTCCTACCGCCATATAAAATTCTGTTGTTTGAAAAATAAATTTGAAAACAACCTTCCATGAATAACCTAGTGTGCGGTAATTTAAATACAATATGAGATTCCCTACAGAGAGGATCATTAAGCCATAACTTACTAAAAATAAAAAGAGACGAAACATAGTAATGGCATCCTTTCTATTTCTTCTTACTTATCATTTATTCACAAAACTATAAAAAAAGACGTCAGCCATTTAAATTTGGCTGACGTTTTTTTATGTTTATCTATTATGCTTCATATTTTTTGAATAGAAGACTTGCATTATGACCACCAAAACCAAGAGAATTACTCATTGCATATTGAATATTTGCTTCTCTTGCTTCGTTTGGAACATAGTCTAAATCACATTCAGGATCAGGATCTTTTAAATTGATTGTAGGTGGTAAAATCCCTTCTTTAAGGGCTAATGCTGTGAAAATAGCTTCCACACCACCCGCTGCTCCTAATAAGTGACCCGTCATAGATTTAGTTGAGCTCATCGCAAGGTTATACGCATGATCACCAAAAGCAGTTTTCACAGCTTGTGTTTCGAATAAATCGTTATATGGCGTACTTGTACCATGGGCATTGATATAGTCAACTTGTGAAGGCTCTACGCCACCATCTGTTAACGCTTGCGTCATCGCACGTGCTGCACCTTCACCCTCTGGAGCTGGAGCCGTAATGTGATGCGCATCCCCAGTTGCACCATAACCTAAAACTTCCGCATAGATTTTGGCACCACGAGCTTTTGCATGTTCATATTCTTCTAAAATGACGATACCCGCTCCTTCTCCGATAATAAAGCCATCTCGGTTTTTATCGAATGGGCGACATGCTGCTTGTGGATCTTGATTTAATGATAATGCTGTATTGGCACAAAAACCTGCAACCGCCATTGTTACGATTGGTGATTCAGCACCACCAGAAATCATAACATCAGCATCTCCACGCTCAATTACTTTAAAGGCATCACCAATAGAGTTTGTGCCTGAAGCACATGCCGTTACAGAACAAGAATTAATCCCCTTTGCACCAAAGTGAATAGAGACTTGGCCTGATGCCATATCAGGAATCATCATTGGGATAAAGAAAGGACTAACACGTCTTGCGCCACGCTCTTGGAATGTTAAAAATTGTTGTTCATATGTTTCCATTCCACCGATACCAGAACCAATCCATACACCTGCACGTGGAGCTAGCTCTTCATCAATTGTTAGCTGTGCATCTTCCATTGCCATAATAGAAGCCGCTAATGCGTATTGTGTGAAACGATCCATTTTACGTGCTTCCTTACGATCAATGTATTTTTCAATATCAAAGTCCTTTACTTCTGCGGCGATTTTTGCGGCAAAAAGATCTTTATTTAAACGTGTCAGCTCACCAATGCCAGATTTACCAGCTTTAATGTTTGCCCATGTTTCTTCGATGCTATTTCCTAGTGGTGTAACTGCGCCAATTCCTGTAATTACTACTCGTCTTTTACTCATTGTCTTACTCCCCTCAAGCATTTTTCCTACTTATTTTCCCCATCTCATGGCTACGGCACCCCATGTTAAGCCGCCACCAAAACCTACAAGGACTAATAAATCATCCTCTTTAATCTTACCTGCTTCGAGCTCATCTACCAAGGAAATACCAATAGATGCTGCTGAAGTATTTCCATATTTATGAATCGTTTTTGACATTTTTTCTGGTGGTAGCTCTAACCGCTCACGTGCAGATTCCATAATACGTATATTTGCCTGATGTGGCACTAGGAAATCAACGTCTTCTTTTGTTAAACCAGCTTTCTCTAATACATTAACAGCCGATTCACCCATTTGTCGAACAGCAAATTTAAACACTTCACGACCATTCATCGCAATTGTATCTTGCTTCGTTAAATAAAGATTCTTTCCGCCTGTACCATCTGCACCAAGTTCGAAGGATAGAATACCTCTACCTTCAGAGACTTGCCCAATGATAGCTGCACTGGCACCATCGCCAAATAATACAGCTGTATTGCGATCTTCCCAATCAACGACTTTCGACAGCTTTTCAACACCTACTACTAAGACATATTTATAAGCATTTGCCTCAACAAAGTGCTTTGCTGTCACTAAACTATATATAAATCCTGCACATGCTGCTGCTTGATCCATTGCTGCAGCATTAACTGCTCCGATTTGTTCCTGAATCATACAAGCTACACTTGGAAAAGTTTGATCCTGCGTGACAGTTGCTACAAGAATTAAACCAATTTCCTCAGGCGTAATCCCCGCATTTGCAATAGCTTCTTTTGCAGCAGCTACTGCCAAATCTGAAGTTTCCTGATCATCTGCCGCAAAATGACGTTCTTCAATGCCTGTTCGAGTACGAATCCATTCATCAGAAGTATCCATGATTTTTTCCAAATCAAAATTTGTAACGACCTTCTCAGGAACATATTTGCCTATTCCTATAATACCAGCGTTCATATAGCAACCCCTCAGCTTTCTTACTATCAATTATTAGTAACTGGTCATAATTATAACGCATATAAAAGGAATGACGCAAGATGATTTAAAATTTATGCGGCTGAGGGTAGTGTTCTTTGCATATAGAAGTGAAGAATTTTATGGAATGAGGTTATTCTGTTTAGAGCTTTATCTATCGTACTTTGTTGAGCTTGTTCATTATTTTTCAAAGCACCTTGCATCATATATGAGCGGTGTTCTTCCCTTTTGGAGCGCTTTTCACCAGCGTAGGAGCGCATTCCCCTATTTCTCAGCTGTTCCTAAATACTTTACATTACTAAACATAAAATACTAAATCTCATATTTGTTGTGACAAAATCGCCATGTTTCACATAAATGGTTCATTTTTTTTTGATTTATGTTATGATATGATAATGAATATGAGTAAAACCTTATGATGAAAAAAGTTCGGTTGAGGTGAAATTAATGCAATATATCGTAACGTTCATATGGTCATTCCTACTAGTTTCTATGTTAAACTACGTAGTCAGCTCTGTACTTGGTGTACCATTTGATTTCAAAACTGGGGCAATCGTTTCTGTTGTATTCTCCATCCTTATCTTTATTATTGGAGCAATCATTCCAAACGACCCTACACCAGAAGCTGCAGACCATCATTAATTCAGCTAGAAAAAACCTGTTCAGCTTCATGCCGAACAGGTTTTTTCTGTTATTTTTCCACAACACATTGACCCTCATGCATTTTCACATGCAACGTCTCCCCTGGTAAAACTTCTCCGCGTAATAGTTCTTTAGCAACGGCTGTTTCGATATGTCGCTGTACAAAGCGTTTTAGTGGTCTTGCTCCAAATTGGGCATCTGCACCTTGCTCTACTACCCAATCAATGACTTCTTGCTCGACAGATAAAGTAATTTCTTGCTCTGCGACACGTTTAATCAATTGCTCCACATACTTCCAGGCAATCGCAGTAAAATGTTTAGTAGATAATGCATGGAAGAAGATGATATCATCCATTCTGTTTAATAGCTCAGGTTTAAAATGTTGTCGTAGGGCTGACATGACTAAGTCCTCCACAGCCGCATCATTTTCCTTTGCCTCCATTAAATAACTCGATCCGATATTCGAAGTTAAAATGACTACTGTATTTGTAAAATTCACCATTCGTCCCTGACTATCTGTAATGCGCCCATCATCTAAAATTTGCAATAAAATGTTCGCCACATCAGGATGAGCTTTTTCAATCTCGTCTAGTAGCACCACCGAATAAGGATTTCGGCGAACTGCTTCCGTTAGTTGTCCACCCTCCTCATAGCCCACATAGCCTGGAGGAGCCCCAACAAGTCGAGACACACTATGTTTCTCCATGTATTCACTCATATCAATACGTATAAAGTGATCTTCTGAATCAAATAACTGTGCAGCAAGTGCCTTGGCAAGTTCTGTTTTACCTACACCAGTTGGACCTAAAAATAAAAAGCTACCAATAGGTCGATGTGGATCTTTGATACCTGCACGTGCACGCCATACCGCTTCAGTCACTAATTGAACTGCTGTATCTTGTCCAACCACACGTTCATGTAATGTATCCTTTAAACGTAATAATTTTTCACGCTCACCCTCTACTAATTTTGTTACAGGGATTCCTGTCCAACGTGAAACAATTGCTGCGATTTCATCTGCTGTTACCTCTTCACGTAAAATACGCGATTCTGCACCGTTCTCTAATTCCTTTTCAAGTACCTGAATGTCTTTTTCAAGTGTGGGAATTTTACCATGACGTAATTCAGCAGCTTTATTTAAATCATATTTACTTTCTGCCTCATCTAGATCACGACGATATTTATCCAATGTTTCACGTTTTTTCTGAATATCGTGTAGTTTTTCTTTTTCTGCTTCCCATTGTTGTCGCATGCCCTTAGATGACTCTTTTAACTTTGTTAATTCTTCGCGTAATTGCTCCAGACGTTTTTTACTTGCCTCGTCCTTTTCCTTACGCAATGCCTGTTCCTCAATTTCAAGCTGCATAATACGACGTGTGACTGCGTCTAATTCCTGTGGCATTGAATCAATTTCTGTACGAATCATTGCACAAGCCTCATCAATTAAATCAATGGCCTTATCAGGTAAAAATCGTTCTGTAATATAGCGATTGGATAGCTCTGCTGCCGCAACAATTGCTCTGTCATGAATACGTACTGCGTGATGTAATTCAAAGCGTTCCTTTAAACCACGTAAAATGGATACCGTATCCTCTATAGATGGCTCACGCACTAGTACTTGCTGGAATCGACGTTCTAAGGCAGGATCCTTTTCAATATACATACGATATTCGTCTAAGGTAGTAGCACCAATACAGTGTAATTCACCACGTGCTAGCATAGGTTTTAGCATATTTCCTGCATCCATAGCGCCATCTGTTTTTCCTGCGCCTACGATCGTATGAATTTCATCAATAAATAGAATGATTTGTCCTTCTGATTCTTTTACTTCTTTTAGCACACCTTTTAAGCGTTCTTCAAATTGTCCACGATAACTTGCACCAGCGATTAACGCACTCATATCTAATTCATATAATACACATTCCTTCAAGCCTTCTGGTACATCACCTTTAACAATACGCTGTGCTAAACCTTCCACAATTGCCGTTTTACCAACTCCTGGTTCACCGATTAATACAGGATTATTTTTTGTTTTACGTGTTAGAATACGAATTACATTTCGAATTTCTTCATCACGCCCGATAACAGGATCCATCTTGCCGTTTTTTACTTCTTCAATTAAATTGCGTCCAAATTGTTCTAATGGTTTTTTATTGTCTGTTTGTTGAAATTGCATAGCTAGCACTCCTTTTTTTCATATTTCTCATTATTTATATACCCATTCTTATTCATTAGAAAAAAAGTTTGACCTTTTTTGACTAACTTTATTTTACATCACTCGACAATGCTTAGCAAAGAAATCGCCCTAAAATTTTTTCACTTATTATGGAAGTTTACGTTATAATAATGGTATGTTTCTATGTTTTAGTATCGAAATCCACTATCCTTTTGTAATAATCGCCATTTATTACAAAAAGAAAGCGATGTGTTGGAGATATGGTTTTAATGGATAATATGTTTGAAAAAATTAAAGATCTTTTTCAAAACCACGGTGTTTTTATCAAAGTGAATAAAGGAAATAAAATTTTTCTAGAGGGTGAACGGGCAAAAGAAATTTATTACATCCAATCAGGAGTTATTTCGATTAGCCAAGAATCCGAGACGGGTAAGGAATTAACCATTCGTATTTGTGGCCCTGACAGCATAATAGGAGAAGGTTCGTTATTTTGTAATCTCGTCTATAATTCGATGACTGCCAAAGTTTTAGAACCCTCTACGTTGTATGTTTTGAGTCGTAAATCTTTGGAGCATTTATTAGAAGAGCAGCCGACAGTTATGGTGGAATACATGAAGTGGCTACAAACAGAAAACTTAAAGCATCAGAGTCGTTTGCGCGATTTAGTGTTAAACGGTAAAAAAGGTGCTCTATTTTCAACGCTCATTCGGCTGTCCAATACGTATGGTAAACCTGTAGAAAATGACTCGATTTTTATTGATTTTCAGCTAACAAATACAGAAATTGCAAATTTGTGTGCGACAAGTCGGGAAATGATTAATCGTATGCTGAATGATTTAAAAAAACATGAGATTATCACTTTTGATAAAGGATTTATTACCATTCATGATTTACAATTTTTAAAAAATGAAATTGCCTGTGAAAATTGTCCATTACAAATATGCCGTATCGATTAGTTTCGTTACAAGCAAAAACCCTGCTTATTTTTCAATAAGCAGGGTTTTAAATAAGCCATTTTAACGTACGCCCAATGCCATTTTGGCATAGCGTGACATTTTATCTTTCGACCACGGTGGATTCCATACAATATTAACATTTGTACTTTTTACTTCAGGAAGTTCACCTAACGCTGTATTCACTTGATCCACAATGACTGGACCAAGTGGGCAGCCCATAGAAGTTAGTGTCATCGTAACAGTTGCAACACCTTCATCATCTAATTCCACATCATATACTAAACCTAAGTTGACGATATCAATGCCAAGCTCAGGATCAATTACGTTTTCTAAAGCACCTAACATGCTATCTTTCATATCCTGATCCATTTGTATTTCTCCTTCCATCATAGTGTTAACCTTATCATAGCAGATGCATCCTGTTATGCCAAATGCTGTGCAAGCCATGCTGTAGCTGCTAGCATACCGTCACGCGGTACAGCATGTCCAGCCCTTTTGTTCACCATAAACTTTAAATATTCAGGGTTTGCTTCATAGTATTCCCGTAATGTTTCATAAAATTTATACGTTTCGTGAAACGGAACTGTTTTATCTAATTCTCCATGCCAAAAGAACACAGGGCGACCCGCGAATTTTTCTGGTGTTAAACTGACATCATATTTAGCAAGGGCTTCATTAATTTTTTCAACGTCTTTCTCTGACATTGGCCAATTAACTCCACTTTTAGAAAATTGTTGCAATTGGTATTCACCCAGTTTAATAAAACCAGGTGCACCCATGCATATTGCAGCAGTTTGTATCCAATCATAAAGTTTCAGACAGCCTGATGTCACGATGCCACCCATTGAAGTGCCTCCTATGCCAATTTTATGACTAGCTAATAAATTTTTATTCTTTAATTCATCATATAATTGTTGTACTTCATGAATAGAATTTAAAACAATGTCCCAAAAATTTAAATTCATTTGCATTTCCGTTAGGCCTTCGCTACGTTCACCATGAAATTTTGCATCTGGCAATAGGACACGCACCCCTTCATGCACCAATTGGTATGCATAGTGTAAGTTATGTTCTTTTGCACTCATAAAGCCATGTAAAAAAATGACTACCGGGGTTTCTTCATTCATATTGTCTGTATGTATATGTAATAAAGGAATATTTCCCCACACTTCTTTTTCTACAAACATTATTGTCACTCCCAACTATTCTCTCATCTTTATGTTAGCAAACTTTTTTCACTGTGACAAAATTTTGACGAATGTAAGACAAAGAGATACTATTCAAACTATAGGAAAGGGGCAACGAGCTATGAAACCGCATTTAATCGTATTAGACTTAGATGGAACTTTATTAACAGATCAACAGCAAATTTCTGCAAAAACGAAAAAAACATTATTGCAGGCTAAGGAACAAGGGCATCAAGTGATGATTGCGACGGGACGTCCATACCGTGCAAGCGATCTTTATTATCATGAACTTGGGCTCACTACACCCATTGTTAATTTTAATGGCGCATATGTGCATCATCCTAAAAATGTCTCTTGGCAACATATGCACACACCAATTGATTTAAGTGTCGTACATGATGTCGTTGATTCTATTAACAGTTATGAATACGAAAATATTATCGCTGAGGTAAAAGATGATATTTATGTCCACACAGAAGACGATCGTATTTTAAATATTTTTAATATGGGTAATCCAAAAATTACACTTGGGGATTTATACACACACCTCCTGGATAATCCCACAAGTTTATTAATTCAGGCAAATGAAGCGAATTCAGTTATTATACGTGATCATTTGCAGGCTGTGCACGCAGAAGTCATTGAACATCGTCGATGGGGCGCGCCACTTCATATTATTGAAATTGTGCGTCGCGGCTTAAATAAAGCTGTGGGTATTGCACATGTGGCAAAAGATTTAGGTATTCCTCGTGAGCGCATCATCGCATTTGGTGATGAAGACAATGATTTAGAAATGATTGAATATGCTGGACTTGGTGTAGCGATGGGGAACGGTATTTCAAGTCTTAAAAACATTGCCAATGAAATTACGACAACGAATAATGATGATGGAATTGCAAAAATACTCATTGAACGCTTGAAATTATCATAGTTAAGTAGTAAGTTCAAGTTAACATTCCATTTTTACCAGTTTAACTTTATTCAGTGGTACCCCTTCTATTTATCTAAAGTGAGTATCTACTGAAGAAAGTTAAAAAGCTTTAAAAGTAAGTTGAAATTAGGGGGACAAGAGAATGAAGATTTTTACGGATAGTGGATGTGATCTACCAAAATCTTACTATGAAGAAAATGATGTCGTGCTACTCCCTTTACGAGTGCAATTGAACAACAAAGAATATGAAGATGTGATTTCAATTGATTCCAAAGAGATCTATGATGCAATACGCCAAGGTGCTCAGCCAAAAACATCACAAGTGTCACCTGAGCTCTTTTTGAAGCATTTTGAGGAGTTAGCCAAAAATGATGAAGAAGGTATTTATATCGCGTTTTCATCAGAATTATCAGGCACATATAGTACTGCTCAAATGATTCGCAATCAGGTACTTGAGCAGTATCCTTCCTTAAAATTAGTCATTATCGACTCTAAATGCGCATCACTAGGACATGGCCTTGTCGTGGAAGAAGCTGTTCGACTGCGAAATATAGGAGTATCTCTAGAAGATATGGCCTCTAAAATAAATACCCTTGCACCTCAGGTTGAGCATTTATTTACAGTAGAAGACTTAGATTACCTTGCAAAAGGTGGTCGTGTATCAAAAGCAAGTGCATTTTTAGGCGGTCTTCTTAGCATTAAGCCTATTTTAAATGTAGAAGATGGCAAACTTGTACCGATTGAGAAGTCGCGCGGTCGAAAAAAAGCACTTAATCGTATGTTAGATTTAATGCAGGAGCGTGGTGGCAGCTTTACAAATAAAATTGTAGGTATTAGCCATAGTGACGACGCTGCCTTTGCGAATGAAGCAAAAGCCTCTATACAGGAGCGTTTTTCACCCCAAGCTGTGCAAATTACCATGATAGGTTCCGCGATCGGCTCACATGTCGGACCTGGCACTATTGCGATTTTCTTCACAAATAAAAGCTTTGAAGGCTAATAAAAAGCATGCTAGGATGTCTCCTGGCATGCTTTTTTATCGTGTTATTATTAGTGGACGTCTTGCTCCTGACGACGAACTTTCCCTCGTTTAATGATGATGACAACAAAGCCAATAAAGATCACCCATACTAAGCCAAGAGCCACCATATAAGGCGTGTTTAAGCCTTCATCATTGCGAACTTGATAAATTTCAACCATTTCTCGGTCTAAAATAACAGGATAGACTTCTTTTTCATTTATGCGAACTTTTTCCTCATGTAAAATACCGTTCAGCATCTTCCCTTCACCAAGTTGTTCAGGTGTTAAGTCGACGCGTTGTGTTTTACCAGTATTATTAACCATGATTACCCACTTTTCTTCGTCAGAAGAACGTGTAAAGACAAGAAGGCCATTTTCATTTGTAATGACTTCAAAATCACCATTACGTAAAGTAGCTGATTGATTACGTAAAGATTGAACATTTTTAATATAATCAATCAGTTCTTCGTCTGTTTTAAAGTTATAAAGCTGGTGTGTATCTGGTTTTGCTTCCCCATTCATAGCAATTTCTGTCCCGTATTGTACGACAGGAATTCCTGGTAGCATAAATAAAGCACCCATCGCCATTTTTAAGCGGGTAGGTGGGAACATATTTTCATTAGCAGAGTCAAATGTAAAACGATGGGTTTCAAGTGAATCCACCATAATTTGTGTCGGTTTTTCTCCTGTGAAAGGTTCCATTAATTTTGAAGAATCCATATCCACGTTTTTAAATATATTACGATAGATATCTGCCGTTACAGGTGAGAAAGTTGCATCAAAATCAGCATCGCTTTCTTCATTTGCTATCACATAAAGTGATGTTTTTGTCTCTTTTAATGCAGCTATTACTGCATTGATAAACGCTGTATCAGCCCCTGCGATATTTGTTAAACGAATACCACCGATGTCATATGTAGAAACAAATTCAGTTACTGCTTGAATAAGTGCTTCTTGCACATCCTTATTCGATAAATCCCACTGTACTTGTCCATCATTGGTAGATGCAATCCAATCCGCTTTCGATGCATCCTTTGCCCACTCATGATTTGGACTCACATTTGTAAGTGGAAAATCCACCATAATGGACATATTTTTAGCTTTGTAGGCCTCTACAATACTTTGGAATTCTTCCGTTGTTCCAAAATGACGTTCAATTGTAGTATAACTTGTGGGCATTGATCCATCATACTTCTCTGTAGAAAAAATAGGCCCAATGGAAACAATTGTATAGCCCATCTCACCGATAAATTTCAGTTTATCCTGTAAACCTGTAAAATCGCCCCCCGCAAATTTCGAAGGATCCTGCGTATTTGTATCAAAATCGTTTGTGCCCGAGCCATTAAAGAAACGGTCAACGAGTAAATCATAGATGCTTTCTTCTGCTATTGTTCTAGTCGCTGATTCATCCGCATGTGCTACTGGTATAGTACTTACGAATGAAGTTGCTAATAAAAGTGATGCAGCCGTCGCACTTATCCACTTCTTAAATTTCACTGTTATTCCCTCTCTTTCAAACCAATCAACGTCATTTTACCAAATAACTCTGTCACGTCGCTATCTTTTCCAAAGATTTTGCGTAAAAGCGAATAAATTACGACAAAAAGGTGTCAATTCCGTCTTCCGTTTTCGTTTACAAAATAAAAGCCGTGAAGCAACTACTTCACGACTTTTAAATCATTATGCTAAGAAATCTTGACCCATTGGCAGTTTGAATCCTAGGAACAAAGTGATTAATAGGAATACTGCAAATAAAATCCAAAACATAGCTGTTGGTTTATTTTTCTTTTGACGCACTAAGACCATTTCCATCATGCCAATTACAAGTATGCCACCTAAGAACTTAAATCCGTAAAGCATACCTTTACCATAGTCCATTGCCTCGATAAATAATGCCCCACCTGTGATGATTATTAGTACATAAAACAGACGTAATGTCATATGTAAGCCTTTTGATTGCTTGCCCATTAGTGCCGCAATTAAAAAGATGACAATACCTACTACCCACGTAGTAATATGCAAATGCGTTTGGCTAGTTAAAAAACTCATGTTTGTCCCCCTCATTCTTTTTCTATCAAACTCTATCCTACCATGCGATGGAAAGGGTTTCAAATATTACAATAGTGTTCACACAATTTACATCATTTAAAACTTGGAATCCTTGCATCTCATAGTTTTTACTTCTGTTACTATGCCTTAAAGCAGTAAAAAAACCCGCGGAGTATAGACTCTCGCGGATTGATATCATCATTATTCAAAATGGTTGACTAAAGTACCAATTCCTTGAATAGATACTTTTACTGTATCTCCAGCTTTTAAGAATTGCGGCGGGTTCATCCCTTTGCCAACACCAGCTGGCGTACCTGTTAAAATCACATCTCCTGGCTCTAATGTTACATGCTGAGATAGGATGGATACTAACGTTTCAACAGAGAACATCATATCTTTCGTAGAGCCATTTTGACGTACTTCATCATTGACCTTTGTCACTACTGTTAAGTCTTGTGGATTTGGGATCTCATCCTTTGTCACAAGGTATGGTCCAAGAGGGCAAGTACCATCCAAGCTTTTACCCAAGAAGAATTGTTTATGTTTCTCTTGTAAATCACGAGCTGTTACATCATTGGCAATTGTATAACCAAATACGTAATCAAACGCTAAGTTTTTAGGAATGTTTTTGCCACGTTTACCAATAACGATAGCTAGCTCACCTTCATAATCCATTTTTGAAGAAAGATCTGCATGAATGGAAATTGTTTGTCCATCTGCAGCAATTGCAGTTGGTGATTTTGTGAATACCATTAAATCCGTTGGTGCTGCCTCTGCGCCCATTTCCTTTGCATGTTCATCATAGTTTTTACCAATACACATAATATTTTTAGGGGTACGTGGAATTGGTGAAAGCCATTCGATCTCTGTAAATTCACGTTTAAAACTATTAGCATTATCTGATTTTTCTGCTGCTTCTACTAATTTACGAATCTGTTCCACAAAATCAAAGCCTAAAGCAATGCCATCCACGATTGAACTTGAAAAAGAAGGGAGAACTTGAAGTTCACTTTGAATAGCGAGTACATCCCATACCGCTTCTTCTTTTTTTACTTTTGGTCCAAAGCTTACATGTCCACCTAATTTGAATGATAAAATTTTCATGATTGAAAGAGCTCCTTCTTTTTTCTACATAATACAACAATATGATAGAAATTACCTCATTTTTGCGACAACATTTTTATAAGTTGTTATATCTTCATAAAATATGCATGTGAAGAGGAATATATTAACGCACTTCTACTTTTTGCTTATATGTTAATTTACGCCATATTGTTTCTAACGGTCCTTGTTTCCACTTAGATAACCAGATTTCTGCTATGATCATTTGCACAACAATAATGCCGACAGCAATTAATACCCCTGTTTCTACACTTACTTTACCATACCAGCCAAAGCCAAATTGGTAGAATAAACAAGTACCTATAATAGATTGAAGAATATACATCGTTAATGACATGCGTCCGATTTTAGCAAAAGGACTAAGTAGTTTTGGCATTATTGGCACTAAGCAAAGTAACACAATGACCCCAATATAGCCCACCGATAGAACTGGGCCCCCTATGTATACCTTTAAATAATCTAGTAAATATGTTCTTGTAAACATAATAGATAAGCTTTTTATACCAATACCGATGACCAATCCAGCAATTGCAAACGTCAGCCAGAGCCACTTCAATTCTTTAGCCCGTTCTACTAAACGCCATTTAGAGGCAGCGGCGCCTATTAACATATACGGTAAAATCGTGAACAGTGCGACAAACCACATCTCGATGCCTGCCTGCGTCGATAAATCTGTTAAGCGTTGCAAAAAGGCATCTACCCAGTTTCCTGTCCCATAAGCCGTGATGGCCTTCTCTACTGAAACGATATCTAAGTAATCATCTACTTTTGTATTAAAATTTACAATCCCTACTACAAAGAGCATAAAAGCTTGCATCAAGCCATTAATAATCAAAGCACTCGCTAATAGCCAGATGGGACTCAAACGTAGTAAAAGCACTAAGAAAACGCCACAAAATGCATACATCATTAATATGTCGCCCCACCAAATTAGCACAGCATGGATAAAACCAAAAGCAAACAGGATGGACAGTCTACGAAGCCCCAGCGTATAAAAGTTTTGTTGACGACTTTGAGCCTTTTGCCACTGCATGGCTAGCCCATAACCAAATAGCATGGCAAAAAGCGGGTAAAAGCTGCCTTGCACATAAATATCTATATTTTTCTGCCAAACAATATCTGATGGGGTTGTAAACCATGATGCCAAATCAATATGCGGCATTGGCAAATAAAAGGTATACATATTTACTAATAAGATACCTACTAAACTAATACCTCGTAAAATATCTAATGTTGCTATTCGTTCCTGCAACATTGTTGGTTTTAACTCCACAAAATAGCCTCCTCTTGACTAGCAGCTATGGTGAAAGCAGGGCAAGAAAAAACTTTGCCCCACTTTGCCCGTAACAAGTTCTTTATGCGTGTATGGTCTGTTCATTATCGAATAAAAATAATACTTTATCGTTCACCTTGATGTGTAAGATGGATTCAATGGCTTCGCTATAAACACGAAGCTGTACGGCATAACGACCTAGTATTTCCTTTGACAAGGCTGGCTCCTGCGCAAAATGAGATTGTATACGATCCGTTTTATAATCCAACAAGACCCAATTACCGTATTCATCCTCAAATAGGCAGTCAATGATCCCTTGCACAATTTGAGCATCACCATCTTCATCGATTCTACTAATTGTAAACGGCATTTCTCTACGTATCTGCCTTGCGCGTTGAAAGCGTTGCCCTATTTCTGTCTCAAAAAAACGATAAATTTTCGCTTGCGGAACTACTTTGCCCTCCGCCTCTGTTAAAAGCTGTCTTGCCACTAAATCCTCCACAAAGTCCCTTACAGCATCGATATGACTAAAGCCATATTGAGGAATATGCTGCATCACTGTGTGCACAGCTGTACCAATTTCAGCACCAGTTAGCTGTTGCTCCTGTAAAAAAGCGGGTCGAGGTGCAATGGACGAAGCCTTTTGCTTGATAGGAGAGGCAAAATAAAATTCAGGTTCCTCCTGGCGCTGTAAATTTTCTAATCGCTTTATTTCACTAACAGATGTTTTAGAGCGCTTTCTTGTAGATTTTTGATAGACATACTGCGCTTGAAAGCGGGTAGTGATTTCAGCCAGCAAGTCCTCATCCTCTTGCATCGCAAGCACTTGCTGTACTTCATCGCCCATCGCCTCTATCTCATATGAATAATGCTTTGTATCGATGGCTTGAACCCACCAATGTGATTGATCCTCCACTTCTTTATAAGATGTGCTTGCTACTGCTGCAAAATCTCCATGTCTTGCTACTGCTGGGCCAACCCAGTCCAAATAGCTATTAGCTCTTGCACGTAAATATTCTTGAAGCGGTGCATCCATTGGTAAACTTTGGGCGTCCTGCCAGTTGTCGCGTGTTTTCTCCCAGTTCTTCACTGAGCCTACTAAAATCAAACGCTCCTTCGCACGAGTCATCGCAACATATAAGACACGCATTTCTTCTGCACGCATCTCCAGTTCTTTTTTCTCCTTCAATGCTAAAAACGGTAACGATGTATAGGTGATACGATTTTCGGGATCAATGGCCTTAACAGCTAGTCCAAAATCTTGATCAAACAAATAGGGCTGATGAAAATCCATTTTATTAAACGGACGTCCCATTCCTGCAACAAAGACGACTGGATATTCTAAACCCTTGGAAGAGTGGATTGTCACCAGACGTACTACATCGTCCTTTTCGCCAATTGATTTGGCAGTACCTAAATCATCGCCACGCGTACGCATACGATCAATAAAGCGTAAAAAACGGAATAGTCCACGAAATGCCGTTTTTTCATACATTAACGCACGATCATGTAATACGCGTAGATTTGCTTGACGCTGTTTGCCATTCGGCATTGCCCCAACCATTTCATAATAATGTGTATCTAAATAAATTTTCCAAATTAAATCTGATAATGATCCACGACGTGCTAAATCACGCCAATTTTCAAAGGCCAGCATAAAGCGTTGCAACTTCTCAAATGTAGTGGTTTGCACACCATGTCCTTCACTACGAATAAATTGTCGTAAAGCATCATAAAAAGGTACCTTTTGATCGGCTAAACGAATTTTCGCCAGCTCATTTTCCGTTAAACCAACAAACGGTGCGCGCAGTACAGAGGCTAAGGGGATATCCTGATAGGGATTATCGACTACCTTCAGGACATTTAACATAATCATTACTTCAAGTGCGTCAAAATAGCCTTTAGAGGATTCTGCATAGAGTGGAATCCCTGCCAGCTTAAATTCCTCCACTAAGTCTGTTGACCATGTCATCGAACGCATTAAAATCACAATATCACTATACTTTAATGGGCGCTCTGTTTTTGTTTTCGTATCGTATACGGTTGTTCCATCTTCCATCATCTGACGTATACGATCGATAATAAATCGTGCCTCGTATTGTGATTTTTTTAATTCCTCTAGCTCCGTTGCCTCATTACCTAGTTCTTCCAGTTCTTCTGGTGTTTCCTCTTCCTGTGGTGGATGCAATATGACCAGCTCAACAGGTATTTCTTTATCATCATAGGGCGCAGCCGGCTTTAGTGACGCATTGTCATCATACAAAATCTCACCAACACGCTCACCCATAATTTGTGCAAAAACGTAGTTTGTAGCATTTAATACTTCTTTTCGACTTCGGAAGTTAGCGTTTAAATCAATTCGCATCCCCGTTACATCAGGTGACTCCAAGTATTCACTATATTTTCTCATAAAAAGCTTTGGCTCAGCTAATCGGAAACGGTAAATACTTTGTTTAACATCCCCAACCATAAAAAGGTTGCCATCTTGTTCTTCACCCGTTTTGACAAGCTGTAAGATGGTTTCCTGTAGCATATTGGTATCCTGATATTCATCCACAAGTACTTCTTTAAAACGCTTTTTCATATCTAGCGCAACCGGTGATGGATGAAGTGCACCATCTATCTCTACCGTTAAAATTTGAAGTGCATAATGCTCTAAATCTGAAAAGTCAATGATTCCCCGTTCTAACTTGGCTAGTCGAAATTGTTCACTAAATGTAGTGGTCAATCCAACTAGCGTAGTAATGGTCGGTGCCATTAACCTTATTTCCTCAAGTAGCCGTGCAGGCGTACGAACAAAATATGTCTCCTTGATTTTATTCATCATTTTTTTGGCTGCTTCTCGTTTTTTCTTCGCGAGCTCCTGTAGCTCTACATTAACTAGTGCATCCTTCGATACCCGCTTTAAGGTAGACCATTTTACCGTAGCAAAATAATCATATAGCGCCTGCCATGTCCCACTTTGACTAATGCGAATACCTTCCTGAATCATAGCAAAATCTACCTCTGCCGTTTCTGCATAGGGTGCAGGTCCATCTGGCTGTAATGTAATTGCGCGCATTTCAGAAATTAACATAAACGCCTCTTCCAGGCTATGACGTACGGTTAATTTGACATATTGAGATAGCTCTAAATCATCGATTGTCACTTCCTCAGCTAATTCATATGCTTTCGGCAGGCTCCAAAGCCATTTTTGAGGCTCTGCATGGACACGAGACGTATCATAAAGTTTACTAATCAGCGTTTCGATGGCTTGATCATCACGATCTGAGGTAAAGCTATCGACAAGACGATAGATGGCTTGTACGTGAGCCTCATCCTCAGCATCGTAGGCATCTTCTAAAACTTCTGCTAAAACATCATCTCGCAATAATGCTATTTCTGCTTCATTGGCAATACGGAAGCCTGGGTCTATATCAAGTAAGTACGCATATTGCTTCACAATTGCTAAACAGAAGGAATGTAGCGTAGAAATTTGTGCTTTATTCACAAGACTTAGCTGCCGTCTTAAATGATTAGATGTTGGATTTTCTGCTATCGCCTTTTCTAATGCCTCAGACATACGATGGCGCATTTCAGCGGCTGAGGCATTTGTAAAGGTCACTACCAATAGTTCATCTACATTGATCGGGTTTTCAGTAGCAATGACTTTTTCAATCATACGATTGATCAGAACCGCTGTTTTCCCCGACCCTGCTGCAGCCGAAACGAGTGTATCTTGACCGCTAGCATAAATAGCCTTCCACTGATCGTCTGTCCATGTGACATCTACTGGCTTAACAGGAATTGTTTGTACCATGCTATTCTATCTCCTTCCGAATTTTATCGACAATATCATTCGGCTTTGCTTGCATTAATTGACGATAGTTTTGTTTACCATCTGATGGATCAAACTGGCAAACCGCAGCAAATTGACAATAATCACATGCCGTTTTGGCTTTTAATTTATAGGGGCTAATGGCCGTATCACCAGATAAGATACCATTCCCTGCCTCCTGATGTTTACGACGAACAAAATGCTGCAACTTTTTCATATCATTGACAGGAACTATACGCGATTGTGACTCAGACGGTGTCCCATCTTTTTTCATATAGACAGGAATGATTTTTGAATGTCCGCTACTTTCTTCCAATTGCTCGTCCATCGATAAAATCGCTTCAGCATTTTCAGATAGCAAACCTTTCATTTTATACTGCTTTAAACGATCCTCTTCTACTTCACTGTCCGTCAAATCTTTATCCAGCTTCAGCATCGGATTATGGACATGGACATACAGTACCCCTGCTGGTTCTGCTTCACCTGATAGCCAGTATGAACTATTTTCCATTGCCACATCTAAATACGTTAGGACCTGTAAGGATAATCCGTAATAAACCTCATTTAAATCAAGGTCACGAGCTGAGGATTTATAGTCGACAATCCGCAAATAAGAGCGGTCATCTATCGTTGCACTATCCACTCTATCAATACGTCCACGCATAAACATTTTCTTGCCACCAGTCAAATCAATCTCTAGTGGTGGTAGCTGTTCATGTTGTCCAGGACCAAACGACGCCTCAATTGCAATTGGTTTGAAGTGTGATACATTTGCATGCTGTGTCAGTGCTGTCATTGTACGCTCAACAATTCGAATTAGCTTACGCTGAATATAGCGATAGCGGGCACTGGATAATAGGATTTGATGGGAAAAGACTGGAACAATTTGTTCTACTGCTTGACGTGCTAATTGTTTAATTTGCTTTGTTGTTAAACGAATCCAAGATAATTGCTGACGATGTGTTTCCTCTGTAATCCACTTTAATGCCTCATGGAATAAGTCACCCATTGCAAACGTTTCTAGACGATACTCAGCTCGCTCTTCTAGACGTAGGCCATACGTAGTGAAATGAGAAAAAGGACATCTGAAGTATTTCTCAATTCGCGACACACTGGATGTTAGCTTCTGACCATATAATTCCTGTGTAATATAGGTTTCAAGTGGCTCAGCCTCATTTTTATGGGTAATTGGATAAAGTACGCGGTCGAAAATGAGTGCCCAATAAGGATCTTGTTTATAAAATCTTTGTAAAGCTAGCCATTCTGGAGCTAGTTCACGGCTATGTTCAGCTTGACGTAGCTGTACCATTAGATGTGCCAATGCAGTCCTTGGATGGCGTAAATATGGTAAAACATCTCCATCTAGTAATTCAATCGGGTCGATTACCACTCGTTCTATTGATACACCACTTAATAACCCAGCCTTTTTGTCATTTCCTATTATTTTCTTCATATAAAGTGAGGCTAGGAGTGCCTTGCCTTCCTCATCCGCCGTGGGATAGGTCATATACACTTTGTTAGATGGCGTTGTAATAGCACGATAGAACAAGAAATTTTCCTGTAATAAACGATTAGTAGAGGTAGGGGCAAGTTCATAGCCAATTTGACTAAACCATTCACGTTCGATATCTGACAACAAGCCCTCATACTCCATCCGAGTTGGATAAACACCATCATTCATTCCTATTACAAAAGCGACTTTGATATTGGATAAACGAGCTAAATCAACAGTAGCCACCATTACTTCATCAAGGGTTGGCGGAATTCTTGAAAATTCTAATGTATCAAAGCCTTCATCAAGAATTTTGGCTGCTTGCTCTACAGACATCTCCTGCTCACCAAACATATAAACGAATTGGTCCAGAACAGCAATCCATTCATTCCAAGCTTGTTCATGTTCACTTGCAGCTAATGCGTCACCTCGCTCTAGCTCACGGTCTTTCATGGCTTGTAGTTTATCATATACCTGTAATGACTCTATAAGTTCAAATAAAGCAGTCGCAATATCCCTGCCATTCTTGGCGCTATCAAGTTTGTCTTGTAAAAGTTTTAGAGGTTGGCGAATTTCATCTCGAATGGCCTCGATTTCTGCCTGCATTGCACGCTCTTCATCTGTTTGTACACGCGAATGGAATTCTAGACCTCGATATTTTTTATAAAACCAACGTGCCTCCTCAAACCATCGTTCACCATAGATGCCTTGTGCCAAGCAATAATTTTCTAATCGATCTGCTCGCTCACGCCAAATTGTTAGCTCCGCTTGTAATGGGAAAAACAAATCGGTTTTAACACTACGGAAAACTGGCTCATATTTCCAATTCGAGGTCATAACCTCCAAGGCTGAACGACTTAGCTCTATTAATGGATGATGTAGCATTGTCTTTTTTGTATTTGTAAAAATAGGAATTTCATATTGTTGGAAAATACTTGTAATAAGTGGATCATAGAGATCTGCTTGTCTATACAAAAGTACGATATCCTGATAGCGAAAACCGTCTTCTCTTGTCAGTTTTGTTATTTCCCGGGCAATCGCATGTATCTCTGCTCGACGATTTGATGCTTCAAGCACGGTTACATCTCCTGAAGTTTTTTTCGTTTGGGGCTCCAAATCAGCAAATTTTGCCTCCACATGCTGTAAATCTTTAGAATGAAATCTTTGAGTGTTATAAAAATGTAATGGTAATTCAACATCAATGCCCTCTTCTTTTGCCATATCATGAAGACGTTGATTCGTTAAGGCTGCTTCATGGAATAAAGCTTGTTCATCAAAGGCTTCATCCATATGATCAAAGGGAAGGACGACAGTTACTTGCTTCGTTACCTTCAACAATTCACGAACCAGTTCTAACTCTCGCACAGTGAAAGCGGTGAAACCATCAATATAAATGGTCGCTTGCTTCATCGTTTCTGCATATTTCAGGTGCTCCGTTAAAATCGGATAATAGCCCTCGCTGTCAACATACGTCGTACCAAGTCGTTCCTCTAGTGCCTGCAAAACAACATGTAAATCATTCGCTTTCGCCTGCAATGTATTTGGTGCATCTATAGCCTTTAACGATTCCGTTACCTCTGCCAAGACTGAGCTATTGACGCTATAGCGACTAAATTCTCTTAAAAGGGTTTCAATTTCCTCCGTAAAGCCACGTTTTCCTGCTGCTTGTCGAAATAAGGAAAACTCGCTTTTTTGTTCCTCCAAAAGCTTACGAATAAGCATTCGATAGCCATAGCCATTTACTTCTTTACGAGCAATACCTCCTGTTTCCTGTAAAACCAACCATGCTAAACGTTTAAACGTCATCACCTGTGCTCGAATCAAGCCTTGTAAACCATGCTTATTTGTCAGCTCATATTCCGTAGAATAAGACATTTGGTCAGGCACTATCATGAAAATCGGATGCCCCAATGGATCAGTCTTTAATTGCTCAACAATTTCCTGATGAATAAATGCCGATTTCCCTGTTCCCGAACGTCCTGAAACAATACGCAATGTCATTTGCTTTCCCCCTCCTCATTAACTTGCTGTTGCGAGTGTCTCTTTTAATGAAATAAAGATTTATACTTTTATTTGAGCGATTCTTTCACTGAATTGATTACTTCTCATCTATTTTGGAGCGGCTTCTCCAGACTATTGATCGCTTCTCATCTATGGTGAAGCAGTTTTCCCAGCCTACTAAAAACAACATAAATCATCTATCTTAAATTCTATCGAAAAAAACTAGTAAATACTATCTATCAACCTTCACCTACCTATAAAAAGGTTAATTTATTACACAAAAAAGCAGCCTCTTCAGATAATGAAAGAGGCTACAAATTTTTACTAACTGGCATGGTGATCCTGCTTTTTCGTCAAATTTCGCGCTTGCTTTAAATCTCTTTCTACACGGGCATTCAAACGCTTCTCTATCAACTTTCCAACCCACCATAAAATAACAATGGCCACAGCTGCAATTATCAATCTCACTGGGCTTGTCAAAAGCGATTTTAAATCATAGCCCAATACACTCATACCTAAAATCATGACAAACTTTCCTGCAAGCAAAACGATTAAGTAAAATTTTTTATGGATATGTGACAATCCCGCTACAATATTGACAATCACAGATGGTGTAAAAGGGAAGCAGAGGAGGACAAAAAGAGGGCTGATGCCATTCATATCCACCCATTTAATAAGCTTCTGTACTTTTTTACTACCTGTTAAAAATTTTAATCTTGGATGTTTGCCAAAATGACGCACAAGTAAGAAAACTGCATAGGAGCCAGCTACAGAGCCTAGCCAAGATAATAGAAATCCTAGCCATAAGCCGAATGCACTGGCATTCGCCACAACGAATACGACTAATGGTAGGAATGGTAAAAACGCCTCTAAAAACGGGAGCAGTAAACCAATGATTGGGCCGAACGTTCGATACTGTGCCGCAACCTGTTCAATATTTTCTACAGTAAACCATTCATTCAATATCGACACCTCTATTTATACTGTAAAATTAAATGAAAAATTGTTAACCCTTCTGAAGTATTGCGATATTCATGGGGTTGATGCCCTGAGAATACTAGTGTATCCCCTTCATCTAGTAATTCATGCATGTCTCCAGCAGAAATAACTGCTTGTCCTTTAATAACCATTACAGTTTCCTCTACCCCTTCTGTATGGGCTTCACTCCTACTAACTGCCCCTGGCTCCATTTCAACCTTATAAAACTCCCAGCCTCGCTCTGGATTATACGGAATTATAGAGTAAACACGATAGCGTCCCTCATCCTCATCGACATGTGGTACATCTTTACTGCTATAACGCATGTAATGGGCAGTTGGCGGCTGTAATAATGAAGAGAATGACATACGCATACCCGCTGCAATTTTCCAAATTGTTGAAACAGTCGGATTGGCCTCCCCTTTTTCGATTTGTGCAAGCTGTGCTTTACTGACACCTGTCGCTTTGGCCACATCATCGAGACTTAAATGACGTTGCTGTCTAATTTTCTTTAATTGAAATGCTAAATTTCGACTCATTTGTTCCATCTTTACTCACCAATTTCTATTGTTTATTTTATCAGACATATGTATACTTTAATAAACATCAAGAACTATCAAACAATTCCATCAATAGTATACATGGAAATTATCAAGAAAGGATGACCTATTTATGACAAGTACAACAGAGCTTCAACATGATGACACAACAAGCTCTTCCAATGACAGTTTTTTACAAGGCGTGAAAGATTGCGTGCCTACATTACTCGGTTATATTAGTATAGGACTTGCATTTGGGGTTGTAGGTTCCGCTTCAGGGTTATCTGTCCTTGAAATCGCGCTATTAACGATACTGATTTACGCAGGTTCTGCACAATTTATTTTTTGTGCACTACTTTTAACAAGTAGCCCTGCCTCTGCTATCATTGTAACCATTTTCGTAGTGAATCTACGCCATTTATTAATGAGTTTAACATTAGCACCTCACTTTACGCGCTACTCCATGCTTAGAAATGTTGGCTTTGGTACATTATTAACGGATGAAACCTTTGGTGTAGCCGTAACAAAGCAAATGCAAACAGGTAAATTATATGGTAAATGGATGGATGGGTTAAATATAACAGCCTATATCTTTTGGATTCTTTCCTGTGTTACGGGTGCCTTTTTAGGACAGTGGGTAGCAAATCCTGAAAAATGGGGTTTAGATTTTGCCTTGGTTGCCATGTTTGTTGCACTTTTAGTTTTGCAATTGAGCAGTGTTGGTAAAAGTAGAATCATGCATTATATCAAGTTAATTGGCTATATGGCGGTTATTATGTACGGTCTTTCTTATGTAGTCCCTTCACATGTGGCTGTACTACTGGCAACTGTGATTGTCGCAACAATTGGGGTGGTGACAGATAAATGACAACAACTTCTTATATGGTCTGGCTTATTATCGGCTGCGCACTTGTAACATGGCTACCGCGTGTCATTCCATTTATTTTTGTGCGTAGTGTAACACTACCTGATGTTGTGCTAAAATGGCTTAGTTTTATTCCTGTTTGTATATTAAGTGCTCTTGTCATTGAAAATTTAATAGATACTGAAAGCGGCAAAGTAGTGACACTTGATTGGCCAGTCTTTATTACATTTGTTCCTACTCTTATTATTGCCCTTGTCACAAAAAGCTTATCGATTACAGTAGTTGCAGGAGTAATCATTATGGCAGCCGTGCGATTTTTCATGTAAAAAGGTCAGTCCTATTGCCTGGACTGACCTTTCCTTATTTATTCATTTTACTTGCTAGCCAAAAGCCTACTGTTAATGAAAATGCATCGATAACGAAAATAATAGGTGGGGATGTATAGCCTGCATATACAGAGGCAGCAATAAGTGCAATGGCTAATAATAATGCAACATAGCGGTTATAGGTAATTCTAGTGAATAGTAATACCAATAAAGCTGGTATGAATAATGCTAGCAGCATTTTCCCAAAAACGTCCATTATACTTCCCTCGGCTCAGCTAATAATAAGCCAATACGGTAATGATCATTGCTATAAATCACATGTTGTGTTAAACGTAATTCATTGTTTCTGTCTAAAACCTCTAGACGACAATGAGCTGCATTTAATTGCAGTGCTTCGTATAACTCATTTTCTGTAAAAATTGACACACCATTTACTTTGCGGATACATTCTCCTGCAAGTAAGCCCATCTTCTCAGCAGGTGAATCAGGAAGAACGGCTGCAATAATAGCACCCTTCGTACTTGGCGCAACTGCATAATGATCTGTTTTTTCCTGTTGTGCAAAGTAGATAGCAATTATAATGCGGATAATTACACCAACAGCAAGTGTAATGAAGCCAATCACTGGCTCAAAATATGCAGCCAATCCTCCTATTAAAATAAGCTGTCCAAGTAAAAAGACAGGTCGGCCAATTTTTGGATACATGTAAGCTGGTAATTCCTTTCTTGTCAGTTTAGTAAAGCCAATGACAAGTGGAAATAACACAAGTGCAAAACTATTATGACCTATCGTAAACTGTGGCCAATATGGGAATATAGCCGAAATCGAATCGCCAGGAATAACAAAGAAAATAGGTAATACCCATACATTTTTTGACCGATAGACAATTGCCTGCATACCCCGCTTCGTTTTCTCAATACAAGGTGTTGTAACCTTCATCGCCATACGTCGAATTAATAGCCCTTCTGCAATGACACAAAGACCCGCAAGAATGGTAATTGTCACAATTGCGCCACTCTCTAAATGGACATCCTCTACTGAAATTTTCCACCAGGAAAATGACCAATTGTAATAGGACATACCCCATATGGCAAGTGTGGCAATCCCCATTGTCAAAATAGGTGACATTGCATTCATGACAAATAAGATAAGTGCTACTATAGAAACTGCCGTTAAAATGATTAAAAATTCCTTTGGGACAGTTAGACCTGCTCCAATACTAATGACAGAAATAATTAGTGCATAGAGCCACCCATCTTTCCATTGCCCGATTAACTCCGTCCAGCCCCAAATAATACGTCTATTAAAATATTTACGCTCCTGTTTTACTCGACGATAACCTAAAATAATAGCAAATATTATGACTATATACAGTAATGGGTTGAGCAAAAAGCGGCCAATCGCTGTTACAATTTCTATTAATATCTCACTAACCATACGAACACCCGCCATTTCTATCTTGAATACTATGAATTTATTGTATCAAAGGACTACACGCTTGCGTAGTACAAACTCATAGAAAGCTTTGTATTATAGTATTTTTGTTCTGTCAGCAAGTATTATTGGTCAATCGTATGCAGTAAAAAACTAGTGGCCATTTGGAATTGTTGATCATTTTGACGATCGGCTTTAAAATCCTTTAACGTTTCGTTTAAACTATTAAAGAAAGTCGTGTCCATATAAAATTCATCCTCTGCTAGCTTTAATTTTTTCTGTTTACGATAAAGATTAACGGCTTCTGCGGTTGTTTCATCCAGATAGCCATCTAAACGATCGATTTGATAGCCTAGTTTCTGCAAGGCATTTTGTGAATAGGAAATCTCTTCACTCATATCACCCACTTTAAACTTACCTGTTAGTGGATGAAGTTGAAAAGCAAATAATTCATTTTGCTCGATCATTAAACTGGCTTCAATGCCCTGCCCATGAATCCATTCACGTTTTGGTGTTAGCCATTTGTTGGTTGATAATTTAAGCTCCCCGCCATTGGAAAGCTCCCAAGATTCTTGTACAGTCCCTTTTCCAAAGCTCTTAACTCCAACAAGTGAAGCGCGTCCCCAGCCTTTTAAAGCACCGCTCAATACTTCACTAGCAGATGCACTCCCTTGATTTTGCAAAACAACAATTGGAATTTTATTCATCGTTTCTATATATTTTTCATCAAAGCCTTTTGTTTGCGTTTTTAATGGTTCCATAGCACCTTCCGCATTTTGCATATATGCAAATACTTTGCCATTGTCCAATACTGTGCTCAGTAGCGCTGCGACGCTATGTAAATAACCACCTGGATTATCCCGTACATCGATGACAATTCCTTCCACATCTTTACGAAGTAATTTACTCGTTTCTGCCACCCATTCATTGGCGGTTTTTTCACCGAATAATGAGATCACTACATAGCCAATGGCTGTATCTTCTACCTTCACTACCTCACTAGTTACCGTTTTATTAGATATTGCTGCGCGCTCCATCGTCATCTTAATATGCTTATCTTCACTTGGACGATAGACAACAATGGTTACTTTCGTTCCCTTTTCACCTTGAATTAAATGCATTAATTCACTCATTGTTTTCCCATCTATCCGTACCCCATCAACTTGTACAATTTCATCGAGTGAACGCATGCCCGCTTTCTCTGCTGGTGACGAACGAACAGGTGACACAACGATAAACTTCCCTTTATTTTCTGTTAGTTCAATACCGATGCCTACCCGTTCCTCCGCTAGCATTTGCCGATGTTGCTCAGCCTCTTCCTTGGAGTAATACGTGCTATAAGGATCTTTAATGGCATCAGCCATCCCACGAAGAGCCCCCTCCACCAATGCATCCTTTTTTGTACTGTATACTGATTTTTCTTCAATGATTGTCATAGCCTCACCAATAGTATCAACCTCCGTAACAGGCTCCTTTTTATCGCCAATATTAAACCAATCAAAGTAAATACCACTGCCCACCACCAAACTACTAAGTAGGACTCCGACACCGGCTGTTAATTTGCGCAAATCTTCCCTCCTCCGTCTCTTTTACTGTATGACTCTATTTTTTCAAACATACAAAATTACCTTTCAAATTTGTTAAGAGAAAATATTTCACTTTACACATGCATGTTGGTTGTTGATTCGCATGGATATACCTTGGTTCATGAAAAATAAAAAAATCTGCTCGTTTCCACTATAGAAAACGAACAGATTTTTTATCAATCAATCTAGTGCATCTACATAATCATTTAACATATCCACGTCCATTGGTCCTCTGATGGCGCGTTGAATGAGACCCTTGGAATCAATAAAATAAGTGGTTGGAATCGTGATGACTTGATAATTCAAGCCAGCTTCATTGTCTGGGTCCAATAAAATAGGGAACGTTAGCTCGAAGCTATCTCTAAATGTCATCACTGTGTCCACTTTGGCATCAGCAGTCACATCACGTTCAGCTTCTGTTAAATTGACCGCTATAATTTCAACGTTTTTCTCTTTTGCATACTCATCATAGAAGCTTTGCATATGCGGCATTTCCGCCTTACAAGGTGGGCACCATGTCGCCCAGAAATTTAAAACGACTTTTTTTCCACGAAGATCACTTAACGTGATATCTTCCCCATCTAAGCTTGTTAAGGTGAAATCAGGCGGTATATCGCCTTTGCTTAAGCCGGTTTCTAGCTCCTCCATATCCTTACCTAGAGCCGATTTATCTATGGCACGTTCTTCGTCAATTTGTTGTTTTACATATGTACCAATCATCGCAACCACTAATAGCACAACGACCAGCAGTCCAATATTTTTTTTCATTTCTTACCTCCCACATTGATTCGTTCATGCTGTATAGTTAAGCCCAAACAAAGTAGTATGACACTGACACCTACAGCTGTTTGCCCTATACCAAGCGGCTGTAAGATAGCCACGATCAAATAGCTAATTGTATAGAGTATGAGAGCTTGTTTCACCGCTACTAATCTCCATAATATGACGAGCGTGACTACACTTAGCACAGCTAATGTTATAACTTCACTCGATGTGTTGTTGTCATTAAGTAGCACAGCAAGCATTTGATAAATGGATTGTGTTAGAATAATAGCCCAGCTACCAGCTACCATCTCTTGTTCCTCAAGCTGTATACTCTGTCGCTTTCTCAATATTTGCAAAGATGCTACGATGACACCGAGAAGAACACCCATTGTTCCGCCATTAAAATAAAGCAATGTAATTGGATTGTTTACTACTGTTTTGAAATCTGTCACAAGCAAACTTAACTTCCAAACAATAATAAAGGTGAAAATGGCATCACTATATAGCTCAGACCACTTTTTAGAAAATTGTAAGCGCAAGATAAGCCACACAATGAAAAAAGTAATTAGTAAAGCGACTGCAGTAGCTGGTAAAGTTAATGTTCGGATTGAGTACCACTCTGTATTTATCAATTCAACGAATCCTCCTCCGAAAGCATAGCATAGAACCTTTTTAAAAAAAGACTATTTCACACTGTTTTAAGAAAATCTTCAGAAATAACAATAATAAAAATACCCCACTAAGTATATATTCATCATAACATTATTTAGAATCTTATAATAGCGATGAAACTTTCAATCGAATATTTCGCAAAATGAGAAAAGGGAGGAGTTATACTTTCAAAGCGACTTAATTACTTGGGGAGTAAAAAGAACCTTATTAAATAACAAATAAGCTGATGTTGCCTATTAATTGGCTATTACTTATTCAAAAAGGGTTTATTGCCTATTAATGGGTAGACCTATAAGTGTGAATGGTGAAACATTCGATGAAATATTAAAAGCTATACACTAGAAAATGCTAGTGTATAGCTTTTATGCTTACAACGGAATATATTTCAGTGGATTTACACTGCCGACTGCTTGTCCTTTCCAAGGACCGATATGCACTTCAAAGTGTAAGTGTGGGCCAGTAGAGCGACCTGTACTACCCATGGCTGCAATTTGCTGACCTTGTGTTACTTCTTGTCCTACACTAACATTAAATGCACTTAAATGTGCATAAACAGTTGTGTAAATTTGTCCATCGATAGAGTGCGTCAGAATGACAACATTACCATACGAACTAAGTGGTGCTGCGTAAGAAACTACGCCATCTGCTGCTGCCCATATTGGTGTTCCTGTTGCATTTGCAAGGTCGACACCATAATGGAATTCAGGACCTGCTCCAAGATTTCGCCAACCATATGGTGATGTTAAGCGACCATTTGTTGGTTTAATCCAAGTTCCGTTTGATTGAGGCGCATGGACTGTACCACCAGATGATCCGCCACCATTGTTAGCAGCAGCTGCTGCCGCGGCCGCTGCAGCTGCTTTACGTTTCGCCTCTTGCTGACGCGCAATTTCAGCCAAACGATTTTGTTCAGCAATAATTTGATCTTGCAATTCCTGACTTACTTCCAAAGCCTCTGAGTATTCTTTTTCAAGTAATACCTTTTCTGATTTCAGCTTTTCTTGCTCTTTTTCTAATTGGTCGACTAGTTTATTTTTCTCAGTTTTTTGACTATCTAATGATGCTTTTAATCGTTCAAGCTCAGCTTTTTTACCCTCTAAGTTTTTACGTTTCTCTTCTACAATTTGCTTTTGCTCTTCTAATTTTTGTTTATCATCTTTTTGATCTTGAATAATTTGACGATCCGCTTCCAATAATGCATTAACTGCAGAGAAACGATCAATAAAGTCTACAAAACTATTAGAGCCTAGCAATACATCTAAATAACTAACAGAGCCCCCAGCTTGAATGGCACGTGCACGTTCTTGTAACAATAAATCGCGCTCTTCAATTTTATGCAAAAGCTCTTCAATAGAAGCTTCTAACTTTTTAATTTCCTCATTTGTTGCCCGAATATCTGCTTGTACTTTTTTAATATTACTATTAGTTTTGTCGATTTCAGCGTTCAATGCCTGAATTTGATCTAAGATTTGTTGTTGCTTTTCTTGATTAGCTGTAATTGCATTTGATTTATTGCTGATAGATGAATTTAACTGATTCTTCTTTGTCTCAACTTGTTTCTTTTCTTCTTTTAAATCCGATAGACTTGTTGCATATGCTGATGGAGTTTGGATAAAAAGAATTAGAGCAGATGCTACTGCAAGTGTTTTTAATGTGTTTTTCGCCTTACTTTTCACCGATTGAACTCCCCTTCGACTATTCTTTTCTTTTTCACAAATATCCGTTGTCCCTAAATTTTTAAAAACTTACGTACTGACATGAAACTTCCCCAAATACCGATCAGTACACCAATGAGTAACAGAAGACCGCTTACCTGATACACAAGTGGAGAAAAATCTAGTAATTGAACAAGCTCTCCTTGTAAACGTGGTGCAATAATTTTATATATATTGTGGTAAAGGGTTGTGACAACCGCAATCGGAATAATTGAACCTAAAATTCCAAGCCACATACCTTCTAATAAGAATGGGATACGCACGAATGAATTTGTAGCCCCTACAAGTTTCATAATTTCTATTTCATCACGACGAGCTATAATCGTTATACGAATTGTATTCGAAATTAAGAAAATTGCTGTAAATAATAACCCTAAAATAAGTACGATTCCTACATTACGACTAATATTTAAGAAGTTAAATAGTTTTTCAACTTTTCCTTCGCCATACATTACATCATATGTATACTCATATTTATCAATGGTTTTCGCAACTTTTGCTGTTTGCTGTGGATCAGCGGCTTTTACATAAATAACGTTACGTAAAGGGTTACTCTGTTCAAATAGTTTAAAATCATCACCGAAGTCTTTTACTAGCTTGGTTAACTCATCTTCCTTAGTGGAATACGTCATCTCGGAGACACCAGGCAATTTTTTGACTTTTTCGATGAGTGCTTTTTCCGCAGCTTCATCTGCTGTTTCATCAATTAACACTTTAATTTCGACATCGTTTTCTAAATCCGTTGCTACTTTATTTAAATTCATCATAATAAGCGCAAAAACACCTACTAGAATGAGCGTAACGGTAACGGCACTGACAGAGGCAATGGTCATCCAGCTATTTCGACCAAGTGATTTGATACTTTCCCGGAAGTGGCGCTTTACTGTACTAAATTTCATAGCCGTATTCACCTCCGTGTTCATCACGGACAATTAAGCCGCCTTCAATTGCAATAACACGACGACGAATCGTATTTACAATTTCACGGTTGTGGGTTGCCATTACAATCGTTGTCCCACGTGCATTAATTTCCTCAAATAAATTCATAATTTCCCATGATGTTTCAGGGTCAAGGTTCCCTGTAGGTTCATCTGCAATCACAACTTTTGGAACATTGACGATTGAACGAGCAATCGATACACGTTGCTGCTCTCCACCTGAAAGTTCATTTGGAAACATTCTCGCTTTATGCTTCAATCCAACTAGTTCTAGCACTTCCATAACCCGACGGCGGATTTCATCAGGCTTTTCCTCTATTACTTCAAGCGCAAACGCTACATTCTCATAAACATTTAAACGAGGTAGCAATTTGAAATCTTGGAAAACTACACCAAGTTGACGGCGCAAAAAAGGGACCTTCTTATTCTTTAAAGTTGCTAAATCAATACCATTTACAATTATTTGTCCTGATGTTGCTTTTTCTTCACGGTACATCAATTTAATAAATGTGGATTTCCCTGCCCCACTTGGGCCAACTACATACACAAATTCGCCTTGCTTTATATTAACGGAAATACCATTTGTCGCAACAACACCGTTTGGGTATTTCTTTGTCACATTTTTCATTTCTATCATGATTAAACCACCTAAAACTCTCATCTATGTAAGAGGTATTTCTTTTACTATTATAGCACTCTATTTCTGTTTTTTTATTACAGTTTCATTTCAATCCGTGGCAGTTCCTTCTATTTCATTCTTTCCTTGCCATTATCCTTAAGAATATGACAAAAATAAAACAAGATTCGCCTCTATATGCTAGGTCGAATCCTGTTTGAAAAGAAAAAGCATTCAAGCTTTAACTTGAATGCTCCTACTGTTAAATTTGTTGTTCATCTGTTGTTGTGTAGCGCACTAAAACAGCACCAGTTTTCGATTCACCTTCGATAAATAGGCGATTCGCATTTTCAACTTCTTTGTCGAAACGGACTACTTTGGATAAGAATTGATCTTGCGACTCTATTTTAGAAACATCCTGGATCCCCACATCCACTTTACCGAAATTCGTTACGACTTTACCGCTCAATGAAATTGTTCGTGGGACATACAATTCTACTGCCCCAGCAACTGTTTGCGCTTTAATTTTTGAAGAATTTGTCGAGCATGTTGTGACGACTACATGTCCATTGACAGACTTAGCTTCAACTTCATCCAATGCACCATCCAAATAAACACGTCCATTCAATGTTTCAGCCTCTAAATCCTTACCTCGAACATTCGTTAATTCAATGGAACCATTAGAAGAATCCACTTCAGCTTTTCCAAAATTAAACTTCGTTCCTTTAATGGCACCGTTTAACGTTTTCACTTTTAATTCTTCAAATTCTGTATCCTGTAATGAAACACTACCATTCATTAGACGAACAGATAATTTTTCAAGTTTATCCTTTGGTACTAGCACCTTCACATTCACTTGAACAAGCTTTAATTGGCTCAAAATACGAAGTGATTGCTCTTCCTCTTTCACAACAAATTGCTCTAAGAAGTGATTACGAGTTTCTTCTTCACTTTCGTTCATCAAAGGTGCCTTTACCTTGCAAATCACCTGAATCGTTTCTCCTTCACTGGATTCCAATGAGAAGTTACCATTAGGTAGTTCAGCGATAATATTGTCCACTTTGGCAGCAGCCACTTCTTCTGTATGGGTAAATTCAATTTTATCTCCAAATGGAGAAGCTACATCAAATTCCTTTACCTTTTTAACAGCCGTATTCATCATATCCATAAAAAGAGAACCGATTTGTGTTAAATCCTTACGAAAATCTTGCATTTCATCTTGGAAGTATTTCATAAAATCATCTTTTTTCTTGTCACCATCTTTTGATTTTTCTTCAAATAATGGCTCTTTTTCACTTGAAAAGGATTGCGTCTCTTTCGACACATCATTCATAACATGTTGAGTAGACTTGCCAGGTTGCTCTAATGCTTCTAATAATGTAATCGCCTCTTGTGCCGAAATTGTTCCTTTTTCTACAAGTTCTAAAATTCGTTGACGTTCATTTTGCATAAATAAATAGCCTCCCTCAGTTCGTTATACTATTTATACGATTCATCATGTGAAAAGTTTCACTGCAAAATTGAATAAATGGGGTCTTTTCATTCCAACATCGTCAGGCTTTTACCTATGAAGATTTTATTGCTCGTTTTTTAGATTAGTTGGATCACTTCTAACCTTTATTTGAGCGGGTTCTTCCCATTTTGGATTATTTTCAATCTGGATTGAGCGACTTTCTCCAATTTCCGATCACCTTTCAATCCAGATTAATCATTTCAGTTCGAATGTAAAATCCTTAAGATTTAGAAGCTTCTGCTAGCAATGCATCCATTCTCATACGATCACGTTCCAGAATTGGTTTTAAGTATTTGCCTGTATAGGAGCCAGCTACTTCTACTACCTCTTCAGGTGTACCAGTTGCAACAATCGTACCACCTTTGTCTCCACCTTCTGGACCTAAGTCAATGATATAATCAGCTGTTTTAATCACATCTAAGTTATGCTCAATAACTAATACCGAATCACCGTTTTCAACAAGTCGCTGCAACACGACAAGTAAACGAGCAATATCATCGGCATGTAATCCTGTTGTTGGTTCATCTAAAATATAAAAGGATTTCCCTGTTGAGCGTCGGTGTAATTCAGAGGCTAGTTTTACACGCTGTGCCTCACCACCCGATAAGGTTGTGGCTGGTTGCCCTAATTTCATATAGCCCAACCCAACATCAACAATCGTTTGTAGCTTACGCTGGATCTTTGGAATATTTTCAAAAAACACTACTGCATTCTCAATCGTCATATCGAGAATATCTGCAATACTCTTATCTTTATACTTCACTTCAAGTGTTTCACGGTTATAACGTTTGCCGTGACATACTTCACATGGTACATAAACATCAGGAAGGAAATGCATCTCAATTTTAATAATGCCGTCACCACGACATGCTTCACAGCGACCGCCCTTGACATTAAAGCTAAAGCGTCCTTTTTTATAGCCTCGTACCTTTGCTTCATTTGTTGCTGCAAAAACATCGCGAATATCGTCAAAAACACCTGTATAAGTTGCTGGATTTGAACGAGGTGTACGCCCAATTGGCGATTGGTCAATATCGATTACTTTTTCAAGCTCATCGATACCTGTCACTTCTTTATGCTCGCCAGGCTTAACCTTTGAACGATTGAGCTTCTGTGCCAAAGATTTATATAAAATTTCATTTATCAGTGTAGATTTCCCTGAACCAGACACGCCTGTCACTGCTACAAATAAGCCTAGTGGAACGTCTACTTTAACATTGCGTAAGTTATTTTCCTTGGCACCTTTAATAGACAGCTTTCGACCATTTGGTTGGCGTCTTTCTATTGGTAAAGGAATAAACTTTCTACCGCTTAAATATTGTCCAGTTAAGGATTTTGCATTATTCATAACTTCCTGCGGTGTTCCTGCTGCCACAATTTGACCGCCATGGACGCCTGCTCCAGGTCCTACATCGATGAGATAATCTGCTGCAAGCATCGTATCTTCATCATGCTCTACCACAATTAGCGTATTCCCAATGTCACGCATATTTTGTAACGTGCTAATCAGCCGATCATTATCACGCTGATGCAAACCAATCGAAGGCTCATCTAAAATATAGAGAACTCCCGTTAATCGTGAACCAATTTGCGTAGCAAGGCGAATACGTTGTGCCTCTCCACCAGATAATGTGCCTGCTGCACGACTCAATGTTAAATAGTCTAAACCAACATTCACAAGGAAGCCCAATCGTTCTTCGATTTCTCGTAAAACTAATCGAGCAATTTGCATATCCTTTTCAGTGAGATCAAGCTCTTTGAAGAATGTGTCTGCTTCCTGAATCGAATATTGTGTAACCTCACCGATATGTTTATCAGCTACTTTCACTGCTAGCGTTTCAGGCTTTAAACGATACCCTTTACATGAAGGGCAAGCCTGCTGTGCCATGTATTTTTCCATCTGCTCACGAACATAATCGGATGTCGTCTCTTTAAAACGTCGCTCAACATTGCGCACGACACCCTCAAATTCAATCATTTGATCTCGCACATTGCCAAACTCATTTTCATAATGGAAGTGTATCTTGTCTTTTCCAGAGCCATATAAAATCTTGTCCATTTTTTCCTTTGGCAAATCCTTCACAGGCATGTCCATTGGAATATCGTAATGATCACATACAGCTTTTAGTAATTGTGGGTAGTACTGCGAACTAGTTGGCTCCCATGGTGCGATGGCATGCTCTAACAAGGAACGATCCCAATCAGGCACCACTAAATCTAAATCCACCTCTTGTGTTGAACCTAAGCCATCACAACTTGGACAAGCACCAAACGGACTATTAAATGAAAACATACGAGGCTCTAACTCACCAATAGAAAAACCACATAATGGGCAGGCATGATGCTCACTAAATAGTAACTCTTCATGTTCCATCACATCGACAAGCACACGTCCATCCGCTAGACGTAAAGCCGTTTCTAAAGAATCACTCAGACGAGCAGCAATCCCTTCCTTCATAACAACACGGTCGACTACTACTTCGATGGAATGCTTTTTATTTTTATCAAGTTCGATAGCATCATCTAAATCACGCAATTCTCCATCAATTCGTACACGAACAAACCCCTGCTTTTTTAAATCTTCTAGCAGTTTAACATGGGTACCCTTACGTCCAGAAACCATTGGTGCAAGGAGCTGCATCTTAGTTCTCTCAGGATAGGTTAATAAACGATCCACCATTTGCTCAATTGTTTGTGAAGTGATTTCTATACCATGATTTGGACAGATTGGTTTACCAATGCGGGCATAAAGTAAACGTAGGTAATCATAGATTTCCGTTACCGTACCGACAGTAGATCGTGGGTTACGACTTGTCGTTTTTTGATCAATGGAAATAGCAGGCGATAAACCTTCTATCGCATCGACATCTGGCTTATCCATTTGTCCAAGAAATTGACGGGCATAGGCGGAAAGGGACTCAACGTAACGACGCTGGCCCTCCGCATAAATTGTGTCAAATGCTAAAGAAGACTTTCCGGAGCCCGATAATCCTGTTAAAACGACTAATTGGTCACGCGGAATTGTGACATTAATATTTTTTAAATTATGAGCACGTGCACCTTGCACGACGATTTCAGTATTTTTCACAAGTCATTCACCCTTCTACCTTCAATTCAAATATTGTATCTCGTAACTCAGCCGCACGTTCAAAATCAAGCGCTTTTGCTGCTTCCTTCATTTCGACTTCTAGAGAAGCCAAGAGCTGTTCTCTTTCCGCCTTTGTCAGCTTTTTGCCTTTTGTGGCCTTTGTTACATAGGATTCCTCTTCTTCTGCTACTTGTGTTGCGCGAATCACATCTGGGATTTTCTTAATGATCGTTTGAGGTGTTATGCCATGCTCCTCGTTATAAGCCATTTGTAACGCACGACGACGTTTCGTTTCATCAATTGCCTTTTTCATCGAGTCTGTTACATGGTCTGCATACATAATGACATGACCATTCGCGTTACGAGCAGCACGACCAATGGTTTGAATCAATGAACGCTCTGAACGTAAAAATCCTTCTTTATCAGCATCTAAAATGGCCACAAGGGACACTTCAGGAATATCAAGACCTTCACGCAATAAATTAATACCAATTAGCACATCATACGTTCCTTTGCGTAGCTCACGGATAATTTCAATACGCTCTAGTGTCTTAATTTCTGAATGTAGGTATTCTACTTTTAAGCCCATTTCCTTCAAGTAAGCCGATAAATCCTCAGACATTTTCTTCGTTAGCGTTGTCACTAAAACTCGCTCATCTCGCGCAATTCGATCTTGTATTTCATCAATTAAATTATCGATTTGCCCTTCGATAGGACGTACATCAATTAATGGATCTAATAATCCAGTTGGTCGGATAATTTGCTCTACCATTTCTGGTGTATGCTCCAGCTCATATGGACCAGGTGTGGCTGATACATAAATTGCTTGATGTACACGATTTTCATACTCTTCAAAACGCAAAGGACGGTTATCAAGTGCTGATGGCAAGCGGAAGCCGTGTTCTACGAGCACACCTTTACGCGCTTGGTCACCATTGTACATTCCTCGAACCTGTGGAAGTGTTACGTGACTTTCATCAACCACGAGTAAAAAATCTTCTGGGAAGTAATCTAGCAACGTATATGGAGTAGCACCTGCTTCACGCAATGTTAAATGACGTGAATAGTTTTCAATCCCAGAGCAAAAGCCCATTTCACGCATCATCTCTAAGTCATAACGTGTACGTTGTTCTAAACGTTGTGCCTCTAGTAATTTATCTTCTGCACGTAATAATGCAAGTCGTTCCTCTAATTCTTTTTCAATATTTTCAATCGCTTTACGCATTTTCTCTTCTCGTGTAACGAAGTGGGATGCTGGGAAAATAGCAACATGCTCTCGATCCGATAAAATCTCTCCCGTTAGTGCATCTACCTCACGGATACGATCGATTTCATCCCCAAAAAATTCCACACGAATACAATGCTCATCACGAGAGGCTGGGAAGATTTCCACTACATCTCCACGTACCCGAAATGTTCCGCGAGTAAAACTAACATCATTTCGCTCATACTGAACGTCTACAAGCTTGCGTAATAGCTGATTACGTTCAATTTCCATACCTGTACGAATGGAAACAACCATTTCTCGATATTCTTCGGGAGAACCTAAACCATAAATGCAGGACACAGATGCAATAATAATGACATCCTCACGCTCAAACAATGCAGAAGTAGCAGAGTGACGCAGCTTATCAATTTCATCGTTAATACTAGAGTCTTTTTCTATATAGGTATCTGTCTGCGGTACATAAGCTTCTGGTTGGTAGTAATCATAGTAGCTGACAAAATATTCAACAGCGTTATTCGGGAAGAATTCTTTAAATTCACTATACAACTGGCCAGCTAGTGTTTTATTGTGTGCCATGATTAGTGTTGGTTTTTTGACTTGCTGGATGACATTCGAAATGGTAAACGTCTTACCTGTTCCAGTAGCACCAAGCAATGTTTGATGACGTTTGCCTGCTTTCACACCCTCCACTAATTCCGCAATGGCCTGTGGCTGATCCCCGTTAGGCTGATATGGCGCTTGTAAATCAAATGTTTGCACTCATGTCCCCGTCCTTTCCTTCCAATTTGTACATATATTTTAGCATAGCAATATTAAAATTTCGAACATTTAACGAACGAATGTTTGTAAAAATTTTTTTCATCTCTAAAATTTTTATTACATAATAATAAGGTCCATTTAACTTGTTACTCTTATAATAGCCGTTTTATTAGATTTTCAAGCTTCATCGATGGATGAGATTTCCTTTTTGCTTCATGTGTAGCTCATACTCTCTCAGGAGCCTGGCTCTCCTCCTTTTATGAGCGGATTCTACTTTATCGGAGCGCTTTCGCTTTTTTATAAACAGAGGCTCAAACTTTTTGAATGACTTTCCTCATTCTATAAGCAAAACCACTTCTTCTAATCAAAACATACACTCTTTATATCCACTGCAACTATTTTCAAAATCAAAAAAATCCCACTCTCCAATAGATATGGAGAGCGGGTTCGTCAATATGATTCATCTTCTGTTTGCTGTAAGGAAGTTAGTTCGGATGCGTATTGATAAAATGCGTTTTCATCTTTTTCATCGAGTGCTCTATCTATCAGAACCATGAGCTGCTCTTGCCGATGCATACGCTGGATACGATTTAAAAATAAATCTAAATAAATCTCGTTTAATAATTTCTCTGCCTCATCAACTTTTTTCGACTGACCAACGGCTTTCAGAAAATCTGTATACGAATAATATTTATCCAACGATCTCACCTCGATCCTTTTCTAAATTATATGAAAATTGAATTTAAAAAGCAATGCTTACGATTCGAAAATATCTTGGATTAGCTATTAATCCATTTATATTTAGAGCAAATTCTCTAAGCATTTCGTGCTTTTCTGAACGATTTTCAACTATTTCATCCAATTTAAGAAAGTCATATTCTGTTTTACACTACCGTTATCACTAGAAAAAAGGAGGCACTCCCTATATGACAACTAACTTTGTAAACGGCTACTTAATTTCATTCAATACTTATTTGCTGCAACCTATTCAGCATGACTCCAAAGTCTTCACGCATGTGATTGATAAGCATAATGAGCTGATTGTTACACGCAAACCGATGCATGTCCTTCGAAAATCCTGTCTCTCATTAGGATCAACCTATGAAGCCGCAAAACAATCGGCTAAACGTTTTTTTGGCAATCAACACAAGCTACCAATCGTCGTGGCCTTTGATTACGGTTATCCCTGTATTTTTCTGCCCACTTTTTCACCCAGCTCCATTCACAATATATGGATAGGGCTTCATGCAATTATTAATATTACACCTAGTGAAATGGGGTGTATTGTAACATTAAAAAATAATAAACAAATTGAATTACCTATCCGATATGCATCCATTAGTAAACAATTTCTTAACGCTTCTATGCTGTATAAATATTACATGAGTGAACGAAAACAGTTGAGCCAAGATGCACCCTATCATCCACCCTTTTAACAAAAATCCCCCAAGAGCTTCTTACTCTTGGGGGAATCTGTCGATTAATTGATTTTTGAACGTAGATAGGCATTTATAAATGGATCTAAATCGCCATCCATCACTGCACCCACATTACCTGTTTCTTCATTTGTACGATGATCCTTCACCATCGAGTAAGGGTGGAAGACATACGAACGAATTTGGGAGCCCCAGCCTATTTCTTTTTGCTCACCACGTATTTCATCTAATTGTGCTTGCTGTTTATCAAGTTCTAATTGATATAGCTTCCCTTTTAACATCGTCATCGCTTTTTCACGGTTTTTAATCTGGGAGCGCTCAGCCTGACATTGAACGATCGTACCAGTAGGAATATGCGTTATACGAACGGCAGAATCTGTCGTATTAATATGCTGACCACCTGCCCCTGTTGCACGATACGTATCAATTTTTAAATCCTCTGTACGAATATCGATTTCAATATTGTCGTCAAACTCTGGCATAACATCACAGGAAACGAAAGACGTATGACGGCGGCCAGACGAATCGAATGGGGAAATACGTACTAGACGATGCACACCCTTTTCCGCTTGTAAATAACCGAAAGCATTGTGACCTTTAATCGACAATGTTACAGATTTAATCCCAGCTTCATCTCCTGGTAGATAGTCCACTGTTTCCACTTTAAATCCACGCTTCTCTGCCCATCGTGTATACATACGTAATAGCATTGAGCCCCAGTCCTGTGATTCCGTACCACCAGCACCAGGATGTAGCTCTAAAATGGCATTGTTTTGATCGTATGGGCCACTTAGCAGTAATTGTAGCTCGAAATCAGCCATCTTTTGTTGGAATTCTGCTAGTTCTTTGCCTAGCTCTTCTTGTAATTCTTCGTCTGGTTCTTCACGTAAAAGTTCCAGTGTCATATCTAAATTTTCATGTGTTTCCACTAAATCTTTATATTCATTGACAATTGCTTTTAAGCCATTTCCTTCATTGATAATCACCTGAGCACCCTGCTGATCATCCCAAAAGCCTGGCTCTAGCATCATTTCATCTAGCTCCTGAATACGTGCCTCTTTGTTCTCTAAGTCAAAGAGACCCCCTAAAGTCCGCCAATTTTTTGGCTGTAGTGTCTAACACATTGCGTACATCTGCTAATTCAATCATCGTTAAATCCTCCGAACGTTAGTCATGGAGCTAACACTTTATTCATAAAGCCCCGTATCTTTTTATTATAACGTTTTTATAAAGGAAAACATACTATCTAGCAGATGTTTTGTGGTAGTAAGTTAACTATCCTGCGTCTCGTCCTCAAACATATTCTTGGCAAGACGTTGAAATACTTTCACACGATCATACTGAACAAGTAAATATTTTGTTCGTTTCTCTAGTCTATATTTTAATAAAAAAGCTCTTTGAATCCGAGACTCTAACGCATTGACACTGACATCCACAATAAATTCCATGCCATTCATAAAGGTAACCTTTGTCCTCTTTTTATCCACAGCGACATAGTCATCTATATGATGGACAGCGAACCAGATACAGTCAGGATGTAGAGGAGACCTACTAGGGAACCATAAAATATTACAACGCTCATGCACGACAATAGGATTTTTATTAAGCTTGCCTAGGATCATTTTCGAACCATCGAACGCTCCTCTTAAACTAGAACCAAAATAACGCAGATTAAAGTCCAATAATTTCGTTGGTGGTAGCGTAGAAATATACTCATTATTTTTCTCATACACCTGCGTACATAAATTTCCAAAGGAATCATACACAGGCATATACATCATTGTTTCACTATTCATAATATCTTTTTTATGCATCTATAGTCCCCCTTTATACATTTTATGTTGCTTCCAGTCAAAATAAAAAGGAATATACTAATATGCGTACATTCCCGCTATTTTAATGAGTAAGATTGCTTGAAAATTCCGATCCTCCTTAAGACTTAGTATCACAATCAAAAATTCAGGATAATAATAGGATAAATTACTTGTACTATATACCTATTATTACAGCTATTGTATACCCATATTTTTCAATTGTCTATAAATTCTGACTATTTATACTAAAATTTCTTCAATTTTAAGCTAGTTTAAAAAGAAAAAATCATTTCAACACGTAGTTAAAATGATTTTTTCACCTAGATATTATTGAGCCGTACCATGACAATTTTTAAATTTCTTACCACTTCCACATGGACATAAATCATTACGACCAATGTTTTCAGCCTTACGTACAGGTTGCTTTTTCGGAGCGGAGCCACCTTCTTCTTTCGGATTAACAGCCTGCCCCTTCGCAACCTCTTCACGCTCAAGATTATTGCGAATTTCTGCTTTCATCGCATATTTCGCAACATCCTCACGAATAGAGGCTACCATATCCTCAAACATCGCAAAGCCTTCTTGTTGATATTCACGTAGTGGATCGTTTTGACCATACGCACGCAGATGGATACCTTGGCGTAGTTGATCCATTGCATCAATATGATCAATCCATTTTGTATCGATTGATCGTAATAAAATAACCTTTTCAAACTCACGCATACGCTCTGGTGTCAGTTCTGCCTCTTTTTCATCATAACGAACATGAACAGCATCAGAGATTAACTGATTAATATCTTCAGCAGACTTGCCTTGGAAATCAGATACTTTAAGTTGACCTTCCTCTAAAAGATTGGCCGCTACAAAGTCTTCAATAGCCTTTAGGTTCCAATCCTTCTGCTCACCTTGAGTATACAGGCTAACAACATTATCGATTGTTTCTTGAATCATAGACTCAACAAGCACACGCATATTTTCTGTTTCCAGCACATCATAACGCTCTTTATAAATAATCTCACGTTGCTGACGTAGTACATCGTCATATTGTAATAATCGTTTACGCGCATCAAAGTTATTACCTTCGACACGTTTCTGTGCTGATTCTACAGCTCTCGACACAACTTTAGATTGCAATGGCTGGGAATCATCCATACCTAAGCGCATCATCATCGACTTCATATTATCAGAGCCAAAACGACGCATTAAATCATCCTCTAGGGATAGGTAGAATTGTGTAACCCCAGGATTCCCTTGACGACCAGAACGTCCACGAAGCTGATTATCAATACGACGTGATTCATGTCGCTCTGTACCGATTACCGCTAAACCGCCAATTTCGAGTACTCCTTCGCCAGGTTTAATATCTGTACCACGTCCAGCCATGTTTGTTGCAATTGTCACTGCACCCTTGGTACCAGCGTTCGCAATAATTTCAGCTTCACGTTCATGGTTTTTCGCATTTAATACATTATGAGGAATTTTATGTTTATCCAATAGTTTTGAAATAATCTCAGATGTTTCAATAGCAACTGTACCAACAAGAACAGGTTGACCAGCTCTATGACGCTCTGCGATATCAGCAGCAACTGCTTTATATTTCCCTTCCATCGTTGCAAAAATCAAGTCAGCACGATCATCACGAGCAATTGGTTTATTCGTTGGAATAGCGACAACATTCATATTGTAAATATTGCGGAATTCCTCTTCCTCTGTTTTCGCTGTACCTGTCATCCCTGCAAGCTTTTGATACATACGGAAGTAGTTTTGGAAGGTAATTGTCGCCATTGTCATCGATTCATTTTGAATCTCAACGCCTTCTTTAGCTTCAATTGCTTGGTGTAAGCCATCAGAATAACGACGACCCTTCATCAAACGACCAGTAAAGCCATCAACGATCACAATTTCGCCATCCTGCACAACATAATCGACATCATTATGCATACTGACATGCGCCTTTAATGATTGATTGATCGCATGATTTAAACGAACATGTGTCAAATCAAATAGATTATCGATGCCAAATGCTTTTTCTGCCTTTTCCACACCTGCATCTGTTAACGTAACACCTTTTGTTGACTCTTCATACGTATAATCTGTCTCTGCATTTAACATACGTACAAAGGCATTCGATTGTTTATAAAGCTGTGCTGATTTCCCAGCCTGACCCGAAATAATTAATGGTGTACGCGCTTCATCAATTAAGATCGAGTCCACCTCATCAATGACAGCATAGTGTAATGGACGTTGTACACGTTCCTCTTTGTAAAGCACCATGTTATCACGTAAGTAGTCAAATCCTAGCTCATTGTTTGTACTATACGTAATATCAGCCTCATAAGCAGTTCGTTTTTCATCTTTTGAAAGGCTATTCAGGTTAAGCCCAACAGATAAGCCTAAGAAATTATAAAGTTGTCCCATTTCAGCAGCATCACGACTCGCTAGGTATTCATTGACTGTTACAACATGTACACCTTTACCAGTGATAGCATTCAAATAAACAGCCATTGTCGCTGTTAAAGTTTTACCTTCCCCGGTTTTCATCTCCGCGATATTTCCCTCATCAAGAGCAGCAGCCCCCATGATTTGAACACGGAATGGGTACATCTCTAATACACGTTTTGCCGCTTCTCGACAAACAGCAAACGCTTCGGCACGAATCGACTCTAAATGCTCACCCTCAGCATAGCGTTTTTTAAATTCATCTGTTTTCGCTTGTAGTTGATCATCTGAAAGCTGTTCCATTTGAGAAGCGAATCCCTCAACTTGGTCAGCGATTTTTTCTAATTTTTTTAACTCACGTTTATTGAAATCAAATAATTTATTTAATAGGTTTGCCATGAATGTTTTTCACTTCCTATATAGATTCAACTTTCATTTTACCATTGTGTAACAGTTTCATGCAAACTGTCACCTCGGGTACATATGATTGTCATACAAAAAAAGACCCTCGCCATCGCGAGAGCCTTTGTCATCATGAAGTTTTAAGTAGTTTCAATTAAGCCATATTTTCCATCTTTACGTTTATATACAATATTTGTGCCGTTCGATTCAGCATCAGTAAAGACATAAAAATCATGTCCAAGCATATTCATTTGTAGAACTGCCTCTTCTTGATCCATAGGTTTTAAATCAAATTGCTTTGTACGAACAATTGAGTATTCTTCTTCCTCTGACACAGCATCAGCGGCTGCTTGAGTAGTAGCAAAATAAAGGCCTGCACCTTCACGCTCGCGGAATTTACGGTTTACTTTTGTTTTATGTTTGCGGATCTGACGCTCTAATTTATCAACAATTAGATCAACAGCAGCATACATATCATTATGACGCTCTTCAGCACGAAGAGTTAGGTTCTTCATTGGAATAGTGACTTCCACTTTAGTTTGTTTGTCATTGTAAACCTTTAAATTGACATTAGCGTTGGCATTAACATCTTCGTTAAAATAGCGTTCAACTTTATCGATTTTGTTCTCAACATACTCTCGAATAGCTGGAGTTACCTCAATATTTTCACCACGAATGTTAAAGTTTAACATGTAAACTCCTCCTTTATAACTGCTATACTATCTATTTCTACACAAGTGTGTGAAATTCCTCTAAAATCATTCTTTTTTTTACAAAAAATTTTTATAAATTTTATAAATTATTATTTTGTTTTTTCGCTTCAGCTGCTTCCTTTTTTCGTCGAAGCTTTAATTCTTCAACAATCAAATCTTCCACGGTTCCTTGATTATTGAAATAGATGCCATATTGCTTGCCACTCCCAAATGGACGACTCCAAATCACTTCTCCATACGCTCGTACTTCTTGTGTATCAAGCACAAAATGGATATCTAGTGGAGGAGGATTTATACCTAAATCCACTTCCGTAAACATCTTTAATCCACGTGGACTTATATCCAACAAGTCAGCCATAGCCGTTTGTCCATGATTGACCTTTCCATTCTCATAAATAGCAAAAGTTATTTGAATAGGCTCCTTAAATTTAAATCGGAAACCTTCTTGACGCTTAAAGATCATATTCCCACCCCAGTACTCTTTTAAACATGTTTATTGCTTTGATTATGCCATGATACCCAACTAACAGCCACAGGGAATAAGTAACATATTTTACCTTTGAATAGCCTAATTTATGACTATTTCATGATAATAACGATTAACAAAAAAGAGACCATCACTTTCGATGGTCTCTAATTGTGTCTAAATTTGTCCGCTGTTTCCCTGACCAAATTGCTGTTGTCGATTAATGCGAATAACTTCCTTCCACGTATCGCGAAATTCTGTCACAAATCCTTCCACTTCTTCAATAATGGCTACATCATTTTGAATGTTGGCTTCAATTAAACGACGATTTAAAAATTCGTAAAGAGGTAGCAATTGCTTGGAAACCTCAACGTCCATATTGAGTGTTGACATCAGTTCACCGATAATGGATTGTGCTTTTTGAAGGTTCGTATTTTTTTCTTGAATATTCTTTTCTTGAATAGCTAGTTTCGCCTTATGCAAGAATTTTAGGCATCCATTATAAAGCATTAATGTTAGTTCGCCAGGTGAAGCAGTAGTCACACTATTTTGTTTATATGCATTTTGTGCTGTTAAATTTGCTGCCAATAAAGGACAACTCCTTTGATAGGTTACTTATTTACTAGTTTAAACCATTTTACGAAGAAAAGCTATTTGATCAATTACGTCTCGTCGTAATTGTGTCTGGATTTTGAAGTGTGCACACAATTCCTTCGAGGTTCGATCTTCCATTCAGCTGGCGATTTCCTTTATGCTGAATGAAGGAAATCTATTAATTCTTTTTGTCATAATATATCCCATCCATTACACGAACATTCGAATAAGGATTGAAATATTGCTGTTCACTTTTTTTCGTTTTTTGTAGGTTTGCCATATCTTGTTTAACTGCATCCATAACAGCTGCTAACCGCTCTTTAATGCCATTATCCAATTCAAACAATGTAAGATGAATACGATTTTCTTGATTTAATTGAAAGTTCTCCTGCTTTAGTACTTCCATTATTTGTCCACGTTTATCTAGCAGATCATTAATCTGATTAATGTACTCATCACGTTCTTCTCCTGCTGGAATTTCGCCTAAAACCTTAAATAAATTCGCTGACACCTGTAATAATTGTTCGATTGGTTGCATCGTAATCTCCTACTTCAAGTTATTAATTGCCACCCGCAAATTGCGCAAACATGCTAGATTGCTCATTTGCTTTATTAATCGCTTTTTCCATTGCAGAAAATTGCTTCCAATATCGAGCTTCGATATTTTCAAGCTTCGTTTTCCAAGTGTCCATTCGCTGATTTATTCCTACTAGTTCTTTACCAAGAACATATTGTTGGTCTGTCATTGTGGCCCGACCAGCTTTTTTCTCTATAGATTGACTAAAGTCAGTAATAGCACTACGTAATCTTTGTACAATACCACGAGTATCTGTTCCATCTGATTTTTTCTCGCCTTGCTGTGTTAATGTACTAATTACACGCTCTGGATCTTCAGTTAAAGCTTTACGTAGCTGATTTTCATCAATTTGTAACTTACCACCATCACTATAATTACTTGTCGTAGTAATACCCATTGCAGATAATGCATTATAAGCCCCATCACCAAAGCCGCCTACATGCCCTCCTATTGCATAACGTATATCACTCATGCCTTGACGTAATAAAGAATCACTACGCAATAGGCCACTCTTTGCCTTTTCATCCCACAACTTTTGCTCATTTTCGCTCATATCTTTACGTTGTTCATCTGTTAAAGGTGCAAAAGAACGATATTTGGTCTCTTTTAATTGATCGTTAATACCACCAATCAGCTCATTATACTTATTTACGAATTCTTTAATTTTATCCACCATATGATCTATATCATGTGTGGATTTTACAGATACAGTATTAGCTGTACTTTCAGTGAATTCTCCTTTTAATGTAATTTCATAGCCTGAAACATTGACTAAATTAGAAGCACTCTCCATGTCTAGCCCATTAATTTTATAAATAGCATTTTCACCTTCTTGACCTACCCTAACACCATTATCTACAACATTTGTTAAATCAAATGTTGCAACACTATTATCTTTTGTGTGACCTGTTTCTGATGCACCGAATCCTAATTTCCCCAGTAAAGCTGAAACATTCGCATCATCATTCCCATCACCGTCACCATCTTTTAAAACTTGAATACTGCTTGTACTACCATCACTGGTTTTACCAGAGTTATTAGCCCCGATTGTTAGCTTACCATTCGAGAATAGGGCTGTAACCCCTGCACCAGAACGATTTAGATTATTAATAAATGACTCAATTGTATCTGACTTGCTATAAGAAATTTTTGTTTGTTTGGTTTCACCATTCGACTGAATAACATTAAATGTTAAAGAGCCATCCTCAAGTCCTAATTCTCCTAAAAGTGTGTTGCTTTTCGCACTATTGCCACCGCCAGCTACAAACTGTGCAGTACTTTCACCCTTTTTAGAAAAACCTAGCTTCTCTGCATTCGTTTGGCTAGCCACCTCTACATTATTACCTGCAAAAATTCGACCTGTGGTAGCATTGAATTTTGCATCTTTTAATCCTTCTTCATTCATCCTCTTTACAAAATCAGAAATTTTATCACTTGTTGTAAAAGTAATCTCTTTCTCTGTTACATTCCCTTTATCATCTGTAACTTTAAATTTGATACTACCGCCTTCACTGACGCCAATAGCACTCAAAGTATCATCTGCAGTTGCTAGTCTATGCGTTGTATCGCTTACATTCATCACACCTGTTTTAGCATTCGATGCCAATTTTGTAACAGATTGAATCTCTAAATTACCTGCTGCGCCTGCGCCAGCTTTAATAGATACTTTATCACTACTACCGCCACTAACAGATGCTGTTTTTTTCAAGAAATTACTTGATAACAAAATATTATCGAACGAGAAATCACTGAATGTTTTCAGTTTTGTATTGATAGATCGATAAGCATCTCTTTGCCATTCTGCTATTTGTTTCTTTTGAAAAAGTTTATCCATTGGCATTCTTTCTGCCTTCATTAACTTTGCTACCATAGCATCAATATCCATACCTGATGCTAAACCGCCAATTCTATTTACCATATCCTATTCCTCCTAAATTTAGATTTTTTCATCAACAATCATACCAGCTAGTTTTTGCATTTGATAAAATGCATCTAATAATCGTTCAGGTGGTATTTCTTTAATGACTTCTTCTGTTTCTGCATTAACTAAACGAACATAATATTTATGCAATCCCTCATGAAAGACAAATTTAGACGTTTTTCGATCCGTTTGTAAAAATTCATTTATAGAATCTACGGCTTCTTTAAGCTTTTCTTTCATTCCTTCTTGGCTAGATTCGCCCTTTGAATCTATTAATTCATCTACTGGTTTTAGAATAGCTGTAGTAGTTCCTTCTTCTTTTAGTTTACTGCTCGCAATAGCTGCTTTAGCAGAATCAGTAGAAACTTGCGAGCTTTGGAAACTTTCTACTGTTTGTTGTGCATTGATGCGCATCTTTTTAACCCCCTAACTTAAAAATCTAACTATAGTTATTATCGGCACTAAATCTTTGCCTTACATAGGTAAATTAGGAAATCGTCTTAAATCTTCCATATATGTCACATTAACAAAACAAGATTTTTAAAAAAAGAATATTCTATTAAAACCACTAGTCTACTCGTAGAGGATACTAAGCATAAATCGCTGAGGGACTGGCTCATATCTTTGGAGCAGTGAAAGGTCCATCAACCGTACTTCGTTTTCTTGCTACCACGAAAGTGATTTAATATTTCAGTGGCTTTAATTATCAATAACTCTTTAATAGTCATATGCCCTCATGAATCTACTCTTATAATTGATATTATATATTTGCTGAATGATTTTTCTGTTTCTTCATATCGGGTCTACTAATTCCTCGACATAAAATTTTTCGTTTCCATATTTTCATTTTAGGTTCGCATGTCTATCGAATATCATTAAACTTCTTTTTGACTATCAAATAACCCACAAATGATGAAACACTTTATTTTTTTGGAATACTTATCAACAGATGAAATATGACCAGAATTGGTTGTTTCTAAATTTCTACTCCTTTTCTTTCGCATAAATGGTGATGAAATATACCATGTTTTCAAAAATATAAAAAACCTACCATCAATAAAAGATGGCAGGCTACTAACAATCACAATCTATTTAATTTTTAAGCTTTTCAAACGTCCACTCTGATGCACTTACAAACATAGGGGCAATTTCATATTCAAATAAATCAGCCACTGTGACAATATCGCCAATTTCTAGTGCTTGTTTGACTTCCTTCAGCATTCCCAATACTTCGGGTAAACGACTTTTAATACCATAGAAATATTCACGCATCTTATGTTCTACAGTAACAAGCCATTCAATACCCTCACTTAAATCCATTAGCATTTCAAATGCATCTGACTCTTTACCCGTACGTAGACAATTAGCAATTTGCTGACAACCACCTTCTATTTTCACAACATAATCATAGTAAGAATGTTGAGTTTCTTGTAGTAGCTCTTTTTGCATAGTTAAATTCCCCTGTTCCAAATAATTTTATCACCGTATAATTAAAAATAAATAATAAATATTAGCGCAAAAGCAAATCTCTATTAATTTAATACCTCGTATTTCTGAATATTAAAAAATATTATCTTTTTATACTTTACACAGATAGTCTAGTTTGATACTTCCTTATAAAACAAATAACCCTTCACTTGCATTAAACTTTATATTTTAGTTCTTTACTTAAAACCAGGGTTAACTTCCAACTTATAAGCACCTATAATGATATTAGCATTTATTTTTTGTTCAAAGAATTTAGCTTATGTTTTTCCATAAATTAAACCCTTTTCAGTATTCTCTTTCTCACTTCAATTTCTCATCAATTTGCAACCTAAAAAATACTTTTATTAAAATTCAAGAACTTTATTAAAAAAATTATCATATTCATTTAAATTATACTTATATTGTCCTTTAAATTTCCTTTGGTTAAATATCGAGTTGAACCTACAAATCTACCAATAAATAAAACCTAGCTACACAAGGCTTATATTCTTCCATATCTATTCCAAAGTTATCCGATTTTTTTATTTCTTAAAGGAATAAATTTTCACTAAACAAAAAAATGTACCTTTGTAAAATTTTAAAATATTTAAGAGGTATACTTTTATTAAAATAAAACATAAAATCTATAACCTAAAAAAAATCCTTTGTATTTACATATCATTTACTTTTCTGTTTAAATTGATGATTACCCTTTAAATATATCTCAAATTCCCGAATATCCTCTGTTTCATCAATATCAATCACTTTTTCGTCCATTATATAAGCATATTCATTATCATTTAAATTTGTTTCAAAGTTTAATCCTTTTACCTTATTTATATATATTGCTCCATCAACCTTGTATACATCTTGGAAATCTTGTCTGCGAATTATACTACCTTTATTCATAATGGATTGTAACTTACCTTCTCCATCTATAGTTCTCATTAAAATAGGATGCTCTTTTACTTTTGATACACTTACTAAACTGGTATATGAACGGTTTACTATTTCTTCTATTGCTTCATCAATATGTTTTACTTTCCTTGTAGGTTGGGTTGGTTGTAATAAAATTACATAGTCATACTTGCTTTCTAATAATTCAAGTACGTGTATAACAGTTTCTATTGTTTTTGCTTCATCGGTTGCTAGGTACGATGGTCGTAAAAAAGGTACTGTTGCTCCCCATTCTTTACTAATGCTTGCGATTTCTTCACTATCTGTAGAAACAATCACTTTATCAATATATTTTGACTCTAACGCAGGTTCTATTGTATACGCAATTAAGGGTTTATTTTGTATGACAATAATATTTTTATTAGGGATTCCTTTGCTTCCTTCACGAGCTGGAATAACAGCTAAAATTTTTTTATTTTTGTACATATTTTTCACCCCTGTATAGATATAAATTGCTTTTGTATAGTAGTCTTCCATAACCTATCATCATTCAATATCGCCATAAATTTTTTTACACTTTCTCCACTGCCAAATAAAGACTGTGGCTGAAGTTGTAACTTCCCCACTGAATTTATTGCTGCTACAATCTTTTTAGAATCTGCTTCCACATGTAAAATATGTGGCAATTCATTTAATAAATATCTTCCATTTTGACGATTACCTATATCAATTGTGGGTGTTGCATACACCCCTGCTTCTCTAATTCCAGCACTGGAGTTCCCTATTATACTTTTAGCATTTTTCAATAAAGTTAAAAAATACTCAAATCGTATAGAAGGAAATATTTTTATATGAGAATGACCTTCTAATTGTTTATACGCATTTAATATCTTTGAACTTCCTTCATCATTATTGGGATAAATAATGACAAAGTTATCTCGATAATTTTTTATTGCTATTACTAATTCATTTATTTGTAATTCAATAGTATCTATTTCCGTTGTAACTGGATGAAACATAACAATATGGTATTGAGGGAAATTAATTTCATATCTTAACTTTACTTCTTCAATAGTGGGTAAATTATTAGATTGCATAACATCAATATCAGGCGAACCTACTTCAAAAATAGTAGTGTGTTTTTCTCCTAATTGAACAATTCGTTGCGCTGCTTTCTCATTTGCCACTAAGTGAAAATGGGCAAACTTTGTTATTGCATGGCGTATTGACTCATCAATCGTTCCAGACACTTCACCACCTTCTATATGGGCTACTCGAATATTATTAAATGCACCAACTATCGCTCCAGCCAAAGCTTCAACACGATCACCATGTACCACTATCAAATCTGGTTTAAATTCTTCTACATAATTGCTAAATCCCATAATCGTGTTACTCAAAGTAATATCCATTCTTTGATTATCACGCGTATTAACAAATTGATATATATCTGAAAACTCATCTTTCATAATTTCTTTATAGGTAGAGCCATATTTCGAAAGCATGTGCATGCCTGTGACAAATACTTGCAATTTAAATAATTCACTTTTTTCTACTGCCTGCATCAGTGCTTTTATTTTCCCATAGTCCGCTCGGGTACCTGTTAGAAAAACAAGTTTTTTCACTCTATCATGCTCCAATCAATATGTATATCTTTAGCAATATCTATTTTAGCTACTTTTCCAATTAAATCATTATATTTTTCTGCTTTTATTGAACCAGTACCTGGCCTTTTCACCCAAATATTTTCTTTGGAAAAGCGTTCACCTTTTATTATAGGTTTTATTGATACTACTGTTGCAAATGCAAAGTCAATTGTAATTTGCTCTTCTTGAGCAGCCTCTTTAATCCCTCCACGCATTTTTGCAATTTCTTTACTTCCTTCAATTAAACTCTTTAATTGCTTTGGTGTCATTGAACATTCGATATCTGGTCCTGGTCTATCTTTACTATCTGTGAAATGTCTTTCCAAAATATTTGCTCCTAGAGCTGTTGCAGCTAAACAGGCATTATTATTTATTGTATGATCAGATAAACCAATTATCGCATTAGGAAATTCCTCGGCAAGTTGTTGCATTCCGCCTAATCTAACAAGTTCTGGAGGTGTTGGATAAACATTTGTACAATGCAACAAAGCATACGATATATTATTATTTTCTAATATTTCAACAGTTTTACTTATACTTTTTATATCATTCATTCCTGTTGACACAATCATTGGTTTACCAAACGATGCAACATGCTCAATTAACGGATAATTATTACATTCACCTGACCCAATTTTATAAGCAGACACTCCCATTTTTTCAAGACGATCTGCTGCTGCTCGTGAAAAAGGAGTACTAATAAAAATCATTCCTTTTTCTTCAACATATCTTTTTAATTCTATTTCTTCTTGCTCATTTAAAGCACACCTCTCCATAATTTCATAAATTGATATATCAGCATTTCCAGGAATTATATTTTTAGCCTCTTTGCTCATCTCATCTTCTATAACATGCGTTTGATGTTTTATTATCTCAGCTCCCACTGAGTTAGCTGCATCAACCATTTGTTTTGCAACCTTTAAAGAGCCTCCATGATTAATTCCTATTTCAGCAATAACTACAGGCATGTATTTACAGCCTATTTTTCGATTTTCAATTTTTATATATCTCTCCATTAATATCTCCTTAAATAAAAAAGTGGATTTATGCTTATGCCTTACTCATTTCTCCTACATTAACTAAATAATCTTTTTTTAAAATGTGGATTTATTAGTGAATAGTCACCTTTAACTATTCTTTTCATTATCTATATTGGTATTTCGAAAGAATTCATAATATATTAATTATAAAGTTATTAAATAAGCAATTCTATCGGTACATTAAATAATAAAGACGTTTACAAAGTGATCCTGTACCATATAAACATTTTTGCAGCGCCTATCTGTACCTAGATACATATAATTTTAGTATTTTCTCCTTAAACAACCAATACTATCTTTATAAAATGTACAGTATTTTGTTGCTATGAATTAAATTCTCTTTAAACAACATTACTTATAATTAATTGATTGCAATCTATTCGTTTATGCCAAAAACCTTCTTTTAACTCTGTTAGACCTTTTTCTGTAGTAAAACCTAAGGTGAATCCATTTTCTTGTAATACAGGGAGCAATTCTATTTGCATTTGAATTGATTTCTCTCCTCCTCCAAAAGCAGGTGTATACAATTTAATTTCCTTATTTAAAATTTTTTCTAAATATCTTTTACAAACCTTAATTTCTTTTTCATAGAATTCTTGAGGATTACCTGAATACGGTAAATGATTCTCGCAATGTACCCCTATGGACATACCACATGTGTCCATTTCTATAATTTCTCTCTCGGATAAATAAAATTTATCTATAAATACATCTAATGAAGAGTAAATAGAAATTACCTTTTCCTCTAAAAAAGCCCTACCTCTTTCTTCTGGCCAATAAAAATTAAAAAGGTACTTAATTAGTCGTCTATATTTATTCATTTCATAGGAATAATAGATATCACAATTATTTTTTATTTCATCTATATTCACTTGGTTAGAAATTTCTTCCCAAATTTCCTTATCACTAAAATGAGAAAGAAGAGTATGCACTAAATGAAATATCGGCACTTTTCTTTCAACAAGTGGTCCTGACATAACAGCGAAATAGCCAGGTACCCCCATTTTCTTTAAGATTTGAAATGCATTTATATACTGATCTTTCGTTGCATCATCAAAAGAAAGGATACATTTTGGTTTATTAGTATGCCTATGAATATCCTCTGGTTTAATAATTTCATAATGTTCCCTAATCCATTCCACTTGCTTCCTAAATTCAATTGGTGAAATAGGAACACTTCCTCTCCAATTCTCCGGTTCCATTACATAATGGTACATAACAACTAAATCTTCCATATATTTTCTCCTTATTTAATAACTATAGCCCTAGTAAATGAAGTGAAAAAATTTTGCCCATCCCATATCCCATCGAAATCAAGTGCTTGTCCTATCGGTACAATTCTATCCACCCCCCGGGATTGCACTGCTTTAATAAATGATATTAATTGTTGATGTTCTATTCCAAAATATGTAAGGGTCTGATCTTTATCACAAATTATTGGAATAACATCAACTAAATCTGTCACATCAAATTCATAAAACAATCCTCCACCACAATGTAATTCACGCACACTTGATTCAATTTGTTGAAATTTCACACGTGAAAAATACACATCATGATTTACATGATGAACCTTCTTCTCAGCTGCAAGTTGTAATACTGTTGTAAATTTGAGCACCTGAGTTGCAGCCAAAAGATCATATGCCTTAATTCGAATTACTTTTTCAAATGCTGACCAAAAATGTACTCTTGCCTCCTCTTGTTGCTTTCCTGTCCAAATAAGTAAACGGGGCGATGAACAAGCCATTTGATCAAACCAAAACACATCGTTATAAAACTGCCTTGCTAGTTCTTCCAACGCTTTTTCATTTAATGCGATAACTGCTTCACTATTCAATATTGCTAATGAGAAACGGTCAGGGAAGGTCAATTCATTTGCCAAAGGTGCTAAGGGTACCTTTCTAATCGCTTCTACTGTCGCATCCCCTCCCCAAATTACACGTGTATGACAAATTGTACTAATTTGGGCTGTCATCGTTTCTTCATACTTATACGTACAAATTATTGTTTGCTGAGCAATAACTTTAAATTCAGGCTTTGAGAGTTCTTCCAAAATGCTTTGTAGTAATATATTTAAACCATTTTGCTCTTTACTTGAGATACGTATAATATTACGGTTACCTACAAGTAATGAAAGCATCCATGAGTAGACAAAAATTGTATCCACATTCGATGGTGCAATATGAAAAACAGTGCCTCTAGCCTGTATAATTGAATTTTCATGTTGCTTTTCAAAGATTTTTTGCATCTGCTTAATATTTGCTTTGCGTAGCCAATAACCTAACGCTACAATTTCGGGTTGCTTCTTTATACGTACTAAGCGCTTGGACAACGCTTGTGTAAAATCAATAATCTGCTCCTCAAAGGGTTGATTAAGAGGTGTTTTTTGGAAATCATCTAATGCTTCATCAAATGATTTATGCAGTGGCCAGAATAACTTCATCTTTATATTCCCCCTTGAAAAGTATCACTACAACCACGCAACTCGGCTTTTGGAATACGCCCCACTACTGAAAAATACTTTCCTTTCCAGCCACAATTACAATCATCAATTCCATGAACTATTCCTAAATCCTCTGTTAAAAGAGAATGTCCTGGATAACTCTTCGGTAATTCACTAACAACTTGAATTAATCCTTGTTGACCTACAGGTAACAACTCAAAAGTAATAGGATTACGAATGATAATATCTGCATAGCTTGGTGTATGTAAATGTCCTTCACTGCATTCTACAAAAATAGAACCTATCTGCTCGACCATTCCATAGTAGTTATGCACTTCTTGAATACCTAACTGCTCTTTTAATATTCGATTAAAGGTTAGTGAATCAACTGCTTCATCTTCAAGCTTTTTCCATCCTCCACCATGAATTAACAAGCTATCACCAAAATCTAACTCTAGCCTTTTATGACAAGCTTCTTTATAAATATATTGCCAAATCATAAATGTGAATCCAAACAATAAAATTCGTTGCCCTTTGTATTTCTTTAAGAAAGCCTGTAAGCCTTCTACATCCAATGACATATCATCATTTAATGCATAAAAATGTTTACATCCAAAATTAGAAAAACCTAAAATTCCAGCACCTCGAGCACTAAATGATTTGCGATTCTTTAATACCGATTTTGTATCTAAAATAATCATAGGTAGACGTTTTCCACCTAAAATTGGCTTCACAACTTCCACCAATGCCCTTCTTTGAGCAATAGACGTTTCCTTATCTAAATAAATTTTCGATACTTGCTGACCTGTTGTTCCACTTGAAGTTAATATTTTTATGACATTCTCTTGTGATATTGATTTTAAATCCATTAATTTAAATAATTGAATTGGTATATAGGGAACTTCTTTTATGCTATTTGCCTCGATTAACATATTACTTTTTTTAAGCATAGCTTTGTATTCCTTACAATTTTCCACATGCAATTTTGTTAATGTATTTAATTTTTCTAACAATTGCTGTTCTTTTTCAGCCTGTTTTAAATGATACGGAACTATCATAAACAAAGCTCCTTTAATGTAGTATAATTTGTTTTACCATTAGCAAGACGAGGAATTTCATCTATAACGATTACCTTATAAGCAGTCTTATGTAGTTTATATAAATTTTCTATTATTTCTTTTACCTGACCTACTTTATCTACTTTTTCAATGGCTACAATTAATTTATCGTCAGAACCTGTACAAGCTAAAGGAATATGAAAAATCTCTTCTAGTTTTTTTTCTACATCATCTAAATTAATACGCAATCCAAATAATTTAATAAAACGTTTAATACGCCCAGTAATAGTAAAATATCCGTCTTCATCCATCGTTGCTGTATCTCCTGTATGTAAGACACCCTCCAATTCATTACCCTTTGCTAAATCATTTACACTTTCTGCATATCCCATCATCACATTTCCTCCTCGGTAAACTAATTCATTTAATTCACCTTCGATAGAAAGTTGTCCACCAGGTATTGAAATACCAATTGTTCCTGACTTTTCAAGGACTTTATCGTAAGGAACATAGCTAATCCGTGGAGATGCTTCTGTTTGTCCATACATAATATAAAAGCGTTTGTTATGCTGTTGTGCATATTCGCCAAATAATTTCACAAGCTTTTCATTCAATCTTCCACCAGCCTGTGTTAATACCTTTAAATGGGGAAGTTCCATTTGCATAAAGCCAATACGATGTAGCATTTGATAAGTAAAAGGCACGCCAGCAAGTGATGTCGCCTTCTGTTTTTGTACAAATTCCCAAAGTGATTTTTCTATCACGCTTTCATCTGTTAATAAAATTGAAGCTCCTGCTAATAAATGACTATTTACAATCGACATACCATATGAATATGATAAAGGCAAATGCATAATTGCACGCTCATTTTCATCTATTTCCAGATATTCAATGATCGACTGAGCATTTGATTGTAAATTCTCATATGAAAGGCGGACAAATTTTTGGCTTCCTGTTGTTCCTGAAGTATTTAACAACAATGCTAATTCCCTATGAATATGAATAGTTACTGAGCTCTCCCGAGTCAAAATTCCATTATTATATATATAACCTTTTCTTTCTTTCAATCCTATAATCCACTTAGGTAAATAATTATCAATTATTCTTTCTAAAAATTCATTATTGCCCTTTAGATGTAATAACATCACTGCATGTGAAGAGTTTATTGCAGAAATATAAGCAATTAAACTTTCTATATTATTCTCTGTTAATAAAAGAATTAATTCCTTTTTATCACTAATAAATTTTAATAACTCTAATTCTTCAACAAAATATGTTTTTTCTTTTGTTATCACTTTTCCTTTTTCAAATTTCATAAATACCCCTCCCAATTGTTGTATCGGTTAACTTAGTAAAATAAAAAGCTATACCCCTTAACACACTAAGGTATAGCTTATTTTATCAAAGTTCAATATTATATTTTCTTAAGATTTCTTTTCCTTTCTCATAGGAACTAAAGTCAATAATGTCATCCGTTTCTAGCATAATTTCAAAAGTATCTTCTAAAACTGCCATTAAGCTCATGTGTCCTACGCTATCCCAAGAGTCCACATCCTGATATTTTAATGTTGGTAATTCTAATGTTTCCAATTCTAATGTTTCAATAAAAACCTCATTATATTTTTCTAAATTACTCACGCTACTAATCCTCCAAATTAATTTATATCACTTAGTAAAATATTGTATTCTTTTTTCACATCTACTTTTAATTCTTTTCCAATAAGATTTGGTAACTCATTAGGTGGTAAGCCCTCACCAGGTCTTTTACATATCAAATCTTCTTCTTTTAGAACTTCTCCTCTTTTCAAATCCCTTGAAGCAACTATGCTCCGTCTCATTTTATTTCTTTGTTCTAATTCTTGTTGAGACACAATTCTTTCTTTTGTGCCCAAACCTTCAAACACATTATTACATAATTTAATCAATTGAGTAAATTCAGCTGGTTCTGTTGCCATTTGATTATCCATTCCGATTTTCTTACTATTTAAAGTAAAATGTTTTTCAATCAGACAGGCTCCTAGTGCAACTGAAGCAACTGCCATCTCTATTCCTAATGAATGATCTGAAAACCCTATTGTATATTGAGGAAATTCTTCTCTTAATCCAAGAATATTATTTAATTGAGTGAGTTTTATTTCAGTAGGATAAATTGATACGCAATGTAACAAGCATAGATTATTATTACCAGTATCTTCAATTACTTTTAGAGCTGCTCTTATCTCTTCAATACTTCCCATACCTGTAGACAAAATAATAGGTACTTTTTTAGATGCTATATATTTCAAAAAAGTATGATTATTAAGTTCCATAGAAGCAATTTTTATAAAGGGTACATCACATTCATTAATTAAAAAATCAACTTCTTCATTTGAATATGGTGTAGAGGCAAATGATATATCATTCGCTTTACAAAAAATTGATATTTCCTTTAATTCAGAGTTACTAAACGAAAACTTTCTCACGATTCTTTTAGAAATTGGATTAGCATCATAATACGATTCAGCATATAATGAATCTTCCGTCCAAGACTGAAATTTAACACAGTGGCATCCTGCTTTTTTTGCCTTTATGACCATATCTAATGCATTTTGTAAATTACCATTGTGGCTAGAATTAATTTCAGCAACAAAGTATGGTCTTTCAAAATTTCCTATTCTAATGCCATCGCGAAGAACACACATTCCCATTGTATACACCTCAATTTATTGATCAATTGGTTCAATTAGCATCTCTCTTAAGAAAATTTCTCTGTCCAAAAATGGTTTTTGATCTTCCAAAGATCTTCTTACCACTCTTCTTTTTTCATTTAATGCAAAAGAATTATGTAAATATTTTTGATCTTCTACTGCAATAATTTCACACAATACTGGACTAGAAACATCATAAACTTCTTTAAGTTTTTCGCTTATATTATCACTTTTTTCTATTTTTATATACTCTAAGCCAAAACAATCTGCAATTTTTTTAAAATCAGCTGCTCCTACGCCATTTGCCCTATCAGTACCAATAGTCCTTGATCTAAATAACTCTTCTTGTCTTGTACGAATTACAGAATAAAGATTATTATTAACTACAAAGATTTTTATAGGCATTTTATGGTAATTAATTGTTTGTAACTCTTGCAAATTCATCATAATTGATCCGTCACCAATTACAGCTAATACAGGCAATTTAGTTGCACAATAAGCTCCAATGGCCCCTGGCAATGCAAATCCCATTGATCCTTGTGATGGAGAATGAATGCACCTCTGCCCTTTTTTAAATTCAAATGTTGATGGAATAATTAATTCCGTTAATCCTGAATCAGTCATGACAATTGCATTGGAAGGTGCTGTTTCCGAAAGACATTTTGCAAAATAATACAAATCAATTTTTTCGCTTTCTAAATATCTATCTTCACATTTAGGGAATATTTTCTTCCAATGTAAACACTTGTTGATCCATAGTGAATTTGTTTGTTTCACATTAATATCTAATAGTGACTCTATAAAATATCCTGCATCAGTTTTAATAAATTTATCTATTTTAACAGTATTTTTAGAATGCTCTACTTCATCAATATCAACTACAACTATTTTTGCTGCTCTTGCAAATTTATTATACTCTTCTCCAGTTAATTGTGGGGATAATCTACATCCAATAACTATCAATAGATCGGAATTTTGAAGAGCGAAATTTGCACTTCTGCTTCCCCCAATACTTGCAACTGCACCTAAAGACATACTGTTATTTGCTCCAAATGCATCCACATTTGAGGATGAAAAAACTACTGGGATTTTTATTTTTTCAATTAATTTTTCAAAGGAACTTACTGCATTGGCAGACTTAACTCCACTACCTATTAGAATTATTGGGCGCTCTGCTGCATTAATAGCAGTTTTTACAAATTCAATATCATCATCTCTCATCAAAAATTCTTCTGTACTTTCTGGTTCATATCTTTCTAATTCTTCAGCATTCACTTGTTTATTTTGAATATCTAACGGTATATCGATCCATACAGGTCCTTTTCTCCCTGATGTGGCTAAATGAAATGCTTTATCTATTTCATATGCGATGTTTGTAGGATCTGTAATCATAGTAGCATATTTTGTTATGGGTTTTACAATAGAAATAATATCTGCTTCTTGATTACCAAATGTCCGAATCGGGATATTTGTATATCTTGTTGTTTCATTCAATTTATTTTGCCCAGAAATAAAAACGCATGGTATATTATCTTGCCAAGCACACAAAACACTAGTAATAGCATTTGTTGATGCGCACCCTGTTGAGACCATACATACACCCAAATTATTTGTTGCTTCTGAATATGCAACTGTAGCAAAAGCAGCCCCTTGTTCGTGATGTGTACAAATTGCTTCTATTTCACTTTTTCTTGCAACAGCATCTGATAAATATAATATTCCTCTACCAGTCACCATGAATACGTGATTAATACCTTCTTGATGTAATCTCTCAATAACATAGTCAGCTAATCTAGCCACTTTAGCCTCACTCCTTTCTTGGTATAAATTGATTTAATATATCAGGAATTGCTACAACTAATTTAATAGAACAAGCTAATTCACTATCTACAAAGCCTTTTGCAGTTCCATAGGCTAATCCTCTACGAAAAGAATCTAAACTTGCATTGATATCCATACGATCCCCTGGAATTACTTTTCTCTTAAAATGGGCATTTTTAATTGATACAAAACCAGTTTTTTTTCCCTTATTTTCGTTGAGAGTTAAAAATGTCATTAAAAACATTTGTGTTAATGCTTCTATTTGTACAAAGCCGGGAACATTGGGCTCATCTTCAAAATGAACTGGGAAAAACCATTCATTGAAAGTAAAATTTTTATAACCCTTTGCACTCTTTCCTGGTATAGCCTCTTCTACAAAATCAATAAAAAGTAAAGGATATCTATTTTGTTGGTATTGTTGAATTTCTACTACTGTTAAATTTTCTAAGGTATCATTCATTAGTCTCTCTCCCTATAAAAGTTTGGTCGATCTGCATCAGCATCACCTTTAAACACAATCATATTCTCATGTGATACTTCATACCATATCTCGACATTTTGTTGAATGAATGGTTCAAAATAGTTCGGTATAATATTTTGCGTATGTTCATCTTTTAATGTAAACCCTGACTCTACTAAATAATTTGTCGGCAAACCACCAACTAAAAAGTCAATATACTCATAATTCTCATTGATTAACAGTTCATCAGTAAAATTATCTATTTTAGATAACATTTTTATATCTCCAATAAAATCAACAAATCTCAAGATCTTCGAATTGTTTATATTGATTTCTCTAGCTATAATAATTGCTTTATTGGTACCAGTTAAAACAAATACTCGATAATTGTAAACTGGGTGATCAAAATATCTCTTTTTCAAATACCAATCTTCTTTAAAGGGTAAAAATCTATACTCTAGATTTAATTCAAAAGTATTTTTTAATTCAGTAAAGCTTGATATCTCTATAAATTCGACAGAGTCTGTTTTACAATCAGTTACAATACAACTTTTCTGTACTATTTTCGCTATTTTGAAATCGTAATTATTCGGATTTAATTTGTAATAATGGGACATAGTCCCTGTAAATCTTCTGAAAACTCTTTTTACTAACGGTACCATTGTCTTTGGATTTGTTCCAATACCACAATACGTATTATACTTTGTTATTTGAATAAATCTTTTTATTAACTCTACACCTAATAAGGGGATAGCTACATCTTTCCTTACCATTGTCATTACACCACAATAATGCGAATTCCTTTTATTAAACGAATATGGAATAAATCCATGTATACCTGTAATTTCATTACTCTTTTTATCTTCACAAATTATAAAGTTAATCTTATCGCCATCACCATGCTCAAATTTGAAAAAGGTTTCATCATTGCCTAAAATATGATTTTCTCTCCAATGTAGTTTGATGAATTTCATAATATTTTCTTGGTCTGATAGCTTTGCTTGTCTAAAATTATAAATTTCATCATATTTGTTCAAATGGTCATTCCTCCTAAATTGGTATACTTGGAATATTAATTATTTTTAATTTCATACTTTGAGTTACAATTAAACCCGCTTTTGATCATCCCACTAAATCTTTCGTTAATGTTAGTTGAACAATGGAACTATTTCTTTATCATTCGGTATAGTTTTTGTAACTTTAAAGCCTAATTAAGTTTTTATCGTTTCAAATACAATTTTTGACTGAGCATATAAGGATATTGGATATAACTCTGACTGCTATTTCATAAATAAAAATGAGATTTAGATCTCTCTCTTCTAATCGGAACATGTTAAGATGAATATGAGTTGTATAAAACCATATTTATTAAATATATATAATTATTTCAATGGGCTAAGTCTATATATTTTTTAAAAGCTAGATTATCTACATAATAGCAGTCAAATAGACAAAAATATTCTTTATGTATAAATCCTTTTAAAGTGGAAATTTTCGATGTTCTAGTATTACTAATAATACATATCTATTAATTACATAAACTAACTAGTATTTTTCTCTTTACTTTTTAACTAAAAATGTTGGTTTTGAATGAGATAAAGAAAATTTTTGAAGATTAGAACTAATACCTTTCTCTGATAAAAACTCGTCCACTGCCTTTGTTTCACCTTCAACTGTACCATAATCATCTAATACAATAAGCCCTCCTGAAACAACCCTTTCAAATAATAACTCTAAAGCAAGCGCAGTCGGTTCATAGACATCTACATCAATATGCAAAAGAGCTATTTTTAAATAAGGGTGTTGTTCCAAATATTCGGATAAAGTTGTTAAAATATCTCCTTGTATTAACTCAATATTTTCAAATTTTTTATGTTGAAAACTTCTCTCCAAATCCTCTATACTCAAAAAATCATTTCCAAAAGTTTCATTCCAATTTTCCACAAACATTTTATCACTTTCCACTTTATTCGTCATTGGAAATGATCCAAACATATCAAATCCAACGATTTTTCTTGAATATTGATTTTCCAACAATTCTCGAAAAGTAGCAAATTGAATCAATGAATTCCCTTTAAAAACACCTAATTCAATTACATCACCAGGTAAATTGACTATTTTTTTGTATAACTCATAATGTGCTAACATATTGCCTAAGCGATAAGGCTTTGAAGTTAATATATATCCATTTTCATAGTCAAAAGCATCTTGAGTCTTATATTTATTAATCATCTGTTTCCTCCAAAATCATTTTTTTACCGAGTTTCTCTGAAACGTAAGAAATCTCATACTTCATCTCAATGGCTCACAATTATATCTAATGAATAACGACTTGTAGGAATGATCAAGTCTACAAATTAAAAGTATTATAATAGATGAATACATGTACAGATTAACCTTTACTTATCATTGTTTCTGTTATGTAAAAGGCTCTTAAGCCATTGAATCATGTAACTAGTATTCATAAATGTCTACTTTAGAATACTAATTTAGGTCTATAGCCTGTCATGTTCAATGACTCTGTTACAGCACTTTTACAATGATAGTCAAATCCATTATCCAAATGAATAGTTCCATCCTCTCCTATATAACTACCACGTAACAGTCCTTTGTCATTATTTTCATCATCCATATCCTTTACCCAGCTAGCTGTAAATGAATCGGCATGCCATTGTAAATTATTACACTTCACATTTAAATTCTCTACTAAATAATGATCCCATTCACTATTTTCAACGTCTTTAGAACTTGTTAGTAAAGAAATAGTACCTGTTTTTCCATCTATCATTAACTGCTTATCTTCTATTACATGCAAACTAATACGCTTTTGTAAAATACGATCCGCTATTAAGACTTTCTGTTCCGCTCTCTCATCTACCATTATAAAGTAAAAATCACCATTTGGATGTACTGTTGCCTGAACAGGTAAATAACTCATTGTTGCATCGCCAATATTTCTAAATTCCCCAAGTTCGTTATGGCGAGCTTGATAGTGACAACGAATACGTTTACCGATTGTTAAATTATCGATTTTCTCCACTTCATCAATATGATAAATACGCTCTCCCTTTTGAATACAAATGCCAAGTAAATTAAAGTGTACATGATCAGATAAAATCTCCACACTCACTTCATGTAACCCTTCTGAAAGTTTTAATGTTTCAAAAAGAACTTGATGATGGAAAGTAGAAAACTTTTCATCGATATGCTCATAAATCGATATAATCTGCTCCTGCTGATCAATAATAATTTTTAGTTTCAAAGCAGATTTTCTAGTACTTGTTCCAATCAATTGCAGACTTGTTCCTGTAAATTTAAATAGGAATTTAGCCCCTCTCTGAATTGTTTCAGCACTTGCCCCATAATTACCAACTTCACCAGTATATTCTCTCCTTAAAAACCATTTTTTAAGCCAATCTCCCTCATATTGGACTGTACCACAGGTTGCCCCATAATATTCCCATCGCTCTATACTTTTTATATAAGGTACTAGATGTAATTGTATAATAGGATTAATTTTTCGATAAATATCTAAAGTAATTAACATATAACTTCGATATATTTTAATTACTTTTTGAAGTTTTTCATTATTATCTTGTATTTGTTGGCATATTTTTAAGTCTGAGTAAAATCGAGTTGTATGAACTTCAATAATTGGTGCAACAATTAACTCAAATAATTGATTGCGTGTTAATTTCCCTAAGATTTTATACATCTTATCTAGCATTTGGTTGACCTTTTTACCATTAGTATCACCATTTTGCTTTTCAAGTCGATCCAATATTGTCATCATTTCTTCATATAATAGTCTATATTCAGTAGACGATTGTTGTAACTTTTCTATTTTTTTAACATTAGTTTTTATAGGAGTTGTACTTAAATTTTGCCACCATTCTTTATCCACAACTTTTTCTGTTAACTCACTTTTAATCGTTTCAGCTAAAGATTGAAAAATCGTTCCTTTGATTTTTGCTCCACCTTGTGTTGTATTAATGACCTTTAAATTTGGCATTTTTTCGATATATATTTCCATCTCACGTCGCATACCATCGAACTCCTGTTCTGTATATACAAATCCTCCATATACATCTTCAACAGTAAGTAGTTGACCTGATTCAATTTTTTTTAACACGCTATCAGTATATTCAACATTATCAAGTCGTGCGATTCCCTTTGCATAATAGGCATCCTTTTTGTAAGCGAAATTTTGCCCCACTAATATTACTTTTTCTACATTTAATAGTGCTAGTAATTGTAATGTTACATTTGAAATGGTAATAGAATCATTGACTATTTTAAAAACCTTCTCCTGTATATAAGTTGAAAATTTATCTCGATTCATCACCATATGAATTTTAGGGCCTGAAAACAAAGGCAATGTTTCATGCCCTACAGTTGTTCCAAATATTAGCGGGATATTGTGAATATGTTGTTTAGCTAGTTCTAAAAATACTTGATAGTTTTCTATAGATGGGTCATAAGACAATATTGCATCTGGTAAAATATTATGTTTAATTAATACTTCATTTGCTGAACCTACTGCAAAAATGAATGCTAGTCCTTCTTCTTTAATAACACGTAAATTATCCAGTTCCTCTGTCAATGATGGACCTGCTGCAACTAAAATTACTGGTTTTCTTGTAAATACTTGTTGCTCTTGTATGAGCGGTGTATTCAATATCCATGGTGTGTTCATAATAGTATTAATTACCCATCGATCATTAAATGCTAAATTTGCCCTTGTGTTTGTACGTGTATCTTGAATAAATTGTTGAAAGGTTTTTGAAAATTGTTGAAAAGATTTCTGTGCTATTTTTTCATATACAGGATGGACAATTATCACAATATTTTGTGCTAAATATGGTCTGAAATTATATAAATTTCTTAATATATCTTCTTCTGAAGCACCAACGTACTGGTTTGTAATAGCGTTAAGATTTACAGTTGTTTGTTTAGCATACTGTAATATGAGATTGTGTACATCTACTAGTGGTTCATAGGTTGAAATAAATTTATCTGGATAACGTTGTTGTAATACTTTCACATGATATCCTAGACCAGTCCCGTAACAAAAAACATGATCTGCTACCTCAATTTGCTCTTCATAAGAATCAATTAATCGTTCCGCCTCTGCTACTGGATTATATTTACTATGTATAAGAAGCATATGTCCATTATGTTGAATTTGAATTATTGGAAGTCCAGTTTTACTCATCAACACTTCTATGATTGGCTCTGTCATCAGAAAAACTCCTTTATTATACTCTTTATATCTTTATAGTTAATATCGGTTGATTTTCGTATTTCTATAGAAAAAACCTTTCGATATATTATATCGAAAGGTTTTTCAAATGTATTCATTAACCTAATAATTGAAGTACACCTTGTGGTTGTTGGTTCGCTTGCGCTAACATAGATTGAGCTGCCTGTGTTAAGATGTTATTCTTTGTGAATTCCATCATCTCTTTCGCCATATCCACGTCACGGATACGAGATTCAGCAGCTGTTAAGTTTTCTGAAGTTGCACCTAAGTTATTAATTGTATGCTCTAAACGATTTTGTACCGCACCAAGACTTGAACGTTGAGCAGAAACTTTAGCGATTGCTTTATCTAAAGTGTCAAGAGCATTTTGTGCACCAGCTGATGTAGAAACATCTACGCCTGTAATGCCTAAAGAAGCTGAACGCATATCATCAATACCAAATGTTATCGTTTGTCCTTTATTTGCGCCGATTTGCAGTGTCATACCGCCATTACTACTAGCATCTGTTTGTGCACTTGATAGACCTAAATCTTTGACTACTGTCTTACCTGTTTTATCACTTAATTTCACAGGACCTGTTTCACTCACTACTTCAAAACGTCCATCATCTGTAACATTTACTTTAACTTTTGCAATATAACCAGGATCACCAGCTTTTGTAGCACCAGCTGTTGTGTTTGCTCCGGAAATGGCAGCATTTAAAGCATCCTCTAAAATTTTAGCGCCAGATGCCATAGATGTTGAACCACCAGTAATTTCTCCAATTGTTGTGACTTCCATTGTTACTCCATTAATATCTGCAGTAAACTGGGAACCACTAGCAACTGTAGAACCATTGTAATTTGTTGTACCATCTGTTCCAGCTGCTCCACCTAAAGCTTTGTTAACTAGACCACCTGATGATGTTTCAATTTTCGAATTAATGCCCTCTGACCCACTTGTCAGCACTAATTTACCGCCATCCACATAACCAGAAATATGGGCTACATTTGATCCTGAGTTATCAATTGCCTCATTAATTTTATTAATAATTAAGTCAGTAGCTTTTTTCTGGGATGTTGCATCTGAACCTACACCTTTAAGTGTATTTTTCTCATCCTCAGTTAATGAGCCCCAGTTTATTTTAATATCTGTACCATCAATTTTAATTGTTTCTTCTGTAAATTCAGTATCAGTTATCTTATTTCCAGATGCATTTAGTGTACCACTACCAGTTACTTTCCCAGGACTTAATTTCGCTACTTGTGAACCAGTTGTTGTGTTTTGACCAACAGTTGCGCCACCAGCAGATTTTAGGTTACCGTTAAGTAATTTTTGAGTATTGAACTCAGTTGTGTTACCGATACGGTCGATTTCGTCTTTTAATTGTTTTACTTCGTTTTGGATTGCTTCACGGTCGATACCAGTGTTTGTACCGTTTGCAGATTGGTCTGCTAAAACACGGATACGTTGTAGAATATCGTGAGTTTCGTTTAATGCACCCTCAGCTGTTTGGATTAAAGAGATACCATCTTGAGAGTTTTTTGTAGCCATTTCAAGACCACGGATTTGAGAACGCATTTTTTCAGAGATAGAAAGACCAGCTGCGTCATCACCAGCACGGTTAATTTTGTATCCTGAAGATAATCTTTCTAAGTTTTTTGCAGAAGCTGTATTATTAGCTCCTAGGTTACGGTGCGTATTTAACGCAGCAATATTATGTTGAATTCTCATAATAGAATTCCTCCTTGAATTTTATTTTACTCCACATCCTTGTGGAGCAAATTATGTAACTGTTGAATCACCATAGTGGTTCGCTGTTACATAGTTTATATCGTATGTGATTTGAATTATTTAATAGTTTTATAAATAATTTTCAAAAAAATTTTCAAAGAATTACTTTTTTGTCAAACCTTGAAGAATACTAGGTTCAATATTCAATGCAGCTTGATTTTGTGCCTGGATGGCTTCAAAAATTTCAGTACGATGAACCTTCACACTTTTAGGTGCGACTATCCCAATTTTCACCTGTTCTCCATCTATAGATAAAACTTTTATTTCAATATTGTTATCAATCATTATAGACTCGTCTTTTTTTCTAGATAAAACTAGCATGTTTTACACCTCAATTTTAGAAAGTGGAAAGTGTAATGGATAGGCTACATTATCATTAAGAACAATTTGCTTCCCAAGTTTCTTCTTTATATTAAAAATAACTGGAGCTAATAGATTCATCGTTGAATCATTTAAAGATTCTTTCAATGTAACGATTGCATACGTAGCAATATCTTCAGCACTTTCAATCTGTAAATCAGCAATATCTTCCTCACTTATATCAAAAGCATAGTCAGTTTTAAATGTATATGGGTAGGCAATAACAAATCCAATACTAGCATCGTTTATTGATTGCAGAATGGCTATCGGAAGCTCAGAATCTATTGGTAATAAAACAAATCTTTTTTCAGTTGGAAAACCAGGCAATCCACGTTCAAAAGTTAAAATCTCTTTTTCATCAATTACTACTTCGCCTAATAATTTTGTTTGGATTTGCATATAAATTCTCCTTTAACTTATAACATCAATCGTTACAGATGGTCTTTGTAACATTGTACCAGTTACCTTACCAGGTGTATATTCATGGATAGGCTTGTTCACCTTAGTGTCAATTTTAGGTTCTTGACGTGTAATGTTTACATCTGTAGTACCTGGGGTATAGTCAACTTTCACAGATCCTACTGATGGAACAAATTTTATGTTATAGGGACCTGGACGTTTTGGACCTGTATTTTGCTTCGCAATACTTTGCATGACAGAACGCCCTTGTTCCTTACCTGCTCCATTCATCATTTGATACCCCTCTTGCACCCTCCTTGCAATTCCTTTGAGGTTGCCTTCTCTCCCGGCTTGAGCATATTTCTCTATTGATTCTTTCGTAGTTAACATTCCGATATCACGTCTAGCTTGCGAGGAATCAATTTTCAAGTCACTTTTGGTTGTATGAATCTCCAGAATTGCAGCTGGCTGAGTAATACTTTGCTCAGCTCTTGGTTGTTGAATTCGTTGTACTGGTTCTTGTATGTTCCAGTCCATTTGAATGTCCTTTGCTGTGATTTGAATTTGTGGAAACCTCATCATTTAAACCTCTCTTTCAAAAAAGCGTCTGAACATAGTGTTCAAACGCCATAAAGTATTTGTTGAGTAATTGTATTTGTTACAAAATATAAGCTGTAGGTTTATCGAATAAAATCTACTAGTGTTTGTTGAATAATTTTAGCCCCTACGGAAAGTGCTGCTTGGTGAATGGATTCACTGGTAACCAGCTCTGTAATAGCCTTAGAATAGTCTACATCTTCGTTATTTGATAATTGTTTTGTAACACTTATCTCACGGATGGATAGACGATTCTCCATCATTTCAACACGATTTTGACGAGCTCCTATATCGGCCTGAGCCTCTAACACTTTATTGTGTAAAGTTGTAATATCATCAGAAGTGCTAGTGGAGGAGAATCCTCCTAATGCACTACTAATCTCTTCACTTGTTGCTAAAGGACTGCGTTTAGGATCTAAAAGATCTGATATTTTCCCCATTAATGCATCTAGATTTCCAAATAAATCAGCACCAGGTGTATTAACCTGCATTTGTAGCCCGTCATAAACTTCTATTTTTACTTCCCCATTTGGAGCGCTTACCTTTTGATCACCTGTCGCTGTTGTAGAAACAACTGTATTATCCAACAAATTAGTATAGTCAGCATTTATCGTTTTATTGCCATTTGCATCTGTATCTGGTCCAAATAATGCTTTTCCAGTATTTGTTCCGCTGAAAATATATCTATCAGCAATTTTCGTATTACCTACTTCCTGTAAATGCTTGCGAATTTGATCTATTTCTGTTTTGATTTTTTCACGTTCGTCAATAGAATTTGTTCCATTAGCTGCTTGAATTACTAACTCTCGAACACGCTTCATTTGCTCCCCTACCTGATTTAATGATTCATCAGAAGCATCTAGCCAGTTGTTGACCTCATTCATATTACGTGTATATTGCTCAACTCTACCTAAATCGCGACGATAACCCATCCCTTTTACAGCAATAACAGGGTCATCTGATGGTCTAGTAATTTTTGAACCCGAATTAAGTTGATCTTGCAACTTTGACATCTTGCCGTAACTTCTATTTAAGTTTAATAACATGTTATTAGATAACATAGATTGCGTAACACGCATTTTTATAAAAACCCCTTTCTAATAAATTTTTATAATCCTACACGGCCCATGCCATTAATAATCTTATCTAATGTTTCATCTACAACTGTAATCATACGTGCATTTGCGTTATAAGCCTGTTGGAACGTAATCATATTTGTCATCTCTTCATCCAATGACACCGAACTTACCGAATCACGATTATTAGAAAGTGTTAACAATAAGCTTTCAGACGTTTTGTTTAATCGATAAGCCTCTTCACCGTCAGTCCCTAACTTTCCTATCATGCCTTGATAGAAAGTGTTAAACGTCGCTCCCTCTAAGTGTTCTGTTGGGGGTGGAATTACTACAGTGTTTGTACCTACTGTAATCGTTAATCCACCTTCGCCAATTGATTTTGATTGGAGATTTGCGAGTTCAATAGCCCATTTACCATTTCCTTCTTCACCTTTTACAGATGACGCTGCTAATAAGGACGAATTTTTTTTCAAAACTTCATTTACTTTAATATTCGCAGCTGTAAACGTTTCTGGCGGCCCACCATCACCAGTGAAAAATGCAACTCCAGCATCTCCATTTAAATCAAAGCCACCTTTATGTACTTCATTAAATGTATTAGCAAAGGTGCTTGCTAGTTTATTTAGATCGGCTAATGTTTCTAGATAGTATCCTTTTTCACTAACCAAAGCACCACTTGCATTATATTCACCATAACCATATGAATTAATTAAAGATAGTAACTTTCCTTTTCCTGGTTCAAGATCATTATGCTTAATCTTTTTAACCCCTGCACCAGCTGCTGGTTTTGTTGGTGGATCATCTAAGTTGGAAATTTCAATTTGCTTAAATACGTTAGTCAAATCATTGCTATCAATAGGGCTAGATTTTTCACCAGTTGTATTCATTGCAACGTAGTTTTTGCCATTAACAAGTACAATCGGGTCGCCTGTTGAATATGATTTAAAAGAGATTGTTATACTTCCTTCCGCTACATTACTAGCATTACCACCTGAAGGAACACGTTCAATCGAAATAGGGATGTAACTATTTAGTTCATCAATTAATACATCTCGTGCATCGTATAAATCATTTGGTACAAGTCCATTTGGTTCTACTTCTTGCACTTGTTTATTAATTGCAGCAATCTGTCGTAAAAGAGAATTAATTCGGTCTGTAGCAACATTGATTTCATTCCCTAAATTACCTTGAATCGTTTTTAACTGTGTATCCATATAATTAAAGGATTCTGCAAGGTGGGTAGCACGTTCGATAGCTACTCTTCGTGACGATGCATTCTCTGGATTCGTACTAACATCCTCTAGCCCTTTCCAGAATTGCTCTAACGCTGCATTCAAACCAAATTGGGATGGTTCATCAAGGATATCTTCCATTTGTGAAATAGCGTTTGAACGAGATTCCCAATACCCCAGCTTGTTTGTTTCCTGACGATATTGTCGATCAATAAACTCATCGCGAATACGTTGGATAGATGTTGCTTCGACACCAGTCCCTAGATGGCCAGGATAGTAAGGTGAATTTAAACCAGCCGTTGGAAACCCTGGTGTAGCTTGCATATTTACTCGTTGACGAGAGTAGCCTAATGTGTTGGCGTTGGAAATATTGTGACCTGTTGTATATAAAGCAGTTTGCTGTGTGAAGAGGCCACGTTTACTAGCTTCTAAGCCCATAAATGTTGAGCGCATTTTTCTTCCTCCCTTGTTATGCTTGTGAATCGAAATATGATTTTTTAGCTATGGTATTAGTTCCACGTACTTCGTTGCTGGAATAGTTCATTTGCTCTGTACGGGGTCTTACTGCATCTAATGTTAGGTTGACGACTTGTAAGGATTGGAAAACGAGTTTTTGATTTAGATCATTTTGTTTTCGTAGGTCATTGATAATTTGCATTAAACGTTCGCGAACTGCTGATAGTGTTGCTTTGTCAGCTTGTTGTTCAGCAGCCTCGATGACATCCGCGACAGTTGTTTTGTCAGATGAAGCAAGTCCCTTTGCTTCAAGGTAGTCCGTTACCTGTTTCTGACGCTGTTGCTCGAGCTTATCGATGGCTGCTACATGTGCCTGCTCGTCCTTGAGCAATTGGTCTAAAGCTTCGATATCGCCACTTTTAATAATTTCTGTTTTTTTAAAGGCTAGTTCGAGTAAGCTTTTATGCATTCTCTCTAGCATTGTTAGTGTAGAACTAATTGCTTCTACAGACATATCGTTATACACCCTTTCTGCTATTCCCTAGAAACGATAATATTTCAGCATATCCTCTGCCACTTTACGAGCGTCTACTTTGTATTCACCAGAAGCGATATCCTTTTTCAATTGTTGAACATGGTTTGCTCGCTCTGTACTGTATGTTGAAACCCCTTGCATTTCCTGCGCAGCCTTTGAAATTTCAATTTTATCGGCGAAAGATGCCTTGTTTGTATTTGATTTTGCATTGCGTACTTGGTTTTTATAGGCGTTTACTGCATTAACTCCATAAGATGTAATTTTCATTTCAATACCCCCCATCTCTAAATCCTATCTTACTATTATTTCGGATTGTCTCACATAATGTTAAGTTTTCACATAGAAAAAAGTGTGCTAATTTTGTTTAAAATTAACACACTTAGCGTAATTAACGTTTACGTTCTGAGTGATAGGTTACACGGTCACGTTCTTCAACACTTTGGCGAAACTCTTTGGCAGCTTCAAATGTCCGTAAGTCTGCTTTTAATTCATCCTGACATTTCGAGCAGAGCTTTCCTGTAGTCGTTAGATGGCCACAGTTATCACATGGATAGCCAAGGTTAGGGAACATGGCTGGCTGCAGACGCCCCTTACGAACCCATTTATACAATAGTTCCTCTGCTGCTCCCGTGGCTTCCACAATACGTTCTACAGTTGCCGCACGGTTTTCACGTTTACGTAAGAAACGATAAACGATTTGATAAAGCTCCTCCTCTGATTGTGCACACTTATGACACACTTCTCGGACTCCTGTATAATTAAAAAACTCATTACATTTAGGACAATTACGAACTTCTGCCATTGGCCTTTCCTCCTCTTTCTAGCAAATTTATCTACGAATGCTGTCTCATTAACTATTATACATAATACATTGGTATTTTCATCCTTCAATTAATGTGAAGTATTGGACATTTTTAGCACCCGCTTGCATTAAAACCTGTTCAGCATGCTGTAAAGTTGTCCCCGTAGTTTTTATATCGTCAAAAAGAAGATAATTTTTATGTTCGACTTGTGCACCCTCCATTAAGCGAAAAAGTGGAGCTGCTTGTATACGTTGCTCTCTATTTTTAGAGCTTTGGGTTTCTGTCGTTGTCTTTTCTAATAATTGTATAAAAGGAATATGCGCTGCCTTTAATAGTTCATCCGTATGCGAGAATGTACGCTCCTGTTGTTTGAGAGGGTGCATTGGAATGGGTAGAATCATCGCTTTTTCTTTGGTGAGACGATTATGAAGCTCCTGCCGAAATACCTTTGCTAGAGCCACATCTTGAAGAAACTTTAACTGGTGTAAGTAATCCTTCATCGCCTCATTATATTGATAAAGGGATGTAGCAGATTGAGAAGGTACAAAACGAGCGGCACATCTTTCACATATAGTCGGCGAGAATTGCTTGGTTAGAATCATTTTCCAGGAAATAGTTATTTTTAACGGCTGGGTGCATATTAAACAATGAGTTTCTATTTTATTCATTCAGAAAATCCCTTCTTATTATAAAATTGAATTTTTTCGCATGCCTCATCCATCTCTGCCGTGATGCCGTGATGAAAGAATAAGACCTCCCCATCTGGAAATTGAACATCTCGTCCAACTCGGCCTGCAATCTGAATGAGGGCATTGGCGGTAAATATCAATGATTCTGCCCCAATAACAGCCACCTGTACTTTGCTGATTGTAATGCCTCTTTCTAATATCGTAGTGGTTAATAAGCCCGGAACTTCTTTATTTCGTAGCTTTAACACCTTCTTCTTCCGCTCTGGGTCAGCTGTATGCACAGCTAATATGTCTTCATTTAATCCTTGAAAAAGAAGAGTTGCACTATTCATTAAGTCAATTGTCGGGAAAAATAGTAAAAAGGGTTCCTTTTGGTGTAAGCGCTCCTCCACCCACTTTTTTAACCTTTTAGGGATTTTACCTCGCTTGAAGCATTTATTATAGCTCCATAAAGAACGAACTTGGGGGACTGGTAATGGATAATTATGATAGCGTTTTGGAATAAAAGAGTAGCTTTCTTGCTGGAAGGTATGGAGTAATGCTGCTGATGGGGTTGCTGTCACAAATACCAGAGGAGCCTTTTCCTTTTTAGCCTTTTCTACTGCTCTTTGTAGAGTTTCATCAAATGTATAAGGAAAAGCATCTGCCTCATCTACAATAATGACATCAAATGCCTTGTCAAATCGGTAGAGCTGATGGGTCGTTGCTATAACAAGCTGGGCATAGCCATTTTGGTAAGGAGCTCCACCGTATAAAGCATGAATAACTGTTTCAGGAAAAGCCTGTTGAAAGCGTGGATACAGTTCTAACACTACATCTGTTCGTGGTGTAGCAATACAAACACGTAGCCCCCGCTTTAATGCATCATACACAGATGGGAAAAGTATCTCTGTTTTGCCTGCACCGCAAACTGCATGAATTAAATGGGATCGTTTTACTTTCACACTTGCCAAGGTTTCATTAGCTGCCCGTTGCTGGAGTTCAGTGTATTGCCCGGTCCATTTTAATGAATGCTTGTTAATTTTTATCGTCTTGGGACCTGTCCAAATCATCAATCGTGTACAACTACTGACTCTCCCCATCTTAATACAGTGTCGGCAGTACACACATTGTTGCTGACATTTTGAGCAATCGAATTTTATGAATAGGTGCGGATCTGTATTGTGGCATCGATTGCATTTTATAACTGGCTTCATTTGAATTCCTTCTATTATACAGACGTATTTTCGCTGTATTGCTTTCTCAATATCTTCAGATGAAAATGGCGAATGTTCTTTTAACCAAATGCGACCTTCATGAAAATCACGTAATGCTGGGGGCAACAACCAACCCCTATATCTCATCAAAATCTCCCCTTTCATAGAAAAAAGCCTCTACATTTTGCTGTAGAGACTTCTCACAATTCGTTATTTTTTTGTCCATCCTAATCCCATCGACCCTTCACCTAAATGAGTACCAATAACAGGACCAAAATAGCTCAATTTAAAGTTTACGTTTGGGTAAGTTTCGGCTAATTGCTCTAGCCATTCTTGGGCTTCAGCAGGGCAATTGCCGTGAATGACAACAGCGTCCATCGCTGCATACTTTTTTGCATCCACTGCTAGCAATTCTTCTGCACGCTTTAATGCCTTTTTACGTGTTCGGATTTTTTCGAAAGGTACAATTACCTTATCCACAAAATGTAAAACAGGCTTTACTTGTAATAAGCCACCGATTAATGCAGCTGCAGAAGATAAACGCCCACCACGCTGTAAATGTGCTAAGTCGTCTACAATGAAGTAAGCACGAATAGACTGCTGCATGTCCGCTAATGCTGCAAGTATGTCTTTTGCTGAATGGCCCTCTTTCGCCATTTCCGCTGCTCTTAATACGTAAAAGCCCTGAACCGCACAGGATATTTCACTGTCAAAGGCATGAACATTAATGCCTTCCACCATTTCACCAGCCTGTACTGCACCTTGGTATGTTCCACTAATACCACTCGATAAATGGATGGAAATTATCTCATCGTAATCCTTTGCTAGCTCTTCAAAAAGAGCCACAAATTCTCCAATTGGAGGCTGTGTTGTTTTAGGAAATTCTTTAGCTCCACGCACCTTATCATAAAATTCAGATGCTGTGATATCTACTTCTTCTGCAAATAATTGACCTGAGATATTAACACTTAAAGGTATCATATGAATGTTTAAGCGTGCACGTTCCTCAGCTGTAATATATGCAGTACTATCTGTTACGATTGCCGTCCTCATCCATGTCCACTCTCCTATAATTCTTAGTTTACAATCTATTTCTACTTGGTGCAATTGTTGTTCGTTGTTGTTGCTGGCGCTTCGCTTTCGCACAGACAAAATCTTGTTGTTGCTGGCGCTTCGCTTTCGCACAGACAAAACCTGTTGTTGCTGACGCTTCGCTTTCGCACAGACAAAACCTTGTTGTTGCTGACGCTTCGCTTTCGCACAGACAAAACCTTGTTGTTGCTGACGCTTCGCTTTCGCACAGACAAAACCTTGTTGTTGCTGGCGCTTCGCTTTCGCACAGACAAACCTGTTGTTGCTGGCGCTTCGCTTTCGCACAGACAAACCTGTTGTTGCTGGCGCTTCGCTTTCGCACAGACAAACCTGTTGTTGCTGGCGCTTCGCTTTCGCACAGACAAAACCTGTTGTTGCTGGCGCTTCGCTTTCGCACAGACAAAACCTTGTTGTTGCTGGCGCTTCGCTTTCGCACAGACAAAACCTTGTTGTTGCTGGCGCTTCGCTTTCGCACAGACAAACCTTGTTGTTGCTGGCGCTTTGCTTTCGCACAGACAAACCTGTTTTTACTGGCGCTTTTGCATAAATGACGGAAAACAAAAAGAAATGAATGTGAAATGAATGACGAACGTCGGATTCCCGTTCTCGCCCTTCTTGAGTTGTGCTAGTAAGCAGCTTTCATTTCACATTCATTGTCTATGTATAATAGGCATATCTTCACTCAATTGTTATGTTGAATGAAGATAGCTTCTGTTAATTTCCTGTACTTGACTGTGAGTCATCGCCAATATAAAAGACACTCGTCACTTTCCAATCATTGTCCTCTTTCACAAAGACTGTTACCTGACGTCCTGCACTTTCATGTTCGACATTTGTCTCAAGCTGAAGTGAGTGCATTTTCATGTTGGCAAAAACTTGCGCCTCTTCTGATTCATACTTTGCAATTGTTACATTTTCTACTTCACGCTTAATATCAAATTGATCAAATACTTCTGATGCATATGTTTTTTCTTCATCGTATTTAAAACCTTTTGGGTTTTTCGAGATTGTATTCATATAACGATCAATTTCTTCAGCATTTAATGCAGCAATATACTCATCAAAAGATGCTAAAATCGCCTTTTCATCTTCCGCTGGTACATTATCAGCCTTTTCTACGTTTCCACCCATCATTTCAAAGCCAACTGTACCATCCTCTATTACTTTATCTCGTTCTTCATCACTCATTTTCTCATCTTTATTACCACAGGCAGTCAATACTAATAAGATTAGAACTGCTAGAAAACTTTTCTTTAACATCAAAAAACCTCCCGCGCATATTGTAGCATATAAATGCTTTCGTAGGAATTTTGTTGTGCATTTTCAACATTTAGGTGCTACATCTTCCTTATGACGCATTAGGCTGTAAAATGTTGCACGAATTGCTAGTTATCATATTAATACTAATGAATAGTAATGTTACAAAATTGTGAATGACCTATTCTTCATCAAGTTAGCCCAATACAAATTATTACCAAAAAACAATAAAAAACTGTTTTAAAAACTACTTCAATAAAAAGTAGCTTTTAAAAACAGTTTTAGCAATTAGCGTACTTCAACCCAACCATTTTTAATGGCTGTTACAACTGCTTGTGTACGGTCATTCACATTCATTTTTTGTAGAATACTTGATACGTGGTTTTTAACCGTTTTCTCAGAGATAAACAGTGTCTCACCGATTGTACGGTTGGATTGACCATCTGTTAATAATTGTAATACTTCACATTCACGCTTAGTTAGCAAATGGAATGGACGACGAATTTCAGTTTGATGGAAGTTTCCTTTATTTTCATGTTCTGAAAGTCGCTTAAATTCTGCTACTAGGTTTTTCGTTACTTTTGGATGTAAATAAGAACCGCCGTTGGCAACAACTTTAATCGCCTCAACGATTTCATCTGCATCCATCTCTTTTAACATATAACCAAGAGCACCTGATTTTAATGCATGCGTAACATATGTTTCATCGTCATGTATAGACAACATAATCACTTTTGCATCTGGAAATTCAGTAATTAACTCCGACGTTGCTTCCACTCCATTTTTGCCTGGCATGTTAATATCCATAAGTACAACATCTGGTTCGTTTTCAGCATATAACGTAACCACATCTGTACCATCATCACCTTCTGCTACTACATCAAACGTATCTTCAAAATCTAAAATGCGTTTTACTCCTTCGCGGAATAGCTGGTGATCGTCTACAATAATAATCTTTGTCATTTGTCTTTACCCCCTAGATTTCTGCGACAGTTACATCATTCTACTTCAAACGGTATTTTAAATAACACCGTTGTCCCTCGATTGATTTCACTCGTAATGGTGATTGTACCATTTAAAATTTCAATACGTTCTTTCATTCCTAAAATCCCAAAGGAATGATCTTTTACTACTTGTGGGTCAAAGCCTATGCCATCATCTTTTACAACAATGTTGACGGCATCTTTTAACCATTCAAGCTTTACCCAAATGTCTTTACACTTTCCATGCTTCATGGAATTGGTTACACATTCTTGTACTAATCGGAAAATGGATACTTCATAATTTGAAGGTATACGTTTTTCTGTACTTCTCGATTGGAAATGAATTTCAACACCTGGATTATATTCAGTCACTGTCGATAAATACTTCTTTAATGTCGGAATAATTCCCAAATCATCAAGTGCCATTGGTCGTAGATCATAAATAATACGTCGCACTTCAGATAAAGCATTACGTACCGTTTTCTTTAAATCGGCAATTTCAGCCAAAGCCTTTTCAATACCTTTTTCACGATACGTTCTATCTATTAAATCAGTGCGCATAAGGACATTTGCAAGCATTTGAGCAGGTCCATCGTGAATCTCTCTCGATAAACGCTTACGCTCTTCCTCTTGAGCTGCAATAATACGTATCCCAAAATCCTGCTTCATTTTTGCTTGTTCAAGGGCTAAACCAACATTTCTTAAATCTGAAGTTAAGTAATTCAAAACGACATTTACCTGATTAACAATATGATCAGCACGTTCAATTGTATCGAGTAATCCTCTTAATCTTCTCTCTAGATCATCTCTTTTATCCCGTAGCTGTTTTTCTTGTGTTCTAATAACGGAGAGCTTTACTTGAAAATCATGTGCAGTTTCATAGGCTTCTCTAACTTGTTCTTCGGTATAATTATCAAAAGCTTTACTCACTAGCACAAGTCGTTGCTTAGCAAGCTGCGTACTTTTTTCCAATGCATCGCCATCATCAATTACGATTGATATTTGTTTTCGAACAATTTCCAGCTCTTTTTGCATATCTTCAAAGCTTCTGCGGCTTTGTTCACTTATAATAAAGATATCATCCTTTGAGCTCATGATTGTATCTAACATTCGATTAAAAATGTCATCAAGCGACTTTAAATCGAAGGTATCATTTGAAAACATAGTATACTCCCCAGTCTAATGTCTTATGATTACTTACTAATTTAATAGACTAAAATCACATATTCCATAGTCTACACCTATTATAGCATTACCATGCTAAAATTTAATGCTTTTTCTTCATGAAAATTATAGAATAGAACTCTAGTTAAAAGGAGATTGATACGAATGAGAGAAAACTATTTAACAGTAAAAGGATATGGTGAAAGCGAAATTGTCATTTCCAAATCTCGCTTTCTCACTTATATAGAACGTGCAGAAACGGAAGAGGATGCAATTTCTTTTATAGATGGTATAAAAAAATTGCATCATAATGCAACACACAACTGCTCCGCATATATTATTGGAGAGCATGATCATATTCAAAAGGCAAATGATGATGGGGAACCTAGTGGTACAGCAGGCGTCCCTATGTTAGAGGTCTTAAAAAAACAAGGGTTAAAAGATACGGTCGTTGTTGTGACCCGCTATTTTGGAGGCATTAAGCTCGGTGGTGGTGGCCTTATTCGTGCTTATGGAAAAGCAACTACAGAGGGATTAATTGCTGCACAGATAGTTGAACGTAAATTGCATCATTTCATGAAAGTAGCTATTGATTATACATGGCTAGGAAAAGTCGAAAATGAAATAAGAAGTTCATCTTATTCTTTAGAGGAAATACGTTATTTGGAGGGTGTTGAAATCATTGTTTCTGTGCTAAAAGAGGACGAGGAACAGTTCCGAAGTTGGATAACAGAAATGACTAATGGACAAGCTTCCATCACTTTCGAAGATGCTCAATTTGTAGAATTTATTGTCAATTAAATAGTTTTAATTGTCGAAACTAAATATGCATAGTATAATTTTTTTGTTAAGCTATTTTATTGTCCACACAATTACTTAGTTAAAATTGAATAAAAGTTAGCTTTATCGCATTATTATTCCCAATAATTAGAGGAGAATATATCTATTATGAAAAAAAGATCTGTTAGTCCGACTAAAAAGAGGTCTTCTAAAGCTTCATTAATTATAAAAGTTACACTTCTATTAGTTGCCAGCTTGGTAATTTGTGTAACGGCTTATGCTGTTTACCTGACTAAACAGGTAGAGCATGCTGCCGATTCTGCACATGAAGAATTAGAAGGCCGAGAAGTTTCTACACTTCGCGAAGAAAAAGTAGAGCCAGTACATGATAATGTATCCATTTTATTTGTCGGGGTTGATGATAGTGATAATCGAGGACAGGGTTCGGACCATTCACGTTCCGATGCACTCGTTTTAGCTACATTAAATAATAAAACACAAACTATTAAAATGCTAAGCATACCCCGTGATTCATACGTTTATATTCCTGAAGTAGGCTATAAAGATAAAATTACCCATGCTCATGCATATGGTGGCACACTGGCATCAATTGATACTGTTGAAAAATTATTAGATATTCCAATTGACTATTATGTACGTATGAATTTCAATGCTTTTATTGATGTAGTTGATGCATTAGGCGGTATTGAAGCTGAAGTACCTTATGCTTTACATGAATTAGATGAATTCGACAAGTATACAATCAACCTACAACCAGGTTTACAACAGTTAAACGGTAGCCAAGCACTTGCACTTGCAAGAACACGTAAACAAGATAATGATATTGAGCGCGGTAAACGTCAACAAGAAATTCTTTCAGCTATTATCAAAAAAGTTGCCTCTGTTAAGACAATAACAAAATACGATGATGTTATTAAGGCACTTGGTGATAACATGAAGACTAATATGACATTTACTGAAATGAAATCTTTCTTGTCCTATTTATCAGAGGGTGTACCACGAATCGATACTTTAACATTAGATGGTACTAATGATACATCAACTGGGATATATTATTATCAATTAAATCAAGAATCTGTTAATGAAGTGAAAGAAATATTAATAAATCATCTTGGATTAAATGAACCTTCATCAAGTCTTACTAGTAACCGTACTGAAAGAAATGCTATAAGCGAAGAATCTTCGACGAATGAGCAACCTCAATAAATCTAAAAAGCCTTTCCATTTTAATTCATGGAAAGGCTTTTTTTATATGAACTCTTATTAGACACTACTCCAATGTTTTAACAACTGTCACTCTAAGAACGCTTATTTCATCATCAAGATAGTACTATCCGTCTATTTGCCTCTTATACTCACCTCTTGACAGTTTTTATAGTCCCATAATTAACTGCTGATCAAAGCCCAACAGCAGCTAAGTGAATTCATTATTAATCAAACAAAATAATTTATAATTTCTTATCATCTACAAGAAAGTTTAGTGATATTCACTATCCGCTAATTTTCCAATCTTAAAATTAACCTTACTGTTCTGTCTTGTCTAATAACCATAAGAGAGCTCTACTCTTCAAACGTATTGTGAAACTATACTAATCAACATCATAAATTTTTACCACTTATTACTATAAATAAGATTGATTGTTAGAAGTTTATTTAGTAATATAAAAATTGTAATAATTTGAATTATTTGTTATTTATAAAGGGGGCTGCATGTATTTTTTCTAGTTTAGAGAAACGAATTACAAATATACTTATTCAAGAAAGTCATTTTGAAGTTGAACGGGAGAAAATTTTATTCGGTGTCAGGATTATACTGAATGATTTTTGGAAATTTATTATCGTGTATATAATCGCTATGCTGTTAGATTGTTTCTTAGCAACTTTGGTAGCACATTTAGTTTTTTATTTCTTAAGGCAAGTTTGTTTTGGATTTCACTTTCAAAATAATCTCGTTTGCTTAATTGCAAGTATCATCACTTTACCAATTAGCGTTTACATCATCAAGAATATGAATTATTTTCAAGAATATATGACAATAGTAGCTGCAATCTCATCGCTAATTCTAGCTATATTTGCTCCAGCCGAAACTAAGAAAAGGCCTGTATATAATCAGCGCCATAAAACTTTTTTAAGAAAGAAGTTACTCATTCGTTTATTAATTATTTGGGCAATAATTTTTGTACTCTATAAAAATGCAATTACGCACTTTATTTCATTTGGGGTTACTTTAATAGCAGTATTCGTACTTTTTCAAAAACTAGCAGGAGGTAAACTAAAATGAAAATAAAAAAAACAATTCTTAATAAAATATCAGGTCTAGTAATTTTATTTGCAAGTTCAGCAACAGTCCTTGGTTGTACTTTTTTATTTAATGAGTTAGATGTTCCTGAGTCTTTACGAAATCAGCATGAATTTAACAAATAGTAGGAGGAAGACCAATCGAAGAAAAGCTTGTTTTTACAATTTTATTGGAGTTTCTTACTATTGGAATATCACTTTTCTATTTGCAAAAATTAAAACCTAGCAGAATTACATTTTTAATTAGTGTAAGTATTTGTATATTGACTGTGATAACCTATGTATTTCTTGTACCCTGGATGGCTATAATCGTGTTTTTTTGTACAAGTTTCATTGCTTTATTACTCAATTCTAGCTTTTTTAAAATTTGTTTAGACTTTACTGAAATTATATTTATTGGGATGGTATCAGACCATTTAGCCCAAATTATATCAGGTACAAGTGCTATAAATAATGACTACTTGCAATTATTAATTTTCATTTGCTTTTATCTAATTCTGTTTTATCTATTACAATTTTTTGTACATAAATTTTATACAAATAATCAATATACATCTCTAGCAACTATTTCGAAGGTATTCCTTTCCTTATTATCTTGTATAACTATTATTGTCCTTTACTTAAATATTTTTGTACCTAGTACATTTGAAGAACAGCAATTAACCAAAATTAATTTAATTATTCAATTAAGTTATTTAATTATCATTTTCGTAGTATCAATGTTTCTAATTAAAAATAATAAAGAAAAAAGCCGATTAAAATACCAAAAAATAAAACATTCCCAATTCAACGATTACATGAAATCTTTAGAAAAAGTTAATAGTGATATGCAAATGTTTAGACATGATTATTTAAACATTCTAACAACGATATCTAGTTATATTGCAAACGAAGATATGGAACAACTAAAAAATTACTTTAATCATAAAATTATAAAAGTGGAAAAAGAAACATTAAAAAAAAACTTGATGATGAAAGACTTTAGCAATTTAGAAATTATTGAGCTAAAAGGGCTACTAACGACAAAACTTATTTTATCGACAGAAAAGGATATCAATGTCCAGATTGAAATTCCGGATAAAATCAAAGATATTTCAATGGATATAATAGATTTTTCTAGAATTTTAGGTATTTTAATTGATAATGCAATAGAAGCTAGTGAAAAATCCAATGAACCAGAAATTAATATCGTATTTTTACAAACACCAAATAGTTGTATATTTGTCCTTGAAAACTCCTTCAATGGAGAAGTTGATATTAGTAAAATTTTTCAAGAAGGCTTTTCCACAAAAGGTGGTAATCGGGGCTACGGTTTAAAAAATGTTTTAGATATAAAAAAAGGTTATCCGAACCTTTTTTTAAATACAAGATTAGAAAATAATAGATTTATTCAGGAACTCGAATTAACAAATAGGAAGTGATTTAATGAGAGTTATCATTTGTGAAGACGACTATTCTCAGCGTCAATTTATTCAAAATGAGATAAAAACGTATGCAAGTTTTCATTTACCTAGTATTGAAATTGCCTTAATAGCTTCCAACGCAGAAGATGTTATTAATTATACTAGTCATACTCAAGGAGATTGTTACTTCTTAGACATCGAGTTAGAAGGTGATATGAATGGTTTAGAGTTAGCTAGATTAATTAGAGAAAAAAATCCACTTGCTAATATTATTTTTATTACTGCATTTGCCAATAAACTAAAACTGACCTTTAAATATAAAATAGCTGCTATGGATTATATTGTTAAATCAATAGATAAGGCTATTCTATCTAAAAATATTACTGAAGCTCTAGATACTGCTTATAAACGGTACCTAAGTTTAGGTAAAACCCAAACTGCTAACATCATACAAATCAAGATTGGTGATAGCATTAAAAATATTAAGTTTGAAGATATTTATTATTTTGAAACAGCTTCAGTAGCCCATAAAATAAAATTACATACAAAAAACGGAATTTATGAATTCTATGGTAAATTAAAGGAATTGGAAAAACTTGATAGTAGATTCTGTAGATGTCATAATAGCTATTTAATTAATATTGAATATGTAAAAGAATTTACTCCTAAAAGTGGATCTCTACTAATGAATAATGGACATGAATGTTTAGTTTCATATAGGTATTCAAAAAACATAAAAAGAAATACTCATATACGCGTCCTATAAAAAACCTCTAAATAGTAACGGGACTGATCCCAATAAAATAATACAAATAAAAAAGCATCTTGGATTGAATTTGGGATTAAAAACTTAAACTTCAATTAGGAGGTGCTTTTTTATGAGAAAGTGAAAAAACATAAACAAACAAGACAACCCTACTATATCGCCATGAATTTATTCAATCGTGACTTTGCGACAACGGACCTTTCAAGTATTCAAGATTTATATAATGGTGAGATTAACGCTTATTCAATTGGTGAGCACCATGATACGATTTTCGTGTTGCATACATTAACCCAACTAAATCATTTGCCTGAAGGTTGTACGTAGCCTAGTATTAATGCTCGGTATACACATCTATCGTTACCAATAAGCCTAAAAGGGAAAGGCATTATCAGCATGTCCTGTAAAGGTACACCGGCTGATAATGCCTCAATCAAATCGTTTCATTTCTGCATTAATGTCTGAAACGTTCTACTTAGAAAATTGAAAGCGTACTACAATAGCCATCGTAGAACAAAACGTCAAAGATTATATAAATTATTATAACTATATTCGAATATAAACGAAATTAAACAACCAGTTGCCGGTTCATCCTGTCTTATATAAAGGGATTAGTCCCAAATTTATTCGCAGTTTTTTATGGGTTACATAAAAATGAATTTGATTCGGAACTAGCTATAACAAATACAGTTATACCATTAACCTTCGTTTTTTTCAGTCCAGTTACAAATAATTTTTTAATACTGATATAGCCATTTTTTCTGTCTTACCAAACAAATCCCACCGGCCAATTTGCAATTTTATAGTGACCAGAGAGATTATTCCTCTCCGCTATCTCTTCCATTAAATCAACTGTATGATCATAGGTAACATCATTAATTTTATCAATTGATTCTGGAATTCGAATATAACCTGATAGCAATTCACCGAGGTGGAATGCATGTTGAAATACAGCTGCTTCACCAACAGGTTCGTACTCTGGTATAAAATGTGGCATAACTATAGTATGATCAAAATTCACATGATGGAATGCCCCAACATCATTTGAAAAACCAACGCCTGCCTTATAAAAACCAACGACTTGAAAATTCATTACTTCAGAAATCATTTCCAAGGAAAACGTATCGCCGAGTTCATAAATATCCTTATATGCACTTCCCAATACAACACTAATTGGCTCACTCGGTGCCGTAAGCGTAAAATCAGACGTCCGAAGGTTTCTTCCCTCATCAATACTGTCATCGAAGCGATCGAAAATGCTTTCACTTAATAGAACCGTCTTTAGTGGTGTCGTTAAAATTTCATTGCCTTCCCTATCTTGCTTCACAACATTAATTAGGTTTGAAGTCACCATCTCAGCATTAGAAGTTTGATTCTGATCATATCCATCCACAAAACTTGTATTGCGTCCATAATACCCCCTATAAATTAAGGGATATTCGGCCACATGAATATAATCAAAAGTTGATTTCATTTCCTCATACATAGCCTTTACCTCATCAATTGGAACATTTGTTATACCACCGGAAACCTCTTCAAAAGCAAAAACGGTTTTATAGTACGGTTCAAATGCAGGTATGCCAGAGATATAATTTATGTAATCCTTGTAATCTTCAAATGTCGGAGGTTCAAGTGTCATAGTTTGGGATTCTTCCGGTACAACTGTTTCGGTCTGAGTTTGTTGTATATCTGATACACTAACTTCATCTGTTTTGCTACATGCTATCAACATAACAAGTAGCATCATTCCTATAATGAAATAAATAGGTTTTACTAAGCGTAACAATAAATTTACCATTTATTACCAAGCATAGAAAATACGAGGTGTCGCATTTGGAACCAGACCTATAGCTTGATTAGAAAATGCATAGGCGATATCACCTGAATTTAACTTATTTGGACCTGTAGTGTTAACCTTCCCATTGGACCAAATTTCAGCTCGAGCTGTGAAAGTTGGCGCTGTTGTTCTTACCCAGCCATACGCATAATGATCACCACCATGGTTATTTTGATTAATATATAACCCAACGTCACTACCCAAAAGTTTATAAGAAGCAAAAGTTTGAACCTTACTCATACTATTGTCATGTGTTGCCGTATCGCTTCCACCACCTGCTGTCTCATCCATGACATACTCTTTGCCATCAATAGTAATTGACTTTGGCAATTCTGGCGATTCTGGCGATTCAGCAGCCAAAGCTGGAATACTAGCAAACATCATTCCCGCAACTGCCATGCTAGCTGCCATGCTACGTAAAATACTTTTTTTCTTCATTCTAATCTTCCTTTCTTTTCTCTCAATTTCATTTTTTCATTCATCCTATAACATTATAGAACTACAAATATTTTAACATTTATAGAAAAAAAAGGGTGTTCTTCTCTTAACTGCGATTTTTTTAATCCTATCCGCATTCATTATGAATGAAAAACACTTTAAAGAAATTTGAAATTATCATATTACTAGTTTTAAACATATATAAGTATTTTTGTACTTATTATTAACTGGGTTTAATTTAGTAACTTGTCTATTATTGAATATGGATAAATAACATTAACTAAGCAATATTAATAAGAATCTCTAACTCTAACGAAATGATAAATGAACATTTCATATATAGTTCAGGGTTTTCAATTTGATAAAATCCTTATATCCACGCTATTTATAAATACAAAAAAGCAATCATACAAATTGTATGATTGCTTATATTTTATTTACTAAATATCCGTACAAAATTTAATAATGGTTTATAGTTTTTACCAGCCAATCCGATGACCTCTACAAAGATTTCAATAGCTGTTAGGATGACCGCTACAAGTAATATAGCTCCCCAAACCTTTGCCATAGAGAAAATGATAGCTGCTAATCCAAACATTACTGCAATTCCGTAAATAATTAGAACTGTTTGTCGATGTGTAAAGCCCATATCGAGTAATCGATGGTGTAAATGGGATTTATCTGGGTCAGACCATTTCTTCTTCATGCGAACACGACGAACAATCGCAAAGAATGTATCAGAAATCGGAACACCAAGAATAATAATTGGGATGATTAAAGCTACGAATGTAATATTTTTGAAACCAAGTAACGCTAACACGGAAATCATAAATCCAAGGAACAATGCTCCTGTATCACCCATGAAAATTTTGGCAGGGTGGAAATTATAAAATAAGAAACCAAGTGAAGCTACAGCTAAAATGGCTGCTAACGCTAAAACAAACACATTGCTCAAAATAAACGCCATGACAGCTATTGTTATCAGCGCAATCGTAGAAACACCTGCCGCTAAACCATCTAAGCCATCAATTAAATTAATGGCATTTGTAATACCGATGATCCAGATAATCGTTAATGGAATACTCAGTAACCCAAAGTCTAATGTACCTAAGAACGGTAGATTAACCATTTCAATTTCAATACCGCCTACAAAAACAACAATCAGTGCTGCAACTAGTTGACCAAGCATTTTTGCTTTCGCAGAAATCTCACGCATATCATCAATAACACCCGTGATAACGATTATACAAGCACCAATAATGATAGCTAATAAAGCCTCGTTACTACCATGTTTTGTATGAACTAAAAATGAGTATAAAATCGTCACGCCAATAATAAAGGCAAGGAAAATGGCTAAACCACCAAGTCTTGGCATAATTCGAGCATGTACTTTTCGATAGTTTGGTGCGTCGACTGCACCTATTCTAAACGCTAAACGTTTCACTAATGGAGTTAACAAAATGGATGCAACAAATGCTGCTATTAAAGACACGTAAAGCATGTCTCTCCTCCTCAAATAAATAATCTACATTGAAATCCAAATTGATTATAGCATGAACAAGCATTGAAATATACTTTTTCTAAACATTTTCCACGATTTCACAAATATTTTGTACATTTTAGCATTAATAGATTCCTATACAGTCAAATGTAGTCACCATTCGCAAAATTTGATAGAATAATGGAGTGTCTAGCATGTAGACAACTTTAAAGGAGCGTATATTTCATGTTCTCAATTTTCAAAAGTAATAAAGAGCAAACTAGTGCTCGTCAATTAAAACGCTACTACAAAATAGTAGATCAAATTAACAATCTTGAAGAAAAATATGTTAACAAGTCAGATGCCGAATTACGAGAAATGACTTTTATTTTCAAAGATCAATTAGAACAAGGTGAGCCTATTACATCGATCATCCCAGACGCATTTGCTGTAGTACGCGAAGCCTCAAAGCGTGTATTAGGAATGCGTCATTTTGATGTGCAGCTTATCGGTGGTCTAGTATTAACAGAAGGTAATATTGCTGAAATGCCTACTGGTGAAGGTAAAACACTTGTTGCTTCTCTCCCCTCTTATGTGCGTGCATTAGAAGGTAAAGGTGTTCATGTCATTACAGTTAATGATTACCTAGCGAAACGTGACTATGAGCTAGTCGGTCAAATCCATCGTTTCCTTGGCTTAACTGTCGGTTTAAATGTACCGATGATGGAACCTGGTGAAAAGAAAGAAGCCTACAATGCAGATATTACATACGGTGTGGGTACTGAGTTTGGCTTCGACTATTTACGTGACAATATGGCTTATAGCTTAGCAGATAAAGTACAGCGTCCTTATCACTTTGCTATTATTGATGAAGTGGATAGTGTATTAATCGATGAAGCAAAAACACCGTTAATTATCGCAGGTAAAATGCCTTCTAACGATGAATTGCATCGTATTGCTGCTATGTTAGCAAAACGCTTTAAAGCAGACGAAGATTATGATTTCGATGAAGAAACAAAGGCTACTTCTCTTACAGATAAAGGAATAGAAAAGGTTGAAGCAGCCTTCAATGTAGACAATCTGTATGACTTAGAGCATCAAACACTTTTCCATTATGTAATCCAAGCTGTGCGTGCACATGTTATGTTTAAGCGCGATGTTGATTACATTGTAAAAGAAGACAAAATTGAGCTTGTTGACATGTTTACTGGTCGTATTTTAGAAGGTCGTTCACTTTCTGATGGCTTACATCAAGCAATTGAAGCTAAAGAAGGCGTAGCCATTACGGATGAAAATAAATCCCAAGCGCAAATTACTATTCAAAACTATTTCCGTATGTATCCTAAGCTTTCTGGGATGACAGGTACAGCGAAAACTCAGGAAAAGGAAATTCGCGAAGTGTACGGCATGGAAGTTATCCAAATTCCAACAAACCGTCCACGTCAACGTGTTGATCAGCCTGATATTATTTTTAGCACACAAGAAGCAAAATATAAGTATGTTGCAGCTGAGGTGAAAAAGCGCCACGAAAAAGGCCAGCCAATTCTTATTGGAACAACATCGATATTACAGTCTGAAACTGTAGCTGACTATCTGAAAAAGGAAAAATTAACATTCCAATTACTTAATGCAAAAACAGTTGAACAAGAAGTTGAACTTATTTCACAGGCAGGTCAAAAGGGTCGTATTACTGTAGCGACAAACATGGCTGGTCGTGGTACAGATATCATGCTAGGTGATGATGTCCATGAACTTGGAGGTTTATATGTAATCGGGACTGAAAAACATGAAAGTCGCCGTGTAGACAATCAGTTACGTGGACGTTCAGGTCGTCAAGGTGATATAGGTGAAAGCCGCTTCATTCTCTCTATTGAAGATGATATGTTCCGACGCTACGCAAAAGAAGAAGTAGAAAAATTCTCTGCAAAAATGATTGTAGATGATAAGGGCATTATTCAAAATAAAGAGGTACAAGAGCTTATAGACCGTACACAGCGTATTGTTGAAGGTTCACAGTACAGCATGCGTGAATACAACTTAAAGCTAGACGATGTCATTAATGACCAGCGTGCGGTTCTTTATGGCTTACGCGACAAAATTTTAGCTGGTGAAGACTTGATGGGTGAGCTAAAAAAAATGCTTCGTGAAACCGTTGAATTTGCTGTTCATGACGCTGCACCTGAAGATGTATCTTCTATTGATTGGGATTATGATCAAATGGAGTACGCACTTAACTCCCTGTTCATCACACCCGTTACAATCGATCGCGAAGTTGGAAAAGTAAAGCAAATTTTAATGGATGTTCAGCCTTCTGAACAAGAACTGTTAAGTCATATGGAGAAATTTGCTGAAAACGAAAGAGTAATGGAAGTACTTCCTCAAATCATGCTTAGCCATATTGATAGTGGTTGGGTAAAGCATCTAGAGGCAATGAGTCATTTAAAAGAAGGAATCGGTTTACGTCACTATCAGCAAGAAGATCCAATGCGTATTTACCAACGTGAAGGACTTGAATTATTCGGTAAAAACTTCCAGGAATTACGTCGTTCAATAATCATTGAAATTACAGGCTTCATGAAAACAGTTGAGGCACAACAGGAGGCACAATAATGGGCTTATTTTCATTCTTTAAAAAAACTGATAAAGTTGTTCAGGAAAACACAATTGATTCAAAAGATTTATTAGGAAATACTGCAAAAAACACGGGTGATAATCGTGATGTAGAAACAAAATTATCATTCCATCCTGAGTGGGATGTGCCACAAGAACAAAAATACATTTTTAACTTCCTAGCGAATGAGCTAGAACCATTGAAACCAAATCAATTATCACTATCTTCTATTAGTATTGAAGAAGACATACTCACTCGTAAATGGCTTGTTCGTGCATTTTTCCGTTCATCCTTACCCCAAGCAATTGAACTAGGTGAAATTGAGCTTTTCATCTTAGATAAAAACGATGAGCTTGTAGCATCTAAAAAATTCGATTTTAAAGCACTAGGTACAATTCCAGCAGAAAGTGCCCGTCCATGGGTGTTTGAGTTTGAAAATGCTACAATTAAGGCAGATGAAGTGCCAGAAGATGGTTGGAAAATTGCCTTTAACCTAGTTTCCCTTCGTGGTCATCAATTAGAATTAGATCCATCATGGGAAGAACAATTACCAGAAGCACAAAAAGAAGAGCTTGCGAAAATCGTCAAAACTTTACCAGAGTTAGGCGAAACAGAGGTAAACTTCACTGGTTTACAGGCAAAACTAGCTGAAAATGGTAATTTAAATGCAACCATTTTTATCCGCAATGGGCATAAGAAAGCAATCAATTTAGAGCAATTACCGTTAGAAATTATTGATGCAACAGGAAAACAAATTGCAAAAGGTTCATTTAAAATGAATCCAATTTTAACTGTTCAACCAAACTCTACAAAGCCTTGGACGTTTATTTTCCCAGCAGAACTTGTGAATGCTAAAGACGCTGACCTCTCTCGTTGGACAGCACGTGTAACACAATAACCTAAAACCCCTTCTCCTAAAAAAGAGAAGGGGGTTTTACTAAAATTAAAAGCGATTTTTGCCTAGACAAAAATCGCTACTTTTTATTTCACGCTATCAAAACGTTTGTAGGCTACTAATTTAGAAGACCAGTAAGAGTACGTAACATCCGAAACTTCTACACCATCTGTACCTGCATGAATGAATTTATTATCACCGAGATATATTCCCATATGAGAAATACCTTCTTTATACGTATTCTCAAAGAACACTAAATCGCCAGGTACTGGATTTTCTACATGGGTAGTATTCCCGTAAAAATAGCCCTCACTGCTTGCTCTTCCTATTTTTAAACCACCTTGATTAAAGGCATAAAAAATAAAACCACTGCAATCAAGCCCTACAGGTGTATTTCCACCATATAGATAGGGTGTTCCAACCAATGTATTGGCAACTTCCACTGTTTTGTTATAAATCGCTTGTCCATTAGCTGTAGGGTCTTTCGCAGTTACTTTTGACGGAGTGCCCGTACCTGAAGTCACATTATTATGTATAGTACCGCCATCGGGTATTACTGCGCCTGGAGAAAGCTTCAACACTTGCCCAACAAAAATTGTGTCTTTTTCAAGCTTATTCCAATCCATTATCTCCTTAATTGTCACATTATATAGCTTTGCGATTTTTGATAATGTGTCACCTTTAGCTACTGTATGAGAACTTGCTGCTGGTTTTCCAGATGTTGATGGAGTGGAAGGCTTTACTTCCTCATTCGATGATTGTTTTGGAATCTCAAGCTTTTGAGCTACATAAATCGTATCTTTCGATAGATTATTCCACTTCATAATATCCCCAATCGTGACTTGATGATTTTGAGCGATTTTCGTTAAAGTATCTCCTTTTTGTACAGTATATGTTGCTGCTTCTGCTGTTTGTAATGCTAAAAATGAAGTTGCTAAAGTACTTAGAACAAGAATTCTCCATTTTTTTGTCTTTTGCATACCAAAGTGCCTCCGTTCGTGCTAGAATATTCTCTTGTGTGTCTATCATACTAGATAATTATTGCATGAAAAATCGGAAAAACTGACTATTTTTCAAACATTATAGGAAACTTATAGAATACGACGAAATCCGACTATATTGAAATACTGTTTTCATTGCAAGATTAGTGCTCCTATGATAACATACATTTCTGTATTTAAAATTTTTAGAAAGTTTTATCTTTTCAATCTTAAAGGAGTTAATATACTTATGAAAAACATCTTGCATTTCATCAAAGGAAATTTAGCAGTAGGATTACTACTATTTGCCTTGTTCTTGGGTGCTGGTAATATTATTTTCCCACCATTATTAGGCCAACAAGCAGGTGAAAACGTCACTGTAGCCATGATTGGTTTCCTGATAACAGGTGTTGGTCTACCACTGTTAGCGATTGTTGCTGTTGCCAAAGCAGGAGGCGATTTACAACTGCTTGCTAACCGTGTTAGTCCTGCTTTTGGGGTGATTTTCACCTCCATTGTTTACTTAGCAATTGGACCGTTCTTTGCTGTACCACGAACAGGATCTGTGTCCTACGAAATAGGCATTGCTCCGTTTCTCTCTGAAGGTATGAGGGATCATTGGGCACCACTTTTTATCACATCTATTTTGTTTTTCACGTTAATTCTCTATTTATCTATTAATCCTTCGAAGCTCGTTGATCGAGTAGGAAAAATTTTGACACCTGCCCTACTTTTCGTTATTTTATTGCTTGCTGTTAAAAGTTTTATTTCTCCTATGGGAGAACCAGGAGAAGCTGTAGGAAACTATAAAGTGTCACCTTTAGCTGAAGGATTTGTACAAGGTTACTTAACGATGGACGTTCTAAGTGCTCTTGTTTTTGGTATCGTCATTTTACAGGCCTTGCGTGATATGGGTATGAAAGATACAAGAAAACAAGTTAAAACAACGATTTTTGCGGGGGTCGTTGCTGCAATAGGTTTATCCTTTGTCTATATCTCTCTAGGGCATATTGGTAATACAAGTATCAATGCAATCGGTATTTCTGATAATGGCGGAAATATTATTGCAAAATCAGCTGAGGTGCTCTTTGGAAATCTTGGAAGTATTATTTTGTCTGCGACTATTTTACTAGCTTGTATATCCACAGCTGTTGGTTTATTAACTGCTAATGCACAATTTTTCCATAAGCTATTCCCTCAAATTTCATATAAAACGTTTTTAGTTGTCTTCACTATTTTTAGTACAGCTATTACAAATGTGGGACTTTCAACAATAATTAGTGCATCACTACCTGTACTATTAATTATTTATCCTTTAGCTATGGTATTGATGGTCTTGTCACTAGCAGATCATTTCTTTAAAGGTGGACAAATTGTTTATATTTTAGCGCTCGTTCCAACTTTCCTTGTCAGTCTATATGATGGCTTAAAACAAATGAAAGTTGAAATTACACCTTATGAAACTATCCTAAAAGCATTGCCAATGTATGAACAAAATTTAGGCTGGCTTTTACCAGCTATTGTTGGTGCATCAATTGGTATTATTATTCATAAATTGATAAAAAAATAATTTACAAGAATCTACTTGCCCATAGCGACAAGTAGATCTTTTTCTATCTCATATAAGTCCACCACTATAGCGATGGCTTCATGTATAATAAAAAATAGATACTCAATTGCATAATGTAACCATCCATTTAATACCTAATAAGGATACATTCTATTTTGAGTTCTAGAAAAGAGGTGTCCAATGAAAAAGTTATTATGGTCATTCGTATTTGTTCTAGGCTTCTTCCTTCTCCCTTTTACAACTACTCACGCTGCTGAAAATGATCAACAGCTTATCAAGGAAATTAAGGAGATTGTGAAAGATACTTACGTTGGAACAATTAATGGAAACTTAGAGAAGGCTACATCCATCTCTGAAATCATGAGTATGCTTGATCCTTACTCAACCTACTTCACTAAACAAGAATTTGAAAATTATATGAATAGCATCAACCTAGCTACTATAGGTATAGGTGTGGTGATTGAAGAACGCGAAGATGGAATTCATATTTTACAAGTAATCGAAGGCAGTGGCGCATTTGAGGCTGGTGTTCAGGCTGGAGATATCATAATTGGCGTTAATGGTGAATCCATTATCGGGCGTTCTACACAAGAGGCCTCTTCCCTTTTAATCGGTAATGAAGGGACTAAGGTGGAAATTACATTAAAGAATAGTGACGGTTCAAACACTACCAAAACTATTACACGTAAAACATTCACATTACCGAATGTACAAACTGACCTGCTATTTGGGAATGTGGGCTATATTTCGTTGGCTTCCTTTTCAGAGGATGGTGCACAGCTTGTTAAAAATGCACTGATAGACTTAAAAAAACGGGGTGCAACATCGTTCATCTTAGATTTACAAAATAATGGTGGAGGTTATGTGACAACAGCTGAAGAACTAACAGGATTATTCCAATCTGCTAAAGTGGCGTATTTATTAGAAGAAGCGCATAACTCTTATACCATCCCAGCAGTTCAACAAGATACAAAGTTTCCTAAAGATACCCGTATCCTTGTAAACCGCTATAGTGCCAGTGCTTCTGAAATGCTTTCCGCATCATTGAAAGACCAGAAGGCTGCTATTTTATATGGAGAAACCACCTATGGGAAAGGTGCTATGCAAGGCTTTTACACATTACAGGATGGAAGCTATTTAAAGCTTACAGTTGGTAAATTTACGGGTCCTGCGGGTCATACTATTCATGAAGTAGGCGTTAAGCCAAATGTTCCAACCACAACAGCACCTATTTTCCAGGCACATTATGATGCATTGAAGGAGAAATATCCTAAATATAAACAACTTTCCACAGTAAAAAAAATAGCTGACACACAAAAATTTACTGTGAAAATTCCTACAGGGCTTACTTCACAAATCGCTAAGAGCAACATTCAACTGGCTGCTCTAGGAGCTAATGAAGTACCCGTAGCAGTTAAAATTGAAGAGCGTTCAATAACTGTTACACCTAAGAGTGCTTTATTAGCGGATCAGGAATATATGCTACTTATTCACCCAAAGAGCAAAGATCAAAAAGGCTACTATCAGCATATAAAAATAAGCAATTAAAAAAACTGTCATCGATAATAAGTATCGATGACAGTTTTTTATATCACTTTTTTGGTTTTCCAAAAATATAATTGTACAATATCATTCGCAAGTTCTGCAGGTAACCTTTTTTCTTCTAATAAATTCGTGATGATGAGTCTTTCTACTGAGCCTACTAAACTATCGATCATGATTTTTATATCCACACTATACAATTGTAGATCTTTGTCACAATCATGCAGATAAATAAGGTGGATCAATTGCTGTGTCATTTGGTTTTTTACCAAATGTGCTTGCTTGGATTCAATAAAACCTATTTTTGTTAATTCAGGATTTTCAATTATGTATACGAACAAGTTCAATAACTTTTGCTCTAAGAGCGTGATAAAACCCTGTAATCCATATTCAATAATGTCAGTTGACTTACTATTCATTACTGCCAAGAATCCGCTTTGAAATTGCGCATTCAAATCGTTATAAAGGGCATCCTTGCTTTTAAAATAGAGATAAAAGGTAGGCTGAGTTACATTGGCAGCCTTTACAATGTCACTAATTTTTGTGTGATGATAACCTTTATCAGAAAATAGCTCTATCGCTTTTTCAAGTAATAGTTGTTTACTTTGTTCGCCATTTGAATTAACTTTTCTGCCTCTTGCCATACTTTCCACCTTATCTTAGTTTAGAGTAGTCATTTTCCCTTTTGTATTGCTTATATAGACACACTATTCTAAATCAAAAGTAACTATAAATTCACAAAACGTACATAATTTAATCTTGATTATATACCATTTTATTATAATACACCCTGTTTTTTTTTACTATAAACTACTATTAATATGATATTTAAATTGAAAAATGAAAAAGTGGATATCTAAGAATCACTTCTAAGAATACCCACCAATAAATTATATCAAAAAACTAATAATTCTATATTTTAAGTCTAAATACTATCTTGCCATTCAAGTAACCCACTATCAAAATATTATACATATGCGCAAATTTAGACATATACTAATCAACATAAAGCAAATCTACTATTTTGAAAAGTCCTCTTTTTTTGAAAAAAATTTTTTAATTTAAATTTTTTTATGAAAAAGTCAATGACTGCAATAGTTTATCTCACTAACTGACTTTGAAAAATATTTTTTCTGAAAATCAAACTATTTTACTTTTCAAAAAAAGTGTTATAATCGCCAAGAATTTAAATTTTTCATTTTTGGAGGCATATGATGGTATTACGTGACTTTTTCATTTACTTATCAGAGAACAAATTATTAAACAGCGCTGCACAAAAATATGGTTTAAAAATGGGTGCACAAAGTGTTGTTGCTGGCACAAGTCTACCAGAAGTTGTGCAATCGATTAAAGAATTAAACAAGGCCAATATTTCTTGTACAGTCGATAATCTAGGCGAGTTCGTCTACGAAAAATCAGAGGCAACTGCTGCCAAAAATAATATTTTAGCTGTTGTACAAGCAATTCATGATGAACAGCTTGATGCACACATCTCTCTTAAACCTTCACAACTGGGTTTAGATATTGATTACGCATTTTGCTATGAAAACTTAAAAGAAATCGTAGCTCTTGCACATCAATATAATATTTTCGTGAATTTTGATATGGAAAACTACGAGCGTTTACATAGCTCTTTTGAGTTATTAGAGGAATTACACAAAGAGTATGATAACGTAGGGACAGTTATTCAAGCTTACTTCTTCGAATCAGAGGAAAATATTGAGAAATATAAAAACTTCCGCTTACGTATTGTAAAAGGCGCTTATAAAGAACCTGAGAATGTGGCTTATCAATCTAAAACTGATATTGACCATAATTACTTAAAACTAATTGAATATCATTTGCTACATGGTAAATTTACTTCGATTGCAACACACGACCATAATGTGATCAACCATGTAAAACAATTTGTGAAACAACACAATATTCCAAATGAAAAATTCGAATTCCAAATGCTATATGGTTTCCGTAAAGAAATGCAGCTAGACCTTGCTCGTGAGGGCTATAATTTCTGCACATACCTACCATTCGGTAATGATTGGTACGGTTACTTTATGCGCCGTTTAGCTGAGCGTCCACAAAATGTAGCACTTGTGACAAAACAAGTGTTTAACAAAAAAACGAACATGGCAATCGGCTTAGGAGCAGCAGCATTTGCGCTTGGTCGCCTTTCGAAAAAAGGAAAATAATTATACAAGCATGAAGCTATCCATCAGTTTCAGGAACCTATCCAAAAAGCGAAAACATTGTTAATCATTGTTTTCGCTTTTTTTATTGAGCTTATAGTTTTTAACTCGATACTGTAAACTTTGTCGACGAATCCCTAAGGCAGCAGCTGTTTTGGAGATATTGCCTTGATGAAAATCCAATGCCTTTGAAATATAGTACTCCTCTACCTCTTTCATATAGACATCTAATGGTCGAATATCCTGTTGATTTTTAATGACAAACAAGTCACTCGTAGAAACCTCTTTTTCCGTCTCCTCACAAGAGCTTTGGATTTTCCATTTGAAATGCACTGGCAGCATATGTGATTCAACTATCGTCTCATTGGTGATCAATGAGGTTATTTCATCCAGCAGTACTTCTAATTCCTTTAAATTTCCTGGCCAATCATATTTTAAAAAGGTATCTCGCACTTCTTCTGAAAGCCCGTGAATAGATGAGCCAAAGCTATCACGATGTCTTTTGAAATAATCATCGATAAAAGGCATAATATCTTCTTTTCTTTCTCGTAAAGGAGGTACATAAATCGTAATACCCGAAAAAAGTCTGTAAAGCTTTTTGGATAGCTCATGCTTTTGAATCAAATCAATTGGATCTTTGCCAACACTAGCAATTAAAACATGCTGATGATTAGGATGATTATTAAAAAGTTCAACAATCTTTTCTTGTGCTTCTAGAGATAAATATTCAATGCGCTCAGCAAAGAAGGTTATTTTCTCCTTTTCCACAATATATTTTTCAAATTGCTTTAATACCGTTTTCTCATCTCGACGGCAAATTAAAGCAATAAACATATCATTTTGTACCTTTAGATCATGATGTATTCCCTCTGCAACCATATCAATCCCAGTACCTGATTCCCCTATTAACACAACAGGCATTCTACTTAGTGCCACAATTTTTGCTTTTTCAATGACATCCTTCATGACTGGTGATACAGCCGTGATGATGTCAAATGTCAATGGAGCGCCATACCTTCTCAATGGCTGATACATCATGTATTCAAGCTGTGTAATATCTCGGGCAAATTCCACAGCGCCTATTAAAGAGCCTTCATAGTGCAACGGATAAATATTGCTTATGTAGGTCACTTCTTGATTTTTTTTATTCCAATACGTTTTTTTTATATTGTGCACTGGCGTTTCAGAGCTGAGGACCTTATAAATATCGCTTTTTTCGATTTCAAAATCAATAATCTCTAAGGCTCGCCTCTCCTCAAATTCATCCTCATTAACGCCTTCTAATTCTCTCATTTTTTTATTGTATATAAGCAATTTGCCCTCTGTGTCTACCACACAAATTCCCATATCGCCTTTTTCAATGACGTATTTATAAATACTTAGTAGTACATTGTTATCCATTTTGTCCTCCTGTATTCCATTAAGCTTATTCTAACACCAATATGAAAAGCAGATGCAAAAATTAAAAAAGTTTTAAAAGTTTGAGTTGATTAATGCCAAATTATATTGCATTATATAATTAACACAATCTAAAAAGGTGCATAATCATTTGGCACTACTTATACCTGGGAGGAAACTGACATGATTCCATACAAACACGAACCATTCACAGATTTTTCACAAGAGGCAAACTACAATGCTTATGTAGAGGCTTTAAATAAAGTTGAAGGTTACTTAGGTCAAGACTACCCACTAATTATTGGTGGCGAGCGCATTACAACAGAAGATAAAATCGTTTCGTACAATCCTGCAAAGAAAACAGAAGTCATTGGTCGCGTTTCGAAAGCAAGCAAAGATTTAGCTGAAAAAGCGATGCAAGCGGCAGATGAAACAT